>JAZLBV010000001.1:0-11218 GCA_045613925.1 Candidatus Enterousia sp.
ATTTGCACACGATATAGCGACGGCACCCGCCGCGGCACACATTAACATTTTTTTCATTTTCATTTTTTTTCTCCTTTTTTGGTTTGTTGTTATGTGTTCGAATCTTTTAGTTAACAATTGCATTCTGGTGGTGCGGCACCAACTTCACATAGCACCGCACAACTGTCATCGTTTTTTTCTTCTTGGGAACGGGAATCTATAACGGCCGCACTTTTGTTATTACCACCAGATGTGCCTTCACTTAATCTTTGTGCCAGTTTGATATTTCCATATACACCAAAACCTGTCGCGATTAATGTGGAAAGTCCCGCTATCTTAAAGCCTTTCGTCTTTTTTTCACATTGTTTCAATTTATCGTATTTTTCATCCCTTTCTTTGGTCAATGATTCTATTTGCGAATTTAATATCTGTATTTTCATTTCATCATTTGCATCCCCAAATGATTTAACTGGTATCATCAACAAAAACAAAACCACTAATTTTTTCATTGTGCTTCATCCCTAGATTCTGTTTCTGGTTTATCTTCTTTTTTCTTCTCTTTTTTCGGCATATCTTTTAATTTTGTCCCCTGGATTACTGCAGCGGTTCCTGTCGCAATAACACCCACACCACCGACCACAGTTGCGGCTATCCAGCCTTTTTTCATTCTTTCACAACGCATAAATTCAGAATCTATCTGTGCGATTTCTTTCTTTAATTCTTCGATTGTTTGATATTTGGATAATATTTCACTATGTATTGCGGTATCGTCTGCAACGGCGTTTAACGAATAAACAACGCACATAAAAAACAAATATATATATTTCAATCGTTGCATCAGCGCCCCCATACCACAAAACAAAAACCACCAGAAAATACAGGTGGCTGGAGGTTCGAAACAATTCAACTAGAAATTGTGTGCCTTATTCTATATATTCGGCAACCCTCCAACCTTTTTGGTTGGAGATTTTAACGTCATCTTGGACGCTAGTTGAAAAGGGTTTCGACACCCCATCGCAAAAACTCTTTGCGACACGATTATTTTATCATTTTTTATAAAATCAAACAAGCATAAAAAAATACCGGCATTCGCCGGTATTTCTTTTCTTATTTTTATTTATTAAAAACCTTTTGGTTTTTCCATTTTTACAGATGATACTTTTTTGTTCAAAGCGCCAACAACTTCATCTGTAATATCTAATTCTGCGACGTCTTTGCCAATGCGCGCCATACGGCCATCAATTACCAAAGACAATTTTTTCTTGGCAATTACACCTTCGATAACCGGGTCCAGGTGTTTCTTTTGAATTTCGTTCAAAGCACTCTGATAAGAAACCTCTATCGCCTGGGCAGATTCGCTTAATTGACGTTGCAAACCACTTATACGGCGTTGATATTCAACAACACGACGTTGCAAAGCTTCTTGAGATAAAACATCCTGAGATTTTTCAATGTCTGCTTTTTCTTTTTCAAGTGCTTTTTGTTCTTTTTCTAATTTGTCTTTTAATTTTTCTTCATAATTTGCACGTTGTTTGTGTAAATCCTGCAAAGCTTTGGCATCCATTTGGATTTTATCCATATTGATAATTGCGATTCTTAAATCTGCCGCACTAACAGCGTTTTCAGATACACCTTCAAGTGCGGTAGATACTTTTACATCTTTGCCAGATTTAGAGATTACAAAAACACCAATCAAAGCAACCGCGACCACGGCCGCCGCAATGATTCCCATTTTTGTATATTTTTTTAACATTGGATTTGTTTGTTTGTTTTCTGTCATTTTTTCTTCCTTTTTTTCCAGTTGTTTCGAATATAGCAATCTTTGCATCAAAACGCAAAGCATTTTTATCGGGCAGGGCTTAATCGTATTTCAACTCGTCGATTAGTAAGCCGTCCCATATCATCCTGTGCAGCAATTGGACGTGCGGAACCCCGTCCAACAATAAACATACGTGATGTAGATACTTTATTTTGTGCAAAATACACACCAACACGTTCCGCCATATCAAAAGACAACGCATATGCAGCGTTTTTATCAGTCATAGAATCTGTATATCCTGCAATTTCCATAAATGTTGCATCATATTTGTTCAATATCTTTGAAATAATTTTTAATGTATCTGCTCCATCCCTTGATATATCGGCAATATCTAATTCCATAATCGCATCGCGCACCAGTATAATTACAACATCGGTGCCAGCACGCTGGACAGAAATTCCAGGTTTGCGCAAAGAATCATACAATTCATATTCAAGATTCGACATATAATTTAACAATACGGCGTTATCAATATTATTTTTATCGCCGTATTGCATATTTGCAGATAATTCCCCGGTGGATGTTAAAATTTTACCACCGTGCCCCATATATACCGGCAATTTAGCAGTTTTGGAAGATTCTGTCATGTCGGCAAAACTGGCACCTGATAAATACATTCGCCAGGTGCTGTGGTGTGGGCTATGGTATTGAACACAGCCAGTCAGACAGACTATTCCAAATAAAATTATCTTTTTTAAATCCATAACTTTACTGCACGGTGAAAGAAATCCAGTTTTGATCACCAGTTGGTTTTTTTACACAGGTTCCACCATCGCCCACTCTCTTGATATTGATTCTCTTTTCTTTGGCCCAATCAGATTTTTTTACCGCAAAATATTCACAATCATCATAAGAAAGCTGTTTTAGCGTTATTGTAAAAGCTGTGCCATCACTAGTTGTTTTAATTTCCCAAGCCCCACCAATAGGTGGATTTGTGTTTGTCAAAACACCATCAGTTTGTAACTGAGATAAATTGACATTGCCATACCCTGAAAATTCATATAATGTTTTTGTTTTTTTTGCGACATCTTTCAATGTTTCAGATGCAATTAAACGTGTTTGTCGATTATTAATAGATTGATATATACTATACGCAGATGCAATCATAATTGCACCAATCGCCAATACACCGATTATTTCTACCAAAGAACGTCCAGATTCTTGTTTCATTGTTTTTCTCCATGTTTTTTGTTTTATTTAGAAATATTAACTATTTGTGCGTCCTCAAATAACCCCATAGCACTTGCAACCATAGGATCGGATTCTATCTCAGATTTTTTATGTTCAGAAATAGTTTGTTGATTTGTTGATTGTTCTATCTTTTCAAGACACCAATTTTTTCCAGTTTTGTCTTTCAACCATATAGAAAGCTTTTGTGAAAAATCCTTATCGCCTTTGCGGTCAAAATAAACTATTTTTCCGGATTCAAATTGTGTTATTTCTAAATTCGTACTGTAATATGAATAAAGCAACAATTCACGTGCATTTTGCAAAGCGTTTTCCAAATCTGCAGATGTTTGTATCTCAACAAAATTATTGATTGGTTTTTCAGTCTTTGTTTCTGGCTTTGGTTCGATAACTTTTTCATTTTGTTTTAATAATTCAGATATTGGTGGCATATCCGCAATGTGCATTAAACGAATAATTAACATATCAAAACATTGTTTTTGATTGCTGGATGACTGTAATTCAGGAACAGCAGAAATCATAACCTGCCATATTCTAGAAAGTGTATTTAATGAAATATTTTCATTTATATTTTTTATTGTTTCACGTTGATCTGCAGTATATGGCGAAGATGTTGTTTCTTGTAATCGCAAAGATGGATACATGCGTGTTGCCCAATGTGTCCATTCCATCATATCATTTAACAACATTGTCAAATCCGCGCCATTATTGTAAATTTCATCAAGTTTTTTTATTGCGGCGCTTACATCCCCAGACAACACTGTTTTCATAAAATTAACAACCGTTCCACGATCTGTTCTTTTCAGCATATCTAACACGGCCGCTTCTGTGACATTCCCACCTGTTTGGGCAATAGCTTGGTCTAACAAAGAAAGCCCATCTCGGACAGAACCGTCTGCAGCGCGCGCTAATAATTCATTTGCGCCATCTGACAATTCAATTTTTTCTTGTTGTGCAACCCAGGCAAAATGTCTTTTCAAAGTGTCAACTGGTACGCGTGCCAAATCAAAACGTTGGCAACGTGATAAAATCGTTACAGGAACCTTTCTTATTTCTGTAGTTGCTAAAATAAATATGACGTGTGCAGGCGGTTCTTCCAGGGTTTTTAAAAGCGCATTAAAAGCACTTGTTGATAACATATGAACTTCGTCGATAATATAAACCTTGTACCTGGCGTTTGTTGGACGATAAAGCGCCGCATCCAATATTTCACGCATATTATCAACCCCAGTATGTGATGCAGCATCAATTTCCATAACGTCTATATGCTGACCCGCTGCGATTGCACGACAATTTTCACAAACACCGCACGGTTTAGATGTTGGGCCATCTGATGATAAACAATTCAAAGCCTTAGCCAAAATACGTGCAGTACTGGTTTTTCCTGTTCCACGAATCCCAGTAAAAATGTATGCGTGCGCAATACGCCCAGTATTTATAGCAGTGGTCAAAGTTTTAACCAAAACATCCTGCCCGATAAGTGATTCAAAATCTTGACTGCGATATTTTCGTGCTAGTACAGTATAATTATTTTCCATCAACACTTCCTTTGCGTAAAGCATAGCAAATAAAAGTCAGATTTCAATAAAAAACAGATAAAATTTTACTTTAAATTAGCAATAAAATCTGGGAATCCGATTTCTTCATCTTCACCTGAATCGTTGGCTTCGTTATTTTCTGTATTCTCGGCTGTTTCGTCTGGTACGATAGATTTATCTTTTGGATCACGCTGAGAATCTATTTTAACCTGTTCTTCGTTAACAATGCGTCCATAATGTTCTGCCGTTTGTAATAAACGTTCGCGTTCAATTTCGTCAACGGTCTGACGAGCCATATCAATCAGTTGTTTTCTTTTCTGACGCCATTTATGACAGCGCTGAATCATCTGACCCACAGATGTTTGATTTTTTTTGTTTTGCATTTTATTTCTTTATCTTAATGGAAGTAATCTTTCGACAGCAAAACCGTTTGCTATCTCAATTTCAACAGACGAATATTAAAACATCTTAAAAGTTATTGCAATAAAAATTTTTTGTTGTTATTATCAAACCAAACAATGGGGGGGGTAATTTGCAAAAACAGAACGGAAACTTTTTATTACAGGCTTTGTTAGCGTTGACATTGGTTTTTGCATTTATGCCATTTTTTGCAAACAAATTATCATCACGGGATACCGAAGCACGCCTTTATTCTGTTGTTGGTCAAATAGAAACAGTGCACAATGTTGCACGTATATTTTTGCGTGATGAATTCCGGGATCATTATCCAAATGGTACGGTTGTGTTTGGTGCGGTTCCGTCTGGGTGTCCTGATAATAAAAATTGTCATTTTAATGCGGCATTGGAACCATATGGATTACCTATGGGGTTCAATACGCAAACTATATTTAATCAAGATATATCTCTGGTTGCTACACGGAAACTTAATGAAGGTGGTGATGTTGTGGTAAACGGTTATATTAAATTAAGTCGTGGTGATTTGACAGACAGTAATCTTGAGTGGGCACAGTTATTGCGTATGTTGGGATTTTACGCCAGTGGTAATAACTCAAACATAAATGAAAGTACTGAAATTCATATAACTGTTCCGGTTGAAGAGCCCTATACTGACGTAGTGTTAAGACGCGAAACAGATGAAAATATTGGCTTTTTAACTGAACTAGATATGGGTGAAAATACTATAAAAAATATAAACAATTTATATGCAAACAAAGGTGATGCTACCAAAGCTATTGTGTACAATTTATCGTTGTCTGGTGATGTTAGCATAGATACGCCGGTGTTAAAGGCTATAACGACGAATTTTATAGGTTCAGTAAATGCATTGTCGCCAGTACCTGCATTATCGTTATCTGGTGCCCAAGTGAAAACAGCAAAAGCTATGTTCAAAGAGATGATTTGTACAGATGCAACAATAACATCTTCAAGTAGTGTGCGTGCAGATGATTTAAAGTTAGCTGTGGGTAATACTTTTGAAGTCAACGAAGGTTCAACGTGTACATTTAATGGTGATGTTTTGTTGAAGGAAGGTACTGTAAATGTTCTTGAAAACGATATGACAGTTAAACAAATTTTTGGGGTCAGTTTTGAGAGTGGTGCTCCACATGTATATGCAGAAAGAACGAAAGGGATTATTGTTCGTGATACTTTGTTTGTAGACAAGGTTTTGGTGGCTGGTGGTGAACCGTTTTTTTGTGATAGAATTAGTGGTTGTGGTGATAATTTTGGTAATATATATGGGGTTCAAGAACCTGCTGGAGATAGTGCTGTCACGGTTACAAATGTATGGCAAAATAAAAATCCAGTACCAGGTGTGTTAATCAATTTAACAGATGATAATACGATTTCTTTGATTCCAGATGTTCTTTTGGACCAGATAAATAATGTTAATATTCCTATGGTATATAACCCGTATTTAAATATAACTAGCAAGTATAGATGTGGGGATGCAGATGGTGGGGTTTTTGATATGAGAAGTGGTTTTTTTGTAAATGGTAATCTTGAAAAAAATAAAAACTCGTTGGTTTATAATATATTGTGTCAGTATTTTCTTTATCACAGATTAGAACGCAGATTAAATCATAAATTAAGAATTAAATGTGGAGCACATTGTAACATATGAAAAATACAAAAAACATTTTATTCGTAAATAAAAATTCTCAACGTGGTGCGTCTGTGCTAGAGGTTATTTTTGCAATCGGGTTGGTTGTTGCGGTGACACCGTTTATATATAACCAGATTTCAGAAATGACGCACGTTATTCACGATGTTTCTGTGGCAAATAAAATTACAAGTACTCGTGATGCGGTTATGAATTTTATGCGTGTAAATCAACCAGATTTTACAGAAGAATCAAATGAAATTCCAGCTGACACATTAAATGGTATTGCACCAGAAGCTGTTAAAGGAATGGTGTATCAAATATCTGTTGGAAACAGTACTATTAAAAACTTGGAAACTTATTTATTATTCAATATCGATGATAGCAAATATCGTGCATCAAGTATCGCTAAATATATTGGTGGTGATGCTGCGGTTGTTGGTGATGATAATCGTGCGTATGCCAAAGATTGGGCGGTCCAGTTGCCTGATTCGTGGTCTGATGTTTTGGAATCTGGTGGAAATCATCTGGTGTATAGAATTACACGCGATTTTGGTGGCGATGACAAAACTTTATATTTACACCGAAGCAATTTGGGTGAAGGAGATCATTTGAATCGAATGGAGCGTGATCTGCTTATGAATAATTATGATATGGTAAATGTTGGGAATTTTAAAGTAAACAACTTATCTATGAATACGGTTAATTCAAATCGTATAAAGGCGACGGATGTGATACAGGCGTCTAATATACAATTTACAAAGGGTGCGAATATAAATGGTGGTACATTGGGATTTGAAGTTTTGACTGGTATGGGTGCTTATGGTCTTCAAGGTGGTATTACCGCAAATGAATTGTCTTGTGAAATTTCATCTGGAACCAGGTGTGATTTAAATGTTAATGGTGTAGAAAGTCATTCGTTTACTGTTAATAATGGTGGATTAATCGCATCTGGTACAAATACACTGGTTAATATTAAGGGTTTTGACTTAAATGGAAACTTGTGGTCCCCGGATATTGAGGTTGATGTAATACAAATAAATCCTGGATTAAAGCTTTTTGTGACAGATGAATTAAGTCATTTGGCTTTTTTGAAATTGGTAGATTGGAAGTATTCTATGGTTTCTGGTGAGCTGCCTGTTGGACCAGTATTGACACAAGTTCTTTTAAATATCAATAATTCTGCAAATGCGATTAGTTTAGAAAATAATGTATTTTTTACAACTGGTGATATTGACGAAACAGAGTGGCATTGTATATTGGGGAAAGATTGTATGGAAAATTGTGAAAATCTTTGTATGAATTAGTGATAAATTGGTGATGTTATGACAAAGAATAAAACATTTTTATTGAAACAACAATATGGTGGAATGCTTGTCGAGATAATGATGACACTTGCAATTTCTGCCATAATGATTCCGTTTATATTCAGATATCAACAGAATGCTGTTGAACGTGCACGTAATATAGCAGTATCAAAACAAATGGAAATGGTTCAGGGTGCGCTTGAAAAATACATTGTAAAAAATCGTAGCACATATATAAACCACTCTGGGAATCATACTTGGGACAATGTTCACATATGTCATTTAATAGATGAAAAATTTTTATCTGATGATTTTTCAAATGATTGCAGCGGTTCTGATTGTATTTCTGGATGTCGTGCAAGAAAAAATGATTCAACTGATTTTGGAAAATATTTTTTGCGTATATTAAAAACCAATGTTCAAAACAAAGATATATTACAGGGTGTGGTACTTTTAACTAATGAAGAAACAACACCATTGCGTACACGTGGAATCGTTAATATGGGTGGTGGTAAAATTGGATATATTGATGGCAATGATGTACGTGGTGGTTTTAATGTATTTTTACGTCCAAAAACCAATATGGGGCTTAGTAATCAATCAGATGGTGTTGTTAGTGTAACCGGAACATTGCGTGGCAGTAATGAATATTTGTGGCGCGTTCCATCCGCTAATGATATGGATGCAACAATGTTGTCACCGTTAAATTTGGATGGGCACGATGTTGTAAACATCAATGATGCATCTGTATATAATGCATTTTTTGACACAGAATTAAACGCAAATAAAATCAATGTACAAAATACGATATATTTTTTACAACGTCCCACATTTTCATTAAATACTAATTTTAGCTTTATAAGCACCGAAGGAAATATTACTGGGCATTTGGCTTCAGGCGATAGTGGATCAAGTTTAACGGTTAGAGAAATTCTTTATATAAACGGTACGCATGGGGGACAATTCAACAAATTGGTATCCGACGGTACAATGGATATAAATACAATTTCTAATCTAGAGACTTTTGTTGTTAAACCGTCATCAGGTGTTATTTCTTTTGCGCGAAAAGAAGGAACTTCGTTAAGTCTTGGTGCAAAAAAAGCTTTCTTTGATTCAGGCAGAGTGATTTTTGTCACGAATCCTGATAATCAAATAGCGGGGGGAACACCTGTGTTAGATGTTCAATCGATTATACGTAATAAAAATACAGACTATTATTGGGATGCAAAAAACAAAAAAATACGATTGAAAAATCTGGCATTAACAAATTTGCCGAAAATACTGGATTTAGCGTATAAAAAAACACATTCTGGTGATGATGGTGGATTAACTTATTTTGAAGAACGTTTTCCACAAGGATATGTTGGTGGTAATGGTGATGATAAATTTAAGCTTTTTTCGGATGAATATTTAAAAGGAATTACAAAAACAACACCAATTTTAGAGGTATTAGATGTTCGTTTATGCAAAATAAAAGCCATAATAAATGTAAAATACAAATGTGTAGCCTCATCAAATTGGGATGATGATAGTTGCAAGGCTGTGAAAAACAAAAATTATGATGCTTATACTAAGCATTGTACAGTAGGTGCAATATAATAACAACCTTTGATGATAAAGATTTGATTAACAATATTTTTGTGCTATAACTTGTGTTAAACAATGGGTTTTTATATGAAAATAATTTGTGATTTTTGTAAAACTGAATATAGTCTTGACAAAGCGCCAACAGGCCCAGTGAAATGCGCTGTGTGTGGTCATACATGGCTGCCGCATCGGCCGTTTCGTCATAATACAACTATGAAATTTATTGCTGCGTTGTGTGCGTTTGTTGCGGCGTGCATTTTTTCGTTTGCTGTCATAATCAGTTTTCATAACAATAATCATAAACAAAAACCTTTGATTGCTAGCATAGATCAAAAAAATGTTCATATAATTGTTGATGATAATGGCGATAATCGTATTTTTGTTTCAGGTGATATTACAAATAATACCGATGATATTTACGGGTTGCCAAATATAATTATCATATCTTATGATGCGGATAATAATGAATTGTCGCGTCAAACTTTTATGCCCCCTGCCACGTTAATAGAATCAAAAACGACTGTTACGTTTAATCATATTTTGTCTGTCGAACCGACAAATGTAAAACGCGTAGCTATAGAATTAAAGGAATAAAAATGAAAAAATTTTTAACTTTTGCGATTTTGTTTTGTGGTTGTTTAAATGTTTACGCAGACGATCCACAACCTGCGCCACGAGTCAGTCTTTTTTCCACGACTGTGGATTGGCAGGCTGTTACTGGATTGCCTTGGTCTCAATACACTGGGAAAATTAAGGGGATTGATAAAGCGTTGGTAAAACAAGGATTGGTTTTATATTATCTTGATGCGTTTCCGTGTTATGGCGAAGCAAGCAACGTTCGTGTTTGGTTGTCGCCAAATGGAAAACCTGATCACGATTTGCGAATAGTATGTATTTATAAACCAGAAACAATTTCTTTTGCGTGGCGCAATGCGGATGCGGATGCACTTGATGCTCGTTCTACGGGGATTTTGACGTGTCCTGTCAAAGGTGATAGGCATTTTGAAATCGATATATCAAAATGCGAACGTGGCAAAGACTGGAAAGATATGTAAAATGACAGACGTTCGCAAATTCATAGTTTCTGAAACCGATGTTGGTGTTCGTGTTGATAAGTTTTTATCGGGTAAGATGCCTGAATTTTCGCGCAGTGAAATTCAAAAATTTGATATAAAGCGTGCTGATTGGTCGCCTGTGAAATTATCAGAAAAAACCAAAATCGGTGATGAATTTGTTGTTAAAATACCACCACGTCAAACAGATATAGCACGCGACAACATTTCAAAAGATTTTTATTTGGATGTTTTATACGAAGATGACGATATAATTGTGATAAATAAGCCACGTGGTGTGGTTATGTATCCATCAAACGGAAACAAGACAGGAACATTGGTGCAAAATATACTGGCACACACAAATTTGTCGACACTGGGGGGATTGACGCGACCCGGGGTTGTACATCGTCTTGATAAAGATACCAGTGGTGTTATGGTTTTTGCGAAATCGGATGCGGCGTATCGTGCGCTGGTTAAAATGTTTTCAGAACACGGTTTCAGTGTGCTTTTGAAGGATGTAACCTTCTCTTATGTAGAAGATAAAAATGTATTAAACAGCAGCAGCTTTTTTGCACATCCAAATGAGATCGTTGCGGTTGTAGGACCTAGTGGAGAAGGAAAAACAACTATTTTACGAATGATTTTAGGCCTGATCCATCCAAACAGTGGGGAAGCAGTAATTT
>JAZLBV010000002.1:0-41362 GCA_045613925.1 Candidatus Enterousia sp.
TTATCCGACAGTGTTTTTTGTCTTTCACTCTTTACTCCGCCAGTTTTATCATAAACAACCAATGCTTCTTCTGCAGATGGATTTTTCGTCGTGCCATCTGTTTCATCAACTTTTGCCAAGATTTCACGTAATTCTTTATCAGCCGAAGATTTTACAATCCCTACAATGGTCGCACCTGTGGCAGTTGCTGTTCCAACACCAGTTATTGCTGTATTAATGCCAGCCATTTTTTTCAAATCGGTTAAACTATCATCAATTCCAACGCATGCAGAATAAGTTTTTTGCAATGTAGCGACCAAAGATGCTTCATCGGCATGCGCAAATATCGGCACAAAAGCACCCAGACAAAATATTGATATAAAAAACCGTCTCCTACATAACATCGTTTGTAATTATATCATAAAATTTGAAAAATGTTTTAAATTCTTTCCCAAATCGCAACAATTCTTTGATTTCATCGGTTCGTGAATTGCACAGGATGCACTGCCAAATTCATTGGTGTAAAGTCGCGATTAAAAACACCCCTAAATTATATTGAAATATTCACAAATAATTACTAGTATAATACCAGCAAATAGGGGCAAGCTATGAAAAGAACATTAAAAATTATATCCAATATCTTTTTTGGTTTATCAATAATATATTTTGTCTGTGCATTTTTATTTTTATTTGCGCACACCTACTTCCAAGACAGATATTTTGATGCCATACACGATTATCGCAATCCAGTTTCTGAATTTATCGCCAAAGACAAAAAAGACGATATATCTATATTACTGGTATCTGATACAGGTTCTAATAACCTGGTTCTGCGTCGTGTGTTGCAACAGGCTTTTGACCGAAACAAATATGACTTTGTTATGTATTTGGGGGATTTCACAACAAATGCATCTATGACGGCATATTATTGGATGTTAAACGATATAAAATCATTGTTGAACGGAACGCCTTTTTGGACATTGCCGGGGAATCACGATATTACACGCCGTATCGGTTTGACTAAAAAACATTTTAAAGACAAAGCTTTTTATGAAACCGTTATGGGATCTGGTTATTATTGGTTTGGATATGGAAACACATTATTTATAACACTGGATTCATCGGATGAAACTTTGGATAACAAACAATTGACTTGGTTGGATGATACATTAAGAAAAATACGCCCGCTGTTTAAAAATTGTATTATTCTGGGGCACGTTCCGCCTATAAATTCAAGACCAGATTATTTTGAAGATCATATAATGACGGCGGATTCAATGAAAAAATTTGAAGCGATAATCAAAAAATATAAAATAAATGCTATGTTTTTTGGGCACGTTCACTTTTTTTCAGAATCTAAATTCGCAAATGTAAATTTTTGGACAACACCTGCAAGTGGTCAAAGTGTCAGAAATCCAGAAAATAAAAAATTTGGTTATATAAACCTTAAAATAAATAAAAACGGCAAAGTTAGTGTTAATCCTGAATACATTGATTTCAGTGGTCCTAAACACGAATTTTTTAACGAGTGGTTTACGCGCGATGTATTAAGTGTAAAAGTACGTATGATTATTTCTGCTGCTTTGAACTTGGGTTTAATATCACTATTTATTGCATTAATATGCCGAAAGTTATTCAAATCAAATCAAAGATAAAAAACAAAAAAGCTGGCAATTGTCAGCTTTTTTATTATTTTTTCAATTTACGATATTTACGTTTTTTATGCTTTTGATAATATATTGTTAAACAATATACCGATATTATGAAAGCCAAATCCAGCAAGCAAATAAATATAACACCTACATCCGGGCTTTCTAATAATACATAACTTAAATAACACGAATCTGCGATAAACCAAGTCATCCAACTGGTACAGCTTAAATCATCGGCAGATTTTGTTTTTAATAACTTAATCAATTGTGGTGTATACGCGATAACTTCCAAAACTGTATAAACAGACAACAAAGCAAACGCAATAGCATCTTTCATATTTTTCCCTGTATGATAATGGGAATTATATCACAAATATATATAATCTGCTATGATTTAAATTTATAACAATTCACCGGCCTGTTTTAATAAATCAATTGCAAAATCAAGCTCTGAATCATCAATATTTTGTACAACTGTTTCAGTTTTCACAACAGCAACATTTTCAACATTAGAAAATTCGCCACTATGAACCATTTTTTTCACCCCGGCAATAGTCATACCGCGATCATATAATAATGTTTTTATAGTTGCTATTTTTTCAACAACTTCGGGACGATAGTATCTACGTCCACCTGTTCCAGTTGTTGGTTTTATAACATTTGAAAATTGTTTTTCCCAATAACGCAACGTGTGTGCAGGTATATCAAGCTGCTTTGCAACATCATTTATCGGAACAAAATACAAATCATTTTTTTCCATACCTGCACACCCTGTTTTTATTCATCGATCACACTATCTGTCGCAGATTCCGCCGTATATACAGTTTCGGCAGTTTCTGGATTTTCATTTTCTTCTTCGTGATCAATAGATATTGCAGACACAACCTTTTCGCCTTCGGCTGTTCTGAATAATGTGACACCAGCGGTCGAACGACCTGCAATACGAACATCCCGAACAGGTGTTCTGATGATTTTTCCACCATTAGTCACCATCATAACATCTTGATCGTCACGTACAGGGAACGAACCTGCAACCGCAGTATTTTTTCCACCTAATTTAATATTAGTAAAACCATTACCGCCACGATGTGTTAAACGATATTCATAAGACGATGTACGTTTTCCAAATCCATTTTCAGATACTGTTAAAATAAATTCTTCGCGCAACGCCATCTTTGCCATTTGTTCATCACTTAATACCAAAGTCGTATTTTCTTCTTCTGCATCCGCTTCTTCTTCTATGCCAGTTTCAGCGCGACGCAGCGCACGACTTTGTTTTACATAAGCGGCACGCACCACAGAATCAGATTCACCGTGATTCAACATAGCCATACCGATTACATAATCATCTTTCTGTAATGAAATTCCACGAACACCCGTTGAATTACGTCCTGCGAACACACGAATTTCAGGCACTGCAAATCTTATGCAACGACCACGATATGTTGACAAGAACACATCTTGGTCTTCATTACACGGCATAACAGAAATCAACGTATCGCCTTCATCCAATTTCATTGCGATTTTTCCGTTTGACCGTATAGAATCAAAATCAGACATACGATTTCTGCGCACCGTTCCAGATGCAGTTGCGAACATCAAGAAATGTTCAACGCCGGATTCTTGGGCGCGTTTTACTTCATCTTCTGGCACCGGCAAAATTGCGGTAATTGTTTCGCCTTCTGTTAACGGCAAAAGATTTACCAATGGACGTCCCTTGCCTGCCGCCGCAGCCTCTGGCAATTTATAAGTTTTTAATTTATAACATAATCCCTTAGACGAGAAGAACAGCAATGGTGTATGAGTATTCGCAACAAACACATCAACAACATAATCATCGTCTTTGGTTGTCATCGCATTGCGACCTTTGCCACCACGTTTTTGCGCGCGGTATGTATCAAGGCTTACACGTTTAATATATCCAGTATTAGAAACTGTAACAACCATATCTTCACGAGCGATTAGATCTTCTATATCTATATCAATTTCTGCATCAGATATTTCTGTACGACGTGGTTGCGACCAATTATCACGCACAGCCGTTGTTTCATCACGAATGATTTGAACTATACGTTCGTGGCTGCCCAATATGGCCAACAAATCTTTGATTTGCGCACCAAGTTCAGTCAAATCATTGTGTATTTTATCACGTTCCAAACCTGTTAAACGATGCAATTGCAATTCAAGAATTGCTTTTGCTTGGTCTTCGGACATATAAAACATTCCGTCTTTGTATTCAGTATTCGGATCATCAATTAAATTGATATAAGATTCAATATCAGATGCCGCCCAACCACGTGCAATCAACGCAGCACGCGCTTCGTCTGGATTTGCGGATTCTTTAATCAATTTAATAACTTCGTCTAAATTACCGCACGCCACAGACAATCCCAGCAAGGTATGTGCACGATTGCGGGCTTTGTTTAAATCAAAAATTGTTCTGCGACGAATAACTTCTTCGCGGAATTCTATAAATGCATCCAAAACAGTTCGCACAGAAAACAACATAGGCCGTCCACGATTTAACGCCATCATATTGACCGGGAAATTAGATTGCATTTCTGTATCTTGGAAAAGATGATTCAATACAACCTCTGGCATAACGTCGCGTTTCAATTCGATAACAACACGCAATCCTTCTTTGGATGATTCATCACGAATATCAGAGATTCCTTCGATACGTTTGTCTTTTACCAGTTCAGCAATTTTGATAATCAATTGCGCTTTGTTCACCTGGTATGGCAATTCATCGATAACTATAGATGGGTGTTCGTGCACTGTTTCAAAATGTGTTTTCGAACGAACTATGATAGAACCACGCCCAGTAGTGTGTGCCTTGTAAGCCCCAGCGTGCCCCATAACAATACCACCTGTTGGAAAATCAGGTCCCGGGATTATAGAAAACAATTCGTCATCTGAAATTTCTTTGTTGTCCAGAATTGCCAAAATACCGTTGCAAACTTCGCCCAGATTATACGTTGGAACATTAGTTGCCATACCCACAGCAATCCCAGAACCACCATTAACCAAGAAATTCGGAAACTTGGTTGGTAAAACCACTGGTTCCTGTAATGTGCCATCAAAATTAGGCTGCCAATCAACAGTATCTTTGTCTAAATCTTCCATCAATGACGCACCGAGCTTGGACAGGCGTGCCTCAGTATAACGCATAGCCGCCGGTTTATCACCATCACGCGAACCAAAATTACCCTGCCCTTGAACCAACATTTCACCCATAGAAAAATCCTGGGCCATACGCGCCATAGCGTCATAAATAGACGAATCCCCATGTGGGTGATAACGCCCCATAACGTCCCCAACGATACGTGCAGATTTCACAGTCGATTTAGTCGCAGGTGCGACATCATTCATAACATACAAAATACGACGATGCACAGGTTTACAACCATCCCGCACATCTGGCAAAGCACGGTCAACAATAACTGACATCGCATAATCCAAAAACGATGTTCGCATTTCGTGTTCAATTGGGGATGTTGGCACCCGTATTTCGTTTAATTCGCTATTTATTTCATTGATTTCAGACATCACTTTTTCCCTTGTTTTTCAATACAAAAAACATAGCAATTTTTCCCGTTTGGGTCAAGGGTTAAAGCATAAAAATACTAACAAAAAAATCACATAAAGACCACCAGAATAAAACTTGACAAAAATACTACACGTGATAATATACAAGCAGACAAAAATTAAGGATACAAAATGGAAACTTCATCAGGGTCAACATTTTTACCATTTTTGAAATTAATGGGGATGATTTTTATTCTTAAGCTATTGGTTGACTATCTGGCGAAAGTTTTTAATGTAAAAACCAAATAAAATAGTTGCGTTTTCATAAAACGTATGATTAAATATAGGGGCAAAAGGATTTAATTATGGCAACAAAAAGAACATATCAACCATCTAAAACACGTCGTGTGAAAACACACGGGTTTCGTGAAAAAATGGCTACTAAAAGCGGACGCGATGTTTTGAATCGCCGTCGCGCAGCGGGACGCAAACGTTTGGCTGTGTCCGCAATCAATTAAAAAATCGCCCTCTGGCGATTTTTTTTATTTCTATTTTATCTGTTTATAATTTTTCCCAATAACATATAACTTTGGCGTGTTCAATTTCATCAGTCATAATTTTGTGCTTTGTTTCAGTTTCTGACATCGCAACTTCTATACGCACAGTTGGTGTATTCGGACTGATTTCGTGTTCAAAATATATTTCCATTCCACGCAATTTATGTTCATTTCTGAAATTAAATCCGACTGATTCGGTTGCCCATACTGCATATACTGCGTTATTTATATGTTGATTAATATCAACATCATCATAACGACAAGATAAAACCTTAGATTTAGTCGGTACAAAATCACGACATTTATCAAATTCTCGCTGCCAAACACGATCTGGCAACCCTGTCCATTCTGGGAACCATTCAGAAATACGAACTGGACGGCGTGTCTTTAAATCAATAAGCACCCACTGACTTATTGCGCGAATTTTCAATCTGCCATTTTCATCACGAACTTCGAAATCACGTTCTGATTTCACAGCACCTGATACAGACGGCCAAGTTGAATATGTTAATTGATCGCCCGTCCGTGGCATTTCAATAACATCTATAAAATAATGCGTCACAACCCATGCGATACCATTTTCAATACAATGCTCACGTCCAGCACCCAACATATTAGCGTGTTTGTCAGCCAAACCCTGTAATTCATTCATCAACATAATTGGGCGCATAAAACCATATCTATCGCATTGATACGCTTTCAGAGTATGTGTTTCGACTAATTTTGATACCATTGTCTCCCTCCTTTGGTGGGTTGATATTATTTTATTCGTTGTTTGGTGCAACAATAAAATCTAAGCCGTCACCTAAAACAATTTCATTTGCGCGTGCTGCTGATTTTATTAACCCAAACAAAATCTCTGGCGTATTGGATGGTATTGTCAAAGTCTCTAACTTTGCACCGTTTCCAATTTTACGCTCTGTACGAAGCCCACGAACATTTTTCAAAATTTCCAGCGCAACATTAACAACTGCAACATCTGAATCATATTCAGGATTGACTTCTGGATACTTCGTCAGATGTAGTGTTTCGCCACCTTCATATTGTTTATAAATTTTTTGCCACAATTCTTCGGTTATAAACGGAACAAACGGCGCATACAAACCAATTATCACACGCAACACTGTATATAATGTCCATTGCGCAGACAATTTAGATTCCGCGCTATATTTTTCAGGCGACCAAAATCTGTCTTTAACAAATTCAATGTATTGGTCGCAAAACACATCCCAAAAGAATGTATCTATTGCGCTGCGTGCATTATAATTATCATATTTATCAAGATTTTTGCGTGTTTCTGCTATGGTTTTATTTAATTCATTTAACACCCATTTATCTTCGATAAAACGTTCTGAAACTGGAATTTGTTTCGCTTTATCTGGTTCAAAATCGGTCAGATTCATTAACACATATTTTGCAACATTCCATAGTTTTGTTAACAAACGTGAACCACGTTTAACTTCGTCATCACTATATCTTAACGAAGTTCCAATTGGTGCAGTTGCAATCCAATAGCGCACTGCATCAGCACCAAATTTATTAATTGAATCAAGTGGGTCTGTACCATTACCTTTGGTTTTCGACATTTTTTGACCCTTGGAATCCAAAACCAATCCGTGAAAATTCACAGTATGGAAAGGAACGTCGCCCATAACATACATACCCATCATTACCATACGCGCAACCCAGAAAAATATAATATCTGCCGCTGTATATAATAAATCTGTTGGATAATATTTTTTCAATTCATCTGTTTCATCCGGCCAACCCAATGTCGAAAACGGCCAAAGTCCCGAAGAAAACCAAGTATCTAAAACATCTGGATCACGAGTTAATTCTTTACCCCCAGATTGCTTTATAGCATCTTCTTCGGTTTCAGCGACATAAACATTACCATCGGCATCATACCACGCAGGAATATGGTGTCCCCACCACAATTGGCGCGATATAGTCCACGGACGAATATTTTTCATCCACGCCATAAACAAATTATATCTATGTTCTGGCAAGAATTTTATTTTGCCTTCTTCCACAGCCTTTATCGCAGGTTGTGCCAACCTTGAAGCATCAACGAACCACTGGGTCGTCAACATAGGTTCCACAGGAACCTGGGCACGTTGGGAATATGGTGTTGGAATAATTTTATCTTCTATTTTTACCATTAAACCCGCAGCTTCAATATCTTCGACAATTGCTTTACGTGCAACATATCTGTCCATACCACGATATTTTTCAGGTATTACTGATTCATTATTTAATTTGGCATCCTTGGTCAATATACACAAAGGTTCCAAATTATGACGCAAACCCACTTCCCAGTCATCAAAATCGTGTGCAGGTGTAATTTTAACCGCCCCCGTTCCCTTTTCAGGATCTGCGTGTTCATCTGCAACAATCGGAATTTCAATATTTGTTAATGGAATAATCGCACGTTTACCAATTAAATGTTTAAGATTTTGATTTTCAGGATGCACGGCAATTGCTTTATCCCCAAACAAAGTTTCAGGACGCGTTGTCGCAATTTCAACATAACCACCATCAACAAGGGGATAATTAAAATAATAAAATTTACCGTGTTCTTCACGTGTTTCTATTTCCAAATCTGATACAGACGTTTGTTGTTTTGGACACCAATTTACCAGACGTTTTTCACGATAAATTAAACCTTCGTTATACATTTTTACAAACAGTTTTGTAACCGCACGCGACAAACCCGAATCCATAGTAAATCTTTCGCGTTTCCACACAGGCGTCACACCAAGAATATGTAATTGGTTAAGGATTTGACCACCTTTGTCTTCTTTCCATCGCCAGGCATAATTTAATTTTTCATCCAACGATAATGCGTTTGGATTTATACCATGCTTAGACAAATCACGTTCCACCAACAATTGCGTTGCAATAGATGCATGGTCTGTACCAGGTTGCCATAAAACATCAAAACCAGACATACGTTTATAACGGCAAATAATATCAGTCAAAACATTATCCAATGCGTGCCCCATATGCAAATTACCAGTCACATTTGGTGGTGGCATCATTATACAAAATGGTCGTTTGCTGCTTGCCACATCATTTTCCCAGAAATTATTATTATCCCAAAATTCCTGGATTTTTGTTTCTAAATCACGAGTTGCTATGTTTTTACCTAAATCAATATTCATAATCTTGCGCCTTTGATAATAATTACTATCAATCTGATTTTTGCACAATAAAAATACAAAATCAAGTAAATGCACAACAATAGATTCCTAGTGAAAACCCCTATCCAAAAGCATATTATTGAAACATATAACAACCAAGGGACATAAACAGATGAACAGAATTATCAAAATGCTTATCAAAGAAGCTATCCACAACAACGTCTTAATCCACACAAAAATAAATACAGGCGACAGATACACAATATTTGATAGAAGTGGCGATGAAATATTATCGGTAGATAACGGATGGGCCACGAATAACTATGATATATCTGTGAATCAAAGAAATATGTTATCTGTGAAATGGGATGAAACAAAATCAAAACCATTAAGCAAAGATCAAAAAGATATGCTTGATATCATTAACGCCTGCAAAGAAAAGATAGATTTACAAGAAACCGCACAAACTATGACGCCCCAAGAATTACAGGTGGCAAATTTTTTACAACACGCGTTGTGTACAACTAAAAACTAACATTATATTGCATAAACTACACGACAAAACGAAACCGCGTATACAGCAGAAACCCCGGCATTGCGCAAAACACGATTTAATTCATAAAATGTTGCACCTGATGTCATAACATCATCAACTAATAAAACTTTTTTGCCTTTGATTTTGTTTTTATCTATAACTTTAAAAACACCTCGAACATTTTCACGACGTTGTTTTGTGTTTTTGTGCCCCATATCAGGTTTATATTTTCTGTGAATAGAATCAACATCTAAATCAGCAGAAAAATATTTTGCAATTGGACGCGCCAAAAGTGTTGCCTGGTTATATCCACGTTTGAATAATCGCTTATATGCCAACGGTACAGGAATTACAATATCAACATCCAGATTTAAATCACGCAAAGCATTTATCATAGAACGCGACATCAAAGTTTGATATTTCAAATTAGACGCATGTTTAAAAGGCAACATTATGTTTTTTGAAACATCATCATACACACACGCAGAGCGGATAAAATCTAACCCACATTCACCCGATGCACAATGCGGACACATTGGATGTGGTCCCAGGTCTAAATCTGCAGGAAAAGGATATCCGCATTTAAAGCATTTTGGATTAGAAATCCAATTAAAACTTGACCAACACTTTGCACATAACGAACCGTGCGATTCAACCACTTCATTACATATTGGACAAATCGGTGGGTAAAGAAAATTTAAAATTCTGTTAAAGAAATTTACCACGACATACTTTTATATGTTTTCTTAGAAACATTATCACCAAAGATATTGCGCTTTTGTTGGGTCAGGGTTTCAAAAACCTCGCCAGAAATGATGCGCAATACAAAAACATCATCATCGCGTTGTGATAACACAGGAACTATGCGCTGTTCTGCAACACCAGTATCACGCAAAACCTGTTCTACAATAGCTAAACGACGTGCCGCCAATTTTCGAGAATCTGATGTATATGTTGCAGATTCAGGTATTGCAATCTGTATCGCACGTTTTGGATTATTAACAGCGATAGACGCAGTTTCACTTAACAAAGTATAATTATCACGCGAAAGTCCCGAATCTCCGTTCATAAACGATATTTTTATTTCCAGCGGTCGAATCCCATCAGAAATTTCCGACAAATCACTTTGCGACGAAAAACCTTCTATCTGGGCATCCATATCACTTGCCACATCATAACGTTCATCAACTCTGTATGTTGATAAATGTTTATTTTCAGACAAATATGTTTTCTTAAATGCTTTTTTTAATTCGTTTGGCGACATCTTTGACATCTTATCTGCCACAGAAACAATCTGGGGTTCCGCCGTATTTGCAGACAAAGATCGCATCACGATATCTTTCTTTGTTTCCATTGGCACAACTTCACGCCGAACATTTGCGACGCGTGTATTTTCTGATGGGGTGTCAAAAACAAAATTATTTTGTTCAACACTTTCGTGTGTAATCGTTGGTTCTGGGTTTGTCCGTGGTTGAACGCGACTTTCCCCGCTGATTGGTGTTCGCACCACCACAGGACGCACAGCCGCGATTTTTTCTTCGCTTTGTCTTTGACGTTCAGTTAACTGTGCAATTTCTTTGCGTAAAATATCCAGTTCTGCAATTGCATCACGTTTTGAAATATTATTATCAAAATCGTTTAACACATCTGTATTTTTTGCAATTTTAATTGGCGAAGAAGAAAGTTTTTCTTCGGGTAACAAATCATCGGAACGAATAACAGCAATTTCTTCCATTCGTGGCATACGCAACGGCGCATCATTGTTTGCCCACAAATCAGAACTTGGGCGATGCGGATTTAATACATCACGCGCCACCACAGTTGTACCCGCATCCACAGATTTTTTTGTATTACGCGCAACAACTTTTTTAACATTTTTTTTCTTTACTGGCGCAACTGCAACCTGATTTTGTTGTTTTGGTTGGATAATTTCTTCACCAAAAGCGGCACGCGCAGAAACCATTCCATTTGACACATCAACAACCGGCAAATATGCGCCCGCCCTGGCGTTAAGGCACATTAAACAAACCAACAAAGATACAGAAAAACGCTGCATAATCCTTTCCTTCCTTGCTTAATCATAGAACAAATCACAAAAGTCAAGCAAGCAAAAAAATATACAAATAAAAAGACACCCAATCGGGTGCTTTTTTTATTTCACTACGACGTCGGCTATTTTTTGAACAGCCAGATTTTCAACGTATGATTTTTTTGCCATTTTATCAAGGCGCGATGGATTATCAAATAATTCGTCCAAGGTTGTTGATAACCATTTGACTGAAAATTTATCTTGTGCAATATCAAAACCACCGCCCAGTTTTGCAAAAGATGCCGCATTTGCCGCCTGGTCCGGATTGATATTCAATGGCACCAATATTGCAGGCCGCCCGATTGTTTCTAATTCAATTACTGTACTGGCACCACTGCGACCAATAACCAGGTCTGCATCAACTATGGCACCCGCCATATCGTGAATAAAAGACAATACATTTGCACGAATTTTATTTTCTGCATAAAAACGCTGTAATTTTTCAACATTTTCTGGACGGGTTTGATGTGTAATAAATATTTTTTTATTTTTCATTTCTTTGATTGCCAATGGCACTGTTTCATCCAAAATCTGCGCCCCTAGTGAGCCACCTGTGATTAAAATTTTATTTTCGTGTTTTAAAGGGGAATTCGCAGCATTGAGAAAATCACTACGCACCGGCAGGCCTGTATAAACAACCTGCGCATTGGTTTTGCCTGGCATACCAGATACATTTTGAAAACTTGTCATCAAAGTTTTAACCCAACGCAACGCAAATTTATTTGCACGACCAATCGCTGCATTTTGTTCATGTAAAAAGGTTGGAATTTTCCAGAAGTGTGCAGCAAACACCGACGGTACAGATGCATATCCACCAAACGCTACAACGCGGTCTGGTCTAAATATCATAAACCGCAAAGACAGAGCAATCGCAGATAAACCTATTTTTGATAATGCGAACATTTGTTTTATCTTAGATTTTGCGCCAACCCCAGATGCCCATACGAACGCGATTCGTGCAGACTTTGGCTTACCATCCCGCACCATTTTCAAAACACGCCCGTCGGTTGAAATAGTTATTTTATGTCCACGCTTTGCCAATTCATCTGCGACACTAAGCGCAGGAAAAACGTGTCCGCCTGTTCCACCTGTTGCAATCCATATTTTCATCTTTACCCCCGTTATTTATTCCAAGTATCTTCGCGTATCATCGCCAACAACATACCGAACAACACGCAAAAAGTTATAAACGAAACATTACCATACGAAACAAAAGGCAACGTCATACCTTTGTTTATAAATAAATGCAATGCAGTCATCAAATTAAAACAAATCTGACCACCAAATAATGCAGCTGCACCAGTGACGGCATATACCACAAAATCATCTTTGGCCAATGTTGCGTGCTTTATCAAATTATTTAATATAAAATACAACAAAACGACCAATAAACACGCGCCAAAAGCGCCCCAATCTTCCGCTATGGCAGAATACACAAAATCGTTAGTTGATTCTGGCAAAACATCTTTGACATACGATTCATCACCGCTGCCAAATAATCCACCATGTTTAATAGAATTTATTGAATACCAAACCTGGGTTCGTGGCGCAACATCAAACATCTGCATAGCGCGCGCGCGCACGTGCGGCATAATCGACAACGCTGCAACCGCCATCAACCCCAACACTCCCAACATAGCAGGCAACATTTTCAACGGAAATCCCGCAACAAACAACATTACAAACAACACACAAACATAAAGCAACGAATTACCAACATCAGGATGTCTGAATATAATGAATATACATACCGCAAATAGTGCCAGATATGGCCACCAGCTTATTTTATTTATTTTCCACGCTTCTTTGTTAAGAAAAATATCGCCACCATATTTATCGTGCATTTTAGCCAAGAACCACGCAGTTAATACTATAAAAGATGGCTTTAACACATCCGCCGGCATAAAAGAAAAACCACCTATATGCGCCCAACGACTACTGCCCTTCATAACCACAGGATGCACAACCGTAAATAACAATCCCAATAACCCAGCAAGCAACCCGACAACAGAAATTCTTATGACCTGACGTTTATTTAACATACTGAATCCGAACAAACAGAACAATCCGATTAAATATCCAGGTAATGCCTTTCGTATAAAATAAAACCACGGCTGAGTTGGCGTCATACGCGCCGCCTGAGCCGCACCAGCTGATATCATCGTTATTGCACCGATACAAACCAGAACTAATATCAAACTTAACAAAGTTCTGTCTATTTCAAAATACCAACTTGTTAATTTACTTTCTTCGCCACGCGTTATTCTTAACATATATCACAACCTATGGTTATGCGAATTTTAATAAAATCAATGCAAGTCCAGAAAACAACACAGATAACACAAAAAACCTGTCTACTATTTTCGTTTCAGGCCACCCCAATTCTTCAAAATGGTGATGTAATGGCGCACGCAAAAATATGCGTTTCCCGGTACCTGTCATCTTACGAGTAAATTTAAAATACATTGTTTGAATAAATGAAGATAACAAAATCAAAACCATCATGCCCGCTGCAACACCCATAATAATTTCTGATTTAAGCAACATTGCAACAGTTCCCATAAATCCGCCCAACGCCAAAGATCCAACGTCGCCCATAAATATAGATGCAGGTTTAGCATTGAACCATAAAAAACCAAGAACACCACCAAAAGCGGCACCAAGTAATGCATAAAGCGCGCTGGCTTCTGGTAAAAACATTACCGCATCCATAAATCCTATACGTGTTGCACCATACAAAGCAACGACCAAAACTATTAACACAGGCAGATACAATTTTGCCAGCATACCATCCAGACCGTCTGTGATGTTTGTGGCGTTTGCAGAACCACATATTACAAAATACGCAAACACATAATACAAAAACCCCAATGTCAACGGTATACCGAATACATATCCGATATTCCAACTATCAAGTGGTAAAATTATACTGGAACCCAAAACAATAGATAAATTTGGCACATATCCCGGCATAGTTTTATTTATAAAATATGCCAAGATAATTACACATATTGCCTCTAGCCCCAAACGCATAGCAGGTGAAAGACCATTTGCAGCTTTTTTTGATTGGCTTTTGATTTTTTTATAATCATCCATAAAACCAATAACTGCAAACATCAAAAGCGATGCCAGCGCAATCCAACCTGTTGAATTATGCATTGGCATAAATAACAACGCTGAAACCAATATTGAAACAATTATCAAGATACCACCCATTGATGGTGTACCAGCTTTTGTCAGATGTTGAGTTGGGACATTTTCACTTATTGGTTGACCCTTGCCCTGAATTTTATGCATAAAACGAATAAAACTATTTCCGAAAATCAACATTATCAAAAAAGACATTCCAAATGCAGTTGCAAATTGAACCCAACCACTCAGAAAAAATTGATAACCACGATTTATTAAATAATCTGTCAGCATAAAATACTCCTTTCCTTTATCGATACAGATATTTTACCATAAAAGAATATTCAAACAAACGAATATAAAAAAATTCGTAATCTAGAATATTCCACCCAACGTTGGTTTTTCACCAGAATCACCACTGTTCTTCATTGGGTTTGGGGTTTGACCTGGTTTAAAAACTTCATTTATAATAACGCCATTTGGATCTTGGGATGCAGCAATCCCGGAATTACGATTAACACGAACAAATGTTAAACCATCTGGCACAGGAAATGGTTGGTTGCTTTCATCTTTCAATGCAACCTTCATAAAATCAGAAAAAACACGTGCCGCCATATGCGACCCCGCCCCACTGCCCAGCGGTTGTGGTGTATCATATCCCAAATAAACCCCGGCAATTAAATTTTTAGAAAAACCAACAAACCAAACATCTTTGACCTGGTTCGTTGTTCCTGTTTTACCAGCAATAGTATGTCCCGGAACACGTGCCTGTTTACCAGTTCCACGTTCAACAGCCCCTTGTAATATAGAAACTATCTGGTATAAACTTTGCGCATCAGATAAAGGTTCTGTCCTTTCGTTTGATTCTGGTGGCAAAAGCGAAGAATTCCATTCTATCTGTGTATTTGGCATACCCCCCAACACATTACCGTGTCTGTCTTCTATATAATCGACCATTTTGGATTTTATTGCATACCCACCGTTAACAAATGCAGAATACCCCAAAACCAATTTTTCCAATGTTGTTTCACCAGAACCCAATGCCAAAGATTCATTTAATCTTGATGCATCCAGGTTTTGCGGATATACACCAAATCTTTGTGCAGTTTCAATTGCATCTTTGACACCAATTTGTTCCACCAATCGAACAGTTGGTACATTACGAGATGTTTCCAGAGAAAATCGCAACGGAATCTTTCCTAAAAATTTTCTATCAAAATTTTCAGGTTTCCATTCTTTGTTATTTTCGCGCCAACCAACAATTGGTGCATCCAGAATCAATGTTTGTGGACTATAGCCCTTTTCAAGTGCAGATAAATACACAAATGGTTTTATTGTTGAACCAATCTGACGATATGCCTGGGTAGCACGATTAAATGATGTTTCACGAAAAGAACGTCCGCCAGTCATCGCAACTATGCGTCCAGTATACGGATTCATCGCAATTATTGCACCTTGTAATTTCGGTTCATTTGCTGACTTATTTTGATTAAACGCATCTAATTCTTTGGTCAATGCAGCAGCAGCGGCGCGTTGATATTCTGGGATAATAGTTGTTTTGATATACAACCCACCGTTATAAAGAGTTTCACGTCCAATATCTTCCAGTAATTTTCTGCGGACATCTTCAGCAAAATATTGAAAATCCATTTCCATCTGTTCTGTGAATCCAGAATTTATATTTAATGGTTCTGCAGCTGCGGTTTGTGCTTCTTGTTTTGTGATATAACCATCTTCTGCCATACGACGTAATACATAATTTCTGCGTTCTTCGGCACGACTTCTGTCATTAGGAGCCTTTGGCAAAGATGCCAAAAATGCACATTCTGACAAAGTCAAATCCTTAACCGGTTTATTAAAATACATTAACGCTGCAGACCCAACACCATATGCGCGCGCACCCAAAAAGATTTCATTCAGATATAATGTCATTATGTGTTTCTTAGAAAAACTGCGTTCCAAACGCAGAGCCAAAATAGCCTCTTTAACCTTTCTGGAAATTGTTCTATCAGATGTTAAAAAGAAATTTTTTGCAACCTGTTGTGTTATTGTTGATGCCCCGGTAAATTTAGTGTTAAATCCAAGCAACCGCATTGTATTGTTTGCACTGGCACGAACGATTCCACGAATATCTATACCAGGATGTGTCCAGAAATTTTGATCTTCTGCAGCAATAAATGCATTAACCAATTGGGGGGGCATATCTTCAAAATCAATAAACACACGACGTTCTGCAGCGTATTCAATTAACAAAGATCCATCTGCAGCATATAAACGTGTAGCCACAGGCGGCGCATACGTTGCCAAATTTTTATAATCTGGTAAATCATGTCCATATATTAACACCAAACCGGCCATGCCAGCCATCCCGGCGACTATGCACCAAAAAACAACAGCCATAACATGATGTAAAAATCTTTTGAATTTCATAAGTTTTATTTTATGTTAAATATTTTTGCTTTGCAAGATTTTAAATATCAAAAAAACCGGCGATGCCGGTCATATTTATAATTCAATTTTACCATTTGTTGCAATTATATCGCCGGCACGTTCAAAAATTTTACCGCCTGCTTCGCGAACCAATAATTCACCGGCCGCCATTTCTGCATAATCCAGCGGATCTGATACAAAACCATCCATTTTTCCCGCAGCAACCCACGCCAAATCCAATGCAGGACACCCTGTTTCACGTGAAGTACCATCAATAATTGGCCGAGTTCCCGTGGTATTATAACCAATTGTCCAATCAAAAGATTCTGTTAAATTAGAAACGTGTATTTTTTCAGAATGGTATGCAGAAAACACAAAAGCACCGCTGCCAGCTTCTGCATAATATAAACGTTCATCAATTGGAGAATAAACCAAAGCAATTTTTGTTTCACCGTTTGTCCGCAGTGCTAAAGAAATCGCAAAATGTGAATTTCCACGAACAAAATTGGCAGACCCAGACACCGCCAATACAAATTCATCACGCCCATCACCAGTTTTAGAAACATTCGGAGTCAACAATCCTGCAGACGGACGAATCAGTTGCAAATCTGATAAAATGCTTTCTTCGATTCTGGTGGATGCTTTGGCAACAAAATCACGTGCACTGCGCAAAGATTGCTGTAAATTTTCAACTTCGCCGAAATCACGACGTAAACCCGCTGCGGTATTTTGCAATGCCGCAAACATTTTGTTTAATTCTGTTGAACCTTTAATCAGCAAATCCATTGTGAAAGCCCAGCTTTAGAATTTAAATCCAGCAAATTTATTTTTGAATTCTTCTGCACGTTTCCCCTTAACACCTTCGTTGCTACGTTGGCCAGTCCACGCAGGATGATTCAAATTATCAGTTGATAAAACCAAATCTTTTTTTACCGAAGAATACATTTTTACAGTTTTTCCATCGGTTGTTGTCACGTTTATTTCGTGATATTCTGGATGAATTCCTTGTTTCATCATAAATCCTTTTGTTTATATAAACACTTTATAGCCCGAAGATTATACCCGCTTTTTTATTAAAATCAAGATAAACTTAGCCTAATATTGTCCAATGCAGCCAAGATATGAATTTCCAGTGGATTCAATGATATTTATAAACTGGTTTTGATTTTTACCAGAAAAAAGCGCCAAAATCGTTCCCGCATCAGTTGCCAACATATCCATCACAGTCGCAATAGACGAATTCATTTTCTTGAAAAAACAGCTGGCCGGGCGAATTTCCGCGGCCAGCAACTGATTATTTCCGTGTAATTTAGCATTTTGTTCTGCAACAATAACCATCAATTGGCATTCTGGGGAAACAATTATTTTTTCAACGATAACACCACTGCCCCCCAATAATTCACCCCACCATCCGGTCGATTCGCAAAAAACAGGATAATAAACCGTTGCTTCGGCATTTTTTTCGAAAATCGCATCAATATCCAAATCATCCACCAAAACATCTGGCATAATACCGGTTGTAGCATTTATAACCTTGCGCGATAACTGGTAATCCATATCACCAGCGGTTTTATGTGGCCAATAAAGAATCGGAAACTTTCTTATCATCAGTGTGAATTATATCAGATTCGGTTGTGATAAAAAAGTGGCCTAAGTTAAATAAAGCACTTGATTTTTTATTTTTTTATGGCGTTGCCCGCTTTTTTAAGATCTTGCCATAATGTAGTAAAATCATTTTTAGCTGTTTCATAATATTTATCTGATATCTTTATCTTAAATAACATAGATGTTAACTGTGGAATCATAGTCATAAACATCGCTATGAATATGCCCATAAGCACGACAGTGATAAAACTATCGTTATTCATCATCAAGCCATCCATCAAATATTCCGAATCATTATTGATTATTGCCTGTTCTAACAGATTCGCCCCAGTCCAACTGCCAAATATAGCATTCAAAAACATTGCAGCAAATGTTAAAAACACAACCGTTAAAGCAATCCCAACCATTGCATTCAGGACATCATCTATCATTTGGCGAATCGTTCGACCACCTTTTGGAAATAATGCAAAATCATCGGCATCAAACATCCACGCTAACAACATCAATGGCAACATTATTAAATCCATAGATAATTTTATAAATATTTCCAAAAAATATAACGGTATTGGCAACAAAGCATAAAAGAATAAACCCAACACTAAAAATCCGGCAAAAAACACTACAACATTTGGAAAAATTGGTATCGACGATAAAATTTGATACATATAATCCCGATCAAACGACATATTCATCATTGTCCAACCAACCGTCATTCCCAATCCTGTCAATTGATGAATATTTGCAATTTCGCACGCCAACTGATGTCGTAATTTTGGTGAAAAAGCCCCAGTTTTTGCAACCTCTGGCGATGCAGAAACGGGATCTGCAATGGCGGTTGCAATCATACATTCTGAAAATTTATCATTATCCGAAACGACATAATCTAATGTTGTTCCAACAGTCAAAGCCGGTTCTATTAATACATTTGTTATCAAGCGCGGTAATGGAATTAACAACAAAGTTAACAATACTGTCAATTTAACCGTATAGCTTCCAAAATTACCAAAGATTTTAGAAGCGCCCTCCATCTTGCCGTTTATCATCCCGGATGCCAAACGCCACGCAAGGAATATCGCCAATAATGTAATGGCAAATGGTATCATAACCAATCCCAACGCTTTATACACAGTTGGTAATAAATTAGACATAGAAAACATAACATCTGAAAAAACCTGACACATCCAACAAGATGAAAAAAAGTCAAATGCACTTTGCATATCAACGGGTGCATTGCTGCGCCAAATTGAAACACCTATGATTCCAGCTGCCCCAGCCAACAATCCCAAAACCACGGGCGCAATAGCCCCCGCCGATATCGGCATCATAGCAACCAAAAACACCCAAAATTTTTTTAAAGTCTTCATTGCTTTTTATTATACCACAAAATTTCAAAATGTGATATAATTCAGTTATCAAAAAAACAAAACCAAGAAAACATAAATTTATGTCCAGAATATTAAACATTTTTCGCAGTGTCCCGATGTTTTTTTCGGTGTTTTTTGTGTGCATATTATTCACGCAATCTGCGTATGCCGGGTTTGAAGAAGTGTTTAATATGGCACCGTTTGTTCCATTGGTCTTGGAATCTATGATGAATATTGCAACATCACTATATAAATATTTTGTTGGCAATGGTGATGGGTTGATTTACATATTGATTTATGTTTTTTTAGGATTTTATTTAGTTATGTTTTTGGTAAAAATGTATTTACCAAAAGATTGGCTTTCATTTATGGGTTTTTCTGGTGGTGGCGAAATGTGGGACGGTTCTGCCACAGGTTGGTCAATAACTGAAAATGTTGCAAAACCGTGTATGCGTGTTTTGATTGCTGGAATAATTCTTTTGCAAATAAAGCCTATATACGTGACAGAATGGTTGGTTAATCCTTTTCTTGAATTCGGCGCGATTTATACCGAAGGTATTTTAAAAACTGTGAACAATTCATCACTTGGCAATTCAGCGACAGATGCGCCTGCGTGTCCAGAATCAGTTATGCAACAGGGTTGGATTTCACAAAGAAGTTGTGATTTCTTGGTTCAACCTGTGTACATAATTTCCAAAGAAAATAATCGCGTTATTAAATATGGTCTGGATTTTATGAAACGGGGTTTACGTGGGATGTTAACCCTTATCCCACACGGCGGAGAAAATATATTAAATGTAATTACTGGGATGTTATTAGTGTCGGCATTTGTTTCTGCAAATGTGTTTATGGCGTTGCTTATTATCCAAGCAATTTTTGATTTTTGTTTATCGCTTATCATGTACCCATTTAATGTATTAGCGTGGGTGGCAAAAAAATCTGATAAATGGTTTGATATATTGCCCCCATTTAATCAAATCATTGATTCGTTAAAGAAGATGGTGATAACTATGATTGCGTGCGCTTTTATTTTGTGTATAAATATCGCAATTGTTCGTGCATTGTTTAATTGGTCAACATCTGTGTTTAATGTGGCTGCTGGTGGGTCAGCATCATCAAATGTTCCGACTATGGCAAATTCAGCAATGACATTTGGACAACATTCTATATTGTGGTTATCATCTATATTAACGTTCTTTTTGATGCAAAATATTTTCAAAATGACGCGCGAAAGATTGGATATGTACACAAAGGATACACCACGCACACTTTATAATGATGTGACGGGCGATGCGAAAACTATATGGGGCAAAGCAAAGGCTGCGCCAGGCAAAGCCAAGGAACTTTGGGAAATGGGTAAAGATTTAAAAAAGAAAATAAAATAAGATGCAAGAGTTGGCTAATTCTTTAATAAATTCAAACAGCACGTCTTCGTGTTGGACGTGTGGTGTGTTTGATAGGCTGTTTGCAATTATATCTAATTGTGCCGCTGCTGCGTATGACAGATTGATGATTTTTGGTGTTATCATATTTTGCATTTTATTTGTTTTTTATATTTTCAGCGCATTTTGGAAAAATATGCAAAATAGTATGGGCGACCCATTTCTTCAAAAATCTGTAAAGCCTGTTTTAATAAAAGCGTTGGTTGCATTGTCTTTGTTAACACTGGGATTAACGGTTCCAAAATTTATATCAAAAATAACTTTTGAACCAGTTGCAACTTTGACCCTGGAATATTCTAAGGCAATATTGCCCGAAGGCACACCAACAACCAGTAATTATGTACCAATTCAATTAAGTGATGATGGATTTTTTAGTCCGAAACTGCGTGATACTTTGTTGCAGTTGATTCAAACGAGTTTACTTAATTTCCAAATATATGTGAAAATTGGTATAGAAATTATAGACCAGGCGTTTTCTTTACGTTCTTTGTTTGGTACCGGTGCAATATTTCGACATATAATAGTATGTTTTATTGGTTTGTTTTTAACATATAATTTCATCAAATTATTTATAAAATATTCTTTTTGCTTTATGGATATAATTGTGGCTATGGCTATGTTTGCGTTCTTTTTTCCATTGTCTTTGGTGCTGTTTATATTCAAAGACGCTTCCGATTTACCGGGGTGGATGAAAAATCTGGGTGGCAGCTTGGGTTCTGGCCAAATAAAAAAACTTATTAACGCAATAGTATCTGTGGCATCGACTATTTTAACATACACTATTATTATGATGATAATAAGTGGTTATTTACATTCAAATGGGTTTGATCCAAACGCTATGCCAACAAATTACGAATCTTTGTTTGATTTTGATTTAGATAATTCTGATGCCATGCAGTTAACCATTTCTGGGGCGATTGTGTTGGTGTATGTTATTAAATATATTGCGGATCAGGTTCCACAAATAACAAAGAAAATTATGTCTGTATTCGGGGTTTCCCAGGAAGATAGTCTGTCCAAAGAAATGGGCGAAAATATGTGGAGACTGACCGAAATAGTGAAAGATAAAACCAAAGAAGTTATAAAAACCGTTGTTGCACCAGAGGCATCAAAGCCTGCTAAGTAAACAAAAGGAAACACAAAAAATATGATAAAGAAATGGCTTATATCTAAAGCATTTAAACTGGTTATGGGTGCAATTGCATTAGGCATCGGTATTTGGTATTTGTCTTCATCTATTGGCGGTGCTTCTTTGTCGTATACCAGCGTTGATACTTTTATGCAACAAATAGGTGCAGGCAGACATAATCAATTGGGGGTTCCTGGTTGTTTTCTGTGCGGTTATATTGCAGAGTTGTTTGGTGTTATGGGGCGTGCTACAGAAATGTTCTGGACCGGCCTAGTTCGTAATTTATGGGTATTGATGGCAATTGGTTTTGGAATATTCTTGATTGTACATACCGTTCAAATTTTGCGCGAACAAGCAACCAGCAAAGATGTAAAAGATTTAACCGATGCCGAACCAAAATTGGATTTTACAAAATGGTTTGACAAAGTATGGAAAACGGGTGTTCGCATTTTAATTGCTGGGACATTAATTGGTGCATTAAATTGGTCTGGAACCAGTGCTTTGCGAACAATAACAAATATAACTGTGACACCTGTTATGTATCTGGGGTCAATGTTATCTATGGCGGCAACCGGGGTTATAAGCAACAAAACGTGCGAAATGGCAACAATTGCACAAAATGAAGAAGATGTTTTAACACCTGTGTTGGAACCATTTATGTGTGTCATAGGAAACTTAAATACGGTTATGTTAGCGGGCGCAGGTGGCGGATTTGCGTTGATGAATTATTCTTGGATGGATTTAAATGACGACGGTGCAGGTGGTGGGTTTACGTGGCTGGCAGGATTGGGATTAGTCATAATATTTTTGTTAATAGGTTTTGATTTATTATTCCAGGTTTTAACTATTATTTTCAAATTGGTATTTATTATTATATTTATGCCGCTTTTGTTAGCCGCGGTTGGTTTTGAACAGGTTTGGGGACTGGCCAAAGGATTAATGAATTCTGCAATAAATATGTTGGTAAATTCTGCAGTTTCTATATTAAAAATCAGTTTAAAGATTTGCATAATATATGCAATTGTGTTCTTTTCTGCAGACAGTTTTTATCCAGGTCCCCAGGATGGATTTACTACGATTTTGCCACCATTATTAAGCGAAGCAACACCAAATAATATTGATGCACAAACAATGTCTGTTATGAATGCATTTTCAACCTGTGAACAGGTATCGTTAGTCAATGGAGAAATGGACAGAAATTTATTTAAACAATGTTTCCGTCAACAGCAACGTATCGTAGAAGCGAAATATCCAGATGCGTTTGCTTTTATGTCTGATGGATTTGATTTCTTGTTATTTATGATTGGTATCGCGTTCCTTTATTTCTGGATTATTTCACCAAAAATTGATTCTTTGTTAAGTGCCAAAGACGGCAAAGAATTTGATTATGGCCAATGGGTCAAAGATGCTGGAAAAACTGTGTATAACGCACCAGAAAAAATTTATTATGGTGTAAAGAAAATAATTGAAAAAGGAAAATAACAAAATGCAAATTCGCAAATTTTTAAAATTTTTATTTGTCGGAATTTTTTGCATATTTTGTGTGTCTGGTGTATGTTTGGCTGATGATAATGTGCCAAGAGGTGAAATAACAGAATACGGTAATTGGATAAATGAATATAATATGCAACAATATAACCAGAATATAACTGGCGATGTTGTTCAATTCCAACAACAATTTGAAAATAATTTACGACCCGGATTTGTTCCTGTTGAAGTTAAACTGGGTTTAATGTTTATGAAAGCATTAAGTGCCATTGATTACGTTTTACAATTATCTTTGGTTAGATTTACGATTATATTCTTATTTCTTATGTATGCGTTTTGGATTGCTTTGGAAGCGTATAAATTAATACGCGAATCTAATGATTACAAAGTCGTATTATATGATATGTTCAAAAAAGGTATGGTTATTGCTGTATGGGCATTAATTTTGAATTATGGACCCGCAAGAATATTTAACATATTGATTGGTCCTGTGATGTATATAGGAACATACTTTTCAGATTTAATTTTGAATACTGTGGCACAAACATATGAAACAAATATACCAGATACCTGTGCAGCAATACATAATTATGTTAATACAAATTATATAAATAATGTCAGTAATAACCAATCGGCGCAATTGTTAATAGATCCAAACACCGCCGCAAATATTATGTGTTTGCCTGGGCGTATATCAACTTATTTTTATCATGCTGTAGCAGCGGGATTCAGATGGATAATTTATGGTTTCGGGCATAGTATAACCGCAATATTTGTTGGAGCTGTTTCTATATTCATATTTATAAAATGTATTTTCAAATATGCGTTTATGACATTAGGTGTTGTTGCAGATTTATTTTTAACATTACTTATGCTGCCATTTACTGCAATTGCAGAAGCAATGCCATCCACAAAAGAATCTAACTATATGGGTCAAGTCTTCAGTGGATTATTAAAAATCTTTAATGCAAAAAAATTATCTGATGTTATCTTGGTGTTTATCAATGCAACTGTGTATTTCGTAAGTTTGGCAATTGTTATTTCTATCTGTGCGGCATTGTTATCACTTTCTATACGACCAAATGCAGCTTATTCAACACAAACCGGGATGGCTGTATTGTTGACCGGATGTTTCGTGTTATACCTGGCCAACAAAGCAGACGAATTGGCAACGCAATTGGGTGGCAAAATAGATAATTCATTTGGAAAACAATTACAGGGTGATGCAAAAACACTTTGGGGTGACGCTAAGAAAATAGGTAGTATGATTTTCAAAGATTGGTTGAAAAAATAGTTTACATTATTTTTATAAAATCACGCGCAACGTTCTTTATACCCTTGGTTTTAAAAGCAACAGTAAATGTATTTTCATTTTCAGCAATTATAACACCTGTACCCATTTGTTGATGCGAAACCATTTTTCCGACCATTGATTTTTTTATTTCTGTTTTTGGTACCACATTGGTACGACGTACACTTGTATAATTTTGCCCAGCATTATATCCACCTTGGCTATTCACAAAACGTTTGTCTATTTCGCCAATAAATCGCGATGGGGTTTGATATTGACGTTGTCCAAACAGCGAACGAACCATCGCATTTGTTATAACTGCACGTTGGCGCGCACGCGTAATTGCAACATACGCAAGACGTCTTTCTTCTTCTATGTCGCCATCTTTGGTTGTTTTATCGTTGGGGAAAATACCTTCTTCCCAGGCAGGCAAAAACACAGTGTTAAATTCCAACCCTTTGGCAGCATGAATTGTCATAATGTTCACAGTATTTTTATCTTCGATTTCATTGTCATTTTCATCTGTCATCATTAAAGCTGCGTGTTCCAAAAATTCAGCCAAAGTATCATATTTTGAAATAACACTATTTATCAATTCACGAATGTGTTCTATGCGTTCGGTTGCATCGTTATCTTTTGATTGGCGCCACATATTTATATACCCAGATTTTTCAAGCAATTGTTGCGCAGCATCTTTTGGCGCCATATTCTGCCAATCAAAATCAAAAGCATTTATAAATTCGTTGACCGATTCTTGTTGTTGTTTAGACAATTTTATGTTTTTTAATCCCTGCATTAAATACGCACCTGCCGCACGCATTTTTGAAATAGCCACCGCGCCAATATGACGCGCAGGTTTTGATATAATTCTTTCAAATGATATATCATCAAACGGATAAACCAGCAAACGTATATATGCAATCGCATCACGAATTTCCATACGGTCATAAAACCTGGTTGCACCAATCAATCTGTATGGAATATTTTTAGAAGCAAAATCTTCTTCAAATGTTCGTGAAAGCGAACCAGCACGAATCAATATCGCAAAATCAGAATAAATATTATTACTGTTTTTAAGAATAATATCCGATATAAAATGCGTTTCTTCCCAATCACTTGGCAAAGTAAAAACATAAACGGGTTCACCTATATCTTTATTTGGTGCTGTGCGTAAATCTTTGCCCAGGCGCCCCATATTATTACGTATCAAAGAATTCGCTGCCCCCAATATATTGCCAGAACTTCTGTAATTAGTTTCTAATCTTATTATTTTTGCCCCAGGATAAGTTTTTTCAAATTCCAATATATTTTTTATTTCGGCACCCCGCCACGAATATATAGATTGATCGTCATCACCAACACAGCAAATATTTGGGTTTTCGCTGTCTTTGGTTAAGATTTTTAGCAAAGCCATTTGGGCGCCGTTAGTATCTTGGAATTCATCAACCATAATATATTTAAATTGATGTTGATATTTGCTTAAAATTTCAGGCTGTGATTCGAATAATTTTAATACGCGTAAGATTATATCTCCGAAATCAACCGCGTTAAGACGGGTCAATTCTGCGTTATATTCGGCCAATATTTTTTGACTGGTCGCGCCCAGCGACATTTTTGCAAAATCAGTAATACCTTTATCTTTAATCCCAGATATTTTTTCCACCCAATCAGACGGACTATATTCTTTTGTATCATATCCAAGATTTGTTATAACACGTTTTAGAACAGCCCTTTGATCATCTTCGCCAAAAACTAAAAAATCCCGTCGCAATCCAGCGCAAACGTAATTTGTTCGTAATATTCGTAAACATATTGAATGGAAAGTTCCCATCCACAAATCACGACACAAATGTGACATAGCCGGATATTGTGCAACCCGAAAACGCATTTCATTTGCCGCTTTGTTAGTAAATGTCAAAGCCAATATCTGCCAGGCGTTTGCCCTGTTTTCATTTAATATATGCGCAATTCGTGATGTTAAAACGCGTGTTTTTCCGGTTCCTGCACCTGCTAATACTAACAAAGGGCCATCCAACGTGGTTACGGCCTGAATTTGTTCAGCATTTAAATTTTCCATATAATCCAAAGACATTTTATCGATTTTCCATATTGTAATTTATAAAAGTTTTCTATACAATCATTTTATTGAAAATAACGGTTTTATTATGACACGAATAATTTGCTTTGATATTGAAACCACAGGATTTGAATATGCACGTGGCGACCGGTGTATTGAAATTGGTGCTGTGGAATTAATAGATGGAAAATTGACCGATAATACTTTCCACGAATATATTAACCCAGAGGGCAAAATTATTCCACCCGAAACCTATATGGTTCACAAAATTTCAAATGCTTTCTTGGAAGACAAACCAAAAATGTCTGTAGTTGCGCCAAAATTTTTAGAATTCATTGGTGATTCACAAATTGTTGCACATAATGGGCTGGATTTCGACTTTCCTTTTATAAATTATGAATTAAATAAATTAAATTTAAAACCAATTCCACGAAGCCAAATGTTGGATTCTATTGTAATCGCTCGGAATCGTGTGTATGGTCCAAAAAGTTATACTTTGGATGCATTGGCAAAATGGTTTGGTGTTTCATTGACTGCACGTGCAGATGCACACGGTGCTTTGATTGACGCTGAAATTTTGGCGCACGTGTATTTGGAATTGGAAAACACAGCCCCAGCGCAAGATATAAATGAATTTATGGACGCTCAACATGATGCATTTTTAAAAACACCAAAGATTGGTGGTGATTTTCCAAAACGAACATTTGAAATTCCTGCGGATGAATTAAAAATTCACGATGAATTTATGGAAAAAATATTAAACAAATAAAAAATCGGGCAAAATGCCTGATTTTTTTAAATACGTCCATCGACGCCAGATACCGTTCCAGAACCAGACGCAGTTCCAGAGCCAGATGCAGCAGATTACACACATGCATTATTTTCAGTTGTGCTTCGGCCACTGGTATTAGTCGGCCTCATCCCTTCACCACAAACAGAACATATACCCAAACTGTTGCGGTATTCAGTATCGGCACACGTTGCAACACACGCACCACCCCACACAGTATAACCTTCATCACATTGACAGCGCGTATTAGCATAACCGCCGATTGTTCTGTTGGCTGATATGGTTTGTTCTTGGGCAACAAATGTCGAATTGCTTGGGCACAATAACGATTGATAGAACAAATCAGAAATCGCCCGTATCAAAATCATTTGACGTTCACTTTCAGAACCTGCAGCATTAACCTGGGCACCAATATCTGCATCATACATAAACACAGCATACCCACAAGTCAGCGCGATATTATAGCACGCACCTGTCATAATGCTGTATATATTGTTCACGTTTGCAGTCGTGCTTAATGAATTTATCTGGTTCATTTGTTGATTATAGCAGGTTGAAATATCTGCTATACATTTGGATGCATAATCAGAAATAATACGTGCCTGGGCAGCCTTGATATTAACCATTGCGCGTTGAATATAATTTATAACAACATCATTATACGGTTCATACTTTGCAGTCTTGGCAGTATTCCCAGAATATGTATATTGTTGACATTTATCCAACACAGCGCGACATAATCCACCATCTCTGACTGTTTGGCCTGTTCCAATCTTAGACATCAAATAATTTACGATACATGCCCCATCGCCATTTGAACAAGTTAAATCACGCGCAGATGCCTTGATAAAATCACTAGTTATATTCGCATTGTTATAATTTTCCATAAACGCAGTAATATTACCAAGATTTCTGCCCAAAACAACTTCGCCGTTTTCGTCTATGTATCGTTTTGTTGGGTCCAGACATTTCAGATAATCATCACCGCAAACCATATCATCCAACATACAAGTTTCAAGTGCACCAACGCATCCTTTGACATCATATTCATTTTTATTTTCCAACACAGCCAGGCGCGCCTTTTGCAACATTAAATTCGCACTGCGTACATTAGACACCAATTGTTGATTTAATTTTTCAAGTCCTTGTTCATATGCGATACAATCTTTATCAATTGCTAAATCATAATTTCCGGTTATTTGAGATTCAGTTCCACCCGCATCCTTGCATTGATTAAGAACATTTTTACAACGCTTGGTTGCTTCTTTATACAAATCTTTGCCACGTTTGCTAGAAATATCATTTGATTGATTGAAAAAATCTAATCCGAATAAATCCGAAGAATCATTTGAAGAAAAATCAAAATCCATATCCAGAATCATCGCACCATCAGACGTAGACGTATATGTTGTCGCCGACGTAGGATCCTGTATCATATCAGCAATATCATCCAACAAAGAACGATTCTTCGTGTTGTCTTTAGTCTTAGACATTGCTAGTTCCGCTTCTGTTGCAGAAAAAATTGCACGAATTTCATCTGCAGACAATCCAACATAACGAATACGCTGTGCAACATCGTTTAATTCAGCATTAGCATCTTCAACCGCCTGTTGTGCCTTGGCATAGCGGGCCAGATTTGCAGAACAACTGCACCGTTTTTGATTTGCATCAACCACAGCACAAAATTGATCCATACATTCATTATATTGCTGTTGACAAGTACTGTTCAAATCCGCAGTGCGTTCCAAAATTTCTTTGGCATTTGAAATAGATTCTGCAGTTGGTGTTATTTGTTTTTTCGAAGACGAAGATAAAATGGATGCACGCCCGTGCACATTACGCACCTGTTCATCAATATTGGAACCAGTTTGTGCATCGCTGCCTGCGATTTTAGCACGTCCGCCAACCTCTGCCGTTGTGGCACGCAGTGTAATTCCTGCACGACGCACAGCGGCTTGATTGTTCATACTGGCAGCTTCGGTTCGTGCATTACGACCAACAGTATTCATAGCATCTTCGGCACTGGCGCGATTATTATTGGCACGCTGACCACTGCGTGAAACAACATTGCTTTCGTTTTTTTGCGTGTTGCGCGAAACGATATTCCCAGATTTTTGCGGAACACGCGTGCTGCGCGAAATAGTCGTTTTAGATTCAGAATTTTCAGATTTATTCGCATTTGTATTCACACGCCGTGCCGCACGATTTACAGAAACATCAACATCTGTTTCGATATCTGTATTTTCTGGTGCAGGCGCTTTGCCAGGAATTGCACGTGATATAACAACATCAGACCCACCAAACGCGTTGGCGGCAACAAAAACAGCCAGAAAAAAATACGAAACTATCTTTTTCATTTGTCTGAATAATTATAACACAAAAGCGATTTGAAAAAAAGAACATTTGTAAACAAACATCTGGCAAAACAAAAAAAACACCGCCCAAGATGGGCGGTGAAAAAAATATTTTTTTAAATTATTTTTTTGTTGTTTTCGCTTCTTCTGGAACAACCGATACAGTTTTACGGTCACCATTTCCGCGTTTAAACGTCACTATGCCGGCAATCTTTGCAAACAAAGTATGATCTTTGCCCATACCAACATTCAATCCAGGGTGAACAGATGTTCCACGTTGACGAATGATGATATTGCCTGGGATGACGCGGCTGCCGCCACTTTTCTTCACACCCAATCTGCGTCCGGCTGAATCGCGTCCGTTTGTTGATGCAGAACCAGCTTTCTTATGTGCCATAGTTAAACTCCTTCATCTAAAATGGGTCTGTTAGGCCTTGATTGATTTAATTTTTAAAACAGTGATAAACTGGCGATGACCGGCAGTTCTGCGATAATTCTGGCGACGTTTTTTCTTAAACACCAAAACTTTATCATCACGTTTTTGTTCGATAACATCAGCAACAACCTTGGCACCTTTGATATATGGATTTCCAACTTTGTCGCCAACCATTAAAACCTGGTCGAATTCTACCGAGCCTGTGGCATTAAGTTTTTCAACTTTGATAATATCACCTTCGGCCACACGATATTGTTTTCCACCGGTTTGAAAGATTGCAATTTCAGACATTTTCTTTCTCTTGTTATATTTCTTGTTCAATTAAAATTTTCATTTTGTCGAAAACTTTATGCAAAGTATACATTTAAAACGCAAAAAGTCAACACTTTTGCATAAAAATTTATGCAGATTGTAAAAAAACAATATTTAACATCGCAAAAAGCAATAAAAAAACCGCCATAATGGCGGCAAAATAAGTTTTTAGTGTTAACGACTAAGTCCCGGGATATAAATACCACCGTGATTATATCTGTTTTTATCACTTTTAATCGCTGCAGCGTGGGTCAATATTTCATTAGCACAATTTATAATATCTTGTTTTTTCTTAGAGCCTTTGCAATTTTTTTCACCTGCCTGATCAAGATATTTTTTTTCTGCACAATACTTCCACGAACCTGAACCATTACCATTAGTTGTTGTTTTACCATCCGGATACCCCTCTACAGAAAACCTAGTGTTTGCTTGCTCAAGAGTATATTGCAATTGTTTACACGCGTTTGTAGTATCACTATTTGCGTGTGTGGTAATAAGCGAAACATTAGATTGCAAACACGTTACAAACTGATCAAAATCCATTATTGCTGAACAATTTGTAGCGCCTTTAAGAACCACATTTTTATCATCATCATCCACTGTTGATAATCCGCCAGACGAAGAAGAACCGCCATTGGACAAGCCACCAGCCGCCTGTAAATTTGCAGACAACACAGATTTTTCCAAATGTATTTTCAGACGACGCAATGTTGCCGCCAAAAATTCGTATTGTTTGTACATCTGTTGCGCAACAACAGTCGATTTAAGCGCAACTATTTCTTTGATTGTACCTTTAAGATTGGTGTCTTTTAAATCTTTGGGATCTGTTCTGCCGACATTATACATATGCGTATCACAAAGCGCATATATAGGGCTTATATACGAACAACCTTCGTCATCGTTAAGTTTGTTAACACCTTTAACCTTACCCAAATCTTCAACACAAAGCGGATAATCTTTCACAATAGATTTACTTAGCGAAGCCTTGCTTAACGTGGTTTCTACATTGTCCAAATCACCGTTTGCCGGGAAACAGTAATTAATAAACTGGTCCGGACCCTTATTGGTTTTTAAACTTGGCTCTGTCTGGCTTAACCAGGTTTCAAGCAAATCTATATCAACAATACCAACACCACGTTTACGTTTTGAACGACGGCCAATATATGAATCATCCAAAGCACTTGACATACACGCAACAACAGTTTGATTTTCATCAGATGTCGTTTCTGCATTAACCCAACCAATATAAACTTCGTCATTATTTGTTAACGCCTGAATCGGGGTACAAGGCTGGCAGAAATTCTTTGCACATTCAGACAAACACCCTGACATCAAAGATGGATTAAAATTATTTGAATTGAATTGTGGCATAGGCATATTTATCATCCCGTTTGTCATAAAAGATGCGCCCACAGATGCACCAATCAAAGCTAAATTTGATAAATTAGTACTAGCACAATTATTTACACATAAACTATACCCACTTGTCGGTGAAGAAGAATCACATACCTTTGGCGATGTTTTTTGACCCTTGTCGCCAGTATCATAAACCACAGTACCCTGAGGACATAAATATTTACCCCAGCGATTGCAAGAATTATTTAACAATAAATATATTTCGGATAAATCAACCCCGACAACCTGGGCATCAGACAAAGCATCATCAATTTTATCAATAACGTTGTCGTATGGGTCGATAAAATTCAATGCACGTTCACGGAATTTTTTTATACGCTTTGGCCCCGTGCAATTATTACCGCGCGAATCACAGCCTGCATATTCAAATGCGTCAACCATTGCGGTTTTAACCTCTTTCAAAGAATTTTCAGCGTCTTCGATTTCAGTCATTATTTGGCCGGTAATTGTTTGGCGTTCCAAAATATCGGTTGAAATGCCACGATCAACAGCCTCTTGCTGATATGATGTAATCCCGGAATCTGTCGGCTGGCCAGGTATAGTCGTTGCAGACGCCGCATTCGCAGCACTTGCAGCCGATGCCATATTATTCAATGCAGCCTGGTTCTGTTGTGCCTGAGCATCCAGTGCCGCCTGAATCTGTTGTTGCGTCTGTTCGTTTTGCTGCTGCATTTGGGCACTTTGTTGTGCCATCTGTTGTTGCATCTGTGCCATTTGCTGTTGCATCTGGGTCTGCATAGCCGTAATTTGTTCCTGTTGCGCAGCAGCGGCGGCTTGTGCTGCAGCGGCATTCTGGGCATTTATTTTTGCATTTGAATTCGCCACCAACTGGGCAGACATATACGACACCAAATCATCGCCGTATTTTTCACAACTTTTATTAGATTGTACACAGCCCGCAACTATCGCGCCAGCGACGTTCATATCTGTACAACCGCCATTACCACATTTCGGTTGCGCACAACGCAAAATTAATGCATTACAATTGCCAAAATCAGCCTTTGCCGTTGGGGCCGCCATATCACCACGCGAATTTGAAAGCGTCGCCCATTGGTTATTGTATGCATTGCTAGGGGTATAGGCGGTTAAATTAGAACCAGATGTTGATGCAACAACGCCCCACGCCCCATTAACAAAGGGCGCAGAACACAAACATATTGCCAAAATACGCGATAATGATTTCATATTCTCTCGTGCTTTTATTTTACCATAAAAAAAAAATTCTGTAAAGCAGAACATATATCTTGGCGAAAAAAATCAGCAAAAAAACAACCGCCGTATCGGCGGTTTGTTTTTTAATTATTAGATGTGCTTTCTGGTTTTTTCCACCCACGCAAGCAATTTCTATCACTTGAATCACACAGCGTACCGCTTGTCGATTGTAACGCCGATTGCAAGCACAATTCACGTATTACGTTGGAATTATACTTTGAACCAAAAGTAAGTGGTGTTACAGCTGATACAGCCGATACACTTGCACCTGTGCCATACAAGATTTCACTTATTGTCACAACATTACGACAAGTATTCGTTTGGTAATCATCAGTATAATTACAATTTGTGGTATCTTGTTTATCAATAACTGCAACCAATGGTGATTGCAACGGTGAACAAATCATAGTTTCATAACAATGCGGAACCTGAGACACCTGAGCACAGTATGCTTTGATTCTGGCAGTTGTCCAAGATTCTTCTTCTGCAAAGTTTTCATAACAATCCCAGATTTCACTGATACATTCGTTGAAATTATCCACCGCAGTTGTTGCTTCGGACAAAACTCTATTTTCTTCTTCTTGAACAAATTCAAGACGTTTTTGTTGCAAAGCCTGTTCTGCAGCAATCTTTTGATAGTTAATATTCTGGGCGGTTGTTTTCAACGCACTGCCATAGCTATCGCACGCAGCGTTCGCATCTAACAAGTATTTCTGCATAATTGAACGACGCGCATCTGCAACCGGGCCACGCAATGAAACATACGGATCAGATGACGATGATGCAGTTGTTCCTGTCCGGGTACCAGTCGTAGTTGTAGTATAACCAAAACAATTTGATGTTGATGCAATTGATGCACTGCTGGATCCACGTTCATTCAAAACGACATCCCCAGTTGTTCCATCAACAGAAATATAACTGTTGTAATTAAATGGACAATTAGTCGTGGCAGATGTTGCGCACTTAGAGTGCGTTTTGCCGTCAGAATCTGTTAAGGTTCCTGGATTTCCACAACCTTCGTAAATACCGTTAAAGCAAGAATCCAAAACACGACCACAAACATTGTTATGCGCATATTCAAATAATTTATATCCCCATTTATCTGCCAAAGAATCAAGAGATGCGGTTTCAGAATCTACTTCCAAAGTTATACCAGACAACGCATCAACGATGCCAGATATGGACGTAAATTGATTTAACAGATTGTTTGTATCATCTGTTGTATACTGTTTTGCCAAATCTTTAGCGTCTGCCCAGGCCTTTAACTGTGCCAAAATATCAGACCCAGAACCATCAATAGTACCTATGTCAAAACCAAAATTATTGTTTGTGCAATAATATGGTGGATTGTTATACGATGATGATTGTACCAATACATTGGAATTCGCACTGGTATACGTCGGATGAGTTTCATACCATTCTTTTTTATCTGTGGCTTCTTTCCAAGATACACAATTCATAACCTTTTCAGCATCGGTCAAAGAAAACGCAGCCGCCAAATCATCGCCTTTGCCCTTGGTTGCAATCAACAAAGACAATTGACCAGATAACACGATTAATTCTTCGTTTGCTTTTTCCAGCGCATCTTCTGCCGCCAAGAAATTAGTTGCACGCCCAGCGCACGAACAACGACCCTTGGTCGCACTGCGCGCCACACAAATTTCATCCATACATGTATAATATGCATCCATACAATTTGAATATGCATCTGCAGCAATCAAACCAGTCGATGAATCAATTATATTTGAATAATTGCCCGTGTATAATTTGCTGGACAGGTATGAATACGATGTTGAAGTGCTGGCGCGGCTGCCACCTGATGCCATAGGCGAACCAGAAACCCCAACGCGTGATGTTGTTGAACCTGTTCTTGCACGAATTGCACGATTATTTGATGTACGCGTTGCAGAACTTTGCGTTCTTGCAGAAACACCACGTGATGTGGCAGATGTTGCAATATCAGTTCCACGTGTTCCAACACCAGAACGAGAAGAAACAGTTCTTGATGCAACACCACGTGATACCGCCGATTTATTAGTCGTTGGTTGTGTCGTAGCATTCGTTGTCCGCGATATAGTTGACCGAGACAACGTCCGATTAGACGTAGATTTATTTGAACGCGGACTTTGACGCCCAGATTGCGTTAAATTCGTGTTATTTGGTGCGATAGGATCTGCAAAAACAGAACGCATAGAAATAAATGTTGAACAGACAAAGAAAGCTGTCGCCAACAAAAACAATGTCCCCATCGCATTTTTACAAGAATTTGCATTGATACGAATTTTCATAGAAAAATCTCCTGCCCTTTTATCGCAAGCAACAAATGCCGATTTTCCGGCAAATATTGCTAACAATAACCTTCACTTACTGAAAGTATAACATTTTTCAAGATTTATGTAAATAACAAAAATAATATGATAAGCATAAAATCCAATAGATTTTATTTGTATTAAAAAATTTTTAAGACTATGATTCCAATACGATGAAAAAATATTTAATATCTTTGATTGCTTTGATTATCGCGACGCCTGCAATTGGGGAAACCAACATTATGTTTGGCGACAAAATAAATTCTATCACTTTGTATGCTGCCCAGGGTGTGGGGTCTGGGTCATTATTAAAATTAATTCAACCTGGACTTTGGGATTTTGATCCGCAAACTTTTGTAATGTTACAATATAGTCAGCCTATAAAATTTTTTAGACTTGATTCACGGTTAAATTTGAATATGACACAGAATTTTGGTTATAATTCAAGCCAGGGATTAAGTTTCTTTTCAATGGGTATTTCTGTAGATACTGCTCTTTTGCAATACAAAGATTGGTATTTTGGAATCGGTATTGGTCCATATATGCGCGATAATCGCGATAGATGGGTGGAAAGCCGTTTGGTATTTGGTGAAAAAGTTTTTATTGGTAAAAACATATCTAATGATTGGTATATAGAATTATTTACTATTCATTTTTCAAATGGCAATTTTACTCCTGCAAACGAAGGTTTTAATTTCGCAGGATTGTCTGTTGGATATAAGTTTTAATTTTTTTTAAGAATTCATACTCATAGCAAATCATTGTTGAATAACATATAATCAAAGTGTTTACATAAAAGACACCCCTAAAAAAATAAAAATGGGTTATGTAAACACTTGATGCTTTTGCACCCTAGGTGTATAAAACATCAAAAAATCCCGTCTGGACCTAAAAATTTCAGACGGGGTTATTTTTTTATTCTTGATAAAAAACCTAAGAAATCATACTTATAGCAACGAAACGTAAAATAACATATAATCTGTTTTGTCTATGACACACGGCAACCCCAAAGAAAATTATTTCGACGGCGGGTTGAGTTGTAGACCATCAATGCCTCATTACCGTGGTTAGGGGGCGTTGAAAAACCCCGCCTTTTTGGCGGGGTTGTTTTTTAATAGCGATATGCACGTCTTACGCGTGTATATGTTCCAGCAGGAATATATTTAACAACCGGTCTATATTGTTGGACAGTTTCACGAACAAAATAATCACGTTTCACAACAGCTTCCATTGGTGGATTACAGCAACCGCAAGTATCACAAGAATCAACATATGAATTATCCCATGTTTGAGTACGTGTTTGAGTTGCTGTTTTCACAGTATTTTCATCTTCACATTCAACAATTGTGATAACAGCACGACTTTCAGCCGCCGCACGATCCAAAGCAGCGCGCATTTCGGCATCATCACAATTTGATATTGTTGTTTTATAAGCATCGGCCATTGCAAAATTGGAAATCAAAGCCGCAAACAAAGACAAAAGAACAAATTTTTTCATTTTTTAACCTTTTTCGTTTGTTCTCTCTCCGCATTTTCTAGAATTGTATAACATATTTTTCAATACGCAACTAAAAAATACAAAAAAATCAAATTGTCAAAAATGAATTTCTACCTGGTGTTATAAAACAATAAATATAGTAAAAACACACTATGAATAAAAAATTTGATTTTCGCGCATCTATAATTCTTGGTATGCACGATGCTATTGTATCATTAGCTGGGTTGATTGCAGGTTTAGGATTTGCTTTTACAGATACAAATATAATTATTTTATCATGCATAATAGCATCTATAACAGCCAGTTTATCTATGGGTGCAGCAAATTACTTGGCAGTAAAAACCATTAACAAAAAATATGCTATCCACGCAGCAATCTATACAGCTACAGCATATATGGCAACGTGTGCATTTTTAATTTTACCTTTGATAATTTTTTATAATAGAATGATGGCACTTTTATTTGTATTTATTACAGTTATATTTATAATTTACTTATTTAATTTTATTTTTTACAGAAAAAATCAATTTTCTAAACATTTTTATGAAATGTTAACAATTTGCCTGGCAGTATCTTTAATTGCATTTATTATTGGCGAAGCTGCAAAATATTTTCTGAATATATAAAAAAACGCCCAAAAGGGCGATGAAATATATTAACAAAATTCTTTAGATTGATATTTGTTATGTTTTTTCTGCGCTATGGTTTCCTTAGCATAATTATACCGCGCCAAGATTTGTTCTTCGACAGCCTCAGAACCAACACCACCAAATTCATTTATTATATATTCCGCACGTTCTTGTTCTGGCATTTCCAACAAAGAATTATATGTTTTGTGTGTATAACAACCATTCTGATCACATTTGAAAACTGTGATAAGTTTTTTCAAATTAGGTGTTATAAAACGATCAAAAATTAACATTATAAAAACCTTTTTGTTTCATATGCGATTTAACACGATTTTTAAATTTACTTTTATGGGGCAAAAAAACCGCCACGCGGGCGGATAAAATTCGGTTTTTATATCTATCTGGATTTAATTCTGGCGACGACCTACTCTTCCGTGGCTTAAGCCAAAGTACCATCGGCGATACGGCTTTTCCCTGTCTGGTTCGGAATGGAACAGAGGGTGACATCCGCTCTATAATCACCAGAATTAAATCCAGCGAACATCATTATAATCTTACAAAATCTATTGTCAAGAATCTTTCAACGTTCTCTTCAAGCATTTCGTTTGATAAAAATCATACGATAAGATAAAAAGTCAATGGTTCGATTAGTATTGTTAAGCTAAACCCCTCGCAGGGCTTACACACACAACCTATCAATGTCCTAGTCTAGAACTGAACTCATGGGGATATCTCATCTTGCGACCAGCTTCCCGCTTAGATGCTTTCAGCGGTTATCTGTTCCGGACATAGCTACCCTGCAGTGCCGCTGGCGCGACAACAGGTACACCAGAGGTTCGTTCGACCCGGTCCTCTCGTACTAAGGTCAAGTTCGCTCAAATATCCAACGCCCACAGTAGATAGGGACCTAACTGTCTCACGACGTTATTAACCCAACTCACGTACCGCTTTAAATGGCGAACAGCCATACCCTTGGGACCTGCTCCAGCCCCAGGATGCGATGAGTCGACATCGAGGTGCCAAACACTACCGTCGCTATGGACGCTTGGGTAGCATCAGCCTGTTATCCCTAGAGTAGCTTTTATCCGTGTGCGATGGCCCTTCCATGTGGAGCCACCGGGTCACTATGACCGACTTTCGTCTCTGCTCGGAGTGTCCTCCTTGCAGTCAGGCTTGCTTTTGCCATTGCACTCACCGGCTGATTTCCGACCAGCCTGAGCAAACCTTCGCGCGCCTCCGGTACGATTTGGGAGGCGACCACCCCAGTCAAACTGCCCATCACGCACTGTCCCCCGCCCTGCTTCAAGAACGCGGGTTAGACACTAAAACACATCAGGGTGGTATTTCACCAACCGCTCCAGGCGAACCAAAATCCGCCCTTCAAAGCGTCCCACCTATCCTACGCAAATGAGTCCTAGTGCCAGTACGAAACTGCAGTAAAGCTTCATAGGGTCTTTCCGTCTAGCTGCGGGTACCCGGCATTTTCACCGAGAATTCAATTTCGCTGAGTCTATGTTGGAGACAGTGTGGAGATCGTTACGCCATTCATGCGGGTCGGAACTTACCCGACAAGGAATTTCGCTACCTTAGGACCGTTAGAGTTACGGCCGCCGTTTACTGGGGCTTCACATCAATGCTTGCACACCTCTGCTTAACCTTCCAGCACTGGGCAGGCGTCAGTCCCTATACATCATCTTATACGATTTAGCAGAGACCTGGGTTTTAAGTAAACAGTCGCCCCCACCTGGTTTGTGTCACCTGATTAAAGTTGCCTTGAAACAGGTCATCCTTATCCCGAAGTTACGGATGCATTTTGCCTAGTTCCTTCAACATAGTTCTCTCAACCGCCTTAGTCTACTCGACTCGAGCACCTGTGTTGGTTCTGGGTACGATCTATACGCTGGGGCTATTTCCCGGAACTGCTTCACTGCATCACCAATCCGATAAGGTAAAACAATATACGCAATTCGTCACTCACCAGCAGGTCACGGAATATTAACCGTGTTCCCATCGACTACGCCTTTCGGCCTCGCCTTAGGGGTCGACTCACCCTACCCTGATTAACATTGGATAGGAACCCTTGCTCTTACGGCGTCAAGGTTTCTCACCTTGATTAGCTGCTACTCATGCCAACATTCGCGCTTCTGATACCTCCAGGTCGCCTCGCGGCTTGCCCTTCACAGGCTTACAGAATGCTCCGCTACCGCACGTCTTACGACGCACCCGCAACTTCGGTAGATGATTTTAGCCCCGTTACATTTTCGTTGCCGAAACTCTAATAGACCAGTGAGCTATTACGCTTTCTTTAAACGATGGCTGCTTCCAAGCCAACATCCTGGTTGTTTTGGAATCTCGACTCACTTTCCCACTTAATCATCATTTGGGGACCTTAGTTGGCGGTCTGGGCTGTTGCCCTCTCGTCCACCGACCTTAGCACCGATGGACTGTTTCCTGTGCTATGACTTGCTGGTATTCAGAGTTTGATATGGGTTGGTAAGATTTTACTCCCCCTAGCCATTTCAGTGCTTTACCCCCAACAACGAACACATGAGACACTACCTCTATAGTTTTCGCGGAGAACCAGCTATAACGGGGTTCGATTGGCTTTTCACCCCTAGACACAAGTCATCCCCTAGTGTTGCCATACTAGTGGGTTCGGCCCTCCAGCGACTGTTACGCCGCCTTCAGCCTGCCCATACCTAGATCACCCCGCTTCGGGTCTATTACTGCATACTCAAAGCGCCCTATTCAGACTCGGTTTCCCTTCGCTTACATCTAACGACTTAGGCTTGCATGCAATAATAACTCGTTGGCTCATTATACAAAAGGTACGCCATCACCGGAAAACCGGCTCTGACAGCTTGTAGGTATTCAGTTTCAGTGTCTATTTCACTCCCCCTTCGGGGTTCTTTTCACCTTTCCCTCACGGTACTTGTTCACTATCGGTCAATCAGGAGTATTTAGCCTT
>JAZLBV010000003.1:0-9784 GCA_045613925.1 Candidatus Enterousia sp.
TAGAGTTGCGCCAGAAGATGCGGTTGCTTTGTTGGAAGTACTGGCCAAAGGGTTCAAAGGCGAAGAGATAAAAACAGACAATACCATGTTTGGTGAAGATGGTGTGGTGAAAGATGAAGATATCCAAACAACATCCGATAAGAAAGGTAAAAAACAATACGATTTTGCTGCGGTTGGTATCAAGCCTGGGGCGACATTGGAATTTGCGCGTACATTGAAAAATGGCACGGTTTTGAAATGCACAGTGAACGATTCCACGCATAAAAAGAAGGTATCGTTCAACGGTACGGATTATTCGTTGTCTGAATTGGCCAGAAAGATCATGAAAGAACATTTTGCCACCAATTGGAAACAATACCGTGGACCGGATTTCTTTAAATACAAAGGCGAAATTTTGACCGAACGCAAAAACCGCATGCTGGGTGAAAGCGAATAACGGTTTAATTGATTATTTTTTGCGATGGGATCAGAACAATGACTTTGATGTCTGTATGATCATTCATCCATTGTATCGAGCGTTGTTGGGCAATATTAGGCCGAACAGGGGTTATAAAGAAGATACGCTTAACATCATTTTGGATGGCCACGGCTAACATTTGACCAATATCAGCATCAGTTATTGCGCTGGCTAGCGTGACCAGAAGAGCCTTGGCACCAGGTTTAGTTCCAGATATAGTTGCAATTTCGAATTTGCGCTGGCTGGATTTATGGCTCGCGGCCATTTGGACACATTTGTACATCAACCGGCGGAGTAACCACGCCTGGCGATTGGTTAATGCACCATCTTGCGTGCGGCGTACGGCCGATTCCAATTCGCGCAAAGAACGACACGCGGCAAAATACAGCATCACAAAATCTGTGCGATGGTTAGGCGCAATATCATCAAAATGTTTGTATTTCATAGACGATCCTTTTCAATGTCGTCGTAGTAAGCCGTAAAATTTTCCACTTGTCCAGTAAAAAGTGCAAAAAATGTTAGATTTCCGGTGTGTTGCGGCTTTGTGGTATGATATCATATAGATATCAAAATAGATGTCAAGATTGATCTTAATAGTGCGGATTCTGTGTAGCTATTGTGTAGCCAGAAGGTCGTTTCATGATGATTTTTGATGTACCGTGGTGTGTGAAACATAGAAGTGTTAAGTAAAGAAAAATGCCGCAAACCTGCGGGGTTTGCGGCGGAATTCCTTGGCTCGGGCAGCTGGACTCGAACCAGCGACATACGGATTAACAGTCCGTTGTTCTACCGACTGAACTATGCCCGAATAACAGAGCCTATGTTATACCTAAAATCCGCACAAGTCAAGGACTTTTTAAACATTTTGTAGGGCTTAATTTTCTGCGATTTTTGCCATGTAATCACATTCATCTGTGTGTCATAGTGTGTAAAATTTTGAACAATTAAATAAATAATCAATCAACCATGAATTTTATCCGAATTTCTGGGGAGTTTTTGAGATGATGACATAACAAATCATGCTTTGATATTGGGTGTGCAGATGTGTGAAAAAATCAAACGACACACGGACGAACTGACCATCTGTCGTTTTATGTTTTTATTAAATTGTTTTGATTTCATCCATGATTTTTATTGTAACATCTTGTTTTTCAAATTTATTTTTTTATTCAAATGCGAATTTTTTTGTTTTTATCTTGCATAATCAGGCAATTCTAATACAATGAAACATTATTATAAAAAGGATTTATATTATGGAATCAAATAAAAATGTTGAATTACCAGTTTGTGGCATTGTTAGACCAATAAGTTGTGAAGAACCATACGCACAAAATCATTGGGATGATGTACAATCTATAATAGAAAAATGCATGGCAAGCAAGTATGAAGTTAAACTTGTTAGCAAGGGGTCTTTTGTGATTCACAATGAAATTGTAAGAAATTTATATCATAATCAGATGGTTATTTGTGATATAAGTAGTCATAATCCAAACGTTATGTTCGAGCTTGGTATGCGTTTAGCTTTTAATAAACCTTTTGTGATAATCTGCGATGATAATACGGATTTCCCTTTTGATACAGGCAATATATTCACTATCAAATACCCAAAGGATTTGAATTATAAAGATATAGTTAATTTTCAATCTGAGTTGGTTGATAAAGTTGAACAAATGCAAAGATTGGCAGGATCAAAAGATTTTGCAATATTAAAGGAATTTGCTGGTCTTGATTTTGTAGATTTTAGTAAATTAGAAAAAAACACTGATAAAGTAACAGAGCTATTCTCATTAGTAAGTAATAAATTAGACATGATTAGCTCTAATTTAGATCGCAGATTATCTGTTCAAGGTTATAGAGCTATGATAGATCCTTTACCAGTTTTAGAAAATAAGATAAAAGAGTGTATGGTTGCAAATCATATGTTTTACGACATGGTGAAGGCAAAAGATATTAGTGACTCTATGGCTTTTTTAGATAAAACAACTGACCTGATATCAAGAAATGGTCCGGGTAGAGTAGAAAGAGCACTAGCAAGAATATCTGAAAATCTGTAATTATAAAAAACAGTGGTTATACTGGGTGTCAGAGATTTTTTTATAAAAATGTATGTACAGTTTTTAATGTCTTATCAATAATACGAAAGCAATGCTTTGTGGCTAAGTTGTCTGATGTATTCTTGGCAGGTTTCTTCTGCTCTATACACAGATCTAGTTTTTACTAACTTATCAGCATAGCATTTACAATATAATATTTTTTGTTCGCTTATACCATAAAAAGATACTCTATTACCATGTCCAACACCTAAACATTCTCTATACTGATAGTCGTATTTGTATTCAATTGTATCACCATCGTTAGATTCAAAGAAATCTTTGCCACATACGTAAACCGTTTTTTCTGAAACAGTCCAATAAGCTCTTACATCAGCTTTTGATTCTTTTATAATTTCATAAGCAAGATCATCAAATTCAAAATCATATAAATGTTTTAATTTTTCTGGAACGTATACGTTGCAACAATCTTTTGTAGCTTTAAGTAAACATTTTTCCATTTCGTATTCGTAAACAATTTGTTCTGCTTCTTGTTGTGTCAGTTTTTTTTCTTTAAAAAATAAAAACAAAGACATCACAATAAGTGCAACTATGCAAAAAGAAAGAGTTAACCATTTTATAATGTTATTTGAATTCTTTTTCATTGTTTATCCTTTTTCCCATATAAAAACCACATTCAAACAAATCAAATATTCATTAGGGAGTCTAACATACTTTTTACAAAATTTCAATGAAACAAAATCAATCAAATTTCATACATGATATCATGGTTTCTTTCATATATGAGAAATTGATGTATGTTTTTGCGTGTGACCGATGTTCTGGTGTACCATAGTGTGACTTTATCAAAAATAGAGGGCAATAAATAGCCGTTTTTAGCATATTCTATGTATTGTTTTTTGATATCACAATGAAATCATAATCAGAAATTTTATGTATAAAAAAATCGCAGAAATCTGCGGCTTTTTAAAATTATTTTTGTTGTTTTTTTTGAAGTCCCGGTTTAGTTAACAGTCCGTTGTTCTACCGACTGAACTATGCCCGAATAACGCGACATATAATAACCATAAAATACGCACAAGTCAAGGACTTTCTAAACATTTTGCAAACATTTTTTATCTGTCCCAGAAATCCGCATTTTGGGGCAAAAAAGGCCTCCGTGTAAACCACGTGTAAAACGCAAAATAAAAATGATAAAAAATAAAAAAGTCTCTAAAGCCCAGTTTACATACATTTTTACTATAAACAGCTACATTTTTTTGTTTGTTTTTATGCGTTCAGGGGACGATTATTCCGTTGTTCTAAGAAAAGATAAAAAAGAGGGGATATATTAAATTATGTCCGGATTTGCTGGCTTGTATTCAATTAAAAGTAGAAATGCTAGATTAGAATATAGAAGTGCCTATTCCGTTGTTTTTACGGTCTTGCTTTTATGTGAATAATCGTGTAGGATTTGATACGACAAAGTTAAAAAAAATTAGTAAAATAAGGGGCTGTTAGTAAAATGGAACCGTGGCAGTTATTTATTATAGGTTTATGTGAGCATTTGGCTTGGCCGGTGCTTATCGGTGCTTGTGTGTGGTATTTCAGAGAAGATATCGGCAAGATTCTTTCTCGTATAAAAAAATTACCTGGGGGTACAGAACTGGATCCCGAAACAGTGAAAGAACAGAAAGAAAATAAAAATACTTATGATGAATTGGTAGCGAAAAAAGCTGAGGACAAAATAAAACAGGAAGAACAGGAGAACAAACAATGATTGTGTCTGATATGGGTAAACAAAAGGCCTTAAAAGAATTGCTCGAGGTTCTTAGCAAAGGGATAGATTTGCTGGCAAACAATAATCTGGATAAAGATTTATATGAAGCTTTTGAAAAATATGCTTCTTCCACGATAAAAATGTTTGGTGAAGCATATGATCAAGGAACTGTGGCCTATTTGCAAAATAGTTATATACCGCATGATTATTTTAATTCTATGAATAATATTTATACTCCATATTCTATGTCGTATAATTCTGCAATAGGTGTCATGCATGATTATATGTATCAGAATCAATCGGTTGAATATAGAGAAAAATTAAAACTTTTATTGCAAAAACTTATTTCTATAGCAAAAATAGTTGTATATGAATAGAAGAGCATAAAATTATTAAACAAAAAAACGGACGTTCTGTCCGTTTTTTTGTTTTAATGTTATACAATATATCAGCGTTTAGAGCCATACCCTATATAAGCTTTGTCCGTTGTTTCATATCCTACAGCAACATTTTGTCTGTCTGTTGTAAATCTTAAATAAGGGTTATTATCCCATGTTTCTGTTGGTACGGTTAAATTATTTTCCGGGTTGTGCATAACAAATTCTATTGTTGCGTTATCAATATCTTGACCAAATTGTAGTTTCATTGTACCGTAATCACTATCATTGGCAGGGAAACATGTAGAACAATAAGCAGTGGTATCTTTCAGATATACTATTGCAGGTCCCACAAAAGTAGAATTCGCAACAGATGCGTCTTTTAATGATTTATAATTTGTAGCTATATCAAGCTTTTGTTGACCTAAAAAATCATATAAAGCTACATTATGAATATTCACAACATCCACCGGCCCCAAACCAAGAGAATAGTTTGTTGTTTCTTTTATATCATAAACATTACCCCAAGCACCAAAAGATAATATTTCAAATCCCGCACCATCTTCACGTGGAATTATATGTGTTGGGGTTTGTCCGGTTCCAATACCAGCACCGAATAAATGTTCTGCTGGGGTTAATCCATCACCGTGACCGCCGCCAGATCCGCCACCGCATGCTGCTAATGCTAATGCAGAAATTAACGCAATATATTGTTTCATAATATAAACTCCTAAAGTCAAAAAATGAACCGCCCCAAGAAAGAGCGGTCAGGGAGTTCATAAATCATCTTCGTGAAATGACTTGGCGGTCTTCCGATTTCTCGTGTTTTATAACCAACCACTCCCCGACCATAAGTCAGGGATATCACGGTGCAAAAACACCGAAACATCATTTTTAACGATGCTTTCGCACCGCACGAAGATAGGCTTATGACAGCCCTAAACCCAATCTCTTGGATTCATAAGGAATTCTAACATACTTTTTATAAAAATTCAATGAAACAAAAACCTCAGGCGTTTTTGGTTGTGTACCACTTGAATTTTCAGACGTTTTACCTAAATAACAAATATCAGAAATAACGTGAAAGAGGATAATATGGCCGAATATAAAAAAATGACTGATTGTGATATAATAGATTCGAAAGATCCATGGAAAAATGATAAATTAAAACGACAAAAAGTTGCGGAAGATTTTACAGAGATAGTAAAAAACATAAATAATCAACCATTTGTAATTTCAATAGATTCTGCATATGGTACTGGAAAGACATTTTTTATAAAACGCTGGGTTGAAGATTTAAAAAATACAGGAATAACTACATGTTATTATAATGCTTGGAATACTGATTATCAAACAGACCCGCTCGTGCCATTTGTGAATTCCATAATAAAACAGTTTCCAAAAGATATAAGCGATAAGCTACAGGAGAATTTTGAAAATTTGATAGGGGTTTTAAAAACAGCTAGTAATTTTGCAATAAAGTGCTTTACTGGTCGAGATAATATGGTCGAAGATAGTGCTAAATTAGCACAACAAACTGTGGAATTTATCCAAGGAGTTGGACGAGATTTTATTGAAAATAACAATCAAACTATTGGTGTTATTGATGCTTTTAAAGTAAAACTAGCCGATGAGGCACAGAAAAGAAAAATAGTAATTTGTGTGGACGAATTGGAACGTTGCAGACCAACTTACGCCGTGGAATTGTTGGAAATAATAAAGCACTTGTTCAATGTGCCTAATGTGATTTTTGTTTTATCAACGGATAGACAACAATTAAAACACACAATTGCAAAAATGTACGGTGAAAATATGGATGGCGATGGATATTTACGTAGATTTATAGATTTGGAACTTCATTTGCCAGATCCGGACAGGGATTTGTTTTGTTCATATATACAAGAGTTGTATGATATAAAAAACGAAAAATTGGGTGCACGACATGTTGATGGTTGGAATTATTTTAAAGAACAGTTTGTTTTTTGGGCTGAAATATATAAATTATCTTTACGCGAAATAGAGCAGTTTTGGATAGAGGTGTCGTACCTTGCTCATATTCTGCCTGAAGAACGTCGTAAAATCGCACCTGTTTTAGCTTGGGTGTTAATTGTGAAATCGAAGGACGTCAACCAATTTTATAATTTTAAAAATAATGATTTAAAAAGCATACGAGAATATCTATCTAAAACAGTCCCAAGCAAGATCTCAGAAAATAATCGGTGCTATGAAACTTTTATGACAAACATAGAACTATGTACAACTAGTTCAGAAGAACTTTATGCTAGATACAAAGCACTTAATGATTTGAACGAGGATCCTGTGGTGCAAACATGGTATTATATGCACTTAAATAATCCGATTGATGATGAAGAAAAAACATTAAGTAGTTATATATGCAATATTTTATCATATATTTCTCCTATGCCTGATCCTAGTATGCCATAGCAATGATTATATTTTTTGTTCTTTCCATAATGCTGCCATTTGGGATAGTTTGTGGTACAGACGACGGAATAGCCAAGCCTGTTTGCAGGTCAGGTTTCCGTTTTGTCTGTATCGTATATTGGATTCCAATTCACGCAACGATCTGCATGCTGCAAAGTAGAGCATGATGAAATCGGTTTTATTGTTCGGCTCAATTTCCTGAAAATGTTTATATTGCTTCATAGACAATCCTTTTTAAGGTTGTCGTATTTGTCCGTATTTTGAATCGATTGTCCAGTTATTTGTTAAGTATTTAATATATTGATTTTTACGCTATTTTATGATATAATATTCAGCAATCAGAGGCGCATTATTGCGCCGTTTTTTATTGCTCGCTAAATCACCCACAAAATTTTGCAATTTCGTGGGGCCCGATATGCGGGCTTTTTTTATTTAACAAAGGAGTAAAAATGAAAACATCAAATATTATAATTTCTGATATAACGCGCATGAAAGAAAAATTTTGTATTGCTGGTTTTGATACCTATGAAAAGCGTATGAAACGACTTATGATTGATGGTGGCTATTGGGACGAGGACAAAATACCCAGAACATATTGTCAAATAACAGTAGAAAACGAACCTTTTGACGAACCACGCGATTATCCGCACAGAACAGAAGATGTTAACATAAATTATGAATCCGTAGAAATTGAAAGATATTTTGAACCTGGTAAAGAATTAGCAGACTGTTTGAAAGACACTGTATCAAAAGATATCCAATCTATATTCAATCATCATGTCAAAGAAAAATCTTATGTTTTACAAAATACTAAATGCCCATCGCTTGGTGCGATAGTAATTTCTGCACGAGATATAGAATTCTTTACAGAGGATGGTAAATTGCGCACAAGCATAACTGATTTTTCCAAGCAAAAATATGATATGAAAGTCAGTTGCAAATACTTGCGTGATATTTTTGAAAGGACCAAAGATGTTGATAAATTAAACTATATGGTTTCTCAATCACAATATGCACATTGCAGAATTGGTTTGGCTCGTAAATTTTTAATTCAGGAAAATCATTGCTATTTGATGTTGAATGGTCTATTTTTGTATTGATATGACAAAGATATTTACGATTGGTTTTAGTGGCAAAAAGCCAGAAGTTTTTCTGGAAGTGCTGTCAGCGGCGCGCATAAGTTGTGTGTGGGATATTCGACTTTGGCGGACCAGCACCTATGTCCCGTATTATAATGGTGATAATTTGATGGCAGTGCTTGGCGGTCGTTATGAATATCATCCAGAATTTGCACCAAGCGGAGAATTTTTGGCTAATTATAAAGATAAAAAACTTGCTTGGGATGAATTCGAACAAAAATATCGCGAATTGTTAGACGCACGCAACCCGCTGCGAAATTGCAACATTGATAAATTGGATAGGATATGTTTGTTTTGCACAGAAAAGACAGCAGATATGTGTCACAGACGGCTAGCAGCTGAATACATCGCAAGCCAAATCCCAGATATTGAAATCGTACATTTATAATGCTTAGAAGTTCGTGTTCCTCATCTTTTTTGACCATCTAAATCACTTTTGTGTGTAGCCGGTGTGTAAACCGTGTGTAGCAAGGACAACGGAACGGCATTACGGTATTTCGCGGGGTTGAAAAATTGGTGTAAACTGTGTGTAAACACATTCTGTGTAAACCACGTGTAAAACGCTACCTAGAGTTAAACCATATATTGATAGATTGTTAGCGTAAACGGTCAAATTTCTTTTCTTAATAATCAGCGGTTATTAGCGCATTTTTTCACAATTATCGTCTGTTAGGGAGGGTGCTCGGTCGCCGTTAACAGTCCGTTGTTCTACCGACTGAACTATGCCCGAATAATAGACCCTATGTTATACCTAAAATCCGCACAAGTCAAGGACTTTTTAAACGATTTATATATGATTTTTATACACGATTTTGATGTATGTATTTTTTGGGTATGCTGAATGTATGTTAATAATAAAAAGTTGAATTTGTGCCGGATTTCCGCGGTTTTTGTGTGGGCGCGATATAGATTCTTGTTCTTATATGGATCCTAACGATGTAAAATTAAACTCTATAACAGGTTTAGACGCTGCTTTGGGTTTCTCTATAGCGGCACATTACACAAATGGTACACAAGAAGAGACAAAAATCGCCACAGAATATTTAGCAGAATATTCTAAAAAAACGCCAGTGGTTGCATTACCAGAAGAAGATAGCTTGTATATAAATGGCGATTTGGTAAAGGTGATAGGTTCCAGACCATATTATATATTTAGTAATGGGACATGTGCTGAATCTCAACCTAATATATCATATACGGTTAAAGAATTTCGGGATTTGACAATATAAAAAATGATAGATAGATGGACTTTTGATAATGATGAATTGTTTGATTTAGTTGCGTGTGGCAAAAAAACGTGGCACGTGTTCTTTGTATGGTGGCGATGACCAATTATCAAAAATTGGTGATATAAACATAATTTATAATTCTAAAAATGAACAAATAAAGATTCAGATAACCAATGTCCGCAAATGTCGTTTTTGCGATGTCGATGAAAACTGGGCAAAGACAGAGGGAGAGGGGGATTTATCGTTGCAATATTGGCAACGTGTCCATAAAGAATTTTTTTGCAACATCAAACCAGATTTTTTCGATACCGATATGCTGGAATTAGA
>JAZLBV010000004.1:0-35272 GCA_045613925.1 Candidatus Enterousia sp.
CCCCATCAGGTTTTGTTATTTTAATAACTTTGTCCCCAGAACATCCGATACCAATTTGTTGTAAATCGGCACTTTGAATAAAGTTACTCAAGTGTTCAGTTAAAATAATATTTTTTTGCATAATAAGTCCTTTCTATCGCGCACGTTTTATTTCCATACCAACAACTTGTTCACGGGCTAATTCTTCGCGGGATACAAACTTAGTAATTGTATCCATAAGTTCGTTTATATCTTTAAAACCCGAACGTTTTATATCTATTTTTTTGAACAAAGATTCAAAGTCCGGTGCAACGTGCATATTTAATATTTCACAAATGATATATTCATCAGGATTTTCTGCGTCAAACAGCAGGAATTTATCCCCGACTTTCATCTTTCTGCGTTTTTCGTCATACGCGCGTAATTCAATATCTTTTTGTCCAGATTTTATCAATTCAAAATACTTATGCCGAACACTCATAGAAAAACGACATTCTAGGTTAGATACAACGTGTTTTGCAAAAAAATCGCGCATAGTGGCAATTTGAATAATTTGTGGGGCAGTTAAACTTGCAATATTTAACCAAACAACAGATATATTTTCATTTCGTTTTTCACAAAATGTTAGGTCAATATTTTCTGTTTCGTGTGAAATAAAATAATGGTGTTCTTCGGACCATGCTCCGCGTTTTTCTGCACGTTGCGGGTCTGTGTGTTTGAAAGAATATGCAACAGGAATTTCGGTAATCAAATCTAACATTTTTAATGACTGTTCGCCCAATTCTTCAGTTAATTCACGACGCAACGCGGTTTTGAAATCTTCGCCATCATCAAGACGTCCGCCAATCGGTCCATACCCATCTTCGCCGTAACGCAATAATGCAACCTTGCCATTGCGTATCGGCAAAATATAGGCAGAAAAACTTTTATCTTTTATCATATGTAATCTCTTTATCTGGTTGCACTTTTATATGATTTGCATTCGGAATAAATGTTACTCTTTGCAATATTTTCTAATGAGATACGTGTAGTAGATATAACGTTTTTAAGATTTTTTATTTCATCGATTGTAAAATATTGCATATCAGTACATTTGTCGCCTTCGCAATTACGAATTTGACCATTGAATTTAGACACTTCAAAAAAGAAATCAAAACTTTCGGTACGACTTGCCAAATTACTCATCACATGAATACATTTTATATCAGATGGTGCGATATCAATATCCAATTCCTCTTTGGCTTCGCGAACGGCGGCATCTTGTGCGGTTTCGTGTTGTTCAATATGACCAGCCGGTAAAACCCACCAGCCACCATCATAGTTAAAAAATCCATCATTTCTGAAAAACAATAAAACTTTATCATCTTTTTTGATGATAAGGTTAATAACACCTTTAAACATTGCACGTTCTGGCATAATAATATCCTTTGTTCAGATATTATTTTTACACGGTTATTTTGATTTTCAAGGTTTTGTTATAAATTAAGCATATAACAAATGTTAATATATTATGAATATCGTTTTTTGTATTGGTTTTATATAAAAGTTGACAATTAAAAAAATGTGCTACTATCAGCCAAAACGAGGTATGAATGATAGTCGCTGTTGAGGGCATGGACGGTGTTGGAAAGTCAACCTGTGCCAAGTTGTTAGCAGAATTTTTAGATTATGAGTACGTAACTACGCCTGTTCAAACATTTTTCAAAGGCGGTGCCAGCAACCCGGAATTCAAAAACACTATGAACATTATGTATGATATGACAGATTCTGTCGTAAAGTCATATTTTATTGGTTTAGGAAATTTGGTTGCTTGTCATAATAAAGATAATTTAGTGTTAGACAGACATTTTGCATCTAATTATTTTTGGAATGGTACACCAGAATCAGATATTGTTTTTAAACATTTAATAGAAATTATTGGTACACCAGATATCACATTTTTGTTAAAAGGCAGTGTGGAAACTAGATTACAAAGGTTGTATAACAGAGATCCAAATGGTTGGGATTTAAAAGACAAAGAAAAACACGTGATTGGTCATGATAAGATGGAAGATTTCTTGATACGATTTGAAATACCATATTTTGCGATAGATACAGATAATTTGGATTCAAAACATGTTTTTGAAATCGCTAAACAAAAAATATTACGAATACAAAAAGGTGTAAGTCGATAATTATGGAAATATTGTTCCCCGCGGGTTCTATGAAACATATTGACGTAGCAATACGCAGCGGGGTAAATGCGGTATACGGTGGTTTTAAACAATGGAACGCGCGCGACAAAGCAGACAATTTTTCTTTTTCTCAATATAAATCAGTTTTAGATAAATTACACAGACATGGCATAAAATTTTATCTGACACTAAATACATTATTATTTGATGACGAAATCACAAAAATCATAGATTTATTTAATCAACACCCTGAATATTTACCGGATGCTTTCATAGCTACTGATTTGGGTTTGGTATCACAATTAAACAAGCATTTTGTTCAAATTCCAATTCATCTTTCTACACAATTTGGCGTTCATAATTCTGATGATATGAAATTTGCCAAACGATTAGGAGCGACACGCGTGATATTATCCAGAGAACTTACAAAAGATACCGTCAAAAAAATATGTGATAATTCAACATTAGAAACAGAATGTTTTATATATGGATCTCAGTGCATCAGTTTTTCTGGTCAATGTTATTTTTCTTCTCTACTAAATGGTGGTAGTGGAAATCGCGGAAAGTGCGAAATATTTTGTCGCGACAACTATTCCACAAAATGCGCAAAAGGGAATCTTTTGTATGTTCCCGATATGAACTGCACAGGTATAATAAAAGATTTACCACAAGTGGTAAGTTGGAAATTAGAAGGACGAAAAAGAAATCCTGAACAAGTTGGTACATTTGTTGATAAATTAAAAAGAAATGAATTGATATATCCTCAAACGGGCTATATGTACGGAACAGACATAGAAAGCAACGGATTATTTAATGAAAAACATATACGCGCTGTTCCGCTGTTATATATTTCCACTTACAATATATCGGGGAACAATATCAGTTTTAATATAAAATCTGAAAATGGCTTCATTCAAGAAATTACATTCATCGATAATTTTGGTGCAGGACATAAATACATACGACCAAAACACACCATGTTTATAAATTTTGATATGAATTATTTTATAGATACAATACAACAACACACAGGAATGAATGTTTATAAAATAACAGGCAATGAATCTGAAAATAAAGAATTATTCATAGATAAAAATATTTTAGAAAATTTAATACAACACATACCAAATAAAAAAGAAAGAATTTTAAACAAAAAAACAAAATCATCAGAAATATGGCTAGAAACAGATGATGCAGATACAGTATCTATTTTGCAACAAAAATATCCAAATATGAGCGTTATATATAACATAGCCAGCATTGCAAATTTTGAACAAGCGCCGCAGACAGGTAATAAAAATACAATTTATAAATTACCAATGTTTAATTTTGATGATGTAGATTTAAGTAAGTACTATGCGGCACTTTCCGGAAAAAGGGTTATGTTTACTCATATTGGTCAATTGGCCACATTTGCAGAAATACCATTACAAGAACGTTTAACAGATTATACAATACCGGTTTGGAACAAACTAACTTTGAAATATCTTAAACAATACGATATAAATGCTTTTACTGCTTCTCCAGAATTGTCTTTTACACAAAACTCACAAATTTTGGGTGACGTTAAAACAAATTATATAATATATGGTAAATTACCGCTTGTGTTTACCAGAATGTGTTTCAAGCATTTGTTCAGATGTGATAAATGTATCAATCCAGAATTAAAAACTATAAAAAATATAGATAAAAATTTAGATTTTGATATTAAGTGTCATAAAGATTACAGAATTATTTTAGCACAACAACCAATTAGAAATCAGTTTATAAACGGTATTAACAGATTGGTTGTAAACGATATGACACTTGAAGAAATATCAAATTTAATTGAAAACTATCAATCTTGTTATGGTTATATTTGCAATCAAAATGAAAAAAGGCGTTAGTATGAAAACTAAAAGTATCTGGGGAAAACCACCAACTAGATTATACAATTTAATACGATTAGCAGAACAAGAATTTCCAAATGGTTTTTCTACCTGCATAGTTGGGTGTTCTGACGGAAAATTTGTTTTTCCTTTTGCGCGCAAAGGCCATCATGTTACAGGCTATGAAGTTGATAAAAGTGCCTTGTACGGTGGTATAAAAAAATTCCCTGTAAGAGAGCCAAAAAACGGGGAAATAACCATCCAAGAAAGAAATGTACAAAGTATTCATGATAGGATATGTAAAGAAAATTTAATCAGACTGATAAATATCGAAGAACGTGATTTTTATAAAAATGTTCCAAACAAGGAGTTTGAAGTTGTGTTTACATCATGTTCCTTGCATCATACAATAAACTCTGGTATGACTTTAGAAGAAAAAACAAAAAAATTACAAACAATCGTTGCTATCAAGGGGTACTTGTACATAGATTATATGATGGCGATAGAGGATGCAGATTTTGAACACTTACCTAAAAATAAGTTTTACAGGACCGGTGAAATTATACAATATTTTGATTCAAAACAATGGAGAGTGGTGTCATATCGTGAGAATAAAAAACCAACATTAGAGCCAGCACATGTAGAATGCCCTTTTGATCATTATCACAGATTTGGCTACATATGTATGCAAAGGATTAAAGGATAAAGTATTATGAGAGAATTATGTTGGAATATTACAACGCGATGTAACCAAAATTGTGGCTATTGTTTACGATTTATGAATATTGCGGACCAAACGTTACAAAACAATTTGCTGATATTAAATAATCTGGCAAATTGTGGGGTTACAGAATTAACGTGGGGTGGCGGAGAACCAATGCTATACCCAAATATAGAAATTTTGCTTAAACATGCTTTTGAGTTAGGCATAAAAAACAAACTAGTATCTAATGGTGAACTTCTTAAAGATAACAGTATAAATAATATTGCACCTTATCTAGACACCTTAACTTTGTCATTGGATTCTATAAATCCTTCAACAAATGAATTGATAGGTAGAGGGCATAAACATTTTGACAATGTTTCATCAATTATAAACCATATTAAAGAACAACATTGTCCAATAAAGCTGAAGATAAACACGGTGGCTTGTTCATACAATAAAAACGAGTTTCATGATTTAATGATGTACGTTGATAAAAATGTGAATTTTTGGCGTATTTTTAAAATGATGCCAGTTCGCGAAAGAGCCGTTGTTAATTATAATAGGTTTCGTATATCAGATGAATGTTTTAATAATATAAGAATTTTCTTGCAAAATAATGTAACAAATTGCCAGCTCTCATTCAGAGAAAACAATGATATGGAAAACAAATATTTGTTATTGACCGCAAATGGCGATGTGTTTTGTACAGAAAATGGAATCGATATAAGAAAAGGTTCTTCTATAGATATAAACATTTTATACAAAGAATTGGTTGAAAAGGATAGATAGATGTCAGTAATAAAACCAGAATATCAAACTCCACTGATTGGTGCATACCTTATTTTAATCCAAGATAATAAAATTCTATTAAGTCGACGTAATGATGCACAATATAAAGGTGTTTATAGTTTAGTTTGCGGGCACGTAGAAAAAGGCGAAAATGTCATTGATGCAATCATTAGAGAGGCTTTTGAAGAAGTCGGTATTAAAATTATAAAAGAACACGCAAAAGTGGTGACTGCTGTTCATCGACCGTTGGCAAATTACAAAAATAACATTGTTGATATTATTGACTTTTTTATATTAGTGACTGATTATACAGGGAAAATACAGAACTTAGAACCAGACAAAACCCAAGATGTGTTATTTTGGGATATAGAAAACCTTCCTGATAATTGTGTAAACCAAGTGAAGGAAGCGCTAGAATTATGTAAACATAATGAGTTCTACGGGGTTTTATAATAAATGAAACAGCCAATATCATATTTTATAGAAATATATTTAAAAATATATGATTTGCCACAAATCAAAGCGGTGAATTATACAAAGAATTTGTATCTGTTTTTATATACTGATGATAAAAGAATTGGGGAATTTGGATTTTCTGGCAATTTAAAAAATAAACACATTCATGAAGCTTTGGTGGGGTTGGTCGGTCCGATAAAAATTGGTGAGATTAAGCCCATAGCTATTTTAAATGGAACAAGTATAGTGTTTATGGCTAGAACAATAAATAATGTATTACCTGCAGACGGTGTTTCGATACAGTCAAAAATAAAAAGGCTAATTCAAAAGAATTTAAGAGATTTTAATAAAAATTATTTACAAAAAGAAGAAATTGAAACAAATCGCAGGTACAAATTAAGATATTGGTTTCATAATAGTTTTATAAAACGTTTTATATTGACCGGCCGGTTGAAAAAAACAGATGTTTTTAATAGAATTTTATTAAACAAACTAACAGGAAGAAGGGTTTTAGATGTTTCGTGTGGCGATAGCACATTGTTGAATGTAAAAAAAGACGCAGAAATTAGCGTGTTTAATGACATTTCTCTCGATGTATTACTTGGTAAACAAATTAGCACAAAAGCTATAATAACAAATCATGATGCTACGAAGTTACCTTTTAGGGAAAAATCTTTTGATTCTGTTCTATGTAGAAATACCTTACACCATATGCCTTCAGATATACATTTAAACAATCTTATTGATTCTATGACCAAGGTATCAAATCATATACTAATAGTAGAAATAGAAAACCCGAATATAACTGGCGGTTTTCCAAAATTTTTGAATAAATATTTATACAGAAAATTTTTACACGATGTTGGTGAAAGATATCTGAACGAACAAGAATTCAAAACATGTCTTTTGAAACATTTTAATAATATTGAGTTTTCTACATTTCATAGTCCAATTGGTAATTATATGATAGCAGATATAAATATTAAGAAAAACCATAATTGCAATTAAATATTTTGTATTATATAATAAAAGTACGATAGGTGTAATATGTTTGAAAAAGAGATAAAAATATTGGATATAGACGTTCAGACGGCTGAACAAAGATTACGTGATTTTGGTGCAAAATTTGTGTTTAAAACAAGACAAAAAATATATACATACGATTTACCTACAATTGCACATAGATTGTGTGAATGTATCGATATGTTAAGAATAAAAAACAATCCGTTGGTAATATTGTCGTACAAGCAGAAATTGAAAAACCTGTTAGTTGAAGCTGAAGATTTATTACCAGATTCTGATGTTTTTCCTGTGTTAAATCGTTATAACATAACAAAACTACCTGAAATAGTTGAAGTTGTATCTAATATAGACGAATTTGCTGGATTACCGCTTGTTGGAAAAATTAAAAAAATGTTGATAAATACTAATAAATGGGTGCGGTTACGCGATACAAATGGAAAAGTGACTTTAACAGTAAAACATGTGTTTGATAAGAATAAAGAATCTGTACAAAAGGTTGCCGAATATGAAATAGATGTTGGCTCCGTTGATGAAACAGACAAGCTTTTAACAGTATTAGGGTTTGCTAAACGAAACGTTCAGGAAAAAATAAGAACTCAATATAGGTACAAAGATGCGGAAATTGATATTGATATATGGCCAAAATTGAGACCGTATATCGAAATAGAATCAAGCGACACTGATTTATATCAGGAAATTATAAATGGGTGCGGTTTTAATGGTAAAGAAATTGTATCTTGTAATACAGAAGAATTGTATCGCCGTATAGGGATAAACAGCTGTGAAATTCCTGAATTGTTATTTGAAGAAAATGCTATATAATGCGAAAAACAGAAAACAAAGGTATAAAAAATGAGTATTTTTGTTACGAAAGAATATTTACAAAAATGTACGGCAAAAATCCAAGAATTGCAGCAAGCTTTGGAAGCTATAAGGCAAGATAAAAACACTGCATTTGAAGGTGACACTAATACATGGCATGACAATTTTGCGTATGAAAATGCCACTCGTGAAGAAAAATTGGCTGAAGACAGACTGTTCAAAGCCAGGCAAGATATGAATCAATATGCAGTTTTTTCTGCGGTTATACCAGACAATCCGCAAATTGTTGGTATGTATTGCTGGGTTAAAATACAAGAAGAAAATATTGCAAATGCTCAAACGCTCGAAAAAACGGTGGGGCTCGTGCCGTTGGGTGGACAGGATTTAAAAAATAAAATTTATAGTTATAATGCGCCTATTGTGGCTCCTTTAATGGGTGCAAAAGTCGGCGAAGAACGTATTATTAAAATCCCTATGGGAACTTTTAAAACGAAAGTATTAGATATACAAAAAATGAGATAATTTGAAAAAAGAAATACTGAATTTTATAAAAACAAACTTGTCTGATGTTCAGATAGATACAATAACCCCTCTTAACGAGGGGTTGTTTGCACAAACATGGGAAATCAATGGTGAGTTTATAGCTAAGGTTTCTAAGAAGAAAACAATCAATGAATATCAAAATGCAGAGGGCATGGTTCTAGAGTATTTATCCGAAAAAATAAGGTTTGTTATACCAAAAGTGATTAAACATTCCATATTAGAAAACGGACATGAAATCATAATAGAAACCAGGGTGCCAGGCAAAGCGTTTTCATATGAAGAATATCTGAATTTGCCAGATAAAATAAAGCGGTCAGTTCTGATTCAATACGGAAGAATTTGCAATTTAATACATTCAATAAACGGCCCAGAAATACCAGGTCGATTAAAACGTACTGCACAGTACCAAATAGAATGTTTTAACAATTGGTATACAAAAGAAATTCGTGATAAGCTTACAACGAGAGAATGTTCGGTCATAGAAAACATTCTGCTTACGTATGAGTGTGCAGCAAATGATGTTAAACTATTGCCTAGTCATGCAGATTTACATTTTAATAACATCATGGTAAGTGATAACTGTCAAGAAATTACAGGTGTAATTGACTTTGGAACTTTCCAATATGCAGATCCCGCGTACGAATTCAGATATATGTATGGCGAGCCGCAAAAATCACTAGAAACAGGATATGGTAAACAGTTTGATAAGACATTTCTGGACAGACAATTTTTCTATTGTATATGTATGTTTTTGATGGGCGCGGCACAACCGGAATTGAGTTGGGTATCAAGTGAACAAAATATGAAGAGATTGAAAAAACTAATTGCTTGTAGACATATGGAAGAAGCATATAGATAAAATATCTCCAGATTATTTTTCCTGTTGAAAAACGAAAAACAATGTTATGAATCAATCACATATAACAAATGTATAACTGCAAATGTGTAACACGTGTATAACATTTTGTTTATTTGTTGGGGGTATTGTGGGGTATCAGAGCAGGGAAGCGTATATAACACATTGCCGGAACTGTGGCGGAAATCTGTGTAAAAATTCAGGTTTGTAATGAAAAGCATCGAAAATACCAGATTGCGATGCTTTCGCACCGTGTTTGCGGGCCACCACAGCCCCGAACCCAAATCTCTTTGGATTCACAGGAAATTTTATCATAATTTTTACAAAAATTCAACGGAACAAAATTAATCAAAAATAACCGCCCAAACGGACGGTTTTTTTGCAAATAAATACCATCAGGATTGCCCCAAATAGTACCTTATTTACAATTTTTACAATCAGAATCATTAGTGATGAATTTGAAAAAATCCTGGGGCGTCGCATTCGTCGCAGCAATTATTTTTGCAATACTGCTTGTAGACGGCCAACGCGGTTGTTCATACTTAGAAAACCTTTTGCTTTTATTGAACGTAGTTGGGTCAAGACCACTTCGTTTTGCCAAAGCAGAACACGATAACCCGTGTGCGTTTGCAAATAAATCTATGGCGTGCCAGATTTGATAATGATTCATAAAATTTCTCCTTTGTTTTCCCTTTTTGTTCCCAATTCACGTAGGTATTTTATCGTTATAAGAGAATAAAATCAACAAAAACAATTATAATAAGAAAACAAACCTAGATATAAACGCCATTCTGGGCAAACACAACAAATTCCGCAACTCGAAAGATAGACAGCAAACAAAAACGGCTTGAATTACCAACTGTTTTTTTGATATAATCGCAGTGTGGAAAGTTAAGGGGGAAAAAGTGAATTTTCGCAATAAATTTGTTCTGACGTCTTGTGCTGTGTTGGGTGTGTTTTTTGTTGGTGCAACCCACGCGGCGTTAAAGGCAACTGGTTTTCCACAAACTTTCCAGGATGTTAGTTTTTCCCAACGCAACCAGGTTAAACAGGCTGGTTATGAACCATACAAAGATGCATCTGCGTACGTAATCCCAGAATTCATAGAAAATGATACTAAATTTTATGATGAACTGTGCAAACGTGATAAAGCGGAATGTTGTCGTCGCAAACCAGATCATGCGGGGTGTCAACCACAGATTGGCTATGAATTATATGGTGGCGATGATTCGAAATGTAATCCAAAATTACCAAAGTCCTATCGGACTGACCAGGGTGCAACTATATCGTGTGTGCCAACACGGAACAAAAGCGTATTTCTTGGCTGGTGCACCGATGCAGCCCGCAAGCCTGCGGATTGTGCAATGTCGCAAACTATTTCGGTTGGCGAAAAAGACGACAAATTTTTCTGGGCAAAATGGGATTGTGTGGCGCCTGCGGTAAAACGTGGTGAACAATGTGTGTGCAATGATCCGAATATGGATGATAATTGTATGTGTTCGGGGGAAGGGATGCGTGAAGATCCTACAACTCATCAATGTGAATGTGTGGCAAATACCAATCCAGCTGCACCTGAGGCACGTATAGAAAACAAAAAATGTGTTTGTATAGATTCTACTATGGATATAAACACAAATTGCACCACACCTTTAACACCACCACCAACAACCTGCAGCGACTCAGCCCATATGGATGAAAACGATGGTTGTAAATGCATACCAAAAGGCAAATCACACGAAGAAGGTGGTATCTGTAAATGTGATGACCCAAGTTTAGATATAGACAATAATTGTGAACCCGGCGGGGGTTGGACTACACCACCGCCACCAGCAACGGATGGTGAAACATATGCGTTATTACAATGCAGAACAGATACGCCTTTTGCTGGGGCTCAAATATCTACAAAAGATCCGTTCAAAACGCTTGGATGTGATACGAAAGTTAATTTTGTATCTAATCCGATAAGCAATTGTTTCACAAATTGTTATAAAACATTGTCGTCTAAGCCATCCTCTTTAACCCCGGGGTATATAAATACTGCGTTGGCCCCTTTTGTGGATTTTTGTTCTGGTGTTTTACACGATATAGATTATGAATATACCGATTATTCTAGTCCGATAGGATTCTTTTCTAAAGAAATACCGGATAATACTGGTACAAAGGCAACGGTTGTTCCTATTGAGTTTAATAATTTGCAGATTGATGACATAAAAGCACAATTATTGTCCACGCCAAAAAATAAAAAATGCAAATCAAAGAAGACATGGCTTGTTTATATTTTGAAAAAGACGTCTTCTGGTGAATGGATTCCCATAGAACCAATAAAAATATACGAATAAAAAACATTTGTATTTTTAACAATTGTGCATTAGACTGTCCAAAGTTGTCGGGGCGTAGCTCAGCCTGGTAGAGTACTTGCATGGGGTGCAAGGGGTCGCAGGTTCGATTCCTGTCGCCCCGACCATAAAATTCAAATCGGCCAAAGTGCCGATTTTAATTTTATGTTGTGGGTATAACGGATTGATACATCGCAACATTAGTTGCCCAGGTTCGACAACAAGTAGATTTTGAAAGGGCAACGCACCAAAATCGTTACGGTTGCGGCGTAGACACTGGTGTCGAGCCATTCCTGTCGCCCAGACCATAAAATTCAAATCGGCCAAAGTGCTGCGGGGGTATTCTGGTATAGCCAAATTCTTGGCTCTTAAGCACTAATGTCATTGCGAGCGAATTTTTTCTATAAAAGCTTTTTAGCGTTATAGAAAAAATTTGTGTGGCAATTTAGATGAATAAAAACAGTCGGTGCGTAAGCACCGACACTTTTATATTATGACAATATTTTACACTAAATGACACTCTCTCAGAATGTTTTTAATCCATTGCCACCGGTTCGGTTGCGGGTGCAGTGTCTTCAACTTTGTCATCAATAACCAAACCTGGATTAGCAACAGAATCAATTCCATTTGGAAACAGACATTTTGCATAGGCAACAGTATTGGTCTTTGTCCAACATTGATTGCCAAACTTTGTCTTTGAACCGTCTGGCCCATTTTTAAGCAGTTTTTGAGTCAATTTGAAAAAGCATCCAGAATTATCGGACTTCGCGAATCCATTCTGCGGACAATCATATATGCCTTGGTCTTCTGATTTTGGATACTGATATCTTCCGCCTGGGCAGTATTTAGATTGGCTTGGACACGGGGAACAACGCCCTTTGTTCTTTGGCAAATATTGTCCTGGGTTGCATTTTTCTGTTCCACCGCCAGTACCACCACTGTTATCACCGTTTCCACCATTATCGCCACCAGAATCAGTAACACACGCAGTTTTATTAGAATTTGGAACTTGTCCACTTGGGCAATTTTTTAACCCCTGGTCATCTTTTAAATTGGGATAATAAGTGTCTGCAGTGCAATAATATCCATCAAGGCAAGATTTACATTCGGACGATGCCTTTGGCAAATATTGGCCTGCACCACAAGAAACTTTTTTATAGTACAGTTTTTTATTATTACCAATTTGTTTATAGCATTGATCACGACTGGTTGCATTTGGGTCTGCAAGGAAAAAATCATTAGGGCAATCTTTGCAGGTGTTGTTTTCCCAATATTGAGCATTTTGGATTGAACCGGTGCCACCAACACGACAACCATGGCTGTCTTTGTCGCTTATACCTAAATCCGCATTCATATGTGGGAAATACCAACCGCCCATACATACTTTGCCACTGGGGCAGGCCGAACACCAATTAGTTTTTGCTTTCACATAAGTATTATCCGGACATTTCGTACAATCTGCCGTAGAATCACAGACCTTAGGATTGCTTTCTGTTCCCGTGCCATCTATATATCCATAATACATTTTTCTGTTTTTAGTATCATAGTCCCAACATTGTGAAGCCTTTGTTGCATCAGAATCAGAGTGGGAAAATCCAGCCTGACATTTTATACAGCCGTGCTGGGAATCTTTGTATTTGCCGTCTTCGCATAAACGATCACCACCATCGCTTTCGTTATAGTACACTCTTCTGTCAGAAAGGTCTTTATAACAATGTGTTTTGGATATCGCCCGTCCATCAGCCTTTGGAAAATTGGTCGGACATGGCTGACAATTACCAGATGTGTCCCTATATTTATTCAAATCACAGAATAACTCAGCTTTGCTTAAACATTCTGTGTGGTCCACATTTGGAACGCTTTGTACACTAAGACAAAGACGAGAGCGCTGGTTGTATGTCACGTCGCCATAAAAATTACCGCCTGGGCAAAGATGTCCGCTTTGACAGGGGGCGCAAGTGTGCGAATTTGCCGGGACATACCAACCTATGGTGCAAGAAAGCGTAATCCCAGATGAACTCCAATACACTTTTTGTCCGGAATCGTCATTATAACAACCTGTTATGTCGGTTGTTCCGCTTGCAGATTTTGGATATGGTGTCGGACAATCATGGCAACTGCCATTTGAATTCAAATAATCTTTGTATTGGTTTGCCTGGCAACGCTGGTTGTTGCCGGAATTGTTTCCTGGTCGTCCACCATTAGATGCACCACCAGAATCACCGTCGGGACCACGTCCAAACATACCGCCACCGGCAAAAACCTGGTCGCAAGCAAACAATGCAAAAAACGCAAAAATTACAAAAATTCGTGAAAAAACACTTTTCCCCATCTACAAAATCCTTCTTATAGGGAGATTTTACAAACTTACGAATTTTTATGCAAGCGAAAAACAAAACTATTTCAAATTACTTGTCGTACTGTTGTTTGGCAGGTGCCATCTGAACCGAATTCAATTCAACTTTGATTATGTCGTTATTTCCGCTACGTATCCCACTTGGAAATAAACATTGCGCATATTCTTGCATATCAGATTTGGTCCAACATTGGTTTGCAAACGGTGTGCTTTTGCCCTTGGGGCCATATTTCATCTTTGTTGCAGTAATTTTAATGGTGTCTGATGCAGCAAACGCCGAAACACTACACAGCGTTGTCCCAATAACCGTCAAAACAACAAAAAAATCAAACCGTCCGCGAAACATAGTAAATAGAATCCTTTCCTTACCCACATTATTATATCATTTTTTGCACCCCCTTGCAAACAAAATAAAAAAACTAAAAAACCGGCAAAAAGCCGGTTTCGAATTCGTGGCGCGCCCAGAAGGATTGTTTCGCTTTGCTTCACGCCCTTGCAAAATTTGCCGTGGGCAAACCGGCGTTATTCCGCCTTTTTGCTGCGGGTCGAACCCTCTTGGTCGGGTTCTCATCCTTTGGTTGCACCAGACAAATTAAAAACCGGCGTATTGCCGGTTTTGAATTCGTGGCGCGCCCAGAAGGATTCGAACCCTCAACCTTCTGATCCGTAGTCAGATGCTCTATCCAATTGAGGCATGGGCGCAACGCACTATATTCTATATTGTTTTATCAAGATTGCAAGAATTTTTTGTTAATTTTTTATCAATATGGCAACTTAATGTTTATTTTTACCATTAAAAATGATATAATGCGATTTATGAAACGGGTTTCTGCGATTTCGTTATGTTTGTGTATTTTTTGTGCTGGTGGCGCGTGGTGTGTTGATTTTCCGGCTGTACCGTTTCCGCAACCACAACAGAACACAAGCGATATTCCATTGGATTTTGTTGAATTTCCAAAATCAGAAAACCCCGCCGTTCCAATGGACGTCGTTCCGTTTCCAGAACCAAAGGAAAGTTTGTTAAAGGCAACCCAATTCCCAAAAACTATCCAGGATTTATCTTTCAAAAGTCGTATGGAATTATTGGCCGATGGGTATGAACCATATGAAATAGTTTATGAAAATGGTGTGTGCGTGTCGGGCTGTGCATACCCCGGAATCACTATCCAGGAAGATATGGATGCTGTGGATGAGGCCACCGAAGAAATGGCAGATTTAATAGATCAACAAGAAGAACAACAAGAAGAACAAATTCCGCCTGCAACAGATTGGTGCCATAACGGGCTTTCTAATAAATTGCCGTTGCGCTATCCGGTCGATATGTCAGATTTTAAGTGGAAAATAGTAAGTGATTTTGGATTCAGACCAAAATCTGCAAATGGTGCCCGGTTTCATCCTGCGTTGGATATCGGATGTCCGATTGGAACGCCTGTGTATGCAACGGCGGACGGTGTCGTTGCAATAGTAAAAAAGGATAACAGCAAAGGCGGGGCCGGTCTTTATATAAATATAAAGCACGATAATGGGTTAATTACACGGTACTTGCATTTGAATAATGCATTGGTTGAACCTGGACAGCATGTTAGTGCGTGTCAACAAATCGCGACAAGCGGTGTCAGTGGAAACGATATAAATGGCAAACCATACACCGGACCACATCTTGATTACAGAATTCGTTTTGAAAGTGATAAAAATAAATTTGTTGATATATTGTGTCCTTGTAAAGCATCGACCAAGGTTGGCCAGGGTGAATCTTCTGATTATGATCTATCGTGTGCGCATAGTTTATTTTATGCGCCATATAAATTTGTTCCGTATAATCCAAATTCAGATGTAACCAAGCGTTCAGTATGGCGTGTTTCGCACGGGCATTGTATGACCAAGAATACGGATTTATTGCCAGACGAAGTTAAATAATTTATTTTTGTTTGTGAAATTTTACTGCAAAGCTGCCATTATTCAAAGGGGTGTATGAAACGATACGCGGGCTGATTATGCTTTGTGTTGCCCATTGTTGAAATTTAGCTTTTAATATACCGCTGGCCCCAGTTATAACGGTCGCATTACGTGTTTCGGATTCGGCAACCTGAACCAGCATTTGCCAGGCTTCTTCTTCTGTGTGATTATGAAAATCAATAACTACGTGCGCTGGGGCAGGTTGGGTTGGTTTTGGAATACGTGTTGATAAATGCAACGATTTGCGAACTGATTTTTTAGTATCATTATCATCTGGAATAAATTCCGCACCAATCATATTCGCAATATCGTTGTCATTTAATTGCTTCATTATTTTTATGCCAATGTTCCTACAGACATAGTGATTCTGCGAATCCCAGAACTTATAGATTTTTCTTTGTTTATGTGTGCCTTGATAATTTCGCCAGTATGATAAATATGCGTTCCGCCACACAATTCACACGAAACATCGCCCGCAGTAATAACGCGCACTTTATCACCGTATTTTTCACCAAACAAAGCCATCGCACCACGTTTTTTCGCATCTTCTAAATTCATTTCTTCGTGAACGACCGGCAAATCTTCAGCAATCCATTTGTTTATTAAATCTTCGACTGCCTGTTTTTCTTCGGCTGTCAAAGCGCGCCCAAATGAAAAATCAAAACGCACAGAATCAGGTGCTACTTTTGACCCACGTTGTTCAACATCTTCGTTTAATACTTTACGTAATGCCGCCTGTAATAAATGAGTTGCAGTATGTGCTCGTGCGGTTTGTTGACGGATGTTCTGATTTATTTCTGGAATAATTTCATCGCCCACAGAAATAGGTGCCTCCAAAATACCTTTGTGAACGACAACATTACCAACACGATTAGTTTCAGATACATTCATAATAATATTATTATCACGTTTGAAAACACCGCTATCGCCAACCTGACCACCCTGGGTTCCATAAAAAGGTGTATGATTCAAAGCAATTTCAACTTCGTCGCCTGCATTTGCAGATTTTATAAATTCTTCGCCACGTAAAATAGACAGAACCTGTGCAGGTTTATCTGTTTTTGTTGTATATTTTTCAGTGTCATCAGTATTCGGCAATTCGTTCTGGGATTCCCAGAAAATTCGCGTACCACGAGTGTCTGCACGTGAACGTTCTTTTTGTTCTGCCATACATTTGTTGAAACCATCTACATCGACACTCATTTTTTTATCACGCAAAATCATTTGTGTTAAATCAAGCGGAAATCCGTAAGTGTCAAATAATTTAAACGCGATATCGCCCGGCAAAACATTATTGTTAATCTTTGGCAATTCAGATTCCAATAACTTCATACCGTTTTGCAACATATCAGCAAACGAATTTTCTTCGTTTTTGATAATTTCTACCACGTGTTTTTCATTTGTCTTTAATTCAGGATACGCATCTCCCATTTCTTTAACCAACGCAGGATAAAGCGCACTAAGCAGTGCCCCACGATGTCCCAAGATTTGACCGTGCCGCATTGCACGGCGCAAGATTCTGCGAATCACATAACCGCGATCAGCATTGCTTGGTATAACTCCGTCTGCGATTGCAAATCCAACTGCACGTAAATGGTCTGTAATAACTTTGAAACTTGATTTATTATCAACTGTTTCAGAAACCCCAGTTAAATCAGACACTGCGTGTTTAAGATTAACAAACAAATCTGTATCATAATTATCAAATTTATTTTGCAAAATAGCCGCCCAGCGTTCCAATCCCGCACCTGTATCAACATTATGTTGTGGCAACGGCGTCAAAACACCATTTGCATCACGATCGTATTGCATAAACACATCGTTCCAGATTTCAACAAATCGCCCACCGTCTTCATCTGGTGAACCCGGCAAACCACCTGGGACATCAGGACCAAAATCATAGTGCATTTCTGTACACGGACCACACGGACCGGTTTCCCCCGCAGACCACCAGTTATCTTTGCCCAAACGTATAGCATCCTTGCCGGTGATTTTTTTCCAGATTTCAGTTGCCTCGTCATCTGTTTCGTGTGTGGTTACGACAATTCTGTTTGGATCTAATCCAATGACTTTTGTTAATAATTCCCAGGACATTTCAATAGCTTCTTCTTTGAAATAATCGCCAAACGACCAATTCCCCAGCATTTCAAAGAACGTATGATGACGTCCATCAAATCCAACGTCTTCTAAATCATTATGTTTTCCACCTGCGCGAATACATTTCTGAACATCAGCAACACGGGGCGCAATTGGTTTTTCTGTCCCCTGAAAAACACCTTTCCATTGAACCATGCCGGCAACGGTAAATAATAACGTTGGATCATCCGGTATCAACGACGCAGATGGAACTATTTTATGTCCTTTGGATTCAAAATAATCTAAAAATATTTTTCGTATTTCATTGTAAGTCATATTGGTAATCCCTTGGTTTTTCCAAATAATAAAATTATTAATATGAATATTCAATCATAAAATTGCAAAGGACATATATTTTGTGATATAATATGTGCAAAGAAAAAATGATATGAATAAAAAACCAGGCTTGCTTTTTGCAGTATGTGTATTGGCTATGATAATATTAGCCACTGCATTTGATATGAACTTGGGTGGGGAAGCGGCTGTAAAATTGCGCCAAGGTGTTGATCCAAACAATGTGTTGTACGTATGTCCTATATCTGAAGACAGTGGTTGGGTGTCATTTGCTTCTGCATTACAATTTGCTAAAAAATACGTATTTGGTGGTTTTGTTTTTGCGTTCATAATATTAGTATTCAGTTGGGGGTGGGCATTATATCAAAACCTTGTCAAAGATAAATTCAACGAAAACGCTTATAAAAGTCCGTGGGGATTTACCAAGATTTTTTTCTGGGCGGCGGTAATATGTATAATTTTAATGAAAACGCCAAACTATTTTAGAACTGTTCATGTTCATATAAAAGGTCAAGTTTCTGATTGGACTTTGTGTGAAAATACATCCGAAGGTGCCAGACCTGTGAACCCGAAAGCAGTCACTTTGCATTAAACTGTTTTTGTCAATAATGCGTGTTTTTTGCGGGTTGTAAATAATTGTCTTGACTTAAACCCCAGTTTTCTCTACGATTCGATTAAGCAGTGGAGGCAATGTCCTTGTAAACAAACAAAGAAGACATTGTTCCAAGGGCATTGCCTTTGAAAACTGCCGGACAACCTTAATTCAATACGAAAGGAGAAACATATGAATAAACAAGAATTGATTGAAGCAATTGCAAATGAAGTTGAAGTTACAAAAGCAACTGCAGCTGGTTGTTTGGATGCATTAATCAACATCATCACAAAAGTTTTGAAGAAAAAAGGCGAAGTTCGCTTGGTTGGCTTTGGAACATTTACAACAGCAAAACGTAAAGCAACAACAGGTCGCAACCCACAAACTGGTGCACCAATTAAAATTGCTGCTTCTACTCAACCAAAATTCCGTCCGGGTAAATCCTTGAAGGAAGCTTTGAACTAATCTTGTGATTTGTTTAAGTATGTGAACATCCGCATCACTTGCGGGTGTTTTTTTGTGCAAATTTTCCGCTTTACTTAAATTTTTGAACTGATAGAATACAAGCGTAGACATAAAGAAAGGAAGCACAATGGCAAAACAAACAAAAAAAACATCAAAAAAGATGGTAAAAATGGCACCTGTAATGGAACATAAATGTTCTTGCGGTGCGGATTGTCCGTGTCATAAACACGGTTCTATGCATATAGTGAAACATATAATAGTTTGGGCTATTATTTTCGCACTTGGTATGGCATGTGGCAAAATGATGAATTGTCGTCACGGTAAACGTATGATGAAACCTATGCAGCCAGTATTTACAAATGGATGTTTGGATATGAAATCTGTTAATTGTCCAAAAATGGCAGAAGAAATTGTAAAGGCTGATATTAACGGCGACGAATGTATTTCTGTAGAAGAATACAAAGTTTTTAAGCAATCAAATAAAAAATTCCAACGCGGTATGCGCGATCGCAAAAAATATCAAAAATAATAAAAATTATAAACAAAAAACACCCCGGGTTGGGGTGTTTTTTTTATCCTTTCATAATTCGTGATTTATTGCGTTCCCATTCGCGTGTTTTAATAGTCTCACGTTTATCTATTTTGTTTTTACCATGACCAACTCCCAACAGAACTTTTAATTTACCATTTGTATTAAAATACATTTTCAGTGGAACAATAGTTGCGCCTTTTTCTTGTAATTTGCCAATTAATCGATTTATTTGATTGCGATGTAATAACAATTGACGTTGACGTCGCTCATCAAAATTTACAACCCGATTTGCAGTTGGCAATTTTTGAATTTCAACACCAGCTAAAAATAAATTGTTTCCGCGTTTTTGAACAAAACCATCAACAATACTGACCAAACCATACCGCACAGATTTAATTTCTGCACCAGTCAAAGAAATACCGGCTTCAATAGTATCTTCTATTGAATATGCAAACCGCGCTTTGCGATTTTCAGAAACCTGACCAAACTTTATAATTTGACGTTGCATTTTGGATATAATCTCTTGGTATTTTCATACAGTATAGTTTCCAAATCTTCAATTTGCAAATTTTTGATTTGTGCTAATACCTTTGCTGTTTCTATAACCATAGCCGGTTCGCACTTTTTGCCACGGTATGGCACAGGTGCACAATAGGGTGCATCTGTTTCTATAACAATTCTGTCGTTTGGAATTTTTGCAAAAGTTTCACGCACAGATTCTGCATTTTTAAAAGTTAAAATGCCACTGGCTGAAAAATAAAATCCACGATCCAGCATAACGCGGGCTAAATCCCACGAAGAAGTAAAACAATGCATAACACCTTTGTATTTATTAGTTAAAATTGCAGCGGTGTCTTGTTCGGCATCCCGTGTATGTATTGCTACTGGCATATTGTGTTTTAACGCGATTTCAAGTTGCTTTTCAAATAGCTGAATTTGTGCATCGCGTGTCATAGTTCCATCGTGATAATCCAGTCCAATTTCACCAACCCCAACAACACGCGGATTGTTTAAAATATCATCTGTTAAAAATTCGTTTGGGTTGGTGTTGGTGTATTCTGGATGAATCCCAGTTGTAATGAATATATTGTCATAATTTTTTGCTATGTTTAAAACAGGCAAAATATCAGCCGGATTAGCGGTTGCACAAATCAAAACCTTAACACCGGCCTGGCGTGCATGTCTGATAACATCATCAACGCCATTATCATATTCATAATTCAAATGACAATGAGTATCTATAAACATTTTTTTATTTCCATAATAATTTTGAACAGGGCAACATCAGCCTTTAAATTCAATCTGTTTATATCAGAAACAGCACGTGCCGCCATTGAATATAAATCTGCCAAATTAAAATAAGCGATTGCATCTAATACAATTCCATACAAAAACGGCGATTGAGCAATTTTGGTCGCAACGGCCATAACATCGCTGGAATTAGAATGTTTGTTTTGCAAGACATCCAATAACTCTTCGTAAATTTTATCACCCCCAGATGCCTTTAAATTAGCAATTTTACCAAAACTACCATTTGATAATTTTAAAATTTCGGAACTTATTTCAGTTTCTGGCATAAACTTAACACATAATTCACGCAATTCAGATAATGTCAAAGGATGCATTTTTTCAACACGTGCACGCGACCGAACAGTCGGCAGAACATTGGATAATTGATGCGTTATCAATAAAAACAGTGTTTGTTGTGGTGGTTCTTCCAATAATTTCAAAATTGCGTTTTCTGCCGCCACAGTCAATTCATCCACAGAATCAATCAGAACAACGCGCCATTGTCCTGACATAGAAGACATCTGCATCTTTTCAATCATTGCGCGTACAGTATGCACAGAAATGGCTTTGGCATCAGGTTTAAGATTTCCACGTTCATCAAGATTTCTTTCTAAATCTATGATAAAAAAGTCTCCGACATTACCATAAACCATACGTGCAATTTTATATGCCAGTGTTGCTTTGCCAATGCCGCGTGGTCCACACAACATCCACACAGGATGAATAGGGTGCACATCGCGCGAATTCCACGCATCAGTGAAAGCTTTTAAAGTCTGCGCGTGGCCAACCAGGCAGTCATTATCGATAGGATTTGGAAATTCAAACAAAACTTCTTTTTTTCGTGGCGCCATTATTTTCCCCGTATCATAACAGATATATTTTTGAACAATCGTCTTAAGAACCATATTTTTTGAACTTTTTCTTTCGCAACAAGTGGAATTCTTTTAACAACATCGCCGTTTTTTTCAATAACAACTTCGCCAATTTTCTGGTTTTGCCTGATAGGTGCGGCAACAGGCTGTTCAAATCGCGCCAGAACCCTGATGTTTTTCAAAGAATAATCCTTTGGCAAAGTAATCGCGACATTTTCTGCTACGGTTGCTGCCACAGTCTTAGATTTTCCATACCAGGTTGGTATTTCAGCCAAAACATCACCTGGTTTATAAAATATCTTTGTTTGGGTGTTTTTGTATCCATAATTTAAAAGTTTTTTTATTTCTTCTGCCAATGCATCGTGTCCAGATGCTTTAAATCCATTGATTACACCAATCAGTCTGCGTCCACCAACCTTTGCACTGGCCACTACACCATATCCACCATCATCAGTATGCCCAGTTTTTAATCCATCTGCCCCAGGCATAGAAAACAAAAGTCTGTTGTAATTCATAGTATGTGTCCGCGTCCAATCTTTGCACCAATCGGTTTTAGTATCTGAAAATTCAAACCGTTTTGTTGCAAATAATGGATAAATATCTGGGTATTCAGTAATGATATATTTTGCCAATATTGCGATTTCCCGCGAAGTCATTAAATTATTAGGGTGGGGCAGGCCACTAGCATTTCCAAAACTTGATTTTACCATACCAATTTCATTTGCCTTTTTTTGCATTAATTCGGTAAATTTATTTTCGTCCCCGGCTAATTTTTCAGCCACAGTTACGGATGCATCACCTGCAGAAAGAACTATGATGCCCAAAATTGCATCCCGTACAGATATCTTTTGCCCTGCGACCAGGCACATCTTGCTGGCGGGGTACCAAAGTGGATTTTTATAATCGGCATTTTCAGAAACACTGATTGTGTCATCCATCTTTAAATTACCAGATTTAATCGCATCAAATAATACGGTCAAAGTCATCAGTTTTAACATAGAAGATGGGGGCATTAATTCATCAGAATTCTTGGAAAAAATTTCATCGCCACTATCATAATCAATTAAAAATGCAGATTTTGCCTTGGTCGAAAAATCGGCGGCTTTTGCACCACACACAAACAGCATAAAAAACAAAATCAGAAATCTTTTTATCATTTGATTTTGATAATAGCAACATAAAGCCACATTGCCAATGTTTTTTTGTGCGTTTTTACATAAAATATTTAACGTTGAAAATAATCCCGGATTTTGATACAATGCCACAGCGTAGTATGGGGGCGTTTATGGCGAATTCTGATTTTCCACGAACTTTTTACGGTTTTTATTGGTTGGTTGTGAAAAAATTTCCAATATTTTTCGGAATAATTTTTGCCTGTGGAATAATCAAAAATATTTTGAGTATGATTTATGGACCCCTTACATCAAAATGGATGATGCAGATATTTACAAGTGCGGTTTCAGCCGATTGGCACGATGTTATGATTGTCTTTTTGTGTATAGCGGCTATGTATTTTAGTGCCGTATTTTTATCGTTTATAACATCATATTTGCGCGGCAAAAGGCAAATGATTTTTAATCAATACAAATTATATTTATTATATCAACGTGTCTATGCCAATGATATTAATTTTTTCATAGACAGACCCGCGGGTCAAACAGGTACTTTTGTTCGCGAAGTTTCTGGTTCTTTAAATAACTTTATGGACAGATTTTGGGTTGATTTGATTGGGACAATTGTGGGTTTCTTTATTGTTGTTGGTATGGTGTTTTCTATGAATTATTGGTTTGTTGTTATATTGGGTGGGTATGGTGTTTTTAAAATAGCGTGGGAACTTTTAATTCAGCGTTCAATCAAAGAAAACCAAAAACAAATGATGGAAGAAGACGCAAAATATACTGGTATTCGCAGCGACAGTATGAACAATGCGTTAACTGTTAAATATTTTGCAAATCAAGAGTCTGAAAATATGTACATCTATCACGGACGCGATAAACTTATCAAAGTGTTTAGATATGGACATTTTTTGGACAGGTGTCAATGGCTTCCGACCGAGGTTTTGTGGCGCATTATCCAGATTACTTTATTAATAATGTGTTTTTATATGATTAAATGGCAAACAATAACTATTTCAGATGGTGCATATCTGGTTTCTGCAAGTGGTTCTGTGAATATGGCATTTAGTAAAATAACACGGTTATTAAGCAAATATTCGTCTGATTATGCCCGTGTGAAAAAAGCGTATGATAGCATTATCGTAGAACGCAAAATCGTTGATAAACCAAATGCAAAGAAATTAAAGATCAATCGTGCCAGCATAGACTTTGAAAATGTTAATTTTTCATACGGAAAAAATAAAGTGTTTAAAGATTTTAATCTTAAAATCAATCCTGCTGAACGTGTTGGCATAGTCGGACTTTCTGGGGCTGGCAAAACAACATTGTGTAATTTGCTGTTGCGTATGTATGATGTTGACAGTGGTGCAATTAAAATAGATGGTATTGATATTCGCGATGTTAAACAAGATTCACTGTTGCGTAATATTTCCTATGTGCCCCAAGACACAACATTATTTAATCGTACAATTCTGGAAAATATTCGATTTGCGCGTCCATCTGCCACCAAAGCAGAAGTCATAGCCGCCGCCAAAAAGGCAAATATCCACGATTTTATTTCTAATCTTCCAAATGGATATAATACATTGGTTGGTAATAACGGAATAAAATTATCAGGCGGTCAAAGACAGCGTATATCTATTGCCCGCGCATTATTGAAAGATGCACCGATTTTGATACTGGATGAAGCAACATCCGCACTTGATTCCAAAAACGAAATTATGATTCAAAAATCCTTGCAGCACGCAATGCGCGGAAAAACAACAATAGTAATTGCACATCGTCTGTCAACTTTGCGTAATATGGACCGAATAATAGTCATCAAAAACGGCAAAATCATAGAAAGCGGTTCACACCAAGAATTGCTTAAATGCAAAGGTGCTTTTTGTTCGCTTTGGCAAATGCAAACCGCTGGATTTTTGTCTTAAAAAAAACGCCCGTTTGGGCGTTTCTTTTTATCGAACCATATCGCCAAGTAAAACCAATTTTTCGCGGTCTTGAGCCACAATTTGTTTGTATTTTTCTTCTGGTGTGTTTTGCAACCAACGTTGTTTTGCCGGATTAGTAATTAATTGCGCTTGGTAAAACAAAATACCACTGGTTGTCCGATGCGTGTACAGATTATCGATTTTTATTTGAAATTCAGTAATGGTTTTAAAATCTGGAATATCATCGTGATGTTTTGGTTTTTCTGATATTTCTCGTTGTTCTTCTCTGATAAACAGCCTCTGAAGCAGCGCAGGACTTTGAACGACATAATTCCAGACTTCTGAACAATCAGAGGTATTTTCACGTTCAACCTTTACTTTGTGCTCTGGATTACTATGGTGTCTGTAAACAGCATCCAAAATTTTAAACACCGCATTTGGCATAGCAAACAATGGGGTTTGATAAATTTTTATTTCTGAACGATATTCGTCGGGATATGTATAATGATGTTCCCCAGTTCCAACGTTTAAAACAAAAGCCATAAATAACTCCTTATCTATAAATTCCTGTGGCAAGTATAGCGGAAAATAGGAATTTGTCAAATCTTTATAACGTTGTCTATTTTGATGTTTTTTGCAAAAATCTCGTCGTGCGAAACCAATAATATTGCACCGCGATATTGATTAAGTGCATCTTCTAAAATTGCGATACTTTTGATTTCCAGATTATTAGTAGGTTCGTCCAATATTAACAAATCTGGCTGTTCACTGCTGCCCAAAACTGCTGCCAGGGTGGCTTTTAATAATTCGCCACCTGATAAAACGCTTGCTTTTTTATAAGAATCATCCCCACGAAATCCAAAATTTGCAGCAATTATGTGGGCGTTATGTTTTAACACACCGGCAACATCCATTATGTTTTCGACAACTGTTTTGTTTTTGCACAGCAACGACAAATCCTGGTTCAAATAAGCGATTTTTCCAAATGTTTTAACTGTTCCAGATTGAATTTGTAAATCGCCATTAATTATCTTTAAAAGAGTCGATTTCCCTGCGCCATTTTTACCCTGTAATCTAACACGGCTTGCACCATACATAATAAAATCAAAATTATCAAAAATTTTGTTTGCACCATAGCTAAACGATAATCCATTTATCTGGACCAGTTCTTTGCTATAAAAGGTTTTGTTTGGCAATGGTATTTTTATTTTATCATTTCGCATTTGTTCAGAAAGATTTTGTTGAATATCAAATTGTTCTGACAATTTTTTTTGAATAATAGCGCGCTTTTTTGCCTCGGTTTCTTGACTTTTTCCCTTAAGAGCATTTGCTTCTAATCGACTACGTTTATGACTGGCGATTTCTTTTTTCTGTTTTGCTTCGTGATGTTGTCGTGTGTTTTGTGCGATGTTCATAGTATTATTAAGACGCGCTATCTCTTTCTGAGCATTTACATATTTTGACAATATATTTTCCTGTTCAGCACTTTTTTGAGCAACATAAAAATCATAGTTTCCCCCATAAACTTTAATTTTTCCATTTTGTAATTCTATGATTTTATCCATTTTTTGTAATAATTCCCGGTCGTGTGAAACGACTACAACACCAAAAGGATACGACATTAAATCATTGAAAAATTTTTGACGTGCATCTATATCAAGGTTATTTGTTGGTTCATCTAACAATAAAATTTCTGCGCCGCTATCAAAAGCTTGCGCTAATTCATGGCTTTGTTGTTCGCCACCACTTTTAGAATCCAAAGTGTTTATTTGGTTTAACATATAAACACTGGCATTGCGTGAAATGTTTCCTTTGTATGGATTAAGTTGGCCTGATAACATTTTTAACAAACTAGTCTTGCCACAGCCATTATCGCCAACAATCGCTACTTTGTCGGTATCATTAAAGACAACAGAAATCCCATCAAACAAATTGTTTGTTGAATCATAACCAAAAGATACATTATTCAAAGAAATTAAAATCATAACAAAAACCTTTATGTTGTAATCAAAACGGGTGCATACCAAAATATGCACAGCATAAAAAAATCACAACATTACATACGCATCGGTTTTTGTCCTTTGTTTTTCAATATGGCTATATAGTAATACACAAAAATAAAAAAATCAAGTTTGCATTAAATTTGTCAAAAAAATCATACTTTACGATTCGAATATAAAAATTAAAAACATATCAAAAACCCTATAAATTCAATATTGTATTCTATTTGTGGTTGAATTACTTGTTGTTTGTCTAAAATGTGTTATTATTGTGAATAAATTCAAAAGCTATGGGGGCAATAATGACACATTGCGAATTATGGGATGGAATAAAAAACTTAGCAAAATGGATGAATTTATCTTGTTCTGGCTTGGCACGTGCAGCCGGACTTAACGCGACCACATTTAATCCAGGTAAACAAAAAAACAAATATGGACAAGACAGATGGCCAACTATGTACAGTTTGTCTCGTGTTCTGGATGCCGCAGGTATAACTTTGTCAGAATTTGCACAATTTATGCCATCTGACACCCACATACATCCAAAATATAAACCAAATTCACAAAAAAGAAGATAAAAGCTTAATCTTAATGTTGACAATTGTTGTTTTTTGTGTTATACAAGTAATAAAACAGGAAAAACAATGAATCAATACATAAAACCGCCAAAGCTTGATATAAAGATGGCGTCCAACGCGCTACAGAAAGCTTTGATGCAATTTTTGGATAATCCTGATGAAACAGAATTTTATCAGCCATATAATCCGCAAATTGTTATGACTAATGAACTTTATCAAATTTTCCAGACAAAAAATTATATAAAGCCAAATTCGGATATTTTAACTGTTTGCGGGGCAGGTGAACAACCGTTGTTTTTCAAATTGTGGGGTGCAAAAAACGTTTTGACATTTGATATTTCGTGTCATTCGCATCTGATGATGTCTTTAAAAGTGGCGGCTTTACAAGAATTTAAAAATTCCGAAGATTATAGTGATTTTTTTTGCAATCTTTACAGTTATGCACCATGGGTGTCCGAAGTTCCAAATATGCAACGTGTTATGTCAAGATTGGATACAGAACAACAGAAATATATCATACAGTCATCATCAACCGGGTTTCAATTTTGTCTTTCAGACCCCAGTTGTGATTTTTATAAAATACCTTTGGATGAATACAAAGGGTTAAGACAATCTGTAAAAGAGCCTTTTCCGTTTATCTGGACAGATATCAAAGAATTAGACCATAAACTAGGCGATACTAAATTTGATACGATATATTATTCTAATATTTGTGAATTTTTAAAATCAATGGATCAAAAAGCAGTCCTGGAAAATACTAAAAAACATCTGAAAGATAACGGCACAATATGTTTAGTATCAAACTACAGCAAATTTTATGATGCTTTGGCATTGTGCAGCAATACTTTTCGAAGACCTGCTTGGAATATTAATCCGTATTGTGCTGGGGCAAAATCTTTCTGCCACATTGCTATTACAAAATCTGGTAATTCCAGGTAATTATAAACAAGGATAAAACTATGCCAGAGATAATAGATTTGTATAATAATGCTCGTCAATTTGTTAAACAATCTGACAGAACACAGCCAATCCCAGATAATTTGAATAAAATATCTGTTCACGTTTGGATTATGAATAAAAATAAACAGTTTTTATTGCAACAACGTGTTGCAAACGCAAAGAAATTCCCAAATATGTGGGGGCAAACAGGTGGTGGTGCGCAATCTGGAGAATCTAGTTGGCAATGTTGTGTTCGTGAATCTGTGGAAGAATTGGGATTAAAACCAGAAATCGAAAATTCCGTATGGGTTGGCACATTTAAACGTCCAAAAGATTTTGTTGATGTTTGGCTGGTGCATAGTGATATAAACATCAAAGATTTAAAATTACAAACTGCGGAAGTTCAAAACGTAAAATGGGCATCCACCCAAGATATTGACCAAATGCAGAAAGAGGGAACTTTTATACCATCTATATTACCAGGATTAAAAATGGTATGCTCTTATCTTGAAATGATAAAATCTAAATAAACGCTGATAAGTATTGTACCAGATTCCGCAATTTTTAAGGGATTGTAATTTACACTTATTAGATTCACAGATTCTTTTCATTTCATTTCGAGGCCTAATTACAAATTCATCATCAACTATGAAAATAAAATGTCTAAACGGGTATTCAATTTTTACGGCTGACCAGAATTTCTAATATCTAAATGCGTAAAAAACAATGGTTTACTCTTTGATTGCCGTCTGAACAGCGTATTTAATCAATAGATATTCTTTGATCGGTTTTGCTTATTTAATTTATAAATTGCATTGACTTTTTTAATCTTTTATATTAGTATCAAAACGTGTTCACTTAAGCTAAATTAGGTATAAAACAGGGAGTGCGACATGTCAAAAATTGAACGTGTTAGAAAAATGTTGTTAGTACACAGTTCTCAAAATGTTATAGTTCAATGGTCTTGGAGTGATTAAACTAGATAGTTCCCGATTACTATTATAGATAATTTGTGAGTAAAATAGGCTTATTTCATCATAGGTAAGGGGCTTTTGTGAAAATCGATTACAGTTTCGACTGAACAAAAGATGAATGATTACTGTAAATTAAAAAAACAATTTCTAATGCATTTTTTGATGCATTATTAGAAACAGAGGATAAATATGAACGAAAAAATAATTTTAACGGGTGATAGACCGACAGGTCCATTACACATAGGTCATCTATCTGGCTCTTTACGTCGGCGTGTGGCTATGCAAAACAGCGGAGAGTATAGAACTTTTATCATGATTGCAGATGCTCAGGCTTTAATTGACAATGCGGATGCTCCAGAGAAAGTACGTAAAAATGTGATGGAAGTCGCTTTGGATAACTTAGCAGTGGGGGTAGATCCTTCAAAATCTACGTTATTTATACAATCAGAAGTTTCTGAGCTGACCGAGTTATACTTCTATTATATGAATCTTGTGACATTATCACGAGCAGAAAGAAACCCGACAGTTAAGTCTGAATTGGCAGAAAAAAGAGAAAAGTTTGGTGCTTCTATTCCCCTTGGCTTTTTGACTTATCCTATTTCTCAAGCTGCCGACATAACGGCATTTAATGCGACCCACGTTCCTGTAGGTGAAGATCAGCTACCTGTGATTGAACAGGCACAAGAAATAGTCCAAAAATTTAATAATATCTATGGAACTACACTTGTTATGCCCCAAGGGATAGTTGAACCAAATGAAAAAGCGAGACGGTTACTCGGGACAGATGGTGGTAAGAAAATGGGTAAATCAATTGGTAATGTTATTAATTTATCTGATGATCCTGATACAATTTCACAAAAAATAAAAAACATGTATACAGATCCCAATCATTTACGAGTTGAAGACCCAGGACAAACCGAAGGCAACCCTGTGTTTCAATACATCTCTGTTTTTTCTAAACCAGAACACTTTAAAGCTCTTTTACCAGAATACGAAAACTATCAAGAATTAGCTGCGCACTATCAACGAGGTGGTCTTGGGGATATGAAAGTAAAAAGATTTTTAAATGAAGTTATGCAGGATGTTTTACGTCCTATTCGTGAGAAGCGTATTGAATTAGCAAAGAATTCTGATGCAATATGGGAGATTCTTCGTTTAGGAACGACCGAGGCACGAACTCAGGCTGCATTAACGCTTAAAAAAGTAAAACAAGCAATGAAGTTAGATTATTTTGAATAATGATTTTATTTGTATAAGTATTTCAAGACAAAAAAACAGATTTTTTTCAAAAAATTCTGGTTTTTTTGTGTAAAAGTCTAGAATTCTGATATTTTTGTATGGAAAATCAATAAATCTACTGTTTGGTGTTTTTTTACATTTAAACCTGGCGGAGACGCAGGGATTGTAATTCCTACTCACTTGTGTTCGTGGATCCCTTTCACTTCGCTTCGCTACGTTTCGGAGCCTAATCCCAAACTCATCATCGACGACAAAAACAAAACGCCCAAATGGGCGTTTGATTTTTGTGGCGGAGACGAAGGGATTCGAACCCTTGATACCCTTGCGAGTATACCACATTTCCAATGTGGCGCACTAGACCAACTATGCGACGTCTCCGAATGGTTTATTATTCATCTGCTGTTTCATCAGGCGTATCGTCGCCGGCATCCACAACGCCATCTTGGCTATCGTCCACCAATGAATTTTCTAATTCTGCATCAATTTCGCGCAACAAAGGATCTTCGCTTGCAACTTCTAATGAAGCGTCTTCATCAACAACAAACGGCGCGTCCTTATAAGATTCAACAAATTCGTGGCGAACATCAGAAACATTTAATTTACCACTTGCAATTTCGCGCAAAGCAACAACAGTCAATTTATCATCGCTTTTTTCAACTACTGGTTCGGCGCCACCGTTCAAATCGCGAACACGCTGAGAAGCCAACATTCCTAATTCATAGCGGCTATCCACAAAAGGTAAAGTATCAGAATTTGTTATACGTGCCATAATAAAATCCTTTGTTGAAATAATTTTTATCCACGATATAATGCCCCATGATGTCAAAAAAAGCAAGAAGAAAATACAAAAATGAACATAAAAACTTTATCTTTTGGATGTAGATTGAACGCCTTGGAATCCGAAAAGATTGCCAAAATGCTTGGTGGGGTTATTGATACGGCTATTTTGGTTAATACTTGTTCGGTCACAGGTGAAGCAGAGCGCCAATCTGCCCAGACAGTGCGTAAACTTTCGCGTGAAAATCCAAATGTGGCCATTTTTGTCACAGGATGTGGTGCGACCAGAAATCCGGCATTATTTGCAAAAATTCCGCGCACTATCGTCATAGATAATGCAAACAAAATGGATGTTGAACAATATATAAATGCGCTGAAAACTGCAGAGTTTAATATATCTTGTCCAAAAATAGAATCGTTTAGAAACGCCGAAAGCCAGCTATCTAAAAAATTTATTCAAATTCAAAACGGATGTAATCACGATTGTTCGTATTGTGTGACACGTCTTTTACGTGGGGCTAGTATGTCTTTTTCGTATGATGAAATTTTAAATGAAGTAAAATCAGCAACTAAAAACGGTTTTTTTGAAATAGTTTTAACTGGGGTCGATACTGCAAGTTATGTTCAAATAGAAAACGAAAAAACGCTTATGTTATCTGATATTTGTGCGTTGCTTTTGCGCGATGTTCCAGAAATGCGACATTTGCGCCTTTCGTCTATTGATCCTGCGTCGCCTCAGATTTTTAAAATCATAGATTTAATGAAACAAAATCCCAGATTTATGCCACATTTACACTTGTCAATGCAATCTGGGTCGAATACAATTTTGTGTGCTATGCGTCGGCGTCATAATGCGCAAAAATTGCGTGATATTATAAAAATTGCAAACACAGATTTTCAAATTTCGTTCAGTGCTGATATAATCTGTGGTTTTCCTGGTGAAACGGAAGATTTATTCAAAGAAACTCTTAATTTAATTGATGAATTAAAATTGATAAGTGTACACGCTTTTCCGTTTTCGCCACGTCCAAATACTTTGGCGGCAACTATGTCAAATCAAGTGCCACACGACATAGCAAAAAAACGTGTAAAAATTATATCTGACATAGTATGTAAAAATCGTTTAGATTTTATGAAACAGCAAATTGGTAAAATTGTATCGGTGTTGGTCGAAGAAAATAATACTGGTCGCACTCCTGATGATATAGATGTAAAAATAGGGGGCAAGACTATCACAAATAAAACAATTTGTGATGTTAAATTAACTGGTATCAATGGAAATAAGTTTACCGGCATTTTTGTAAAAAAAGCGCAATAAAAAACCGCAAAATTATAATTAAAGAAATTTATTTTTATTTAATCTTAATTTATTGCTTTTAAATGATTTTTTTAATTTGCTAATATTGTGTAAAAAGGTGGATAAATATCATTTGTTCAAAAGAAAACAAAAAACCGTCTTGCGACGGTTTTTGTTTTTATGCTAAAAACAATCTTTACAAAGATTGTGGTGGGTTAGGTAGGACTCGAACCCACGACCAAAGCGTTATGAGCGCTCCGCTCTAACCAACTGAGCTACTAACCCACAGCGAACATCATTATACATATATTTTTTGAAACTGCAAGATAAAAATTACCATTAAACATCCCTTTTTAAACCGATATAAAAAATATTTGTTAAAAAAAAATAAAACGAGTGTATTTTTTTGCTTGTGTTAAATTTGCAAATTTTGCTAAGCTGTACTTGAAAGGGATGGAGTTTTAGGCGTATAATACTGGAAAAATGGCTAAAATCCGGCATAAATATCGTGTTGATATTTGTGTGCAAAGCTTTCGAGAAAATAAAAAAGGAAGGAAAAAAATGTTAAAGAAAATTTTTCAAAGTGTATTCGCTAGTATAACTTTGATGGCGTCATTTGTCTGTGGTGATGCGTTTGCAGCGCCCAGTGTTCGGCAACTTGGCGTGACTTCTACTTCTGGTACTACGGCGACCAAGGCAACGACATCTGGAACAACGGCTGCGCGTTCTGCTGCACGCACAACACCGATTGTTAAAAAGGTTGTTTCTTCTGCACCGACCAAGACTACGGCTGTTAAGACGTCTGCTGCGACCTCGGCATCTGATCCGATTCGTTCGATTGGTGTACCAGTTAGTTCTGGTAACAACAAAGGGGCTTCAACTGCTACGGGTTCTGTTTCTACCCTTGTACACAATATGAATCAACGCGTTCAAACCCTAGAAGAAGACATTACGACCCTTGCAACGCAAAATGATTTGTCAGACCTGCGTGTAGAGGCTGCGCAGGCGATTGTTTCTGCAACATCTGATATGGCGACCAATGCGGCGGTCAGTATTGCAATAGAAGAAGCAACCGATGGATTGCAAAACGAACAGCAGGTTGAAAACAAGATTAATGCCATGACTGCTGGTTTTCAAAATGAAGGCCAGGTTCAGGCAAAGATAGATAATGCAACCGCTGGATTGCAAAATGAACAACAGGTTGAAGACAAAATTGCTGCTATGACTGCAGATTTTCAAGATGAAGGTCAGGTTCGGGCAAAGATAGAAACTGCAACTGCTGGATTGCAAAATGAACAACAAGTTGAAAACAAAATTGCTGCTATGACTGCAGATTTTCAAGATGAAGGTCAGGTTCAGGCGAAAATTGATGTAGCAACCGCAAATATGGTTACAAGTGGTCAAAACGGTAATTTTGAATCACTGTTAGATAGTAGCGCCAAATTTAATAATTATTATACCAAAGCGCAGGTAAACAACAATTTTATAAAAGATGCAGATTTGTCTGGTAAAATTGATACCTATGTTACAAACAATAATATTGCAAAGCTTGGTGATATTTCGAACGGTTTAAATGGTTTGACTTTTCGTGTTTCTGGCGATCAAGTTCAATCAAGCTTGAACAGCATTGATTGGCGCGATGTTGCTCCGACAAGTGTTTTTGGTGGTTTGCCAGGTGCTGATGGCTGTACCAGAGATATTGTCGCAGACAACGAGGCGCGTACAATAACAATATCTGGTTGTGATAAGCCTACATATACCATTGACATCCCAGAAGGCGGTAGCGAATCTTGTTCGTTAGCTGTAAGTCAAACGGAACGCAAGAATGCTCAGGGTGAAAAGATTGGTACACGTGTGTCTTTCACGGATAGTTGTACTGGTTCAACCCAAGATGTTGATATTGACGATGGTACAGATGGCGAAGGTGGTTGCGATTTGTCTGTAAGCCAGACGGAACGTAAAAATGCCCAAGGCGAAAGAATTGGTACGCGTGTATCGTTCACAAATTCTTGCACTGGTTCCACTGAAAATGTAGATATTGATGACGGTTCCGATGGTGAATCTTGTGCTTTGTCTGTAAGTCAAACGGAACGCAAGAATGCTCAGGGTGAGAAAATTGGTACACGTGTATCGTTCACAAATCCTTGTACAAACACGACACAAGATGTTGATATTGATGATGGTTCTGATGGCAGTAGTGAACAATGCCAGATAGCATTGGCGCAACAGGCGCGTAGCAATGGCGCTGGTGGAACGATGCGTGCATTGGTTCTTACGAACTCTTGTGACGACGGAGAACAAACAGTTCCTCTTGATGAGAGATGTCCGTCAAGTGTGTTAGTGAAAGACGAGACTGCTGGTTGTTGGAAAAAGAAAATAA
>JAZLBV010000005.1:0-26844 GCA_045613925.1 Candidatus Enterousia sp.
ATTGGCGATTTGTTTGGGTTCTGGACGCGGTCGTCACAGTGGCATTTTTATCACGATTCGAGGCACGTTCACCACGCGTGGCACTGCGCGAGTCAGCCATGCATAACAATATCGCCAGAATAAATGTAAAAAACTTCTTCATCTCTGATTGAAATGCTAGCAAATTTATGAAAACCAAGGCAAGTAAAAATGCACATTTTTTAGATAAAAATAATTAAAATTTTAAGAATTTTTCTTGTTGCAAAATTGAATGATATAGTTTATTATTTGTCGTGCTTTAACGGGCATATGGCGGAATTGGTAGACGCGCTAGTTTCAGGTACTAGTGGTAGCAATACCTTGGAAGTTCGAGTCTTCTTATGCCCACCATGTGCAGAAAGTTCTGGGGTTGTAGCTCAGTTGATAGAGCGCTACGTTCGCATCGTAGAGGTCGTGGGTTTGAGTCCCATCAGCTCCACCACCGGATTTTCATCAGGTGAAAATAAAAATTGAAAATCTGGTAATATGCAAAGTCCTGGGGATATGGCGGAATGGTAGACGCTGAGGACTTAAAATCCTTTGATCATTGCGATCGTGTGGGTTCAAGTCCCACTATCCCCACCACCAATTTTAGTTATCGCGCGCAACGGCGCATAATAGATTTTCGGATGAGTAGCTCAGTTGGTTAGAGCATCACGTTCACATCGTGGGGGTCGTTGGTTCGAGTCCAATCTCATCCACCAAAATAAAAATCGGGGTTTATCCCCCGTTTTTTTTTGTTTGTATATGCTTTTGACGAAGAATTAACGGCGGTTATCTTAATCCTTTTTTCTTGCAACAATCAGATGCGGCGGATTTCCAATCGGAATACGCTGATGATGTATTACGCATATTGCGCCATGGTTGCCACGAATTACAATTTTTCTTATCTTTGCCGGTGCATTTTACATATCTGCGAAGCAGACAAACTTCGCTGGATTCTTTGCCGGTATCAGTTGTGCATTGGACTGTAACGGTTTGATTTTTTGCGTCGCCTTTGCCAAATTCTTTTGTTGATGCAACCTGGTATGCCAAAGAATTTACAGACAAAGCAAACACACCAATCAAAGAAAATAATATTTTTTTCATAAATATTCCTCTTATACGTTAAGTATAATTTTTTCACCGCCAAACCGCAACAAGGATTTATTCCAATTTATTTTGAATGACATCTGGTTGGGTTGTTTGGTTTGTTCTGTTTTTTTATATTTATTTTGTGGATCTTGTTCTTCAAGCTGTGATTGCGTACGTTCCCAAGCTTTTACATCTTTGACTTGTTCGCCGAATTGTTCTGCGGTTGTCCAAGGAATTTCGTTCATAAACAGGTAAAACATCTGACCTTTGGGATCGTTAATTTTTGTTTCATCTAATCTTATTATCGGGCGAACTACATAAATATCGACATTGCATTGTGCACCATTCTGTTTTTGATATTCATTAAGTTGGTATGAGAATTTTTCGGCAAAATCCATAGCCTGCAAATATGCGGCATCATCATCTGCTGGATCAGTAGAATTTCCAACCCACATAAACCACATACCATAATTTACGACGTTTTCTTGACCTTCTAAATCATCGGCAGATAATAAACAGAAAGGTTTAAATTCAATACCGTTTGAAAATTCTTTTGACGTGGTGGATGTTTTATCGTACATATCCCCTAAAAACGACACTGCACCATAAAGGAAACCAACCTGACTTTCGAACTTGGTCAAACGTGAACCGTGTTTTAATGTTGTTTGGAATAACCAATCGCCCATTTTTGCAGAACGTGAACTCATCCCCGCACGGGCAACACGGGCAGTTTTATCTAATGTTTTTGCACTGTTTTTATAAGCCTTAAAACTTTTTAATGCTTTTGCAATAATATTTCCCGTCTGTGGGCGGCGTAATACGCGCATCTCGCGGCGCAATTTCATAATATCTGCCAATGCATCAGATTGTTTTTTGTATTGTGCCACGTTTTGACTGGCTTTTTCAAGTTCGCGCGCTTCTTGTTCCAGTGTTTTTATACTTTTTTGTAATGTTTTTTGTTGGTCGCGTAATTTATCAGCATTTTTCAGCATATCGGCAGTCGTTTTCGGGTCAACTTTTTTGGCTGCTTCTAAAATTTCTTTGGCTTCTTTTTCGTATTTAGTTGCGTCTTTGCCAGCCTTGCGCAATTTTTCTGCGTTTTTCAAAGCTTTTTCGTATTTTTCAGCATTTGCAATATTTTTTTCTAGTTTTACAAGGTCGTCAGAATGTTGTGCAATTTGTCGTGCAACGCCCATATATTTTTTTACATCGTCTAATTTTGTAAGAGTTTTCATAGATTTTACAAGGTTTTTTGCGGTTTTTGTAGCGCGCGCACCCTTTAAAGCGCCCGTGGCAACCGCACCCCCACCCCAAGTAACCACTGTTATTATAATATCCGCGGCAATTTCAGCATACATAACCCATTCTAGATTTATATCGCCAGCTACATAGTAATCATTTGTATCACCCTTTAAATCCACAACTTCGTGGACAACTTTGTTTATAGTATCTGAATCATTTGCCCAGGCACTGCGACTGGTGCAATAATAACCGCGTGGATATATTTGGTTTATGTTTTCATCAATGTATTTTACAGAAACTGTATTATTTTTATCTTTGCCCACAAATTCAGACAACGAATCGTGTTGGACAACCATTATTGCATACCACGCAGGTTCTGTGTTCATATATTTTGCCGGGTCATCTGGATTCATTAACCTGGGGTTAACTTCGTTCGTAGGCAGGCTTGGTTTCGAAGAAAGCAACAAAATCTGTTTTAACATTTTTGGTTGCGTTCTGTAATTTATAGTAAGTTCACGCCCCATTGGGAATTTATATACTATGGGGGTAAAAATAATAGTTTGTTCTTCTGGGACAGATGCAATTTCTGGACATTGTAAAACCTGTTTCAATACAGATGCATCGTGCATAGTCGTTTTTGCCCACATTTGAACGACAGATTCTTCGTCTGCTTCGGATACTTCGGATGAGTGTTCCTTTAACGCGTCTGCAAAAATTTTTGTGGCACAAGGTGTTGATTTTATACTGCTGTATTGATTCAAAATTTCTTCAGTAGTTTGTGGAACGATGTTTTGTGTTTGTGCAGATGCTATGAACGGTAAAAACATCAAAGGCAAAATTTTTAATGCGTTTTTTAACACGTCGCCCCCCTATTTTGAATCTTTTTCCGAACTAAAAATCCCCGGCATTTTGTTCCTGTAATTCCAGTAATTCCTGGGTGCGTTCGTTAATTTCCTGTTGCCATTTTGGAATTTGTCGTTGATACGGATTTTGTATTTGGGTTCCAGTGTTATTCGTATCAGGGTTTGGTGTTGTTGGTTTCGGAAAAACAACCGCATTTGACGGAAGAGTATCTTTGAATTGTGCAACATACGATTCGTATATTCCATCTATGTACCCCGCACAAGCGGAAACGTAATTATTGCCCGGCAAATTAGATAATTCAACCATAACAACCGGGCGTATATCAGATAATGAAGTGTTTTTACAATTATTACGCGCCGCACATTGAACATAAACCAATGATTGGACAACACGATTACAATCTTCGGTGTTTAAATCAGGACCCTGGACGTATACGGGTTGAGGTAAACGTTGATTATATGGCGAATTCGGTGTCCAAAACGGATTTGTAGAATAATTTTGAACATTTTGAATCTGACCATAATTTGAAAACAAAGACGCAGCATTTGCACAAAATGTGCATAAAACGCCAATCACCGTAAATGACAAAGATTTCAAATGTTTTTTTATCATCTTCCTTTGGGTATGATTATATCAAAAATTGAATTATAATCAAAGATAAAAATCCGCCGACCAAAAAGAAAGGTGCAAATGGAATGTATTTTTCATGGTTTTTATAACCCCACAAACAAGATAAAAAGCACGCGATTCCCATGGCTATAGAAAGCCCAATCGTGCCAAGCCATATACCCCCTGCACCTAATAATTTGATGTCCCCCATACCAATTGGTGGATGTTTTTCGTTTTTGTGAAAATGTTCAAATATAAAACCAACAATTAATCCTAAACAGTATCCCATTGCACCGCCGATAACAGAATCAGCCATTGTAATTGGCCACGGGAAAAATGTAGTTATCAACAGACCTGCAAACAAGAACGGGAATAAATACATATCTGGGATAATTCTGTGCTTAAAATCATTGGTGGACATACGATAGGCACAAAAAATTGCACCAATCAAAATTAAATAAAAAAATATCTGTGAAATCATTTTTTCTCTCTTGCCTTTCGATTCGTTTTTGTGATACAATTATATCAGATATAAAATATATTGTATATAAAAACAAGGATTTTTTATTATGAGTAAGGGTTGGGACAGCGGTATGCTGAAGAAATTAAAGGCATTGGTTGGTAAGGGTTTATCTACGGCAGAAATGGGTAAAAAACTGGGAATGTCAAAGAATGCTGTTGTTGGTAAGTTAAATCGTTTGGGTTGGAATGCTAAGGCGGCAGAGCCGGTTGAAAAAAAAGCTGTTAAAGACAAAAAAACGATAAAAACTACAGCAACAGATTCTAAGAAGGCGCCTGTTAAAAAAATTAAGAAAACCATCAGTGATGTTGTTGTTCATGTGATAGAAAAGAAAACTGTTGCCAAAAAATCTGTTGCTGCACCAAAAAAAGTTGCAGATGACACAAAAAAGGATGTGCAAAAAATTAAATTGCCAGAGGTAAAAACTGCATCTAAAAAAACAAAAAAAGATTTGGCTTTGCACGAATTGTTGATTCAACACGCGTTGCAAATGGCTAATTTAAAACCAAATCAATGTCGTTGGCCAATTGGAGATCCAGATTCTGATAATTTTCATTTTTGTGGTGAACAAGTGTTTTCTGGAAAACCATACTGTTATGAACATTGTCGCCAGGCATATCAATTTACTGCACCAAAGAAAAAATAACGGGGGAAAGTCTTATGATTGACGAGAGAGAAAATATCTTTGATGAAACAGATTTTGGTTCATTGACGGCCCGGTCTTATAACATATCAAATAACGAAATTGATGCTTTTTATGATGCGTCTGGCGATTTGGTTTTTGTATTGGATAAAACAATCTATTCAAATAAACCTAATGTTTTGTTGGTGATTAATCCGGTTGCAGATAAAAAATGGGATGAAATTTTATCTGGACAATATGGGGTTGATTTAGAAACTATTCGCCCAAAACAGGATAACAAATATCAAAAATTAGATATAGAATATTCGGGTTTAGGGATTTATAAAAATCTTATAGATGCATTTGTCAAAGGTGATTCTTTGGATGAACCGTTAATCCAGTTGGATGTTTTGCGTGATTCTGCTGTGCATCATAGTGCGATGGCAAGATTGAGTGTGGCAAATGAAGTTATTGCTAAAACAAATGCTACGATTGTAAAAACCAAAGAATCAATTATTCGTTTGCAAGAGCGTTTAAAGACTTTGCGGGTCAGATTATCTGAACAGAAAAAAACAATTGGGCGCGTTTCGACAAAGCAATCTGCGGCAAAAATTTTAAAATTGGAATCTATGATAGAAGCAACAAATGAAAAAATAAAACGTGCTGAAAAGCGTCTTGAATCTGCGCAAAAACGGTTGGAAATTGCCACAGTGGATGCAGAATTGGCGACAAATTTGTTGAATCAGCCGAATCGTGAGATAAAGTCAGAGATAAAAAATAAACCTTTGGTGGCTGCGCCTAGATATGAAGTTCAAACAACAGAAGCAACAGAATCAACGGAGTCTGAATCTGATGGCACGGATGAAGAACTGTTGCTTGAAGCGCCAAAGAAACCTGTTGAGATTGGTGGTGAAGATATGGATGAAGATAAAGATGTTTCTGAAAATTCAGAAATTAAACCGTTGTTGGACAAAGATCCAGAGATTATAAACGAAGATATTGCATTTAAACCTATATCTTTTGATGTGCCGGATTTGGTTGTACCGACTGATGATATTAATTCTGTTGATGCTGCAGATGAAAAAACAGAAATCAAAGAAGCAGAATATAATATTAATAACCAGGTTTCGGAAAACGAGAATGCGGTGAACCCTGTGTTGGGACAAGATTCTGTTTTGGATGAAAAGGCAGAATTGGATTCTGATTTCAATTTGAATCAAAGACCTGTGTTGGAATCTATGACACCAGTGGCATCACCAGATGAAAATGTTGATGTGTCAGAAAGAGAAACTATTACAGAAAATGATACTTTTGATGCACCAATGTTTGGTGCAGAACCAGAAGAAAAAATTGAATCAGGTACAGAAGAAAATAATGTCGATTATGAAATTAAAGAAAGCGTGACAGAGGTTTCTGATGACACAACAGATTTTGAAAAAAACACAGGAATTTCACATCATGAAAATTTGGTTCGTCCGATGCCACCTGCACCCGTTGGGGGTGGTAATGCGCCTGTAAAACCTGTTGTTTCGTATGAAACACAACCTTCTTCGTCAAAGCCATCGTTTGTGTATTATGTTTTGTTGTTGCTGTTGATTGCTTTGTCTGTGTTGACATTGTGGTTATACCAGAAAAATATGGGGAGTGGTGAACCCTCTTTGTTTAACAAAGATGTTTTTGTTGAAGATGTTCAACCTGAACAACAGGAACCGCAAAAACAAATTGATAATATACCTGATGCAGATACTGGTGTGTTTTTCGATGAAAAGCCTGTACAAACAACAAAGCCAACTGGTCAAAAGACAAATGTTGAGAACGTAATTGTTGTTCAGGAACCACAGCAGCTTGCTGAACCAACGATTATAAATACTGTATCGGCAAATATTTCTTCATTTTCTGGATTTCAATCTGATGAAAAACCAAAGATTCAGGATGAACAAGATATAATTGTTAACAAGCCCGCTTATGGTGTTGGATCTAGATACGATGAAATGTTTGTTTACGAAGAAGATCAAGTTCCTGCGGAATATGTTGAAGAGTATGAAGAAGACGAACCGGGTGTTGTTTATTATGAAGAAGTTGTTGACGATGATGATGACGTTGTTTACGAATATGTCGAAGAAGATTACGGTGCAGAAGAACCTGTCGCCCAAGAAGAAGTTGCATCACAGGTTGAAGCAACGCCACAACAACCTGAACGTATCGTATATAACGGTGATGACATTTATGCAGATGATAATTATTATGAAGAAGGTTTTGACGAAGAAGAAGCTGCATACCAAGCAGGATATGATGGTTATAATGAATAAAGGGCATTAAAAAATCCGCTTTGATAGCGGATTTTTTTAACTTGTTTTTTTATTTTTCAATTATTACGACCGCGGCAGAATAATTATCTTGGTCGGTCAAAGACAATAAAATATTCGCATTAGGTCCAGCTTTTTCTTTTAATACTGTTTTTGCACCACCAGCAATCAATAATTCAGGATGGCCATTGTCATCGTGCGTCACAGAAATATCAGAAAAAGATATATCGTCGCTGAATCCAGTGCCAAGTGCTTTCAAAGCAGCTTCCCTAGCTGCCCAGAAGTTTGCCAGATGTTTTTCGGCGCGCGCACTGTCTTCTTCGGCGTATTCTAATTCTTTCTTTGTAAAAATACGTTGTTTTTTAAATGCAGACCAATCCAAAAATCTGTCGCTTTCGACCATATCAATTCCAATTCCCACTATCATAGGTATTCCTTTCCTTTGGTTATTGTTCTTTATGCGCATACTAGTAATATTTGACCGATTCGTGCAAGTAAAAAATGTATCAGTTGTGTCGCACAGGTTTTATGTGGCTTTCACATTATTTTTTGTGTTGAAAATATATTGATTTTTTCTCTTTTTATGATAATATTCATCGGAATAATAAATAACTATAAACAACGGGGGAATGTCAGATGTTTGACACAAAAAAATTAAAAACATTCTCTTGGGTTAACGTTGGGAATCCAGATCACGAAGATTTTGAACGTCTTTTGAATGAATATAAAATAGAAGAAGATAATATTATCGATATTTTGGATCCAGATGAACAGCCTCGAATTGAATTTGAAGATGATTACAAGGTTATAATTGTGCGTTTTCCGATCACTAATCGCGAAATAGATACAACTTGGCATACTGAACCATTGTGCATTATTTATTCGGATAGGCGTGTTATTACTGTGTGCAGAAAGCGTTGCGATTTATTAGATAAAATCAAAGACGATGAGATGATAAATCGTGAAACGTTAATATTGAATATTATATATTATATTGCTGAATCTTATTTGCGTGCGTTAAAGGAATTAAATAAAAAGGTTGTAAATTCTAAAAAAGCATTGCAGGAACGTGTGCGTAAACAAGAATTAATGCAATTATTGGAAGTTGAAAACGCGTATACTATTTATATGGCATCCCTAAAAGGTAATGTTTCTGTGATGGATAAAATCGATAAACTACGTGGTTTTGTTAAAGATGAAGATACAGAAGAATTATCTGAAGATGCACGAATAGAGTTCAACCAGGCTATTGAAGTTGTAACAAGTTATAGCAAGATGTTAAAATCTATAAAAGAAACATTTGAAAGCGTCATTAATATGGATTCAAATATGTACATTAATAGATTAACTATTTGGAATATCGTTTTAATGGTGCCAAGTGTCATTGTTGGTTTTTATGGAATGAACGTTGCTCTGCCATATGCACAGCATACGCACACGGCAATAGTTATATTTATATCTATAATGGTTTTGTTGATTGGTTATGGACTTTATACAATAGCTTGCAGACGTGTTGTTTAAAAAAATGCCCTTATGGGCATTTTTTTAATTTATTGTTTTTAATATAAATGCAAAATTTATATCTATATCATCACTTGGTAATTTTATATCGTGAAATTTAATATTTTTTATTGTCGATAACCATTGAACTGCAGGCATAGTTGTTGTTTTAAATGCGGCAATACGTTTCTGGACGGCTTTTTCATCTGTGTCATCTTTGCGATTTCCGCCTTCGTTAATTCGTTTTTTAATATGTTCCAACATTCTTTGTTCTGTAATGTTTAAAAATATGACCTTGATATCAAACTTATCAGCATAATTATCTATTAACCATTTTGCCTGAGCCAATGTTCGTGGAAAACCATCCATTATAATATCTTTGTTTTCATTAATGTGTTCAGAAATTATTGGATATAAATCTTCGTCGTTTATTAATTCACCACTGCGCATCTTTTTACAAATATCGCAATCGGCAGGCATTTTGCGCAAAATATCGCCAGTTTCAATATAATTATAATCGTGCTGCTTTAACATTAAATTTGCAAAAGTTCCTTTGCCAGACCCCTGCCCGCCCATAAAAACAATCATTGTTGGTTTCATATTATTTCTCTTTTTTTCGTTGTATTTCATTATTACATAAAATAAAAAAAATCCCACATAAAAATGTAGGATTTTTTGTTTTATAAAAACGCGCAAAATTATTTTTTGCTGTTTTCAATTGCGGCACCCAAAATATCGCCAAGGAATGAACCAGAATCTGCTTCATTAGCGAATTCTTTGACTGCTTGTTTTTCCAATGTTGTTTGCAAAGCGCGAACAGACAATTTTACATTATTGCCATCAACAGAAACGACCGAGGCTTCTACTGAATCACCAATATTGTATTTAGATGTGTCTTGTTCGGATTTTTCACGAGACAAATCTGTGCGACGGATTGTTCCGCGAACATCGCCTGGCAAAGCCAAAATCAATTCGTCTGGATTGATTTCAGAAACAGTTCCGCATACAACGGCACCTTTTTTCAAAGAAGTGTTGTTATTATCAGCACTTTCTGTCAATTGTTTAATGCCCAATGTGATGCGTTCTTTTTCTGGATTGATATCCAAGATTTTTGCTGTTACTTCTTGGCCACGAACGAATTTCTTCAATTCTTCTTCGTCCAATTTATTCCAGGACAAATCTGAAATATGAATCATACCGTCCAATTCAGGTGTCAAAGCAACAAACAAACCGAATTCAGTTGTGTTTTTGATTGGACCTGTGATAACATCACCAACTTTGTGTTCGGCTGCAAATTCACGCCACGGATTTGGTTGTAATTGTTTATAGCCCAATGAAATACGACGTTTTTCTTGGTCGATGTCTAAAACAACCACGTTGATGTCTTGACCGTTTTGTAAAACTTTGCTTGGGTGAACATTTTTATTTGTCCAGGACAATTCAGACATATGAACCAATCCTTCGATATTGTTGCCTAAATCAACAAATGCACCGTAATCCGTCAAAGAAACAACTTTGCCAGATACTGTATCGCCAACATTGAATGCCTTGGATGCGGTTTCCCATGGATCTTCTTCTAATTGTTTTACACCCAATGAAATACGGTGAGATTCTGGGTCAAATTGAATAACTTTGACAGTAATTTTTTCGCCGACGTGAACCAATTCGCGTGGATGATTAATACGTTTCCAAGACAAATCTGTAACGTGCAACAAACCATCAACGCCACCCAAATCAACAAATACACCGTAATCAGTAATATTTTTAACAGTTCCTTCAAGCACTGCGCCCAACGAAATGTTTTTCATTGCTTCTTTTTGTGCAGCAGCAATAGTGTCTGCTTGAATCGCGCGACGTGATACGATTGCATTAGTACGCAAAGCGTCCATTTTCAAAATACGGAATTTGTCTTTTAAACCAATTAAAGATTTCGCATCACGAACAGGTTTATGATCAACCTGGGATGAAGGCATAAACGCAAACACGCCATTGATGTCCACAGTATATCCACCACGAACAACATCGATGATGGTTCCTTCTGGGTCGATACCTTCGGCAACAGTCTTTTCCAAATCTTTCCAGGCTTTTTCAGCGCGTGCTTTGGTATAAGACAATACGGCGGTTCCTTCACGAGATTCATAACGTTCAACAAAAACGTCGATGATATCACCAACAGATGGTACAGATGCACCAAATTCTTTTAATGGGATGCGCCCTTCGGATTTTAAACCGACATCAACCATCGCAAAATCACCGCGAATATCTTTCACAGTTCCTTTGGTGGCATAGCCCTGCAATGTTTCCTGGGCACCATAATTTTTATCAAACATCTGGACAAAATCTTCGCCAGATACCGGGTTAAATAAATCTTTGGATAAATCTTTCATAAGAATTTTAAACAAAGTTTGCCGTCGCCAACATTTTATCTTTTTAAGACGAGGTCTTGTGGGGTTAATCGGATTGAAATCGCGCCCACCCACGAAATCCAGCCAATTATAAATATAATTTTTAATAAAATCAAGCAAAAACAAAAGAAAAACGCCCCAAAAGGGGCGATTGTAGTATATTTAACGTGCAACTTCGCCACTTAACTTTTTGTGGTAGATATAATCTTTTAAATTAAATCCGCCTTTGGCCGACCAATTCAGCATCCCGTTCCAGTTTTCATCTGGAATTGTAAGTGTTGGCAGCTTGTTCGGTTCACGTGAAAGTTGTTCTTTGACTTGGTCTATATGGTTTTCGTAAATATGGACATCGCCCAGATTGCCACGCAATACGCCCGGTTCATACCCCAGTTCTTTGGCGAACAACAATAATAACATAGCGTACGATGCGATGTTAAATGGCACCCCCAGGAACATATCGCACGAACGTTGATTCCATATCAGGTTAACTTTGTTATTGTGAATCAATATCTGATAAGAATAATGACACGGTGGCAAAGCCATTGTTGCTGTGTATGTTGGATTCCACGCGTTAACAATCAAACGACGATCATTTGGATTTGTTTTCGCTGTGTTTATAATGTTTGCCAATTGGTCGATACCTGGATTTTCTGGATTATAATTGTTTTCTGGGTTATTTGGATTCCATTTGTATTCGCCGTTCCAATGACGCCACTGCCATCCATAGACTGGACCTAAATCGCGACATTCATTCATAGCTTGTTTTTTAATTTCTTCTTCGCGTTCGGCTGTCAGTGCGCGGTGATTAAGTATTTTGGCTTCTTTCATTTTTCTGTCTTCGAATACAGGTTTCCAGGCTGTTTCATTTCCCCACTGATTCCAAATTTTGCAACCCCTGTCTTGAAGCCATTTTTTATCAGTTATACCCTTAATAAAAAATTCCAATTCTGTGAAGATAGATAATGGTGGCATTTTCTTTGTTGTAATAAGCGGAAACCCGTCGGCCATATTATGTGTAAATGTTGCGCCCCATGGAATGCGAATTGTTGGGATGCCAGTGCGATTGTCGGACTTTGTCCCATTAACCAGGCAATCGTCAAGTATATCCAGATATTGTTTCATTTTTGTATTCCTTTCTTTTGTTCCCGCATCCCCTATCCTGCTATGTGTTATTTCTAACAAAAAGGAACGTTTGTGTCAATAGTTTATCTGGTTTTTGTTCTTAATAAAAAAATATAATAAAATCAATATGTTATTAGTTTTTGTTGTTGGTAGTTTGTGTTGCTGTGTTTGGTATTACACAAACGTTCAGTTAAAATGTATGTAAAAGACTGTGAAAAATAGCAATTTGCTGGGCTGTACAGCGTATAATATTTTTTGTAATTAATAAAAAGACCGCCTTGTTGGCGGTCTTTATTTTCTAGTGATTTTTTATCTTACCGATGCTTGTTTAAACAGTTCATCTGCAGGAACAGTTTTTTCTTTCTGTTTAACATGAGTCAACATCGCATCTAATGCTTTGCGTTCAAACAATACACCGCGCAACATAGCAACAGCATTTTGATTTTTGTTATAAAATTCAAAAACTTGTTTTGGATCTGGATAACGAGAAGCTTCGGCCCAAATTGCTTGTTGCAAATCATCACGTGTTACTTCTACTTTGTTTTGAGAACCCCATTCTGCCAAAATAAGCCCCAGTTTAACGCGGCGTTCAGCATCTTTGCGTTCCTTTTTTTCATCCCATTTATGGTCTTTGCATTTTTTATCATCGCAATCTTTGTGGTGTGCATCGTGTTCTGATTTAGCCATATTCAATTCTTGTTCAACCAGAGTTTCTGGTAAACTTAATTTTACTTTGTCCGCCAACACATCTAACAATTCATTACGCATATCACGTTGTGCTGCTTCTGTATATTCGGCAGATATTATATTACGAATATGTTCTTTCAATTTTTCCACAGATTCTTGTCCAACCTGTTTAGCCAATTCATCGTTCAATTCTGGCAATATGTGTTTGCGAACTTCATGAACCAAAACTTCAAATCTGGCATCTTTACCAGCCAAATTTTCAGCGTGATAATCCGCAGGGAATTTTACATTTACGTCAAATTTATCGCCCGCTTTGTGGCCGATAACTTGGTCTTCGAATCCTGGAATAAAAGAACCAGAACCTAAAATCAAATGATGCTTCGTTGCGGCGCCGCCTTCAAAAGCGTCTTTGCCGATGAATCCTTTGAAATCGATAACTGCGACGTCGCCAGATTTTGCTTTATACTTTTCATCTTGTTTCTCAGCTGTGCTGCGTGATTTGCGAATGTTTTCAAGTGCAGTCGTCACTTCTTTTTCATCTAATTTTGCCACTTTCTTGGTGATAGTGATTTTTTCTAAATCGATTTCTGGTAATGTCGGCAAAATATCAAATTCCATAGAATATTCGACATCTTTGCCAATTTCCCAACCGTCCAAATCAACCTTTGGTTGGCCGGCCAAACGGATTTTTTTATCGGCCAAATAGTCGTTCAAATCTTTGTTTAATGCTTTGTCAATCGCTTCGCCGTATGCTTGACCGTTATATTTCTGACGTAATACAGATAATGGAATATGACCAGGTCTGAACCCCGCCATTTTCGCGGTTTTACCAAATTCAGTTAAAACCTCGTCCGCCATTTTTTGCATATCAGCTGCAGAGATTTTTCCGGATACAGAATAATGTAAATCTTTTATTTTTTCTTTTATAAACATAAAATCATCCTTTTGGATTTATTAAACGAACAGTTGCGTGTGATTATACAAGTATTTTTTATCAAACGCAACATAAACATTTTGAAAAAAACTTGATTAAAATCCGTAAATAAAAAAACCGCCGTTTCGGCGGTTTTTGAAACAGCTTTTGCAGATATTAACGTTTGCTGAACTGAGTTGAACGACGTGCTTTGTGATAACCAAAGTGTTTACGTTCAACAACACGACTATCACGTGTCAAGAATCCAGCAACCTTTAATGCTTTGCGTAAATCTGGTTCTGCCTTTTCCAAAGCTTTAGAAATACCGTGTTTTACAGCACCTGCTTGACCAGACAATCCGCCACCCATAACTTTTGCAACAACATCATATGCGCCGTCGCGCTTGGTGACATCAAATGGTTGAACCAAAATCATTTGCAACACAGAGCGTTTGAAATATTCCTTCATCGGTGTACCGTTGATGGTAATATTGCCCTTGCCCGGCATTAAATACACACGGGCAATCGAATCTTTACGTTTGCCAGTTGCATAAACTGCGCCAGACAATTTTGCAGATGTTGCAGCTGATTTAGCAGCAGTTGCTTTTGTCGCTGCTTTTGTTGTGGTTGCTTTTTTTGCAGGGGCTGCCTTTTTAGCAGTTGTCTTCGCCGCGGTCTTTTTTGCGGTTGTTTTCTTTTCTTCTGTCATTATTCGCCCCTTTTGTTTTTACGATTCAATGAACCAAAATCAATAACGATTGGTTTTTGTGCAGCGTGTTTGTGTTCTGCGCCTGCATATACGTGCAATTTGGTCAAGCGTTTATTTGCCAATGCAACAGCTGTGCGACGACCCATCATACGTTTCACCGCATTTGTAATCAATTTTTCAGGTTTTTCAGAACGCATTTGCCCCAATGTACGTTCTTTGATACCGCCTGTCCACAACGAGTGCCAAAAGAATTTTGTTTTTTCGGCTTTGTGTCCAGTTAAAGCAACTTTGTCTGCATTAATAATAATAACATGATCGCCACAATCCATATTTGGTGTCCATGTTGGTTTGTTTTTTCCACGCAAGATGTTTGCAGTATATGCCGCCAAACGTCCCAACGTGCAATTCGTTGCGTCAATCAGATACCATTTGGCTTCTAATTCGCATTTTTTTAACGATTTTGTCGTTGTCATTGTTTTTTACCTTTTTTGTTTGTTAAAAATAACGCGCCTATTATGTTCCAAACAGGCGCAAAAGTCAAGAAAAATCATTATGGTATTATAATACCGTATTTACATTTCGGCCGGTATTTTTAATCCCATTAAATCGATCGCGGTTGACAATGTATCAAATGCCAATTTTGCGATGTATAAACGCCCTGCTTTGATTTTGTCGTCTATATCATCGCGTAAAATTGGACAATTATGATAGAAATTATTGGTTAATTGACACAAATCGTACGCATAGTTCGCAATCATATCGGTTGCGCGATTTTCGTATGCAGAAATCAAAGTGCGTTCAAAATCCATAATTTCAATCAACAGGTTACGTTCTTCAACTGATAAATCAAAATGTTCTGGTTTTGATGTGGCAATACCTGCCCGTTTTAGTACGGAATTCAGACGCACAGCAGTATATAATATATACGGTCCGGTTTTTCCTTCGAAACTTGTGACGGATGTCGGGTCAAATATATAATCGGATTTTACTTCGTGTATCAAATCATTAAATTTAACCGCGGCCAAAGCAATAGTTTTTATTGTTTCTTCGTCCAAATTTTTGCCGGATTCAGCAACTCGTGCCTGGACCGCTTCGTTTGCCATATCTAATATATCATCTAACCCGGCGGCATTGCCATCGCGTGTCTTGAACGGTTTGCCGTCTTTGCCGTTTATTGTTCCGTATCCAATGTGCTCAAATTTGTCATATGGATATATGCCGGACATATCTGCGGTTCTGAATAATTGTTCAAAATGCAAAGATTGACGTAAATCCGTGAAATAAATAATTCTATCAGGATTATCAGTCAATTTCCGACAATATACCGCCGCCAAATCAGTGGAATCGTAAGTGTCTGCGCCACGAGAATCACGCCACATATATGGTGGAATTGGTGCAGTATCCGTATCGCGTTTTACATTTATTACCTGGGCACCGTCGCTTTCGTAAATCATATTTTTTTCATTAAGGATTCTTTCAACTTTGTCCAGATATTTTGCCGCATTACGTTCGCCAAGATCGTAATCAAATGGTAATATGTTCAAACGTTGCACGGTATTATTCATCATTTGTAATGATATTGCCAAGAATTTTTCATATAACGCAAAATATCCCGGATGTCCGGCCTGAAATTTTGCTTTGATTTCTTGGGCATGTGCCTGAAATTCCGGGTCTTCTTTGGCCAACGCCGACGCCGATGGATAGTAAGTATTTAATTCGTTCGCATTTATATCATAATCAACGGGGCTGTTCGGATTAAAATCGTCTTTGAAATATGGTAAATCGGGATTCAGGCGTTCTATCCACGCAATGATTAAGCCCATTGGTTTGCCCCAATCGCCGATATGATTCCAAGAAAATGTTTTATGACCCAAAAATTTAGATATACGATTAAATGTATCACCCACAATGGATGTCCGCAAATGTCCAATATGCAAAGATTTTGCGACATTGTATGCCCCGTAATCCATATCTATGGTCAACGGTTTTTCAGCAATCATTGGTTCTGGTTTAGATGCATTTTGCAAAATAAAATTATCTTTGATTTTTATGTTAATAAAACCAGGGCCTGCGATTGAGACGTTTTTTATGAAATCTAATTCTTGTAGTTTTGGCATAATTTCATTTGCCAATTCACGTGGATTTTTCCCAGCAACCTTGGCGCCGACCATGGCCGCATTAGTAGAAAAATCGCCAAAATCACGATTTTTTGGAACTTCCAGTTTTGCTTCGAATCCTAGTTTGTTATTTATTGCATCAGATACATATTTATATAAATTCATAGTGAAAAACCTTAATTGCTTATAATGGTAAAATAACACGAACTTTTAATCCGCCAAGGTCGCTGTTTTCAAGAAATATTTGTCCACCGTGATTTTCGATAGCTGTTTGGGCAATAGATAAACCTAGCCCCGTGCCACCTGTGGAATCGCCACGCGATTCGTCTAGACGAACAAAAGGTTGCAATGCCAATGATTTTTTGTCGTCTGGGATTCCGGGACCGTCATCTTCTATTTCAACGATAACAGAATCATCTGTATCTGTTTCGGTAATCTGGATTTTCTTTTTTGCATATCGTGCTGCATTTTCGATAATGTTTGTGAACGCAGATGTCAAAGCTGATGGACGTGCATAAAATTGTGCAGGATTTTCTGGAAATTTTAACAAAATTTCTTTTCCTGGCGCTGCATCACGTGCAATACGTGTCAACATCGCAGGTAATTCTACCGCCTGCTCTATTTCTGGCATTTCACCGCGTGCAAATGCTAAATATCCATTAACCATTTCTGTCATTCTGTCGATGTTTTGTAATAATTCTTCTTTCGATGCAGAATCTGTTTCTATAGCAATACGTACCCGTGTAAGTGGGGTTTTAAGGTCGTGTCCAACCGCGTTTAACATATCTGTGCGGGTTTTGTTGTATCTGTTCAGACGTTCCTTCATTGTTATCATTGCACTGGCTGCTTCGCGTATTTCCAGCGATCCACTTGGTTTAAATCCTGGAACATCCATACCGCGTCCGAATCTGTTTGCGGCTTTGGCAATATTACGGATGCTGCGTATGTGATATATCATAAAAGGTGTAATCAAAATAGATACTATTAAGATAGAACCTATAATCCAAATCAAAAATACTTCTGCACTTGTAGAATAAATACGATACATAGATGTTCCAAAAGTCGCAATGTTGCCATTTTTAGTTGGAATATCAATATTTATTGACCGATTACGTCTGTCTACATATATAGATGCTGGTTGTTTTAATTTTTTTTGTAAATCTTTTGCCAGCTGGCCTGCTTCACGTGAATCATTATCGTTGTTTTGTGGACGGTTGATAGTTTCGTTTACGGATACTTGTATTCCGATGTCATCTGCTAATTCTTTGACGGATTTTTCATCACCTTTGTTCATAAAGTGCATTAATGTAGCAATTTCGCCAGATAAAGTGTTCGCCAAAGTTGCGTGAACCCTTTTCCAGTGATTACCAAAAAAAGCATTTGTTACAATTAATAATGCGACAATCAAAGGTACCATAACCATTAAAATGGTTCGTCCTAAAAAGCTTCTGGGTATAATTCTCATTTTTTTTACCGTTTTGTTGTTATTATTTTATAACCCATTCCACGAACAGTTATAATGTCTATGTCTGATAATACACCATTTATTTTATTCCGCAAGCGTTTTGCGACCATTGGTGTTGCAGCAACAGTTGTGCCCATCGGAGAAGTCAAATTTTGTAATAATTTTTTTTCTTCATTTGACAAAGACAATAATTTGTCGTCCGATTTGTCTTTTGTTTTTATAAAAAATTCCCCGTCTATGAAATGCAAACCGTCTGGCAATTTATAAGATTTTTCTATGTCTGTTTTGTTTTTTGTTATATTGTTCAACCGCAGGATTAATTCTTGTAATTGAAACGGTTTTGCCATATAATCATCCGCCCCCCCAGATAATCCGTCAATGGTATTTTGTGCCCCAGACATAGCTGTCAACATTATTACGGGTGTTGTGTTCCCGTTTTTTCTGATGTTTTTAAGAAAAGTTAATCCATCTATTCCTGTCATCATTCTGTCTAGAACCATGGCATCAACAGATATTCTTTGTAAAATTTCCAGTGCATTTTCGGCAGATTCAGCGCATACAACATTAAAATTCGATTTTCGCAAACCAACCGACAAAGCGTTGCGAAGCATTTTATCGTCGTCAATAACAAGAATTGTTTTTACCATATTTTGGTTTTTATTGTTTTTTCATGGGTTCCACAGAATATTCACCAGGTTGCAAATTTCTGGTGTCAATTTCTGGATTTTCAAAATCTGTATAGGTCTGGGTGCGGAATTTAGAGCCTTTGGTTGTAAATTCTGTCTTGAATACCATATATCCAGATGAACTTCCTATGGTAGATCCCTGGATTCCAACTGAATAATATGCACCAATTAAACCATAATCCAAATCAATGTAATCTACGTTAAATAACAATGATATGTTTGCTAAACTGTTGCTTGTCAAATTGCAAGAAAATTCGCGATTTGTCAGTGTCGCTTGTGAATTGTTGGGTACAGAAATATTCATGACAGTCGGTTCGCAGACACGTTGAATTCCATTTAACAAAAATTCATAATTTATTGTAGCGCTGGCGCGTGAAAGCCCACGCGACAAATTGACCTGGGATATTGTTGCTTTTTGGATTTTTACCAAAGCATTTGCAATTCCTGCACGTACAGGTGCAGATATTCCCGATTGCAGGCAGCTTCGTGAAAATGGGTCTGCTTCGCAAATATAAAGACGAGAGTGCTGGTTAGTAAGCAGCATATTTGCCAAACTGTTGAACAAGAAAGTACGCGTTATACGGTCATTCAATCGTGTGCAATTAAAATCGCGGCATATAACAACAGGTCTTTCAGCAAAACTTACACCCGGAACCATGGCTGTTTCTTGGGATTGCATTTCTTCTATCATTTCGTCGTAATTATAGCTATCTTCCATATTCATAAATTCTGATTCTGGAATAAAGTTAGGATCATCTGGATATGCATAGTAAGACTGCACAGGGACTTCGTTATATATTGTTTGAAATTCTTCATAGGTGTAATCAGAATAGTCGTCATATGCGCATACGTTGTTAGTGTTTAACGCCAAAATTCCCAATAATAGAGCGATTTTTTTCATTGTTGATAACCTTTTTCTCTCTTATACATACGTACATATTAAAATATTTTGCCTGTATATGTCAAAGCAAAAATATTTTTATTGAAAACAATAATAGATTTGTTCTATAAATGTATCCAGGAAAGAAAAAAAACTAAGGTGAAAAAATGGTTGATGTCATTATAACTGGTGAATCTGGAAAATTACATGCTGTATATCATAAATCAGAATTAGAAGCTGCGCCATTAGCGGTTGTGTTGTCGGGTAGTCCGCGTCAAAAATGTCATATGAATGACCGTATTTCGTATGCAATGTTTCGTGCTTTTATGGATATTGGTTTTTCTGTGGTCAGATTTAATTATCGTGGTGTTAATGATTCAGAAGGTTCAATCGGAACGACTGCGGATAATATGTTAGATATAGCAACTGTTATTGATTGGATTCAAAATAAAAACGAAGATAGCGATAAAATTTGGTTGGCCGGGCATCAATTGGGTGCTTGGTATGTTTTACAGGCAATGATGCGTCGGCCAGAGGTTTCTGGTTTCGCGTTGGTGTCGCCTGATTATTCTGTTTCTGATTTTGGATTTTTATCGCCACGGCCTAATCGTGGATTGCTTTTGCAGGGCGCCAATGAATGTGATGAAGCCAAAAATTTTGGTGCACATTTAACCCAGATTTTGAAAAAACAGGCACAAATAAGTTTGGAAACAATTCGTGTTAAAAATGCGGATGCAGCCTATTCTCAACCTGCGGATTTGCGCCAGATGTATAAAGATTTAAAGGCCTATGTTGGTCGTGAGAATGAAGATAGTGCATTGTTATAATTATGTTTGATGAATCAAAACGCTTTTTGGATCCAAATATTCCTGATGAAATGGTCGCATCTATTCGACCAAAGACATTGGGGGATTTTATTGGTCATAATGCTTTAAAGCAGAATTTGTCTGTTTTTATATCTGCAGCGCGTGGTCGTGCAGAGGCGATGGATCACGTTTTGTTGTACGGCCCTCCGGGGTTGGGCAAAACCACATTGGCGCACATCGTTGCAAACGAATTAAATGCTAATTTTCGTGCTACGTCGGCACCTATGCTTACTAAACAGGGTGATTTGGCGGCAATTTTGACTTCGTTGGAACCGATGGATGTTTTGTTTATTGATGAAATTCATCGTTTGCCAACTGCAATTGAAGAAGTGTTATATTCTGCAATGGAAGATTTTAAACTTGATATTATGTTAGGCGAAGGGCCTAGTGCAAAAAGTGTGCGTATAGATTTGCCACCATTTACATTGGTTGGTGCGACAACCCGTACCGGGTTATTGTCTAATCCATTAAGAGATCGTTTTGGAATCGATTTAAGATTGTCTTTTTATTCTGTTGACGATTTGGCAAAGATAATTATGCGCAGCGCACAAATTTTGGGAAGCAAAATAGATGAATTTGGTGCAAATTTGTTGGCGCAATCTTCGCGTGGAACACCACGTATCGCGAATAGATTATTAAAGCGGGCACGTGATTTTTCAACTACAACTGGCAAAGATGTTATAGATGCAGATACAATAAAAACGACACTTTATCAATTACACATAGACGACAAAGGTTTGGATGAGATTGATCGTGAATATTTAAATTCTATTATAAAAAATTATGCGGGGGGGCCCGTGGGAATTGATAATTTGGCTGCTGCATTATCTGAATCTGCAGATACTATTGAAGATGTTATAGAACCATATTTAATGCAGTTAGGATTTGTTCAACGTACCCCGCGGGGACGTGTTGTAACAGAATTCGGATATAAACATCTTGGATTTGAAAAATAACTTTAAGTTATCGGAATAACATTATGGGAAAAGAGCATATTTTTAATTTTTCTGTTGCGTTTGCTGATACCGATACTCAGGGCATTATGTATCACGGGCGGTATATAGAGGTTGCAGAACGTGCCAGAACGGATTGGGCAAAATATATTCCAATTCCTGATGGCGATTTTGGTTTTGTTGTTCGCGAAATTAATATCAAATATCGTGCCCCGTTGTTGTTGTGCGATGATTTTGTTGTCAAAACAAAAACTGTAAAGGTGGGAACTGCATCTGTAGTCATAGAACAAATTTTCGTGAAAGATGATAAAATTTGTGCTATAATGAATATAACAATTGCGTATTTGGGTGGGGACAAACATCCAAAGGCAGTGCCGGAAAGCATTGTAAATGCGCTTAGTTAATAATTTAGAAAGGAAAGGAATATAAAAATGGAAAATAGTTTTTCTTTGTTATCGCTTTTTAGTGGTCGCGATATGATGACACTTTTTGTGTCGATTGTTTTGGTGGTGGCCAGTGTTATGTCGTGGGCTGTAATTATTGGTAAAATTCGTTTGTGGCATTACCAAAAAAGAAATCCTGTATCTATTAAAAATGGTGATAATTTAAATACAGTTGCTGAAAAGCTGATACGACCGTTTGACAAGAATTTATGGTTTTTGTCTATGGTTTCTTATGTTTCTCCGTTCATAGGTTTGTTTGGAACTGTGTGGGGTGTTATGGATTCTTTTGCATCTATTGGTGTGAATCAATCGGTCAGTATTGGTGTTATTGCGCCTGGTTTAGCTGTTGCGTTGGGGACGACGGCTTTGGGGTTGATTGCGGCAATTCCTGCGGCAATTGCATATAATATGTTTTCTAAGAAATCTGATGATTTATATGACAGATTAGAAGAAAAAGTCAAAGAATTACAACATAAATAATGGGTGGAAATTATGTCACGCAGACGGTCTGGAGCTTCTGATGCAAATATGTCTTTGACGCCAATGATAGACGTTATGACAACGTTGTTGGCGGTGTTTATGGTAACGACGCCTATGTTGATGACAGGGATTGATATAGATTTGCCACGTGCGGGAACATCCAGTATGTCTGGGAATGATCACGCAATTCAGATAAGTATTGATAAAAATGGTAATTATTATTTGTCTGACCAAAAATTGCCTGGTGATGAAATTGTAAAGCGTGCAATCGCAATGCGTGGTGAAAATCCAAATTTGGCTATCACACTTAGTGGTGATACTCACGCAGATTATGGTGCAGTTATGTTGATGATGGGTAAATTGAAAGATGTTGGTTTTCAACGTGTTGGATTGCGAACCCAGATTTATGAGAAATAATGAAAAGACAAACGCAATTTCAAAGTGAAAATATTTTGATGTCGGTTTTGGGACATCTGGTTTTGGTTGCGGTTATGATAGTTTCTTTCTCTATGGTTGTGGAACGTGCCAAGTTGGTGACGCCTAATCGTATTCAAATTGTTGAAATTGATTTGAAAAATGTAAAGATTTCTGGCGATGAAACAAAACTTTATAATACTAATCCGCCCCCGGTGGATGAATCTGCAAAAATGGCCAAAAAGGACGGGATTAAACCCAATATTCCGGAAGAAAAAACCGAAATAAAAAAGCCTTCTTTGATAGAAAACGAAGAAAAAAAACAGGTCAAAGAAAATACCAAAAAATCAGATGAAGTAAAGAAATCAGATGACAAACCGGCACCAAAGAAAAAAACGTTGGTTAAGGTTAATCGTGAAGTTTTATCCCTGGACAGAACTATGACTGTGTCGGTTGTTGACGCGTTGCGTGTCGCGTTGACGCGCTGTTGGAACATTGATACTACGCGCCCAAGTATTGAAGATATAAGATTGTCTGCGCATTTGAAGATGTTGCCAACAGGCGTTGTAGACCGTGTTTGGTTTGAATCTGAATCACGTGCAGAAACAGATCCTGATTTTGCGTATGTTTTGGATACAGTTAAAGCGGCAATCCGTACCTGTTCACCGTTTTCTATGTTGCCACGTAATGAATTTGAAAAGTGGAAAACTATGACATTAACTTTTTATCCCAGCCAGGGAAAAGTTATGTAAAAATCTTGACTTTTGGCTGTTTTATAGTACGTTTTTGGTGTTGTATAATACAAAAAGAAAGGTTTTTGATATGGTCAATGATTCAAATAATGTCTTAGAAATTCAATCAGGTGGTATGTTTTTTCGATTTTATATTAACGGTATTTTTGGTTGGCAAGAATTGAAAGGGCCGTATAGAAATCGTTTTATGAAAACACCCGAAGATCTTATACAATCTTTGAACCAAGTTAATTGGTTTGATTATGATCATTATGCTCGTTGTTTAACAATGGATGCTTATTTGGAATTAAATATACCAAAATACGATCGATCCCAAGATTTGTGTGTATTTAAGTTGTATACTGAAATTCCGCCACAAATTATAGTTGTAAAAGAAAAAGAACTTGCTACATACAAAGAATTGGCTCGCGGTAACTGGGATAAAAAACGTGTCACACCAGAAAATCAAAATAAGCCTGCGATTACCTATGGTTTATCATCTGTGGGCATAATTGAATCAAATGACTTGGTTGTTCACAAAGATGATTTGCGCGAAATGTCCCCACAAAAGACAGATGGTATATCGCCAAAAATATTAGATTTATTTTATCCAAGAGTCCGATTTATTGATAATGTTAACACAAAATAAAAAAATCGCCAAAATGGCGATTTTTTATTAACAGGCGTTCAATAAGCCGGATTCTGTTCAGCCTAAAACCAGTCAGTAACCAGTTAAAGGTTGCGAGCATAATTAGTCTGCAAACTGTGTTGCCACAATTCGTCAAGCCCCCTACCCGATTCCGTAAGGACTGGGACGTGTCACAGGAATCCTTTTTGGGGTTGCTGCACATAGAGATTGCCCGTTTCACCGTGAATTTAATCACTTTCGTCACTGTTGCTCTAATCGTCGGGTTACCCCGCGTGGTCATTAGCCACTATGTTGTCCCAAGCAGTCCGGACTTTCCTCTGAATCAAGCTATATCGATTCAGCTATGCTCTTTCGCACCTGTCTGTATGTGTATTTTAGTATAAAAATGTGAATTTTCAATATCTTTTATAATTTTGTTTCTTGTTCGCCCATTGTTTTTGCAGAATGCAACACGTTAACAAGTGTTTCTGCAGCAATTTGACGTATTTTTTGGGCCAATGGTCGGACGTTCATCGCTTCTGCGACAGCATCACCAAAATTTTTTGATATCCAATCTATTTGCGCCGGGGATATGATAAAAACATCGCTTGAAATCTCAGAAGTTTTTAATTTTTGAATTTCAGATTTCATTTTCTCCCCTTTTTTTAGTTCTTGTTGGTTTACGTCGGTAATCTTATCATAAAAAACATTAAATATGAAATATTTTTTGCATATTTTTTCTGCAAAAACTTGTTTTGTAAAAAATGTGTATTATATAGATAAAGTATCTTGACCCCAGATGTCAAAATTGCTATAAATCTATACAAATGTGGATGTTCGTAATATTCGGATGTCGTTGAAAAAATGGTAAGGAAGTGAAATGAAAAATATTTTAAAAATGTTGATTGGTTCTGCAAATGACAGAATTGTAAAATCCTATGAAAAAACTGTTGCAATTATAAATGGTTTGGAACCAAAGTATGCGGCGATGTCTGATGAAGAAATTCATAATTTGACAAATGTTTTCCGGGAAAGATTGAAAAACGGTGAAACCGAAAAAGATATTTTGCCTGATGTGTTTGCGGCTGTACGTGAAGCGTCCAAACGTTCAATTGGACTGCGTCATTTTGATGTGCAATTGATTGGTGGTATGGTTTTGGGTAATGGCCAGATTTCTGAAATGAAAACTGGCGAAGGTAAAACATTGGTTGCAACGTTGGCGCTTTATTTAAAGGCTTTACAGGGTCGCGGTGCACATTTGATTACTGTGAACGATTATTTGGCGTCGCGTGATGCGGGCTGGATGGGTCAAGTGTATAGATTTTTAGGTATGACAATTGGTGTTATTCAACACGATATGTCGGACGAAGACAGACGTAATGCATACAATTGCGATATTACATATGTTACGAATTCTGAGCTTGGGTTTGATTATTTGCGCGATAATATGAAATTTACCAAAGAACAACAGGTTTTGCGTCCGTTCTTTTATGCGATTGTTGACGAAGTGGACAGTATTTTGATTGATGAAGCGCGTACCCCGTTGATTATTTCTGGGCCGGCAGAAGATACAAGTGATTTGTATAACAAAGTTGATGCTGTGGTTGCGCAATTGGTTGCGGATGATTACAAGATAGATGAGAAAGATAGACACGTAACATTAACCGAAGCCGGTGTTGATCATATAACAAATTTATTAAAGGATGCTGGTGTTTTAAATGGCGATAATTTGTATGCATCTGAAAATGCTGTGGTTGTTATGCACGTTCAGCAATCTTTGTTGGCACATCATTTATATGTTAAAAATGTGAATTATGTTGTCAGAAATGGCGAAGTTTTGATTGTTGATGAATTTACAGGACGTGTTATGTCTGGTCGTCGTTTTGGCAAAGGATTACATCAGGCCATTGAAGCCAAAGAACATGTCGCGGTGCAACCTGAAAATCAAACTGTGTCCAGTATTTCTTATCAGAACCTGTTCAGAATGTATCCAACTTTGGCGGGTATGACTGGAACTGCAATGACTGAAGCCGCAGAATTTGAAGAAATTTATAAATTACGTGTTGTGGCAATTCCTACAAACAAACCGGTTGTTCGTGTTGATCATCACGACGAGATTTATCGTAACAAAGAAGAAAAATATGATGCGATTATTAAACAAATTCGTGAGTGTATGGAACGCAAGCAACCAGTGTTGGTTGGAACGGTTTCAATTGAAAAATCTGAAGAATTGGCCGGCATAGTGCGTGAAAAATTAGGAATAACCCCGGCGGTATTAAATGCTAAACATCACGAATCAGAAGCAAAGATTGTTTCCCAGGCCGGCGCGCCGGGGGCTGTGACGATTGCTACGAATATGGCGGGGCGTGGAACCGATATTAAATTGGGTGGAAATGCAGATGATTTGATTGCTGAATTGGATGAAACTGCACCTGATTTTGAAAAGAAAAAACAAGAAATTATTGATGAAATAGAAGCAAATAAAAAAATAGTTTTGGATGCTGGTGGTTTGTATGTTATTGGAACAGAACGCCATGAATCACGTCGTATTGATAATCAATTGCGTGGTCGTTCTGGTCGGCAAGGTGATC
>JAZLBV010000006.1:0-103586 GCA_045613925.1 Candidatus Enterousia sp.
GATAAACAATCGCGCGCGTGGCGCAATGATATCAAGTATTGTTGGTGCGACAACGGGCACAATCGGAACTATTACATCTGTGACTGCAAATAGTGGTAGCGTACGTGGTGGTGATGAACAGAAAGAAAAAAATCTGAATACCGCATCAAATATTTTGGCGGGTGGCACAGCGATGGCATCAGGTGTTGCGACTGTATTTAATGCAACACAAATTTCCGCAATAAAAAAGATTGCAAAAATTGCCGAGAATTGCGAAAAGGTTTTGAAATGAAGCGATTGATAACATCTTTATCGGTTTTGTTATTATGCACATCGGCATACGCGGATGCTTTTGGTCCAAATGACAAAGTTTTGTATTTTAATTCTGAAACATTGATAGAGGTCATAAAAAATACTTTTCCACAAAATTTACAGTTGGATGTTGCGAATAAGTATGTTGAATTGATGGACTCCAAAGGAAATGTATCCATAGATGATTTAAGAACCGTTTGTGGTGTTGGACAATTGGATAATGCAAAATGTAAAAACTTTATTCGTGATTTAATCAATACCATGGGCGATGATACGATAAAACCGTTCTATTGGGCGGATTATGTGTCGAAAAATCCAGAACCAATAAAACTGGCAGTGTACAGCAGTGGCGACGGATATCACAAGAACGCTGGCTTAGATTCTGGTGAATGGGCGATGACTTTTGGTTGGATGAAGGAATCAAAGTTTATGCAACAATATCCGCAGACAAAATACATTCGTGGAATCAGCGCCTGCACAAACGAAGTCGGTACAAAAAATGTTGCAGATGTGTCAAAGAACTTTACATTAAACGAACAAAGTGGCGAACAATGTTGGTGCAAAATGACCGGCCCCGAAGAAAGCGCATGGGTATACACCAAGGGTGATGGAATGGCCGGCGGTTGTACACGTTCATGTGCATTGGAATGCCTATCAGCATTGCGTAGAGAACCCATGCGTGGCGCGATGTTTACGGCTGTAAAACTGAACGGATCCAACACAAACACAAATGATGAAAATGTTATCGGCGATGCATTAAACAATGAATTTAAACCATGTGAATTTGATTGGGCAAAAGATATAAAGTGCGATCATTGTGGCGAAGAAGACCTTATGAAATATAAAATTTGGGGTAAATTCAGACCACGAGAACCCATAGTTGGATGGCTTATGAGCAAATACAAGGACAAATTTTCATATTCATCAAAAGATTGGGAATGGGAAGCAGGTGGTATGCCTTGGTTGAATAATCAAAAATTTAAATGCGTATATCCAAATGTAAAAAGTATAAGAGGTACCGCAACAATTAATGATGTAGAACCAAAACCTGGCGGATTTTCTATCACGCAAGAATCTTTTAACGCAAAGCAACTTGATGGCAAAAACTGTTGGTGTAAAATGACATATCCTGAAGAATCGGCATGGGTATATGCTAGTTTATTCGCGTCGCATGAAAGCTACACAGATGCAGATAAGTATAATCTTTGCTTTGCCGCATGCATCCCTATTTTTTCGAAACAGTACAATCATATAATCGATGCATTTAAACCAATCGGCAAAAGATAACAAAAAGTTCGTAAATCGTCATAACGGGGTTAGTTTTTATCACCCAACTTATGAACTCGTAAAAGTATTAGGAAACAGCCCCACTCGGAATTGGTCATGCACACCATTGGACTTTGCCCACAAAAACTTCGTTTTTGAACGATACTACGTGCCGTTGGTGCTCTGACCTAACCCTTCGTGGGGCGCAAAATAAAACGACCACCAAAACGGTGGTCTTTTTATTTTGGCAGCCCCACTCGGATTTGAACCGGGATTCTCGCCTTGAAAGGGCGGTGTCCTAACCATTAGACGATGGGGCCAGAACTTTAATTATACCGCCGGGTTAGCGGCGGTAAAAATCTCTGGCGGGATGTAAGGGGCTCGAACCCTCGACCTTCTGCGTGACAGGCAGACGCTCTAAACCAGCTGAGCTAACACCCCAGAGCGATAGCAATATTATACTTAAAACATATAAAAATCAAGTATTTTTTTCAATATTTCTAAAACATCTCACAAACTATTGACATTATGTATTTTTGTACTATATTATACGGTGTAAAGATTGATACAAAGGAGGTGCATAGGTTAGATTTTTTAAGAAAAAAGAATGATGATAAACCGGCACAAACAGCGAGTATTGACGTTGCACCCACTGAAAAGCAGGCTATTCCGCAACCTAAATACGATTTTGTCGAACAATATACGCTTGTTCCACCAAAAAATTTAATGTTTGGGTATGATTATTGGGAATTATGCGAGAATGTTCCTGTGTGGTGTGAGGATTCTAGCAGTACTTTCAACAAAGGCGTTGAAATACCAACTGCTGTATTTTTTCCTTGGTGGAAGACGGTATTACAAGCACCTTTGGAAACAGTCAACAATAAAAAATCCAGAACCATATCAATTGTAAAATTGAAAAACGGTGGAAAATTGTACATTTTACCGAACTTGAAAAATCAAAAGAACCCGATATATGCGTATAAAGAAAGCGAACTTGGTATGCAAACTACGCCTGAAATAAATCGGGCTATTGTTGAACAAATAAAAATGTTTACACGATAAATACTGCCCCCGTTTTTCGGGGGGTATAAATTGACAATAAAAACAAAGTAGATTATAATCAGTGGTATGAAAAAAATGCTTATAATTCTTTGTTTGTTAATGCTGGGCGCGTGCGGCGCAAAGTCTGATTTGGTTCACGATGCCGATTACCCACGCAATTATCCGGTATATTAAATCGGGGATATGGCGAAATTGGTAGACGCGCTGGATTTAGGTTCCAGTGGAGAAATCCATAAGAGTTCGATTCTCTTTATCCCCACCAATCAAATCTTTTTAAATATCAGCGATGTATTTATGCCACCAAAGGCAAAATTGTTATTCATAACGTAATCCACATTAAATTCACGACCTGTGTGCATAATATAATCTAATTTTCCACATTCGCTATCCGGTGTATTTAAATTCAATGTTGGTGCAAACCAACCATCGTTCATCATTTTGATAGACCAAATTGATTCCAATGCACCACACGCACCAAGCGTATGTCCAACATAACCCTTTTGTGTACTGGCCGGAACATGTTGACCAAACACAGATTCTGTTGCCAAAGATTCTGCAATATCGCCGTGTTTTGTTCCTGTGCCGTGCATATTGATGTATCCAATTGATTCAGGTTTTAAATTCGCACATTGCAACGATAAACACAAACATTGCGCCATTGTATTTTTGTTTGGCTGGGTTATATGTGTGCCATCAGTATTCGTTCCAAATCCAACTATTTCTGCATATATTTTTGCACCGCGTTTAATTGCGTGTTCGTATTCTTCTAAAATCAGAGTTCCTGCGCCTTCGCCTATAACCAGACCATCACGATTTGAATCAAATGGCGATGGTGTCATTGATGGGTTATCATTTTTTATACTTGTTGCATACAGAGTATCAAACACAGCAACCTGGGTTGAATCAAATTCTTCGGCACCACCTGCAATCATAATATCTTGGGCACCAGATTTAATTGCTTCATAGGCATAACCTATAGCTAAACTGCCTGATGTACAGGCTGTTCCGCTAGGGATTAAACGACCAGTCGTTTTGAAATAAAGCGACACATTTACCGCTGTCGTTTGTGGCATAATCTTTATGTACGATGACGATGTTATTGGGCCGACTTCATGAGTTTTCACCATGGAATAAAAATCTAACACTGGCCCTGCAGAACCAAACGATGAACCGTATGCAACACCTGTGCGGCCAGATGTCAAAACATCGTCATTTAACAATCCTGCATCCGACAATGCCTGTTCAGACGCATAAACCGCCATAACAGAAACCGGGCCCATAGTGCGTAAAATTTTACGATTATAATGTTCTGGGATAACAAAATCTTTGATTGGCGCTGCTAAGCATGTATTTAATCCGCGAATTTCACGCAAAGAATCTAATGATTCAACCACGTTTTTGTACGTATGCAAACGTTTGTACGAAGATTCTACATCGCACCCCAGCGCACTGATACCCCCCATACCTGTTATAACAACACGTTTCATTAAATCATACCCCCATTTACAGAAATAACTTGACGCGTGATATATGCTGCATCATCGGATAACAAATATGCAACAAGCGATGCTATTTCCCGCGGATTTCCCATACGATGCATGGGAATCATTTTTTTTATTTCTTCGATTGGCAAATTTGCAGTCATATCTGTTTCAATGACACCGGGCGCAATACAATTCACTGTTATATTACGTTTTGCCAATTCCACAGCCAACGATTTTACAGCACCTATGATACCTGCCTTGGATGCTGCATAATTTACCTGGCCCCTATTTCCCACAACACCAGAAATAGAAGACAATGCGATTATACGGCCTGGGGTACGCGCAGATATCATCGGCATAACAATCGGATGTAACACATTGTATAATCCATCAAGATTTGTATGAATGACCCTGTCCCATTGGTCGCCATCTATTAATGGGAAAGGATTATCCGCAGCGATACCAGCATTACAAACAACACCGTAATAAGAACCATTTTGTGTTATGTCTGCAATAATAATTTTTTCTGTTTCATCACGATTGGCAATATCAAAAGATAATATTCGTCCATTACCACCCAATTCTTTTACTTGGGTCAAAGTTTCTTCTGCCGCCGTTTTATTGCTGTTATAATGCAACACTAATTCATACCCCAATGGTGCCAGATAAAGTGCAATTGCACGACCTATGCCCCGGGAAGCCCCTGTTATTAATACTGTTTTGCTCATAAATTACCCCCTTGCATAAAAGCGGTTAAATCATCTGGTCTGAACGCGTTCACATTTCCAGTTGCCATAACATTTCCATTTATATCAGTTATTTTACATTCAAAAGATGCTATGTTATTATCACAGAACAAAGATTGAACGCGAACATAATAACTGGTCCCAACATTATAAACTGGCACCATTATATGCAAATCACGTGATCCCATTATAAAGCCCGCCGCGGCTTTGGCTGCACCAGTTAAATGAATATCTTGACACCCAATAAAACAAGCAATTGATTGCGCCATATATTCCAACGATACAGATGACGGGATACCATTTATATCTTTGTGATACAACAAATCCGTTTCTTTGACATCAATACGCGCAACCAAATCTTGTTTTTCCATATCAAAAGATTCTATGGCGCTGATAAATTCCATAGGTGGTTTTTGTGGCAACAATTCAGATGGATTATATATCATTTTATTTTCCTATGATTACACTAGCGTTGCTGCCCCCAAAAGCAAAAGCATTACAAAGAATATTTTGCAAACCACATTTATCACCAATTTGTGCCAATTTTATATTTTTGCAATTTTCATCCTTTATGCCGTCATAAATATGCGGGATGATAAAATTATGCTTTAACATTAACCACGCCACCCCCATACTAATCGCACCAGCCGCCCCCAACGTATGCCCAGTCAAAGGTTTAGTTGATGCACATAAAACATCATTTTCAAACACAGAATTTATAGCCAAAGATTCCATTGAATCGTTTGCAGATGTTCCTGTGCCGTGCATAATTATAAAATTAATATCTTGTTCTGATAAATTTGCATCAACCAGCGCTTTACGCATAGATGACATTGCACCAGTTCCTGTTGGATCTGGACTGGTCAAATGATATGCATCAGAACTTTCCCCGACACCCAAAAGTTTTATACCACAGCAAGATTTTTCCATTATAAATAATGCCGCACCTTCGCCCAGATTTATTCCATCACGATTTTTCGACATCGGATTAGTATGTTTCTTGCTTAATGCAGAAAGCGCATAAAAACCATTTAATGCAAAATCACATCTGGCATCAACGCCACCTACCAATACTGCATCACAAATATCATTATTAATTAAATCTCGTGCAGATTGAAAAACCTTTAGACTTGAAGAACACGCAGTAGACACACAAAACGCAGGTCCATCAAATCCGGTTTTATTTTTTATGTATTCTGCAGGGGTTCCCAATTCTAATTCCTTTAACACCCGTTTATCAATTTTATCCCCACTGCATAATGCCTGGTCTATATGCTTTTGCGCTTCGTGGACACCGGTATTTGATGAACCTATCACTATTCCAAGTCTATGAATATCATATGTTTTTTTTAATAATTCCAGATCTGCACTTATTTGATTTAAAGCGCAATCAATCAAATCAAAACATCGCAATTCATTACTTGATGCAACTGGTGCTATTCCAAATGGAATTTTAACATTATCAACATAAACATCGTTGGCAAACATAGCCTGGGTATTACCTGTGGCCGCATTTTTAATAATATCTTCGTGATTTGCACCCAAAGCGCACACGAAACCAAGATTTTTTAATACATATTCCATTTCAAAACCAACTTGCAAATTAGGAATCTTTTTATATAATGACAAAAAAAATACAAATTTCAAGTATGAACGATATGTTATACATTGATAAATACGCTTTTTGGACAGAATCAGAAACGGAAAAAATTCCGGATGTTTCTTTTGTTCCACCTATGTTGCGTCGTCGTATGACAAATATTGAAAAAATCGCTATTTCCTTGGCACATAGCGTTGCCCCATCAACCCCAGATTACAAAATTGTATTTGCATCACGATTTGGCGAATGGCAACAAACTATTAATTTGATAAAACAATTTTATTCTGACAAAGAAATGTCTCCCGCAGGATTCAGTAATTCTGTGCACAATGCAACGATGGGGCATTTTTCTTTGCTGACACACAACACGCAATCTTATACATCAATTGCGGCAGGTGAAAAAACATTGGAAATGGGGTTATTAGATGCACTTACAACTGATAAACCTGTGTTATTTGTCTATGCTGAAGAAGCTGTTCCCGAAGAATACAAACATATGTTTCAGAGACCTTTGTTGGGGCACGCAATGGCGTGTTTTATAACAAACAATGGCAAAAACGCCTATGAATTTGGAAAAAGCGGGGTCGGAATGCTGCCACTGGGATTTGATGAATTAAAAACATCTATAATAAACAAAACAGATATAAAGACATCTTGTTGGGTTTTATCAAAAAAATAATGAAAAAAATATTGCGCTCTTTTTTAAGCGGTTTTTGTTTCGCTGTTTTTGGTTTAGGCGGCATAGCAACAGGTTCTGTTATTGTTCCAATTTTATTAATTTTTTGCAGCAAATCTCAACAACGTAAAACTTTGTCTTTGACCGTTCATTTTTTGTGGAAAGCGTTTGTTGGTATGATGTGCGGATTAAAATTGATAGATGTAAAATGTGATAATAATGATAAATTAAGAAAAATGCGTGGCAAAATAGTAATCGCTAATCATCCATCTTTAATAGACGTTGTTATTTTGGTTGCAAAAATTCCAAATTCTATATGTGTGGTCAAAGAAAGTTTATTTCACAACCTGTTTATTCGGGCAATTATACGGCGCGTTTACGTTTCAAATTATATGGGCCCAGATAAATTTATAAAACAGGCGTCTGAAATTTTAGATTCAGGATATAACATTGTCATTTTTCCCGAAGGAACACGTACAATTCCTGGCAAGCCAGTTCATTTACATCGTGGTTTTGCATATTTACATGTAAAATCAAAACACGACATTCAACCAATTCATATTGAAAATACGCCAAAAATATTGGGAAAAAAACAGGCTTGGTATAATGTGGGCGACAAAACATCCGTGTATACACTAACTTTGCGTCCATTGATTAAATTTAATGGCGAAAAGAAATTAACCGAACGGCAAAGTGCGGTATATATAACAAAAAAAGCAGAAAAATCTATTTTTTAAAGCTTACAAAAACTTGACAATAGGACATTCATCTTATAAGATTTTGTCAAACAATAAAAACTGGGAATATCAAAATATGAAAAAAGAAATTTTAGAGCAAGAAATCAAAGAAATCATTATTTCTGCGTTGGATTTGGAGGATATTACACCCGATGATATTGATTCTTCGGCACCACTTTTCAGTGAAGGATTGGGACTTGATTCTATTGATGCTTTGGAATTGGGTATGGCATTAAAGAAAAAATACGATGTTAATTTCAAAGCGGACAAAGAAACCAACAAAGAATATTTTAAATCCGTAGAACATTTGGCAAAATATATTGCAGAATCTAAAAACATTACATTGGAGTAAAAAATGCACACAAGGGATGAAATTTTTAACACAATCAAAGAAATTTTAACAACTGATTTCGATTGTGATGAAGCAAAAATAAAAATGGAATCTAATCTGGTTGAAGATTTAGATTTAGACAGCATCGATGCCGTTGATTTGGTTGTAAAATTACAAGGTATCATCAACCGCAAAGTAGACCCTGAAGATTTTAAACAAATAAAAACATTACAGGATGTCGTAGATGCAGTTGAAAAGATTGTTAACGCTGATAATTAAAATTATTATCAGTGCTTTTGTCATAGCATACCCTTTTGTTGTATTTTTTGCCTTTGAAAACGGCGTGGCTTTTCGTTTTATTGGTTTATTCTTGTTGGCAATTGTGGCGCTTTCTTTTATACGAAACAATAACAAGGTATTGTTTGGTCTAGGGCTAATTTTATGTTTGCTGATAATGACGTTTAATACAGATATTTTTCTGAGATTATACCCGGTTTTAATGAACGGTGCAATTTGTGCTATATTCGCATTGTCTTTGAATAAAACACCGCTTATAACAAAATATGCGTTAAAAATGCACCATGATTTAACAGACCAAGAAATAAAATACACAAAAAACGCTACACTGGCGTGGGCAATATTTATGGCATGTAATACAATAATTTCTTTTATAACTTTATTTTTACCTATGAAAATTTGGGTTTTATATAACGGATTTATTTCATATATATTAATTAGCGTTATGATGATTAGCGAATATATAACAAGAAAATGGGTTTTACGTGTTCAATCAAATAAATAATTTTTTTAACCAAGTTTCAGATGAAAATCGTGTTATGTTTTACAATCACGAATCTGCCGTTTCTTTTGCACAATATAAAAACGATGTTGCAAAGTATGCAAATTATTTTTCAACATTATCTGATTCAGAAATTGTGTTATATATTCCAGATAATTTGTATCTGTTTTACGTGTGTTTTATGGCGTTATTACAGGCCGACAAAGATATTATATTACCAGCATTATTAACAACAGAAAATTCAAAAACGTTAAATGAAACCTCGCATACTTTAATAACTGATAAATTTGATTCTTTTGGTAAATTTAATATTGTTGATTTACATCCAGATAATAATACAAATTGGGATTTCAAAGATATTAATAATGGCCAAATTTATTTTTTTACTTCGGGCAGCACAGGAACCCCAAAACGAATAAAAAAACAATTAAAAATGCTGGCAGCAGAAGTCGCCTTTCACACAAAAAATCAAAAACATTTAACAGATGAAAATCCTGTGATGATTTCATCTGTGGCACCATATCATATGTATGGTTTGTTGTGGCGTTTTTTATTTCCTTTGGCCACAGGAATTTGTGCTGATTTAGATATAGTTTTTACCCCCGAAGAATTGCAACATAAACAATCAATATATGACAAGGTTTTGTTTGCAACAACACCTTCTTTTCTTGATGGAATTACACGATATCAAAATCAATATATATTCAAACATAATTGCGTTGGTATTTATTCATCGGGCAGTTTATTAGATACAAAAACATCACAAAGTGCATATGATATGTTTGGTGTATCGCCTTTTGAAATTTTTGGCAGCACAGAAACAGGTGGCGTTGCATCACGTCAACAAACAAATGGTCAACAATGGGACATATTTGACGCTGTGGATGTTAGATTAACAGAAAACCAGGAATTATTAATCGAATCTGATTTTGCTTGCACATGTCCATATCAGATGTCTGATATGGTGCAAATGGTAAATGAAAAACAGTTTTTATTGCGTGGACGTAGCGACCGTATGGTAAAAATTGCCGAAGAACGCGTTTCTTTACCAGAAATGGAAGAAAAACTTTGCGCTTACAAATTCATAGACAAAAGTTATGTATCAACACTGACAAAAAATGACAGAACTATCGTCTGTGCGATTATAACTTTGAACGCTGACGGTAAACGCGACATTATTCAAAATGGCCGACATAATTTTATAAATAATCTTAAACAATATTTACTAGGTTATTTTCCCAATGTTGTATTGCCTCGAAAAATCCGAATTGTTAACGATATTCCTGTGAACACCCAGGGAAAATATATAAAAACAGATATTGCTGCAATATTTGAATCTAATGTTGCCGAACCTATTATGCAAAATGTCGTAAAAACAAATTCTGAATTTATTGCGGATATGGTTTTTCTGAAAGATTCTGCGTATTTTACCGGACATTTTCCAGGACAACCCATTTTACCAGGCGTTATACAATTATATTTTGTTATGAATTTTATTAAAAAATATTTTCATATAACTCCGAACGACTATCATATATTAAAATTGAAATTTTCAAATTTAATTTTACCAAACACAAATATCCATTTTGAATTAATACGCGTATCAGAAAACGAATTTATATTTAGTTATTCTGGCAACAACAGCAAATATTCAAATGGTATGATTGTTATAAAGGATTAATATGATGAAACCAGTTATAATTGTTCCTTGTTTTAATCACGCAAAAGCATTTGAATCTGTGGCAGCTGGGTTATCAAGTTTTAATATACCTGTGATAGTAGTCGATGATGGCAGTATTCAATCACAGTCTGTACAAATCAAAAAGATCTGTACAAAACATAAATTCTTTTATATAAAAAATAAAGTAAATGGTGGCAAAGGCGCTGCGATGATTAGCGGTTTTCGTTTTGCCAACGAACAAGGATTTTCGCACGCTTTGCAGATAGATGCAGATGGACAACACGATATTCGTGATATACCTTTGTTTTTAAAAACTGCCGAACGTCATATTGATGATTTAATTATTGGAAATCCTGTTTATGATAAATCTGCACCAAAATCCAGATTGGTTGGACGAAAAATAACCAAATTTTGGGTTATGATTGAAACATTTAATAAACATATGCCTGATACTATGTGTGGATTTCGTGTATATCCTTTGGCAGCAATTATGCCGATATCGCAGACTATAAAATTCAAACGTATGGGATTTGATATTGAAATAATTGTCAAAGCATATCGATGTGGCATTAATATCGTATCTGTACCAACCAAAGTAATTTATCCAGACGGTGGCGTATCGCATTTTTGTGCTTTTCGTGATAATTTTTATATATCTTTGTTGCATACATATATGTGTTTTTTAATTCCTGTATGGATGATAAAAAAATGTTTCAAGGGGGGGAAAATGAGAAAATTTGTGTATTCATTTTTAATATTGGTGCCAATAATGTCTTTTGCGAAACCGCTGACAGATACTATGCCAACGCGATTAAAAACGTTTGTAGATAACCTGGATGATGTTTCTGCAAATTTTACCCAGATAAAAATTTTGCCAGAATCTACAAAACAATTTAAATCTTCTGGGCGTGTCAGATTTGTTAAAGGAACAGGATTCACCTGGCATCAAATAAAACCATCTGAAACAATATTTACATCAACGCTGGCATCATATTGTTTAAATGGCGACAGCAAAGAATTAAATGAATTGCCCTATTTTCACCAGATTCAAAATATGATAGATGAAATGTTAAATGGTAATATGTCTGATTTTTTGTTTGCTTTTAATGCTGATTATACTGACGATAAAAGTGCGAACGGTTGGCATATTGTTGCAACACCTCGGTTGACAGCATTAGCCGATTTTATCCAGGATTTAACAATATATGGCACAACACAAAATTTGAATAAAATCATTATAACCTATGCCGATGGCACCATAGTAATATTAAATTTTACACGTTCAAACAAGGTATTTAATTATGAAATTGTTTGTTAAAAGGATTCTTTTTGGTTTAATTATTGGTATCTGTATTCTGGGTACAGTATTGTTCAGAACACCTTTGCATACTGAAACAAATTTGATGTCTTTGATAACAGATAACACATCAAATAATTGGCCTGTGGAACAAATATCAAATAAATTTTCATCTGTGGTAAATATAGTAATCGAATCAAAAGATGAAAAAATTGCAAAAAACACCGCCAACAAAATTGTCAAAGAATTAAACAGCAAAGCTTTTAATTATCTGAATGCCCAATCAAATAATTTCTCTTTAAAGACTTTAACCAAAGATTTTACAACGCATAGTGGTTATTTATTAAGTTATGCAGACAAACAATTATTGATAAACAATAAAACACGCCAAATCGCAAATAATGCGATAAAACAAATCTCAGAATCTATGATACCGCCTTTGGTTTCAATTAAGGACGACCCATTTTTATTATTATCTAATTTTATTATGAATTTTCAGCAAACTGGAACAAATTGGAAATTACACAACGGTTTTTTGTGGCAATATAATGAACCTTTTCATTATTTTATGATCCCAGTAGATGTTTATAACACAGCAAACTCAACAGTTTCAGAACAAATACAAAAATTACAAAAAACATTATCTGCCCTGCAAAATCAATCAGTTAAAATCCATATAAACGGCGTTCCTGTACATACTGCAGATATGGTTCAAAAAAGCAAAATTCAACTTGGGATTTTATCAACATTGGCTTTGTTGGCTGCGATAATATTGAATTACCTGTTGTTCAAACGATTGTTTACTTTGATACCTGTTCTGGCCAGTTTAACAATTGGTTTTTTATGTGGTACAATTGCATTGTTTTTGTGTTTCAAAACCCCGCATATTTTAACGTTTGTTTTTGGGACAACTTTGATTGGATTGGGCATAGATTACGCTTTTCATTTTATGACACAATCAGGGATAAAAAGCAGAAAATCCATTTATAAGAACATAAAGAATTCTTTGCTAACCACACTGGTCTGTTTCTTGCCGTTGCTGTTTTCCAGCATATCGTTTTTACAACAAATATCTGTTTTTACAATCACAGGCTTAATTTCTATTTATTTCGGATTGCTGCTTTTTTTACCAGAACATTTAAATATAAAAATCAAACCAATGAAACCTTATGCACTGTTATCAAAAAAACAAAATATTTTTGTGATTTCTGTGATTGGTTTGATTAGTCTGATAATATTACCTTTTGCAAAATTTGAAAATAATATGAACCAAATGTATCGACCAAACCAAAAAATTTTATCAGAAGACATATTTTTCCAAAAATTGAATCAATCTGATAAGTCTTTGTTTTTAATGGTTCGTGGACAAAACATCCAAGAAATTTTAGAAACCGAAGAAAAAATAAAAACAAATTCAACAGAATTTTTATCACTTTCCAGTATAATTCCGTCATTGCAAACACAAATTGAAAATTATGACTTGATAAAAAAGTTATATAAAAACGAATCCAAATATTTAAAAAACAAACTAGGACTTCGTAATCTGCCACAAATTACGGATACAAAACCAATGTCTATAAATTCTATACAATCTGAATTTATTAATAGTTGGTTGGACAAATTGATAATCAAAGACAAAAATTACATTTATTCTGTGGCTCAAATCAACGCGAACATAGATAATCTGCCAGCAAACGCACGTATTATTGCACCATCTGAAATTTTAACAGAACGTATATCAAAATATACTTCTGAAACATATAATCTGTTGATTATATGTGCCGTATGTTTATTTGGTATATTGACATTAATATATCGCCGGCGTGCAATTATTTACCTGGTACCATCATTTCTAGGAATTTTGATAACACTGGCGATATTAACTTTATTTAATCAACCGATAACTTTTTTCCATTTGTTAAGTTTCTTTATAGTTATAGGATTGGGGTTGGATTATACTATTTTTCATATAAATTCAAATAATTATTATGAAATGCGACCAGTTATGTTTTCTTTCTTAACAAGTTTTATTGGATTCGGATTATTAGCATTTACAAGTTTCTTTTTGATAAAATCAATGGGAATTACTTTGGCTTTGGGATTGGGGTTATCGTATATAATTTCGTTTGTTTTATTCGGCACACATAAAGTTAACAAGCGCCCCCGCATCAGAAAATGATTTATCATAATTAAAAAATTGTATATTTTTATCCGCGCTGATTATACAGATTATATATTTATTCATTTGATAAAAATATTGATGTGCACCCTGTATATCGCCATTGAACTTTATTTTTGATTCATATCGAACAAATTCTTTGTAAAAATCTTGTTTTGTATGTACCCCAGGCAATTTTAATATTCTTGAAAGTTCTGAAAAATCCCGTTCAACAGTTGTATTTTCAATATCTATGCCTGTTTTCATATCAGATACAGCAACGATAACCCAATTATCTTTGTGTGCAATTGATATAAAACCATTATTTATTGTTGGCGCACCGTTTTCAGCAATTTTTACATTTTCTTTGCAAACATCCATAACCATTGCGTGTCCAACCAGATATTGCAATTTGCGGATTTCATCATTAAATTTGTTGTATTGTGTTAATTCAGATTCAGATAATTTTTTTTCTAAATCCGCTGTGTTATTTATGTGTTCAATATTTGACATATAAATTTTCATAAGATAAATTATAAAGAAAAAATGTCAAAAGGCAAATTTATGAAAAAATGGTATCAAATGCGAGAGCAATCCGCAGGTAAAATGCGTCTGGAATTACTTTGGTACATTTATAAGATTTTTGGTATTCGTTTTTTAAAAATGGTGATATACCCGATTATTTTGGTTATATCTGTATTTGCCAGACCTGCCGTCATAGCATCAAAAAAATATAAAAAAATTCTTAACACATATCAAAAATCGCACAAATTACACCCAAGTAAATTTTCATCTGCATCACATATATACGCATTTGCGTGCGCAATTGTTGATAAAATGTCTGCATCGTGTGATAAAAAAACAAAAATCACATTCAAAATTGATAAAAACGCAGATTGGGATGAATTTCAAAATTTGTTAAAAAATGACAATGGTGTTTTTTTGATATGTTCTCATTTGGGCAATATAGAGGCGTTATCAGCATTTTCAAGCAATACAAAAAAAACTATGCATGCATTTATGCAAATTACACAAAACAGCACTTTTCATCAATTTATGATGCGACACAATATCGCAAAAAACACTATTTTATATTCAACAGAAAACATAAATTTATCAACCGCAGCAGAAATGTTTGAATATTTAAACAAGGGTGATTTGGTTATGATGGCTGGCGATCGGACATCCGCAAATAGTCCAAACCGTTATGAAACCGTTTCTTTTTTGGGTGTTGATTGCCAATTTCCCATTGGAACTTTCAAATTTGCACGTGCTGAATCACATCCTATATTTGCAATGTGTTTAATGAATATAAAGCACGAACAATACAAAATTTATATAAAAAAATTATGTGGTGCAACAACCCGTGAAATAATCTGTGAATATGCAGAATTTCTTCAAAAACTGGTACTGTTATATCCGAAACAATGGTTTAATTTCTTTGATTTTTTCGAAAAAAACGCTTAAAGGTCTTTGAAAGCGGTATATTTTTAAAAAAAACTTGATTTTCAATAAAATATAACATAAAATGCCCACAGTATTAAAAAAGGCGTATAAAATGGCATCTAAAAAAGGTAGCAACGAATTTATAAAACTGGAAAACAAAGAAACCGGTTTTTTCTATACAACTAAAAAAAATATGAAATCTGAAAATACCCAGGGTAAGATGAAGTTTCGTAAATATGATCCTAAATTGCGTAAACACGTTGTATTTACAGAAGCTAAAATGGGTCATTAATGGTTGTATTTTAAACAGTTTATTAAAAAAACCGCGAATTGCGGTTTTTTTAATGGTGATTTTCTGTTATTTATTTTCCAAATTTACCACTGCGTGGAAAACCGACAGGAATTGTATGTCCCTGTGAAGCACGCTTGGCAATCCACGGTGTTATATCATCCAATTTCGTTGTACCACGCCCAGTAATCCAACCAAAACCATCCGCACGATTAAAGAACATTGCATCTATTGTATATGTCCGTTCTGCATTGTATTTCTGTAAAATAACCCCCTTGCCCCGTGTCATTTCTGGGATTTGTTCTGTTTCAAACATTAATAACTTGTCATTTGACCCAGACAGTGCGACCATATCACCATCAACACAAACACACAAAACCGCAGGATTTCTTTCGTCTATGTTCATAATTTGTTTTCCATTTCTGGTTTGCGCAATGCAATTTTCGCCACTAACTATGAAGCCAACACCGTGGCGTCCAATAACCAGATATTTTGCATTTGTATCCAAAACAAATGCACGAACTATTGTGTCATCAGCACCTATATCCGCCATCATACGCACAGATTCACCAAAACCACGCGCAGACGGCAAATCAGTTCCAGATAAAGTGAACATCTTTCCATTTGACACAAACAAATTTATTTTATCACTTGTCATCGCGTGAAAAGCAAACTGTAATTCGTCGCCCTCTTTGAATTTCATATCTAAATTATTCAAATCCAAATGACCACGCGCCGCACGAATCCAACCCATAGACGACAAAATAACTGTTATTGGTTCTTTTTCAATAAAATCATCAGTGTTTACAGCAACTTCTTCACCAACTGGCGCCCACTGAGTCCGACGACGCCCCAATGCAGTATTTTTTGCATATTGCTTTTTTATATCATCAAACCAAGCGTGTAATTGTTCGTTTTGTAAATTTTCATCACCTAACAAAGCCTGCAATTTTTCACGTTCTGAACGCAAAGCCGCATCTTCACGTTTGATTTCCATTTCTTCCAATTTACGCAGTGACCGCAAACGAGTATTCAATATTGATTCAACCTGAATTTCGGTTAATTTGAATTCGTCCATTAAAACAGTTTTTGGATCATCTTCGTTTCTGATGATTTCAATAACCCTGTCCAGATTCAAATAGACAACTAACAAACCACCCAAAATTTCCAAACGCCGTTCAATATTCGCCAAACGCCAATTGGTTCGACGGATTAAAACATTTTTCTGGTGCGCAACGAATTCTCTTAAAACATCACCAATAGGCATAACGCGCGGTGCACCTTTGGAATCAACAACATTAAAATTCATATTGAATTTATATTCCAAATCAGTCATTGCAAACAGATGTGCCATCATCTTGTCAGACGGAACATTTCTGTTTTTTGGTGTAATAATTATGCGAACATCGGTTGTAGATTCATCTACGATATCTTCAACCAATGGCAATTTCTTAGAATCTATTAAATCTGCGATTTGTTCGACCAATTTGGATTTAATTATACCGTACGGGATTTCTGTGATAACAACCTGCTCTGCACCACGATCCAGTTTTTCAACTTCCCATTTTGCACGAATTCTGAACGCACCACGACCAGTATCGTAATTTTTACAAATCGTATCAAAATCATCAATCAACACACCACCTGTTGGAAAATCAGGCCCCACCAATTTTTTCATAATCTGGGCAGTAGTGGATTCTGGTTTATCAACAACTAAATTCAAAGCATCCATTATTTCGGAAACATTATGTGTCGGAATATTTGTTGCCATCCCCACTGCAATTCCCATTCCACCATTTGCCAATAAATTTGGAAAAGCACCCGGCATCACAGTTGGTTCAACCGTTGTTCCGTCAAAATTCGGCATCATATCAACGCTATCTTCGTCGATACCTTCCATAATCAACATAGCCGCATTTGTCATTTTTGATTCAGTATAACGGTATGCAGCCTGGGGGTCGCCATCGATATTCCCAAAATTACCCTGGCCGTCAATCAATGGATAGCGAACAGAGAAATCCTGGGCCAAACGAACCATAGCATCATAAACCGAAGAATCCCCGTGTGGATGATAGTGGCCCAGCACATCACCAACAACCGTAGCACATTTTCTGAACGCTGCAGATGGCGATAATTTTTGCCGCAACATAGAATACAAAATACGCCGATGTACAGGTTTTAAACCATCACGCACATCAGGCAACGCACGTGCGACAATAGTACTTACCGCATAAGACAAATACCGTTCAGATAACGCGTCTGATAATTGTTGTCCAGATATATTTTCGTGTTCGTTTTCTGTTTTTCTCATATTTTCTTCCGTTTTTATCGCGTCCAGAATAGAACATTTGAAAAAAAATAACAAGAAAAAAACCAATTTAGGCGTCAACAACTTTTGCACATTTCGGTAAAAAAATGGTTATTTTTATGATATAATGTTGTACAAGCAAAGGAACAGTATTTTGCAACGGTTTTGTATTACTTTTATTTGTGGACTTGTGTTCTGTAATTTGTCTTTTGCAGATACTTTGGATTTAAATACCGCTTTGCAGAACACATACAGGGCCTGTGTTGATATAGATGATGATTTATATGATATGAAGGTATTGGCGGGAATTAATACCGCTGTGACGGGCGTGGGAACAGGTTTGGGGATTGGGGCTGTGGCCACTGGTATTGCAAAATATAAAACCGACAAAACTATTGCAGATATAGAAGCAATGCTTGCTGAAATCAAAGAAAAAACCAAAGACAATCCCACACCAGAATTCACGCAAGAAGATGAACAAAAATTATCTGAAGATTTTGATGCAGCATATCAAACAGCGCTTGATAAAATAAAACAACAAGAAACACAAATTGGCGAACTTAGTAAAAAAAGTAAAAGATTGGGCGGTTGGCGAACAGGATTACTGGCTGGGAATACCGCAACAAATATAGCAGGCGCTGTTATCGCCGGCAAAAACAAAGCTGGGGTTGATTTACAAGAAAAAATAAACATATGTGTAGATAAATTAAATGATTTAAATAATTCCATATTGGCATCAAAAATTTCAGGCAAAAATGTAAGTGAAGCTGAATTGATTTACGATAACTGCAGACCGTACGAATTTGTTGATTTATCCCCGATAAATAATCGCGCAACTGGTGCAATGGTGTCTTCTGCTGTTGGCGCAGTTACAGGTGGCATAGGAACCATAACAAGTGCGATAGCAAACAGCGACACTACCAGAAACGACAACAGTGATTCTGGAAAACAAAAAGAAAAAAATTTAAATACTGCTGCAAATGTTTTATCTGTAGGCAGCACAGTGGCCAGCGCAACTGCAACTGTATTTAACGCTGCGCAAATTGCCGCAATTAAAAAGGTCGCCAATATCGCAGAAAGTTGTACAAAGGTTTTGAAATGATAAAAAAATATTTAATATATTTATCATTTATTTTCTTTGCCACAAATGTTTGTGCGGGATTTGCAGGCGATAGATTATACCGTTTTCCCAATGAAGATTTTGTTTATAAAACTATGATTGATTTTTTTGGCAATCGTTATGTTGATGCCTATGCGCTTTATTATGACAGATTATCACAAAATAGATTTCTTGGGATAACTGCCGAAGATATCTGGGATATTTGTCAGGCAGGTGGTTTGAACATAGAAATTATGACCGACAAAGGCAGATGTAATCAATTTAAAAATGAACTTATTAAAGGAAAATACAAATATTATGACGTTTGCAAAAACAAAGGTGTATCAAAGGGAACAGAACATTGTATAGATGTGTTTTCGGGTATAGAAGTTCAATACGCCCAGGCAAAAAATTTAGCCGCAACCTATGCCAAAGAAAAATTCAATGACAGCATAATTTGTAATCCGAATATTCGTCCAGAAGTTGTATATGCTAGTTATATGGGGGCGGTAATTTACGAACACGACTATATACAGTGTACATCAGTACAGCAAAAAAATACCTATTACGAATTTGAATTTCGCGATGCAACGGAATCTGATGTTTCAAAAAATCAATATGTGTGGCGTGAATTTGCACGCGGTCTTTGCCTAATATACGACGGCCAACCGGAACCTGCTCCTTTAAAGGCTCAACAAACGATTCTTGATGAACGTGGACGTGCGGATTTTGATGTAAAATGTAATGGAATTTCATCGTGCGATTGGTTGCAATCAAAAATTAGCCATTTTGGATATAGTGTAAATCCACAGCAAGATACGTGTGTAATATCACATAATCTGGATAACATAGAACATTCAGACAAAGGTTTTTCCGATGATTATTATGCTTTGTTTGATGGGCATAATTTTACAATATTTTATAAAAACAATGTATTAAAATCGTGGCCGGCTGTATCTGGTCGTGGAAAAACGCCAAAGGATTCACGTCCTACTATATGTCAAAGACCTGAATATCAATCGTGCGAAAAAGTTGGGCCTATACCGGCTGGGGAATATTATATCAATCAAAACGATATTGAATATTGGGAAAACATCAAAATAGGAAACTATAATACAAATACTAGAAAAATCGCCATTGGCTCTAGGGGAATAGGCGTTCCATATCGCCGTCCAGACCACAGTGAATCGTGGGGTGATGCGCGCGTGTTGCTGAATCCTTTTGATGAAACAAATCTTTACGGACGTAAACCAGATATGTATATTCACGGCGGAGATTATGCCGGCAGCGCAGGCTGTATAGATTTAATTGGTCGCATTATGGATTTTATGAATTGGTTTGATGTCCAGACAGATTTTTCATCACTAAAGGTTATTGTTGATTATGGTTCAAATGTAAATGTTTGCAAATATTGTGATGAAAACGAACCGTGCTATCCGTGCCGTTGTATCAAAGACGAAGAAGTCGAAGAAAAATGCGAATACACATAAAAACAAAAAACCGTCGAATTCGACGGTTTTTTATATCTTAGAATCCGAAAACCATACGTTGTTTGGATTGACGTTTCTTTTCGTTGCGAACCGCTTCTTCCTTTAAACGTTTACGTTTCGTAGTTGGTTTTTCGAAACGTTGGCGTTCTTTCATTTCGCGATAAAGGCCTTCTTTTTGCGATTTACGTTTTGCGACACGCAAAGCCTGTTCAACGTTATTATCACGAACCAAAACTTTTACCATATTGTTATTCACCCCCTTTGGCGAATGTTAGTTTATTTTCTGGTGGAGCTGATCAGGCTCGAACTGACGACCCCCTGCTTGCAAAGCAGGTGCTCTACCAACTGAGCTACAACCCCAGAACTTTGCACATTTCTATCGAAAGCCAGCATATTTTATATATTTATTTTCCGAAAGTCAATATTATTTTTTCACGTGAACATCCATTTGTGGAAACGGGAAGTTTAATTTTTGCTTTGGAAATTCGGTGTATATTTTTTCTAAAACATCTGCCCGCACAGCCAACAAATCAGCAAAACTGGTCCAATAGCGTACGGTTAGTGTAACAGCACTATCATCTAAAGATGACAAAAATACTTCTGGTTCTGGCTTTTTCAGAACACGTTTGTCATTTTTTAATATCTTCTGTGCCACATCACGAGCTTTTTCGATATTATCCCCATATGATATAGCCACATTTATATCGGTTCTGCGGTTTTCACCTTGGGAAAGATTTGTTATCACGCCATTAGACAATGCACCATTTGGCAGAAAAACAACCTGGTTATCAAAAGTATTTATTTGTGTTGTGAAAATCATAATTTTTTTGACTATACCTGTTTTACCGTCAGCTGTTATAATAGCATCACCCACGCGAAACGGTTTAAAAAATAAAATTACCATACCACCTGCGAAATTCTGCAAAGTCCCAGACAAAGCCATACCGACCGCCAATGACGCCGCCCCCAACACAGCGACAATAGATGTCATTTGCACGCCCAGAGTTGTTAAAATAACGATAATAACAAAAACTTTTAATGTAACATTTAAAAATGACACTATGAAAGAATTAAGCGACGGTTCAACATTATGTTTTTTCATACCAAAACCGATTGAAGCAACGATTTTTCTTACCAACCAAAAACCAATTATCCATATAGCAATCGCGGCAATTAATTTCATACCAAAATCGGCCACTATGCCACCCAAAGTTGTTATCAAAGAATTAATAGTTGCATTCATAATTGTTTCCTTTTGTTTTTTTCAGAATAAATTTACACAAAAATTATCGGTTTATACAAGCGGAAAAAAATTTTTACCTGAAAAGCTGATATTTCTTGACAAATAAATCAATCGTATTAGTATGTAAACACAACAAGAATATAAGGAATTTAAAATGACGTATAATCGTTCACAAATCGCAGAAATTGTAAAACAACAAATCAAAAGCAATTGTAAATCTCCTAGTCTTATTGATTCACTTGATTTAACAAAGCACAGTTTAGCTTATTTGGGTTTTGAACAAAATGATGTTTTTGACCTTGTCTTACAAATAGAAGATGTCCTTGGTGTTTCTTTTGATGACAAAGATTTTAAGAAAAAATATTCAGATATTACGTTTAACGATATTGTTGACATAGCAACCAAAAAATACAATCGGAAAATGAATCGTTCTGAATCAATCGGAAATACAAAACCAGTATCCGGACAAGGTAAAATCATTAATTACGCAACTATAGAACAATCTGTAAGAAATGTATTTGGTGCCTATGGCATTACAGATAAACAAATTGTTCCAACAAAATCTTTGAAATCGTTTAATTTTGATTTTATGGATGCCTTAGATTTGATGGCTGATTTAGAACACGAGTTTAATCTGCCTTTGAATCATATAAGCGGCAAAATCGAGAAAAAGTATCAACCAAAAGCAAAAAGATTTATTAACGGAATTTACGATTTTTATAGCGAAGCTTCTTATAACGATATAATAAATATCTTGTGTGAAAAGTTCAAAATTGTAAGACCACAGGCCTTTATTGTTAAAGCTTTGATTGATTCAAAAACGATTTAATAAAATAAAAAACAAAACACCCCGCATTCAAAGCGGGGTATTTTTTTATCATATATCATTTTATTTTACAGTTAATTCTTTGCCGTGAACGTCAACATCAACGGTTGAACCTTCGCCTATGGCACCAGATAATATCAAATCAGCGATTTTATCTTCCACAGCGGTTGTAATTAAACGCTTTAGTGGACGTGCGCCAAAGACTGCATCATATCCATTATCGCCCAACCATTTAATTGCCGCATCAGACACATGCATTGATATTTGTCGTTCGCCTAACCGTTTTTCTAATATCTTCAATTGGATTTTTACTATGTCCCCCATAACATCTTTGCCCAATTGATTAAAGAATACTATTTCGTCGATTCGGTTGATAAATTCAGGTCTGAATTGTTTTTTCACTGCATCCATAGATGGCAAATTACTTGTCATTATGATAATAGTATTTGTGAAATTTACTATGCGACCCTGACCATCTGTTAATCGACCGTCATCCAATATCTGTAAAAAGACATTAAATACATCTGGATATGCCTTTTCAATTTCATCAAACAATAAAACCTGATATGGTCTGCGACGTACAGATTCTGTCAATTCCCCACCTGATTCATATCCCACGTATCCCGGAGGTGCCCCAATTAAACGCGCAACTGAATGCGGTTCCATATATTCAGACATATCTATACGTGTCATTGCTGTATCATCGTTAAACAAATATTGCGCCAAGGCTTTTGCTACCTCTGTCTTGCCAACGCCGGTAGGCCCCAAGAACATAAAAGAACCAGATGGACGATGCGGATCAGACAACCCAGCACGCGAACGACGGATAGCGCGCGCAACAACTGACAATGCGTGATCTTGACCAACAACACGCTTACGAAGTTCGTCTTCGATGTTTAATAATTTGGATTGTTCTTCAATCGACAATCTGTCTGCTGGAACCCCAGTCCATTTACTTACCACTGCCGCGATATGTTCTGGCAACACAGTTTTATATTCTTTGGATTCGGTATTTTGTTTTTTGATTTTTTCTTCTAATTCTGGGATTTTACCGTATTGCAAAGCTGATGCTTTTTCATAATCCCCATTACGCATAGCGATTGCAACTTCTGCCCGTGCTGCATCCAAAGCCGCCATAGAATCGGAAAGTCCGCGCATTTTTTCTTGTTCGTCTTTCCATTCGGCTGTCATTTTATCGGATTCGTTTTGCAGTTTCGCAATTAAAGATTCCAAATCTTTTAACCGTTTTTGGGATTCGGTATCTTTTTCTTTTTTCAATGCCTGTTGTTCTATTTTTAATTGCATTAAATGACGATCTAATTCATCCAATTTTTCCGGCTTAGACGCTATTTCAATACGAACACGCGCAGCAGCTTCATCAATTAAATCAATTGCTTTGTCTGGTAAAAATCTGTCTGTGATATAACGATTAGACAATTTAACTGCCGCAACCAGCGCAGCATCCGCAATACGAACACCGTGATGTCCTTCGTATTTATCTTTTAAACCACGCAATATGGATATAGTATCTTCAACCGTCGGTTCGTCCACATATACAGGTTGAAAACGACGTGCCAATGCAGGATCTTTTTCAATATACTGACGATATTCATCTAAAGTTGTTGCACCTACACAATGTAATTCTCCGCGTGCCAACATAGGTTTTAATAAATTGCCAGCATCCATAGAACCTTCACCTTTACCTGCACCAACCATAGTATGCAATTCATCTATGAATAAAATAATTTCACCGTTTGAATCTTTAACAGCTTTAAGAATCGCTTTAAGACGTCCTTCGAATTGGCCACGAAACATTGCACCTGCCATCAAAGCGCCCATATCCAACGACAACAATTTTTTATTTAATAAATTCTCTGGCATATCACCAGATACAATCCGCTGGGCCAAACCTTCTACTATAGCAGTTTTACCAACCCCAGGATTTCCAATTAACACAGGATTATTCTTGGTGCGACGTGACAAAACCTGAATCGTTCTGCGAATTTCTTCTTCACGTCCGATAACAGGGTCTAATTTTCCGTCTGCCGCCAATTTTGTAAAATCTGTTGTATATTTTTCAATTGCCTGTTGCGGTGTTTCTTGAACTTCTTCTGGATTCATTTTTGATTCCTTTTTGATTTGTTTTTTCTTGTGCTTTTTATATAGTCGCATTTTTTTTAAATTCAAGCCATCGGACAATAAACCCAACAGATTCAAATTATAAATTGTATTGCGCAAATTTCTTTTTTAGTCTAGAATCAAAGGGAATATAATCAAAAGGTCTACAATGATTTTTTCAGACAAAGATATTAAACAAATAAAAAACCACGGATTAAGCCTGGATGAAGTTAACGCACAAATAGAAAACTTTAATACAGGTTTTCCTGTTTTAGATATTGTAAAACCTGCAGTTGCAGGCGATGGTGTCATACGGTGTACCCCGTTGGATTGTGAAAGATATATTGATACATATGAAAAATATGCTTTGTCTCATAAAATTGTGAAATTTGTTCCTGCGTCTGGGGCTGCGACACGTATGTTCAAAGATTTGTTCGATTTTATCGCAACAAATATGCCAAATACGGTATCCAGAATGACCGCAAATAATATTACAAAGTTCGCTTTTTGGGATGATTTAAAACAATATTTGCCGCAAAATGCATCTGATATGAATATCGCAGAATGTATTGTGACCGCTTCAGGACTAAATTACGGCAATTATCCAAAAGGTCTTATCAAATTCCATAAATACCCAGAATATACAAGAACCCCTGTCGAAGAGCATCTTGACGAAGGCGCACAATACGCGATGTCTGGACGATCTGTGAATATTCATTTCACTATATCCCCAGAATATAGGGCTGGGTTCGAAGCTTTAATCAACAGCGTAATTCCGCAATATGAATCCAAATATGGTATGAAATACAACGTATCATTGTCAGAACAAAAATCATCTACGGATACAATTGCACTTCAAATGGATAAAAAACCGTTCAGAAACCCGGATGGCTCTTTGTTGTTCAGACCTGCGGGACATGGGGCTTTGATTGAAAATCTTAATGAAATTGATGCAGATTTGGTATTTATAAAAAATATTGATAATGTGATAATTGAACCTTTGCGTGGCGATACAATAAAACATAAAAAAATGTTGGCGGGGATGCTGGTTGACGTTCAAAAACAAATCTTTGATTTTGTTTCATATATAGATTCCGGCATAAATGTTGATACGGACAGAATCCATAATTTCATTGTCAATAATATCGGAATAAAATTAAAGAATAAATTGTCTTTGGGTGAATATAGAAATATTTTAAATCGCCCATTACGTGTTTGTGGCATGGTGAAAAATACTGGCGCACCAGGCGGTGGCCCGTTCTGGGTTCGTGAAAATAATGATGTTATTAGTTTGCAGATTCTTGAATCCAGTCAAATTCCCAAAGATTCTAAAAACATGATGGACAGTGCTGAATATTTTAATCCTGTGGATTTAGTATGCGGCATCAAAGATTTCAGAAATGGAAAATTTAATCTTGCAGATTTCATTGATGGCAAGGCTGGTTTTATATCTGAAAAATCCAGAAACGGTATCGCGTTATTGGCAATGGAAAAACCGGGTTTGTGGAACGGTGCAATGGCAAAATGGAACACTATATTTGTAGAGGTTCCTGCTGATACATTTACGCCAGTAAAGGTTGTAACTGATTTATTATTGCCACCACATCAACCAAAATAATGCAAAAATAAAATCAGGACTTGACTTTTTACAATTTATATTATAAATTATTGCCCAGTAATTAAAGGATTTAGATATGCCTCGTGTATGTAAAGTAACTGGAAAAAAAACAATGGTAGGAATGAACGTTTCGCATTCTGAACGTCATACGAAGCGCACATTTTTGCCAAATTTACAAAAATTATCCTTCCACAGTGATGCTTTGGCACGCGATTTCAGTTTGCGTATTTCGACTGCTGGGTTGCGTACATTGACAAAGCACGGTGGATTGGATGAATATGTTATGTCAAAACCTATATCGCGTTTGACACCTGAAATGGCTGCAATTAAGAAGGCCATTGAAAAGAAACAAGGCAAAGCTGCAAAACCTGCAAAAAAACCGGTTCATAAACCGACACGCAGTGCACGCCTTGTCAAAAAGGTTGAATCCAAGAAAGCGGCCGCTAAATAATCTGGCTGTTTGATTGTGTCCTGGCTCTGTGGCGGAACTGGTAGACGCGCTTGACTCAAAATCAAGTTCTGCAAGGAGTATCGGTTCGATTCCGATCAGAGCCACCAAAAATAAAATGCCCTTTTGGGCATTTTTTGTTTTTCAAGTATCTTCTTTACCGTAATTATTTCAATTTATTAAAATAACATTGATTTTTGCGCACACTGTAATACACTGTCAAATAACCAAACAAAGGATTTTCAATGAATTTTATCAAAACAGATATAGATGGTGTTGTTATTATTGAACCAAGAATATTTCCTGATTCGCGTGGATATTTTTTTGAAAGCTATAACGAACAAGAATTTATAAAAAACGGTATTCCGAATCGCTTTGTCCAAGATAACCAATCAAAATCATCATACGGTGTTGTGCGTGGTTTGCATTGCCAATTAGTTGCACAAGCCCAGGCTAAATTAGTTCGCGTATTGCAGGGCAAAGTTTTAGACGTCGCAGTTGATGTTCGCAAAGGTTCCCCAACCTTTGGAAAACACGTTGCCGTTGAATTATCCGACGAGAATATGCGACAATTGTTTATACCACGCGATTTTCTGCACGGATTTTCCGTTTTAAGCGACACCGCTGTTTTCGCCTATAAGGTAGACAATTTTTATAACAAAGAATCAGAATTTGGAATTCGTTATAATGACCCTGAAATCAATGTAAATTGGCGTGTTCCTGTGAACAAAATAATAACGTCAGACAAAGACAGAATCGCAAATAGTTTGCAGGATTTGATAATAAAAAACTATCAATTTGAAAAATAGGAAAAAAATATTTGTAAAATCAATAAAAAACAGCTATAACACTTATAAGGCAACAAAGTTTCCACGCCAAAACGTGGAAAAGGTCGCATTGTCGTACAGTTGTGTGTAGCGGTTTACGAGGCAGTTTTCTTGCGGTTTCGTTGTGGGTGTTCAACAACTCGAACAGCTCTACGTCCGAATGTGCGTCGAATTGCACGAACAACTGTGGCAACAACGTCCAGAACAACTCGGACTTTCGCGCCGGCCTCTTCGGCTCTGTCGCTCCTTTGAAGGTGATAACTTTGACCAAAGGACAAAGTTTGGCTAACCTGCAGGACAAAGTGTAGATATAGACACTTTTCGGGTGTCAAGAAAACGACATCTGTTTTAAGGCCTTTCACATCAAAGGCGGGACGGTGTGACCTGTCTTAACAAGACGAATACAAAACGCAGGGGATGTCTGGACTAGTAGTTTGCTCTGTATCACGACGAACGTCCTGGATATCCGATTAAACAAAGGACAAATATGACACTGGATGAAATTAAGCAATTAAACGAAAAAAATTATCCTAAATTTTCTTCGTTTGCAAAGAATCAGATGCCTATGCCCGGGAATAAAAAACATCTGGATGATGTTTTAAACCGTGAAATCACGATTATCGATTACAGAATGCGACGTTCGACAAAACGTGATGGCACAGAGTGTCTGCAACTACAATTTATACTGGATAACGAGGTTTGTGTTTTATTTACAGGCTCAAGTGTATTGACTAATCAAATCAAAGAAAGCAAAGATAATATCCCGTTTGTGACAACGATTGTTAAAATCGACAGATATTACTCTTTCTCTTAGAACCAGTATAAAATTGTGTTATGAAGACATATAAAAATCTTTGGGATAAATTTATCTCGAAAGAAAACTTTGATTTAGCAGCAAAGAAAGCGATAAAAAGTAAAAAATCTAAGAAATCAGTAAGGTTCTTTTTAAGAAATCGTGAAAAATTCTTAGAAAAATTACGAAAATCTTTAATAAATGGCACTTTTAAAACATCGCCATATAAAACTTTTGTTATTTATGAGCCCAAAAGGCGAATAATTTACAAATTACCGCTTTATCCAGACCACGTGTTGCATCACGCGCTTATCAATGTTCTGGGGCCGATTTGGCAAAGCTTCTTTATCAAAGACTCTTTTTCGTGCATTCCAGGGCGTGGTTTGTTGTATGCTTCACGCCGTACGATGCGGTTTATCAAACGAAACAAATATGTTTTGCAATGTGATATTCGGAAATTTTATCCTTCCATAGATCATACTGTTATTATGGATATAATCGCACATAAAATCCATGACAGACGCATGTTAAAAATATTAAATGAAGTCATCTGCTCTGTGGGTGGGCAAACTAATTTGCCGATTGGTAATCTCACATCTCAGTGGTTGGGTAACGTTTATATGAATGAACTTGACCATTTTATAAAACAAGATTTACATTGGCGCGATTATATCAGATATTGTGATGATTTTTGTCTTTATGGGAATAACAAACAAGATTTGCACGATGCGGCTCAAAAAATAAAAACATTCGTCAGAGAACGACTAAAAATGGAATTTTCTAAATGCAACCTGCGCAGGACATCAAACGGTGTTACCTTCATAGGATACAGGCATTTCAGAAAATTTATATTACTGCGTCATCTTACTGCGTGTAAATTACGCAGACGAATCGTAAACATAATCGTGCACAGCGACTTCAGTGATCGTTCTGTTGCTCAATTGGCATCAGCATATGGATGGACCAAGTGGTGCAACAGTTATCATTTTCGAAAAACAATTCAGGTATTTGCGCGCAAAATTTCGCGGAAAGCTGGCGCTTTTATAAAAAGCAACCTTTTTTTTGACAAAAAATGAAAAATTTTTTTAAATGTTGTTTGGCTTTGAAAAAAAAATATGATATAATGCATAGCAAGAGAAAGGGAAATGCGTCATTTTAATAGGCAATTTTCATTGGTTGCGGCGGTTTTGTGTTTCGGCCTGGTATCTGGTGCGGATGCTGCGCCGTCTGTCCGTGTATTAGGATCATCTGCTGGCTCTTCGGTTGGAAAAACCACAGGGACTAAGGTTTCTGGGGCTAAGACTGGGAACACCATAAAATCATCTGTTTTGAACGCCAATACCGGTGTAAAGAAATCTGCGTCTGTAAAAACTATGTCGCCGACCACCACAACTATGCAACCTGTGGCACGTACGTCGTCTGGTCGTGCTGGGACTGCTGGCACAGGAACCGTTGCGACTGTTGGTGGCGCGAATCGTTTCCCAGGAATTGCATCCAAAACCAACGTACAAAAATCTTATAGTCCGTCTGCAACAGGAACCATAATATCTACCGATCCAAATGCACGTAGCTATAATATGCAGGAAATGAGTGAACGTTTGGAAGTTTTGGAAGAAGACATCGTGTCTAAGGCGAAAAAAAACGATTTAGATAATTATTATACAAAAGACGAAATCAATGAAGGTTATTACACTACGACCCAGGTTGATGAAAAAATAAACAGTATCAACACAGACATGTCGTCGCCGTATATGCAGGCATTGACTGAAAGTGTGCAAAGAAACACCGCAGATATTCTTACTCTTAAAGGTCAATATCAGTATATTTACGATATGGGCACTGGCGAAAAGAAATCTGTTTATCTGATAACTAATTTTGATGAAAGTTTGTTCTCTGACGAGACTGTTGTGGGGGATTAAGAAAACAAGGTAAAACGAAATGAAAAAGATATTGTTTTCTTGTATGGCTTTATCAATTCTGACTGCGACTTCCGCGTTTGCAGATGGTGTTGCGTATGTCGTGACAAAACCTTATGTTGATGCAGGACTTCAGAGTGTGTATAACAAAATCAAATCCGCACAAAGCGATATCGACGAATTAACTGTTTTTGTTGGTGCACCAACTGTTGGTGATATTCCTGGCACAGGGTTGGCGAAACGAATTGAACAATTAGAAGTTGGCTTGGTAAATGCTAATAATCAATATTCTGGTGATGGTCGTGGTGTAATTGTCACGGACGATAATAAAATCGGAATTATTGGATTAAGTCAGTCTACGGGTGTTAACAATAAAATGTATGTTTTCCAAAATAATATCGCCACAGAACTTGAAGTAAAGGACACCTGGACCATAGATAACTAAGATTAAAATCCCACACATGGGATTTTTTTTATTTAAAACCGATTCGTTTAACAGAATCGGTTTTTTTATGCATCAATGCTATAAACTGGGCGATATAGGTTGCCAAGTTATGAAAGACCGAAAAATTCTGCATTTTTTCAAAAGTCAAGCAAAAAAATATTATAAATATAGTTTGACTGGACATAAAAAACAAAAAATTTTATGATATAATAAATGCGTGAGAGAAAAAAACGAGGCTAAATATGAAAAGACTGTTAAGTGTTTCAATGTTTGCGATTGTTGCCGCGGCACCTGTTATGGCGCGCGCTGACAAAACAATAACATCGCTTGAATTGCAAAATGGTGGGAACGTTCCCGCTTCGACCCAGGTTGCAACAACATCATATGTTAAGGGTGCATACAACGCGGTTGCAAATGCGGTCAATGCTGTGGTCACAGATATGACTGTTGCAGACGGCGAATATACCCACATTAACCCAAACAAAAGCGTTGCTGAAAACTTGGTATTATTGAACAATGCAATTAACAGTGCGGGCACCACATCAAGCAGCACATATACAACCAAAGAATCTGCAGCTGCATCTTTAGCGACTGGCGCGGATACATTACATTACGTCAGTGCAGATGGCGAAAAGGTTGGCGCAAACCTTGGTGCATTGGACAAAGCTGTTTATGATAACGAAACTGCAATCGGGTTATTGAATTCTGGCGACACAGTCGAAGGTTCTGTTGCATATGCGGTTAAAGGCGAAGAAACCCGTGCAATGGCGGCAGAAACAGCGTTAAGCGATCGTATTGGAACATTGGATACGAATAAAAATTATTTACGGACTACAAACGACGTCTATACAAATATGACTGCGCTTGACACCCAGGTTCACAATAATGAATTAAGCATTGGTTCTTTAAGTTCGTTAAGCTCTGCTGGCAGTATGAACACAATTGAAAGTCGTGCAACATTGGTATCTGCAATCAATACATTGGATGCTGCGATTTCCAGCGCGGGAACTGCATCTAATGTGACGACCGGACACTATATCGGAACAGCAAACGGAAAAACATCTGTTTCTGCTAATTTAACGGCTTTGGATAACGAAGTCTATGATATTAACACCAACAAAATTGGTTCAGTTGATATGGGTACGACTGCAACAACCGTTACTGGCGCAATCAAGGAAATGCACGATCAACAGATTGAGGTTGCGACCACTTGGAACAGCAGTACTACTCAAAAGATTAATTTATTCCCAACTGCATCTGGCGATGACGATGGCGAATAATCTTTTGTAAAAGAAATAAAAAACCGATTCGTTCAACCGAGTCGGTTTTTTTATACATGAAAAAAAATTAAGCACCAATCTCTGTTTTTGATTCGCGGAACACAGCATATTCTGCCCCTTGGGGAAGTGGCACGTAGTGCCGAAGGGTGTTCACCGAATTGCGAATACACCGGAACACCCCACTCCGGCTGCGCCCACCCCCAACCATAAAAAACATACGAAAAAAAATAAAAAGTCAAGAGAAAATTTTCATAAAAAAATGTTTGACAAGCGTAAAAACACCCTTTTTTTGTGATATAATATGGTTATAAAATTGCTTAGCTTAGGGACGGCTATTTAAATGAGAGAGAAAACAATGAAAAAATTATTAGGTATTTCTATCGTCGCTATGTTAGCCGTCACACCTATGATGGCAAACGCAGCGCAGACGGCTGCTAATTTAGCGGCAACATCTGGTACCGAACAAAATGCTATTGCAACAACATCGTATGTTAAGGGTGCCTATAACGCAGTAAAAGCAGCGCACGATGCCGTTGTTTCCGATATTACTGTTGGCAGTGGCACACATTATCATATTACAGCTGGCAACAGTGTTGCTGAAAATTTGGGAGAATTAGATACAGCAGTTCACCAAAATGATGAGAAAATTGGTACTATAACAACTTTACAGAGCAGCACCACATTTGGTCAGGACGAAGACCACAGCGACGTCGTTAATGCAATCATCAGTACAAAAACACAAGCTAACGCGACAGATGCTTTGGTTGGCAGTTCTGCATCATCATTGACAACCGAATTTGGTTCAGGTGTTGACACTGTTGATAAGGCTTTGAAAAAATTGAAAGAAGGGCTTGGTGCAACAGATAGCAAAGGCGTTGTTGTTTATAATGGTTGGAATGGCGGTGGCACACCAAATGGTAATGGTTGGGTCGGTTTGACAGCAGAACCTCAACAAACTGGTAGTGGTGAACAAACTGGTAACTAATCATTTAGATACAAATTTAAAACGACCCATTTGGGTCGTTTTTTTGTTGTACCTGGCTTTGAATCCTGTCCAAAAGAAAAAGCATCGGTATTTGTTTCTATTTTGCGATGCACCGCAACACAAAAACCAAACCAAAGTGCTTTATAATTAGAAACGAAATGCGTTTTATTGTCGCAGGGCTGGAAATAAAAAACAAAAATTTCTTTTCGTCGCGCACGCGGGTTCAACCAAGAAAAATCCCATAAAAAAACCGTCAGAAAATAAAAAAAATATAAAAGTCAAGAGAAAAATTTCATAAAACAACATTTGGCATTGGACTAAATCATAAAAATTATGTTATAATGTCAGAGTAAAAAATACTTGGCTTAGGGACGGCTATAAAAATGAGAGAAAAACAATGAAGAAATTATTAGGTGTTTCTATCGTCGCGATGCTAGCCGTCACGCCTATGATGGCACACGCCGTGGGAAGTGCCCCAACGGCGGCGACCACATCGTCCGAACCATATTTGGGGGTTGATGTTGCGACGACTGACCAGGGTCATATTGCATCTACTGCGTATGTCAAGGGTGCGTATAACGCCGCGATTGGCGCAGTTAACGCGGTTTCAGCTGCAAAACAAAATAATTTGATGAACAACGCAGCAAGCCCTGTTGCCGTATCTAGCACTGTTAAGACAAGTGTTGGCGCTGCGACTGGTGAAAACGCTGCAGACAATACATCATTGGTAACTGAAAAGGCCGTCCGTGATGCGATTGATGCAATTGAGGGCGCCGATGCAATCACAGCAGGTCCAGGTGTTAGCAAAACAAACAACAAGATTTCTGTAGATTTAACATCAAACGGCGGTTTGCAGACAACTGGTGAGGGTGATGCCGCTACATTGGGTGTAAAGGTTAACACTGGCACTATGGAAGTTGGCGCAGACGGTGTCGGAATCAAAGCCGGCGGTGTGGGCACAACGCAATTGGCAGATAACGCAGTGACAACTGCTAAGATTCTTGACGCAAATGTTACAGCTAATAAATTAGCAACAGATTCTGTAACGACCGCGAAAATCGCCGATGGTAATGTTACAACTGCTAAGTTGGATGCAAGTGCCGTAACAACTGCGAAAATCGCTGACGCAAATGTAACGACTGGTAAGTTGGCGGATAGTGCTGTAGAAACAGCAAAAATCGCTAATGGGGCTGTGACATATAGCAAGTTGGATTCAGACTTGGTTCAAACTTCAGTTCGTTCATCGGTGGATAGTAATGCCGAAGGTTATAGTGCTTGGAATTCTGATCAAACTGTCGCATCTGAAAAAGCGGTCGCGACTGCGATTTCTACGGCTACAACAGGTATGGCGACACAAACTGGTGTGAATTCTGCTATTGCAGCGTCCAGCGTTTCTGTAACATCTGCAACTGTGGATGTCTATAACGCTTGGGGTGCAGAAACTACAACCCCTGTTAATGCCAATGTGACCGTAGACTTTACAGCGGGTACATATCCAAATAATTAACATAAAATTTGGTCTGGACAATTATGTTGTATTCGTATAACATAATTGTCAGACCGGGTGGGAAAGGAAAAAATTCAATCTTTATCAAAAAAAATTAATAAAAATTACATGAAAAAACTTTTATTCATTTTTCTTGGTTCGATCTTAGTTACACCTGCGTTCGCATTGGGCGAAGAGCAGGAAACGCCGGCAATTACTCAGTTTATAAGCCCGACGACTGCAAGCGTCCAGGATTCTGCATCTGTGTCTGCAAACGCGCCTAAGTATGATTTGAATACTATTACTACAACCGACCAGGAACATATTGCGTCGGCTGCGTATGTTAAGGGCGCACACAACAGCGCACTTTCCGCTATCAATTATTTACAGGGTTCTAAACAGGCGCAATTGGTTAATGATGCCGCGTCGCCTGCTAATGTTTCCAATACAGTGAAAACAACGTTGGGAACAACATCCACCGCCAGTGATACTGCGTTGGCATCCGAGTTAGCGGTGGCGACTGCGTTGTCTGAGAAACAGGCCACATTGTCAAGCACCAATGTTACAACATCTGGTACGGGCGCTGTTGTTACAGGCGTCAGTGCATCCGGTGGTAATGTTACGGTTACAACGGGTCAGGTCACGATTCCGGTGGGCAGTGTTTCGTCGCCTACATCCCAGGCACAAATTTGGGTACAATAGAATTATTCTTGAATAAAAAAAAGAATCGGATACAAATCCGATTTTTTTATGGTTTGGTTTCAAAAAGTTAAAAAATCAATGATAAATTCCACAGAATCATCCATACCTGTTGTATATTTTATCTTGATTTTTTACGATGTTTATGCGCTATAATATTGACAATGAAAATAGAAAATTTTGATTTTTTGAAAGTATCTCCGTATGTATCAGATAAAAAAGAGTATTTTGAAGTAAATACTCTTGTGAAATTTGTTGATGCCAGTTATGGCAATTGGAAAATTACTGATAAGTTTAACGATAAAGGATACAATGGTAATATATATAGGGTGGTAAACAAACGGGGAGTTAAAGGATTGCTAAAACTGCCCCGTATAAGATCAATAGATAATGAAAAGACTAGTAAGCAAAACCTGATTACAGAAATAAAAAATTTACTATTACTAACTGGCCACCCTAATATTCAATTGATACTTGACAGCGATATAGCTGAAAATAATCCGTTTCTTGTTTACGAAGAAATTGTTGGTTCTACGCTAGACAAAATTGTAAAAAACAAACCAATTGAACCCCAAAAAGCTATTCTGGCAACAATTAACTTATTGGATACACTGCAATTTTGTCACAGTCAAAACATAGTGCACAGAGATATTAAACCAGATAATATTATTTGCAGAAACGATGATATCAACGATATGGTCTTGATAGATTTTGGTTTATCAACAACGGCGAATTCTTCATCTGAAAAAGACTGGAATCGTATATGTTGCAACAGGAGTATTGCTCTACCTGAATTATTTTTAGGTACGAACTAGTCAGATCCGCGCTCTGATATTTCATATGTATGCTGCGGGGTGTTATTTTATATGTTATATGGCTTTTTGCCAAGAATAATGACCGATGGTATGGGTATGTTGCCCACGACAGTAGAACAGGCACGCACAATACATAACAACTGGTCCCCCAGAATACAAGAACCCATTATGAATTTTTTTAGAAAAGCCTATTATCCAAATATCGACCAACGTTATCAGAATATTAAAGAAGCGCAAAGCGAATTGAAAAACATATTAAAACTGTTTTGATAAAATTCTTATAATTGCACTACCCTAACAACAAACACATTGCTGCTGGGAATCAAATTGCATTGCCGAATATCAATAGTAAATCTATCTGAAATTGGTCCACTGGGCAATTCAACAAAATATCCCGCACAATAATCATATTGACCAGGTATCTGCGTAAACAGATTCAATTTTATAATATCAAAAATCTTTGCTTCGTCATTACGGTTAGACGCTTTTTTTGCTTCTATTACAATTTTATTATTTTTTCTGCCACGCATATGCGCTATTATGTCTGGGAAAACTCGTTTTACATATTTTTTTGAATTATTCTTTGACGTAGAAAATTCTAAAAAACTTCCTGCAAAATCCGTTCCCACATCACTTTCGTCGGCAATCCTGACTGGATTATCCAAATCTTTTGCTAACTCAGAAAATATACCTCTAAGTTCAGATATTTCATTCCACCCAAATGCATACCGTAAGATTTCGAAAATGTTGTTATTCTTTGTTGTTTCTTTATTTTTATCAACAAAATTTTTAATCTCTTGTACAATATAGTCAAAATCCAGAGTCTTTGTGGTGTTAAGCTTTTTATTATACTCACAATCAACATTATAATCAGGTAATAAATGTTGTAAATATTCCGCTATTTTATGTGTCTGTGCCCGCTCATTTAAATCTTTTTCAAATAGGTAAGTATCATCTTTTATAAAACGATTCAAAGCAGATATTATTAATTTATGATATTGTACCTTACCTGAAAAACAACCACAATGACAACATCTATATTCACAGACAAAATCTAAACAATTATGACAGTGTAACATTTTTACTCTTTCGATTTTATCACACAATGACTATATTCAGTAATCATTATCAAAAGCTACTTAAGTAAGCGTACCTAAAAATAAAAGAATAATCAAGTTATTAAAATAAATTAATATATAATCTTGGTAATTAACGCACTTAATTTTTCTATATCACAGAATGTAGTACCGTGTAAATATTTTTCTTACTCACCTTTATTACCTTACTGACGGATGATTATTCCTAATATTATGCTGTTATTCAATAGTTTTTTTTACAAAACCGGCATTGACAAATCGGGCAAGGTATATAGTTGTGCTGGACTTGGGCGGATTGGAAACGCGTAGCGATATACACTGGTAATGTCGTGTGTAAAAACTGCCAGAAACCGAGCGAAAAAGAACATCCTGTGGGATTGCCACGGGATGTTGAATTTTACTGGCGGATGGGGAGGGATTCGAACCCCCGGAAGCCTTACGACTTCAGCGGTTTTCAAGACCGTCGCATTCGACCGCTCTGCCACCCATCCTAAACTTTTTTTCGACGGTTCTTTCAAACCGGCGGTTTTGGTAATGCGCAAACTTTCGTTTGCTCTTACCTCGCTTCGCAGTCAAGACCGTCGTATTCGACCGCGGCTTTCACCCGTCCTAAACTTTTCTGGCATTTTATATGTTAGCATAAAAAATGTCAAACTTTATTTAATTACTTCTTATAATATGTTCCCTATTTTGTTTTGATGCATAATACAAAACACCAGCACCAAGGATGAATATTCCCACAGATAATAACTGTCCCATGGTCAATCCCCATGATGTCAAAAATCCTATTTGTGCGTCTGGTTGACGAAATTGTTCACAAAAAATCCTGAACACCGCATAAATCATACATAATATTCCGCCCAGCGCACCTGGGTATTTCTTTAAATTCGTTTTGGTATAAAGAGTTATCATTATAATGAATAAGACCAATCCTTCAAGAACAGCTTCGTAAATTGGGCTTGGGTGACGGGGAAAATCTGGTCCCCCACGAAAAATCACACCAAAAATCGAATCGGTTGGACGTCCCATAATTTCCATATTTACAAAATTAGCTATGCGCCCCAACCCCAATCCCACCGGTGTAACAACCGCCAGCAAATCCAAAAGACGCAGAGAATTTCGAACAACTGATTTATCGTTGGTAAATTTTTGGGTTAAAACATATATTACCACAGCAGCTATGACACCGATTAAACCGCCGTGAAAGCTCATTCCACCGTGCCAAACAGCAAAAATTTCCAATGGGTGCACCATAAAATATGAAAAATTATAAAACAAAACATAACCGATTCGTCCGCCCAATATAACACCAAAAACAATTGCAGTTAAAAAATCATCCATTTGTTTATTGGTTAATTTTATCTGGGAATTTTTCGACATAACAAGTCGCTTAAATAGCCAAAAACCAAATACAAAGCCCGCTATGTACGCCAATGCGTACCAGCGCACAGGCACACCAAACACTGAAAAAGCAACCGGTGATATTGGATTTAAGACTATTGCCATTATAGACCCCTTTGGCGATATTTTATTATTTTGAATAGAATCTTTGCAATAAAAATATAAAAGGCCGCACAAAAAATGTGCGACCTTTTATGAATGTGTGTGCTTTTATATTTGATTACTGATTTGATTTAGGCACCATATATCTCTGGATTGTTGCGCAACCATCACTTTAACATTAATCGATTGAATTCTTTCTCTGTCTTTTTTGCGACTTTTTTGTTGTTTGTTAAATTCTTGTTTGGACATACATATCACAAGACCGTCTGAGCGTCTTGCAAGTACCAACCCAGTGCGTTCTTGTTGCATAATCAAGGTATCTTTTAACGTATTAATTTTTTCTGCCAATCGTTTGGCTGAATCTACATCAAATTTACTTGGTTCTTGACCTGCACTTGTTGATGCGTTAATTTTTTCAGCTGTTTCGTTGAAAGTTTGTATTTTCTTATACATTGTTTCACAGGTTTTAATTAAAAAATCTTTTTTGTCTTCCATACAACCATATCTGCTTATCAATTCAGCATTTTGCCCATTTTTGTCATATCTGAATAAATATGCAATCGGCAATTCTTTTCCAAAAATATCATCTGCCATCTTTATACTCCCTTGGTTTGATTTTTTGTATTTCTGAGCCGATTATATATTGACAAAAAAAAAATGTCAACTAAAAAATAAGAATTTATGTTCTGGTTTCGTCTTGAATTATTATTTGACCTGTATTATATTTGGTTTAACCAGAATCAAAAGGAGAAAAAAATGGTTGCGAAGAAACGTTTATCACCGGTTAAACAAAAAACAGGCGGTATCGAAATTTATCTTAAACGTGTATTTGGGTTAATGACGGGTGCCGTTGGGGTTACCGCGTTGACGACTATATTTATGATAATAACAGGCACGTGGCGTGGTCTGATTCATAATGGCGGATTGTCTGCGGCATACTATATTATCGCATTTGGTGGTTTGGCGTTATCTATTTGGGCCCAGGCACGTGCGTTTTCTATGAAACCATCGACAGCTAAATGGTTGTTGGCTTTGTATTCAATCTTGATGGGTATTGCCATAACACCATTGGTGTTGATGTCAAGTCCTGTGTCAATAATGCTTGCAATAATATTGGCGACCATTATGTTCGGCTGTATGGCATTGTTCGGATATAAAACAGTCAAAGATTTGTCTTTTTTGGGTGTGTTTTTGTTTTTAGGTATGATAGGTTTAATTTTGGTTGGCGTTGTGTCTATGTTTATCCCATTGGGTGCAACGTTTAATACGGTTGTTTGCTTGATTGGCGTCCTGGTGTTTGCTTTGTTCACTGCATACGATATGCAGACATTGAAAAATGCATATTATATGTTAGGCAACAACACAGAACAAAAAGATCAGCTGGCGGTATTGGGTGCTTTACATATGTACGTGTCATTTATCGCTTTGTTTGAATATATATTAAGTTTGTTAAACAGCAGAAATTAAAAATATAAAAGGAAAAAAAATGGCTTATAAAATAGATGCTAACAGATGTATAGGTTGCCACGCGTGTATGGGTGCGTGTCCTGCGATGGCTATTGTTGATGCACAAAATGGCAAATGTATGATTGATAAAACAAAATGTATGGGATGTGGAACATGTGCACAAGTGTGCCCTATGTCTGCAATTGAACCAGATTTATAAAGAAAGCACGGGGGTTAAAAATGCCTGCAAAATCAGTAAATGATATTATAGCACTTTGCAAAAGACGCGGTTTTATTTTCACAGGTTCCGAAATTTATGGCGGCCTTGGTGGTGCGTATGATTACGGTCCGTACGGTGTTGAAATGATGCGCAACATTCGCAATGCCTGGTGGAATACTATGATTTATTCCCGCAACGATATTGAAGGTTTAGATGCTGCATTAATAACCAATCGTTTAATGTGGAAATATTCTGGCCACGAAGGTAGTTTTTCTGATCCACTGGTTGAATGTAAAAAATGTGGTGCACGTATGCGCCAAGATAAAATGAAAGACCCAACAAAATGTGACAACTGTGGCAGCACAGAAATAACCGAACCACGTGCATATCAGTTAATGATGGGGCTGTCTATTGGTGCAACGGCAGATGGCGCGATAAACGCATATTTGCGTCCTGAAACCGCAACCACTACGTATGTGAATTTTAAAAATGTTTTGGATTCTAAACCACACAAATTGCCTTTTGGAATTGCCCAGATTGGCAAGGCTTTTCGTAATGAAATTTCCCCGCGTGGTTTTGTTTTCCGTATGCGTGAATTTGAACAGGCTGAAATGCAATATTTTGTAAATCCTGTTGATGATGAAAAATATTTTGAATATTGGAAAAATGCGCGCCTGGCGTGGTGGATAAATGTATTAGGTATCCCAGCCGAAAAATTGCGTTTCACCCCACACGAAAAATTGGCGCACTATGCCAAAGCAGCTGTGGATATAGAATATGAATTCCCAGACGGATTTGATGAAGTCGAAGGTGTTCATAATCGCCAAGATTTTGATTTGGGTTCGCATACTAAATCGCAAAGCGAATTTAAATTGGCTGCGAATGTTATGGAAAACAAAGATTCCACAATTAAATTGTCATATAGCGATGCACAAACTGGTGAAAATTTTGTTCCGTATGTTATTGAAACTGCAATGGGTGTAAATCGTGCTATGTTTGCAGTGATGCTGGAAGCATATAACGAAGAAGACCTGGGCGATGGAAAAACGCGTACAGTATTGAAACTGAAACCGTGGTTAGCACCTGTTAAAGCGGCGGTTATTCCGCTGGTTCGCAATGTTCCAGAAATTGTTGATTTATCAAATGAAATCGTAGATAGTTTGCGCAAATTGGGTATTGGTAAAATAGAATTAGAAAATTCTGGGAACATTGGCAAGAACTATCGTCGCCACGATGAAATTGGGACACCTGTGTGTATAACAATCGATCATCAAACGTTGGAAGATGGTACACTTACATTACGTCATCGTGATACGATGGAACAAGAACGAATCCACAAAGATGATTTGATAAAACGAATTCTTGAAATCGTTAATCAATAACAACAAAAACCGCCAAAACGGCGGTTTTTTTTATACTGCAAATCTCTTTTCATATTTGCATAAATATGTCAAGATAATTTATATTTTGACTTATGTTATGATATGTATCACAATACGCACGTTATATCGCAAAGCATACTATTGCCAATAATGGGTGGTATGGGTATAGCACCGATCTTGCCAATAATGGGGGTTGGTTATTTCATCAAGTTAACAAAGGAGTTTTAGATGAAAAAAACTTTGAAACATTTGATTGCCGCGACAGCATCTGTTGTGTCTACGGGCGCGTTTGCTGCATCAAATATTGAAAGTCCGCTTTATATGCCACAAAATCGCGAAGTTTATTTAAGAACTGGTGCCGCGATGATGTATAAAACGGTTGAAAAGACTGATGCTACCATAGCGAAAGATACAGATGGGAACTGGGAATTTCCTGTATGGCGTTTTACTGGTGATATTGGATATGGTATTACGGACAGATTAGATGTTCACGGCCATTTCGGATACACCAAAGACGGTAAAATTGACCGCAAGGGTATGCACCGTGGACGTGTTGGTTTAATGTATCGTGTTTTAACTGACGAAGATCCTTTTGTTTTGGATTTTTATGCCGACGGTTATTTATCTGGCATCACACCTATGAAGGGAACTTACACTGCCAGAGGTTTTAATTTTGACAATTATTCCAATGGTCGTTGGGGCGCAATTGCTGGAACACGTTTTGGTAAAACATTGGGTGATTTCACGTTGGGTGCACACGTTGAATATTTACAAACATTTGGAAATCATAATAACAAGATTGCGATTGATCGTAATGTTCCTGTTACTGGTACTCCATACAATATGGGGCAAATTGGGTTTCCAGATGAAATTTCTGTGGATTTAAAATCTACACACGAAACAACTGCTGGATTTGATGTAATGTATCAAATGAACACAAAGTGGTCTTTTGGTGCTGGATTTGAATATATTGAACACGCAAATAATGGTGTAAAGGGTGTTCATACACAAATGCCTAATGCGGCATCAGAACAAGTTGCTGCAGGCTTGGTAGAACTGACCAAAGATATGAAAGATGGTTGGGATGAATATGTTATAAAAACCAGTGCTGCATATCAAATGACAGAAGATATTCAATTTGCAATATTTGGTGAATATACGATGGATGATTCTAATTCTAAATCGCAGAATGCCACTAATTGTAAAATTGAATTCGGTGCTCGTTTGAATGCACGTTTCTAAAATTAAATAAAAAATAACTTTATATTGGACAATTTGCACCCGAAAGGGTGCAATTTTTATTTTATAATATAAAAATGTTTTTAGGGCTTTTTTTGAACCCCAATTTATGATATAATATTCACAAAGGGATTTAGGAGAAAAATGAAAAAAGCCTGCTTTTTTGCGACTTTCATTGGCATTATGTCGTCATTGCCGTTTGGGGTAGATGCCGCATATCCTGTATATAATCCACAGCAATTAGCACGCCAGGGGTATGTTATAAACACACAACAATATCCAACACAAAACGTGCAAACACAGTATCAACAGCGCACAAACATTATGCCCCAACAATTGGCGGCTGCATCTGCGGTTAATGGGCGTCCTATGGTGGCGGCTTCTAATCCAAATCGTGTAACAGGTTCGTTGCCACGCGTGGGGTCATCTGCAACAAATGCAGGACGTCAATATTACCAATCTGCTGATTATAACAGATTGGCAGATAGTGGTTTATATGTTGGCTTGTCCGCCGGATATAATGTTATGACTAAGGGTTCAATGTCTGCTGATTATGCAAACGAAGAAAAGGCATTTTTGGCACCGGGTTCATTTGAACCGTCTGATTTTCAAAAAGATAGCGTAATTCCATTACAGGTATCTGTGGGTGCCGCGATAAATAGCGATGTTCGTGTTGATTTTTCATTTTTGCGCTATTCTGGGCTTTCATACGCTAGCAACGTTCAAACATCCACAGGTGATGGCCTTACTGATGCGACGGTCAGTGGTGGTGCGATAACATCAAATTCCACTATGTTAAACGTTTATTATAATGTGGATTCTTTCACTGGAAATATGGCGGGCGGTTCGTTGCGTCCATATGTTGGTGCTGGTGTTGGGTTGGCATTGAATACAATTGCTGATTATGTTGTATTTGATAATCATTTCTATGATGAAACAGATGGTTTGGGGCCAGGTTCCATTGCAGCAGGTTATTTGACCGCGGTTTCTGATATTTACGGTTATCATAATGGCGGAACTATGGAACAAATCGCATTTAATTTAGAAGCTGGTGTAACGACTGCTATGAACGATGGTTTAAAGCTTGATTTCTTCGTGCGTTATGCAAATTTGGGTAAAGTAAGAACTTCTGGTTCTATTGTTGTATCCCAGACCGAATGGTTAAGTGATGGTGCCGGCGATGAATATGAAGCCCCATACGATAGTGTATTTCATTATACTAATTGGTTTGAAAGCGGCAGATTAAATATGATGGATGTCGGTGTCAGATTAAGATTAGAATTTTAATCGTGGCGTGATATTTATCTGAAATATTACAAAAATGATAAATAAAATATGTAAAATATCTTTGTTTTCTGCGATTTTGGCATCTGTTATGAATATGCCGGCTGATGCGCGTGTAACGGTCAAAAAAGCGGGAAGCTATGCCAACGCATACAACCAGGTTATGAATGTTCGTCAACAGGCAGAATATATGTCTGCTAATCAAATTACTGCAACAACGAACAGTGCAACATCAATATTGCCTGTGGCGGTTGATGATGCAGATTTAGCGCAAGAGATTTTTAACAATACCGCAACAAATGTGAATACTGACGATTTGGAAATGTGTTCTATGATTTATCCAACTGGCATTTTTAGATGGGGTGTGCCAGAGGCGGGTATTCGCAGAAATCCATCTCAGCAATGCATCGCTGTGGTTGAGCTGCGTGATGCAAATACAAATGCTGTGTTAGCCCAGACAACATTGGCATCTGGGGATGCAATGAAATGCAATATTGATATGTTCCCTGAATCTGGGTGGATGAACGTATTGGGCAATGTGATATTGCCTGCTGATGCTGCGCCTACTTTGGCCCAAGTTGAACAGGTTATGAATATCGAACAGAAACAGAATGCCGGATTAAAGATTGCCGCTGCTGCGATAATAAGCGGTGTTGCAGGCAATATGTTGGCACCAAAAGAAGCGGGCGACACAAAATTATTAGGCACTGGTAAAACACAGTTAATTGATACCGCAATTGGTGCAACCGCAGGTGCAGGCATTATGGCAGCCAGTACTTATACAGGCAAAGTTGCTGGCGATACTATCAAATCTACGGCTGTGAATGCTGCTGCTGGTATGGTTGTGGGAAATATGGCTGCGGGTATGTCGGGTGGAAATGGTATTTTATATACTGCAAAATGTTCAGTTGACGGTATTGAACAAGATTGTGTCATCGGCAAGGTCAGAATTACAGACAAAACAGAAAAGTACGAATACACAAAAAGCAATGACATTTATTTGATAAACAGAAAAAAAGAAATTCTTAAATGTAAACGTGATGTATGTATGGATATGGAAGCAGAAGATTGTTTAAAATCTTGCTATTCCCAGAGATACAATGAATTGATAAATATGAAGGTATCTTTGTTAAATAACAGAGGTATCAAAATGGTGTCGCAGCTGGAAAGTAATGATTGGCAGAATATCGCCCTTAAATACAGAAAAACAGATAAAAAATTTGAACAAACGTCTAATTTCGGTGATGAAACTGATGTGGATGTTTATTATGTAGTCCAAGAAGGTATCCCATCTGGTAAAACTGGCGACAGGCCTGCGTATGCCGTATTTGGTTCATTGCCAAAAAAATTGAGTGGTTATAAAGTTTCTGAATGGGATTATCTGTATGCTCAGGGGCCGCAAATCTATTACCGCAACACAGACGGCAGTGTTGGTGATATTGTAAGGATAGAAGATGGACAAACATCATATTTTACTCCATCTGAACGTGATGCAAGCGACGGCGCATTAGTTGACTTATCAAACGAAGCACGTGCCAAAGCAACAATTACTGGTGCGGTTGCAGGTGGTGCATTGGGTGGTTTTTCTGGATACCAAGGCGCGAAACAGGAGGTGTCTGAACGTTGGACTGCGGCTGTGCGAGAATATGAAGATTCTTTGTCTATTTTCTATTGTGCAACTGGAACACGCTTTTTATCCAAATATAATGATTATTTTGAAATTCCAGAGGCACGAAAGGCAGAATAAACAAAAAAACGCCGATTGGCGTTTTTTTTATTTGTGTTTATATGCCAAAACCAACGGAACAAATTTATCGCGATATTGCGGTGGTATTTTTTCTGTTGGTATTAAAATAGAATTATGCTGTCCAGCAGATAATTTCGGCAAATGTTCGCCATTTTTTGCGTTTATAACCTTGTCAACGACCACAGGAATTTTTTCATTTATGTTCGGTAAAATAAATTTGATTTCGTCGCCTGGCCCTATTTCATTGCGCAATTCCAATGTAATATTTTTATCATTAACGTCTGTTATAACGCCCGCGGCGTGCCAATCTGATGAAGAACGCGTTGTATTATAATCGTGCGCATCTGGTGGCACAGGCCCATCAAAAAACGCCGTAGTATATCCACGTGATTCCAATACATTTAAATCATCCATAAAAGGTTTCGGGTCAAAATTGTCCGGATTGCGCGCATATTCATCCAGCGCATTTCTGTACGCGCGCGTAACAGAACCAACGTAATATTCACTGCGATTGCGACCTTCTATTTTTAAACTATCAGGTCCCGATTCTATTACTTCCTTTAACCGTGGCATTAAACATAAATCTTTGGAATTCATAATGTATGCGCCACGTTCATCTTCTTGTATTGGCATTTCGATACCAGATTCAACTTCGCGTAAAATAACATCATATTTCCAACGGCATAATTGTGCACACGCACCACGATTAGATGGCCGCCCGGTAATAAAATTAGACAATAAACACCGCCCAGAATAAGACATACACATTGCACCGTGAATAAATATTTCTAAACCAATATCTGGACATTGTTGCCGGATAGATTTGAATTCATTATGAGAAACTTCGCGCGCCAAAACACATTGCACAGCACCAGCATTTTGCCAGAATTTAACAGTTTTTGCCGAACAAATATTCGCCTGGGTCGATATATGAATCGGGATGTCAGGATGATTTTCACGCACCCACATCAAAATACCTGCATCAGAAACTATCAACGCATCTGGGCGCAAATAATCCAAAATCTGGGACACTCGTGGCATATTTTCATAATCTTTGTCGTGTGCGAACAGATTAAAAGCCAAATAAACACGTTTGCCATTTGCGTGCGCTAAATCTATGCCCGCTTTTACTTCATCCACACTGATTTTTGCCCGTGCCCGCATAGAAAAACCTGGTAAACCTGCATAAATTGCATCTGCACCGTAAAGAATCGCTGTTTTAAAAGCATCCAATGTTCCACCTGGCGCTAAAAGTTCAGGTAATTTTATCATAAATGTCCCCTATGGTATGTATTACGTATATATTTTTAGTGTATTTTTAACAAAAGCAAGTTTTTTATCATTTTTTACTTGAAAAAAATTTCAATTCCATATAATATATGCGTTGCGTTGGCCGGTTTAGCTCAGCTGGTAGAGCATCTGATTTGTAATCAGAGGGTCGGGGGTCCGAGTCCCTCAACCGGCACCACAGATTTAAAACACCGACATTTGTCGGTGTTTTATTTTGTATTCATTTGTAAATTCTCTTCCATTTTTTATATTTATCGGCAAAATTTATATGTGCAGCAGGGCTACTTGATGGCAGTACTTGCTTTTCAGATACTTTGAAATCAGTATGCAGTTCTTTTTGTGCTTTCACAAAATAATTATATGCTGCTTTGCCGTTAAAAAATATCGTTTTGCCCTTTAATGCAGACAAATTATTATATTTAGGATTTTTAATATTTTTATCTGAACTGCCATCACGTTCACAGGATTCGATTACATCCCATAAACCAATATTCAATTTCTTCAATCCGTTAAAATCCTGTTTTTCCAATCCCAACAATCTCCAAAATTGATTATTGTTGTTTGCATAATACTCTTTCTTGCACAACGACATTTCGCCAGGAAAAGTCCCCAATATAACAATATCAGCGTTTTTAAGGTTAAAGGCGGGTAATCCTTGTATTTTCATAATATTTCTCCTTTTTTATTTATTTCTATCTCGTTCTTCCATTTCTTTTCTTAATTCTGTTGTTTTCTTATGCGTATAGGCGGCATTTTCTATAACTTCAATAAGGAAATTACCAATAATCTCTTCGCTATTGTCTTTTGGGCTTGCTTCGCCATATCTCAATTGCTCTGTTTTAACCCGTTGCTTTTCCATTTTTTGTTTGCAATTATCTATAATCGAAGCAAGTTCTATCAATTTAGATTCTGGAATTTTGTATTTTTCAACTATATAAATTAAATTTTTATAGGAAATTTTTTGATAAGAATCGCGCGTAAAACAAAGACACTCTGTATCTGGAGCATAAATATTATAACGACAAAAATCATATAATACCTTTATAACGTTTAGTTTAGTTACTATTTTTGTTTCAACATCACATAATCTACTATCATAACATTCATCGTCATATACCCCAAGTATCGCATTATTTGCGCTTACTAATTCACTTGGTTTAAATACTTGTAATAAATTATCCGTATTAGTTGGTATCGGAAAAATCGTACGAATTTTATCTTTCACATTTTGCTTTAATGCTTGTTTATCTATGTTCGTTTTACAACCTTCTTTACCACAAATAGATTCCGTTAAATATTTTTCACAATCTAACTCTTTTTGACACATTATTGGATGAAGTCCCGATTCCAAACCACAACTATGCATTGAAAAGGGTATTGCACCAACAATTGTAATCATTGATGCAAAAGATACTAATCTAAAAGGAAAATAAACTAATGTTTCCCAACCATATTCGTCGTAATATTTATTCCTACAATATTGTTTTTCTTCTTCTAATAAACTTGCAGCATTATCTACACAATTGTACTTATCTATCACCGATAAATCTAGTTTATATAATTTATCTATATCTGTTGAATCAACAGATTTTAAACCTAATATTGGCATAATTTCAGCCAAATCATCCTTGGTTGGTGATTGTTTTTGTGAAAACGCATATAACAGCCCCAATTTATCACAATCAGAATTTCTGTCATGTTTGTTCGTTAATTCTATAAATTTATCGGCATTTTGATTATCCTGCAAAAATTCTTGTTTTGTAAAACCACCACACCCACCAACTACCAAAGCAATCAGCACCAGTAAATAACGTTTCATTTATTTATCCCCCTATTTTCAATAAAAAAAACCGCTGAACCATAAGATTGAGCGGTTGGAGGTTAGAAACAATCATATGAGTTGTGCGGTTTATTAGACAAAATGTCATATTCACCAGCCCTCCAACCATAACAGTTGTAGGGCTTTTTAACGTCAACCCTGACGCATATGATAGGTTTCTACACCCAGAACCACATTGATTATGATTCAGATGCAATTATAACATCTAAATTCAAATAACGCAAGAATAGCCCTATTTTTTTGTTTTTTTCTTATTAGAATTTTGCATTGCTGTTAAAATCTCATCAAATACAGCTGTCGTTTTTGGGTGTTTTTTAGAAAATTTTTGTATTCCCATTATTACAAGTGTCGTTATAAAACGTTCTATATCTTTTTTTGATATTATTTCACTTAAAACATCACCAGATGATTTTGGCTGTGGCTGGATTGTGGCATTGCACGCACGCGGACAAAACAGACGTGATATTTCTGGAATCCACCAGAAAAAAATGCACGATATAATTGGCAGCATTATACAAAATAGAAAATATTTAAATGTTGTATGGGCGCAAAAATTTACATTAAAAACACCAACGCAATAACTTGGTATTTGTAATATGGTCAACATCGTAAATTCGTACAGTGTGAACACTGAAATAAATATTTTAAACTTTCGCATATAATTATTATATTGAAACGTATGACTGTTAACCACAGGACGTTATTCCATAAAAAAACCGCCGAATTGGCGGTTATCTTTTTGATAAAATCAAATTTATTCTTGGGATTCTTGAATCGAATTAGCAACAGATTCAATTTGCAATAATTGATTTTCCAATGCCGCCCTTTCAGAATTTTTATACCCCGTTTCTGGTTCTGGCTGTGGTGCACCTTCTTGTTTCACAGGTTTTCTTTCTATTGCCGGATTTATAAGATTATCAAGAATTTCTTTGGCTTCTTTTGCGCCTGTCATATCGCGTTGCAACAATTTATTATTACCGAAAAAGAACCATTCGTCCAACTTTACCGCGGTCAATTGCATAACTGGGCGTGTTCTGGCGTTTTCAACCCAACCAGGTAAACCCTGGGGCATATCAGAATAGTACCACAACAATCCCCAATATACAAAACCCATAACAACAATACTGCGGATTATGCCGAATATCACACCCAATGTTTTATCTGTAACCGATAAAATACTATCTTGGATACGGTCGCGGATTTTCTGATTGATAAATCCAACAAGCACCAAAATAACAAAAAACACTATGAAATACGAAGCAACCAAAGTCCCAACAGTTGACGACGATAAATCAAACCATTTTTGCAATAAACCGTCCAGATATGGTGATATAAAGCGCGCTGCAAACGCCGCAACCACCCACGATAATGTTGCGATAGTTTCATATATTCCACCACGAACAGTTGCCCAGATGGTTGAACCTATGACCATCGCTATGTATATGTAATCTAATATTGTTAAGTTAAACATAATATTGCCTATTTTTGTCTTTTGAATTTAATAACACCGATTATTAACAACAAAACTAAAATTCCAACCAGAATATTTGTTGTATTTAATGTGCCATTATTTACTTTTTTTTTGATTCATCTGAATTTGTTATGGCGTTCAATCTGTCCGAATGTGCAGAAACAAACGCATTTTTGTTCTTAGCCATTTCTGTTCTATTTGATTGTGCAGATTTTTTCTGGGCATCTGTTAAATCAGATTCAACCGATGCACGTATTGCATCACGCAAAGAATCACCATATCCCTGGAAACAATCTTCACCAATAACCATAACCGGCACACCACCAGATTTATATTTACATTTGTTCAGTGCATCAATAAAACCTTGTCTGTTATCTGCAATAGTTGCATTAATTTCTACAACTTTTAAATCATCATATTCATAAATCAATTCATTTTTAATAAAATCGCGTGCGCGATGACAATGCGGGCAAGATGGCGAATAAAAAATAGTTATATCTGCAGCATTTGCAACCGACAGTAAACCAACAAATAAAAACAAAGCGCTTTGTAATATTTTCATAAAAAATCTCCTTTCTACTTAGCCAGCAAATTATAGAAACAATGAACATACAAAATCAAGTGTTTTTTATTTTTTTCTTGAGTAAAAAAATCAAAGTGTCTAGAATATTTTTGAAGGAATCATATGAATAAACTTAGCAATATTTTATGGAAAATTTTTACCAGTTTAGTGGTGTTTTCTTGTCGTACACCGACGGACGCAAATGCCGAAGAATATGCGCAAACACACACATTATGTCGGGCCGGGTATTATGTGTCAAAATGTGGTGATTATAATGTCGGAACAAATTGGTTAAAGGGTTATCCTGAATCTGAAAACAGTGTTGCAATTAGTGCCGCATTGGAAAATTCTGCTACCGTTGTATCTTCGCGTGTTGGGATTCGAAATTCTCTTATTTCTGGCGTTGTAAACAGTCCTAATTATTACGATTATTCTGGGATAAACAATCTTAAAAATTTACGGTATTTTTTTTCTGATGATGGTTCTGAAATAATATATACTACATCGTCTGGTACGCGTCAGGTGGTTCGATATGACACTTATAAAATTATGAGAAATGATTTACTTACTGCAACTTGTAATCCAGTGGATGTCCAGATAACCTGTTCACAATGTCCAGGAATTGGTACTGTGCCTGCGTCAAGTGTGGATATAACCTATGATTCTGGATTATTGGTTTCTGGATCGTGGAATTTTCATACTATTGCCGATTGTTATATGCAAGAATTTTCTGATTCTACTGGGATTTATGAATATGTTGATAACAACAACAATACGGAAAATTGTTATTATGCTAATGATGTTTCTGGTGATGTACTGATAAGGGAAAATACCGCTACTAGTTCGCAATATGATTAAAAAATGAAAGACATTTTTTTTACTATTATTATCAAAGACTCAGATAACCTTGCGGCGTTGGATGCAGTAAACCGACAAAATTGGAACAATTACGAATGCTTTATCGTTAATAATTCCATAAAAGATTTAGAAAAATACATCGTTTCAAACAATCGTTTTCATATAATAGAAAACAAATCTGATGATAAATATAAGAACATAAATACTGCCATAGAACAGGGAAACGGGGAATATTTTATCATTCTGAATTCAAGCGACATTTTAACACAAAATTCGTTGGCTGATATTTCCAGAATTGCAAATTTAACAGATGCACAAATAATAGAATATAACACAATGTATGTTCAAAATGTTTCTGGGGTATCTTTGGACGAACAACAATGTATTTTTAATTATTTAATACGTCGCAAAATAATTATGGAATCTGTGTTTGATAGTATGTCTGCATTTTGTTTTTCACATAGTATTATAAAAAAACAGATACTGAATTTACCAGAACACGTGTTTATTATGAATTTATTAAAAGATACACCATCCATTGCAAAAACAAACAATACCTATCTGTTGCAATTGGCAGAACATAATAAAATCAAATCTGAAGAATATATAAAAATTGTAGATAATTATAAAAAAATAGAAAACGAATTTGACAATAATTTTTGGCGCAATTATTTTAAAAAAATCATTCCAGGATTAATGATGGCTACAGTATCCGAAAAACGTCGCGATGCTTTTGTATACTGTTGCAAAAATATACCGTTAAAATTTATACCATTAAAATATAGATTTATGTTTTCTGTAATGAAGACATTTTAAATATCACAGGAAAAGCAATGTATATAAAGAAACATAAACATCTTGACCGAAAATTATGGACCAATACAAATGAATTAAAACAGCCCGTATCGGAGATGCTGATGTCCATAGTTTGGTCGTATATAGACAGCATCCGCGGGTTAAATGCCATAGATGTTTGTAATTCTGATATCAAAGATGTTTTCATATACGGATCGTGTGCTAATTATTTTTATACAAACAAATCCGATATAGATATGTGCATTATTCTGGATTTCGATAAAATTTTTAAACGCAATCCTGGATTAAAAAACGAACAGAATTTCAAATTATATTATTATAATTGGGCGATGACACATAAATGTAAAATATATGGTCGCAAAATTGATGTTTCGTTTGAAAATGAAAAAAATACTATATCACCAAATGGACGCTATCGTTCCGGACCTGTGTTTTCAATTATGCACAACAGGTGGTTGTTTAAACCAATGATTATTTCTGACCGGGAATACAAAAAGATAAAAAAAGATTCTGTATCGGTTTGCAAACAAATTTTGCACGATTATAAAATGGTTAAAAAAAATGGTTTTGTATTCAAAGATGTGCAAAAACTTTACAAAGACATTTATGATGCAAAAAATATATCACATAAAATGAATCTGGAACAACCTATTACGTATATGTATGTTGCGTTTCGTAAAATTCGCGGTATGGGAATACTAGACAAATTGCGCGACAAAATGGTTGAATCAGAATCTGAACATTTTGTTTTAAAATGATATTAATGTCCGTGCGACACAAGATGCAAAATTATACTTATAAAAAATAAAACCGTTATTATCGATAAAGCTATTTTCTGTTTTCTATGAGATTTTTCTTCATCACATTCTGCACACGGGCAATCACCCAAAACTAAAATCCACGAAAGCCCCAACATTAAACTTGAAAACACAAAAAGCCACGGTTCAACCCATTCTGGTATCAATGACGAATGAGCGATTTCCGGCGCAAACAAACCAATAACAGACAAAACAATAGGTAAAACACAACAAAACAAATGTGGCAGAATTGATGCAATTAATCCAAATTTAACAGCTTTGTTTTTCATTATTTTGTCCTTGTTTATTTATGCGTTGCACGCGATAATGAAAACGACCTTTGGTGCTTTCCGTCCGCCTTCGCCGTCCTTAAAAAACAATATATGTTCCAAGAATTTATTGGGCTACGGCGGGACACTCGATTTTCAATCCTCGCTTCGCTTCGGTGAAAATCGGTGGTGTCCCCAGCAGAATTCGAATCTGCATCTAATCCTTAGGAGGGATTTGTTCTATCCAATTGAACTATGGGGACCGAACGCGGTTGATTCTACATCAATAAAAAAATAAATCAAAATATTTATTACAAAAATACGTGTTCTTGGGCAATCGACAAAAAACCAGAAAAAATAATTGCAATCTGGCAAAGAACTTTTATAATTATTAAAAACAAGGGTTCTTGATGGCGACCATTACACGTATTGATTTGGCAAATGTTTTAAGAAACCGTTTTGGTTTAACTACGTCTGATTCCTATAAAATGGTGGATATTATTTTTGACGAAATCGAACAATCGCTGATTCACGGCGAAGATGTTAAGATTTCAGGATTTGGAACATTTAAAATATTGGCTAAGTCCGCACGTGTTGGACGTAATCCAAAAACTGGGATTCCGGCGGTGATTTCTGCACGTCGTGTGGCAACTTTCCGCCCAAGTCGTGAATTCAGAAATATTGTTTCTGGAAAATAATTAATCTATATCAAGGGGACAAAAATGGCACAAGAATTACAATTAGACATTTTTGAAGAACAAAGAAAAGATGATATAGCCGAAGAAATCAACAGTTATGAAAAAAAGAAATCTGAATTAACAGCAGAAAGGGATGCAACAGAACAAAGGTTGCACGATGATGACCTTTCCTGGCAGGACAGAAAAGAATATCAAGATGACCTGCAAGATTACCAACGGGAACTTGAATCATTGGAAAGATCGCACAAAAGAACATTAGATGAACTGTACGCAAAGCAGTATAATATTTAAAAAAATTTTAACCGCCCGATTGGGCGGTTCTTAATTACCACAAATTCACACGCTTTTCAGGGGCGACATACATTTTGTCATTACCTTTTACGTCAAAAGCTTCATACCACGCGTCCACGTGTGGCAATATGCCGTTCACACGCCATCTTGATAACGAATGTTCATTTGTTTTTGTTTGACGCAACAAGGCTTCATCTGTGATATTTGATGCTTCGGTCATCGCATAAGCTACAAAAAATCTTTGATCTGGCGTCATATCCATCGCATTTTCTGATTTTTCACCAAAGTTTTTATATGCAGTATATGAAATTGTCACACCACCATAATCAGCCAGATTTTCACCCAACGTGAATTTTCCATTCGCGTGTGTATTCGGTGCAACAATTATGTCATCAAAGAAATCAGACATAACCTTAGCCCGCAATTCAAATTTTTCAGAATCTTGCTGGGTCCACCAATCACGCATATTACCTGATTTATCAAAATGACGACCCTGGTCATCAAAACCGTGTGTCATTTCGTGACCGATTATCGAACCGATTGCACCATAGTTAAATGCATCATCTGCATCCATATCAAAAAATGGATATTGTAAAATACCCGCAGGAAAACAGATTTCATTTGTTGATGGGTCATAATATGCGTTAACTTCGTGGGCATTCATATACCAAATTGTTGGATCTTTTTCTTTGCCAACTTTTGCCAACCAGAATGCATCTTCAAACGCATCTACGCGCATCATATTCGCAAACAAAGAATCATTTTTGATTTCTAATTTAGAATAATCACGCCATTTGTCTGGATATCCGATTTTGGCACGAAAAGTATGCAATTTTTCAAGTGCTTGTTTCTTTGTTTCATCACTCATCCAATTTAAATCTTTGATACGAATTTCATATGCACGCTGTAAGTTTTTGACTAGATTTTCCATACGTTTTTTTGCTGATTCTGGAAAATATTCTGCAACGTAAAGACGACCTATTTCTTCACCCAAAGAACCATCTAATATTGCCACAGCACGTTTCCAACGTGGTTTTTGTTCTTTCTGACCTGACATTACACGATTGTAAAAATCAAAAGATATGTCATAAGTTTTATCATCCAGTAAACCAGATGCAGAATTTATAACCCTTAATTTCAAATAATTTTTTAACAATTCTAAATTCGTGTTATTTATAATTGCAATTGATTCTTTGATTGGTTCTATTTGCATAACATTTATAAATTCTGGTTTAACGCCACGTGATTCAAAATATGTATCCCAATCAAACCCGGCAAATTCATCTTTGAATTCAGCAAATGATTTTTTATGATAATTTGCCAATGGATCACGCAATTTTTCTTTTTTATAGAAAGATTTTGCCATACGTTCTTCCAATGCATACAATTTATCAACATCTACAGAAACACCGAAATTGGCCATCATATCGTGAATATATTGTTTATATTTTGTACGAACTTCCACAGATTTTGCATCATCATCAAAATAGTAATCTCGTGATAGTCCTGTACCACCTTGGCCCATAACAAATATATAGTGTGTACTGTCTTTATCATCCAGCGCAACACCATCAGACCAAAAAGCAGATGAAAAAGTATGCATTTTCCCAAGATATTTTGGTAAATCTGCGATTGATTTTATATTATCTATTTCATCTAAATACGGTTTCACAGGTTGTGTTTTATCAGCGTTTAATTTTTCTGAATCCATCGCAATTTTATAAAGAGTGCCTATTTTCCCAGTATCATTTTCAGCAATTTTGCGAACGCGTTCATTATTCATCTTGTCAATTGTTTCAAATGAACCAAATCTTGTATAATCGTTTGGCAACGGATTATTTTTGCGCCATCCAGCCGTCGCAAAATCGTAAAAATCATTTCCTGGTTTTACAGACAAATCCATATTTTCAGATTTTATTCCACTTTGCATTGTTTTCTCCTTGGTTAAAAAAATTGCAAAAACAGCCGCGATACATACGGCCAAAATTCCAATTATATTCAATATTTTGTTTTTCATTTTATTAAATCCAATACTATGTCATCCAATATCAACATACCACGATCTGTAGCACGTAAATAATTATCAGATTGAATAACCAGTTCAGGATGTGATTTTACCCAATCATTATTTATTTTTTGCGTTACATCGTTCGACAACATTACACCAGAAATTGTTCTGATGCCAGTAATAATTTTTTCAATTGCGCGTGTTTCATTACTTAATTTTTCAAATTTTTCATTTGCACCACGTTGTTCGTACCAAACATCGTTAATATATACCCTGCCCGCAGCGCCACGACCAATACCAACATATGCGTCGCCCATCCAAACATTTTTGTTATGCCGACATTGTTCATCTGGGGTCGAATAATTAGATACCTCATACCGCAGCAAAGACAAAAATTCAGGAATTGCCGTGTACATATTTGCCATATTTTCATTAGTCGGCATTTGCAAATTCATTTTTCCAAACGGTGTATTTTCTTCTATGGTTAATTCGTATAAAGATACGTGCTTTAATCCTAAATTGTTTATGCTTTTACATAAATCAATAACAGATTGAACATTATGCCCCGGCAAACCATATATAAAATCCCCAGAAAGGCGTAAATTCATATTCTGGGCAACGTTCAATAAATCCAGCGCCTGTTTTGCATTATGTTTTCGACCTAAAAATTCTAATTCTTTATCTTTTAAAGATTGAACACCAACCGACAAACGATTTACACCATTTGATACAAAGTCTTTTAATTTTTCGACTGTCAAAGTTCCTGGGTTAGATTCCATTGTTATTTCACAATCTTTATCAACATCAAAATTTTTGTAAATGCAATTCATAATTTGTTCGAAAATACTAACCGGCATTAAAGACGGTGTACCACCACCAAAAAATATCGTAGGAACCGAACAATGACATAGTTTTTCAGCCCAAAATTGTAATTCGCCACAAATATCATCTGAATATTTTTGCCAATTTGGATTTAGTATTGCATTTGAATAAAATGCACAATATTTGCATTTTGACATACAAAAAGGAACATGAATATAAATATTATGCGGATAATTCATAGAAATTATGATAATTCACCAAAAAAGAAAATCAATATAAACAAACACTTTTTTTAATACCCTTTTTGTGGTATAATAAGGGGGATTAAGGAAAGATGAGAACAAAATTTTTGTCTGTTTTTTGCGGGATTGCTATACCTTTGTCGTGTTGGGCATCTAACGAAGGGGTGCCGTCGTATTATTCAAGCGGTCCGACAATTAATGCAAATCGTGCGGCGTATAGCAAATATCAACGCCAGGGTTATACCAAGTATGTTGGGAACACCGGAAAAAAACAGGTTTTATCCAGAAACACCTATTCTTATGATGTTCCACGTCCAACCTATGAAACCATCAGCACAACAACAACTGGTACTATGACAACAAATGGTATTGCTAGACCAGCTGATGAACATAAAACATCTATATACGCTGGGTATTCACGTCGTTTTGCTGATTTTGAATTTAAAACAGGCGTTAATTCCATCCTTGAATGGGACGATATGTTGTTTAATGAAATCAATTTCGGGCTTAAACACGTTTTTGATATTAACGGTTTTTATTTAAGTGTATTTGGTGATTATACACGTGGCGAAATGGCCGGTGGCGGGTTGTCTATGGATTATGATTTAGAACCATATGATTATTCGTATCCAACCGACGGTATATTCACTATTTCTATGGGTGATCAAAGTGGCAGCACAGACCGGTTGCGCTTTGGGATTGGTGCACACCATATTTGGAATTTGGGTGGCTGGAAATTAACACCTTATATAGGTTATGAAATCTTTAAACACAATTTAAATATGGGCAACCATTTGTATCCAAACCCAGGGGTATATTTGCCTTTGATGACAAGTGCTGGGGATTATGTATTCGGCGATTTAGAAGGAAACTATTATGCTGTATCGCCAACTGTTGCGGTGGATGATGATTCTGGGTTGTATCAAATTTGTATGGGCCCCGAAGATATCAAGGTTGTTCCTGCGAATTACAGCGGCGGCAGTGTTAATGGTATGTTATACCCATTGGGAAACACATTAACCACAGTAGATTATAATTCTTCTATGGGGGATTTGCCCTGGGGCGTTCCAGAGGGCGACTGTGTTGTTATCGGTGGTGATGGGATAGTAAGGGTCGACGGAACAACACATATTTACAATACAACTTGGTCTGGATTTTATCTGGGGTTAGAGGTTGAAAAACAAATGACACTGGCAGATAAATTGCGTTTCTATGTCCAGGTCAGTATGCCGAAGTATTCATCCGAAGGAACATGGCCTAATCGTGATGATTGGCAACAAAATCCGTCATTCCTTGACGAAGGCGACAACGGTGCGTTTGCGTACAGCGCAGAAATGGAATATACGTACAATTTGTCCGACCGCATGGCATTATCATTAAAAGCAGACACTAATTATTTCCACGTTGGGAAAATACCTGGTGAATTATATGTTGCAGAATCCCTTATATACGTAGAAGATGAAAACAATCCTGGGAATTTCATAGTCCAAACACAACCCGCGTATACAGAATACGTCGCAGTATCATTGGAAGAAGCAACTTGGCGTTCTTTTGGGTTGCACGTCGGGGTAAAATATGCTTTTTAATACTTTGTGGGTAATGTATGAAATATAGTGCAATTCGTTTTTGCTGTGTGTTTTTGTTATGTGGTATTGTTACGAATCCCGCATTTGCAGAACGTGGTGTTTTCGATTTCGAACGCTGGGATAGTGTTTTAAACGATATACGCACCAAAGCCTCTGCACAAAATATCAGTAAATCAGTTATAGATGACACTTTGAAAAATCCTATGTTTATTCCAAACATAGTGAAATCTGATAAAAACCAATCTGAATTTACTTTGACTTTGGATCAATATTTAAACAGAACTGTTACAAATGATCGCATTGTCCAGGGCCGCAAAAAACGTGCACAATACCCAACTATGTTAAATCAAATAGAAAACAAATTTGATGTTCCTCACAATGTTATTTTGGCGTTTTGGGGACTTGAATCTAATTATGGGGTTGTCAAATCAAAATATCAATTGACCAATTCGTTTTTGACATTGATTTACGAAGGTCGCCGCGCTGAATTTTTCTCTAAACAATTATTAGCATTGATGAAAATTGCAGATAAAAATAAATTGCAAATAAATAATATTCACGGCAGTTGGGCTGGCGCAATGGGGCATTTTCAATTCATACCAACGACATTGGTTCAATACGGTGTTGACGGCAATAACGACGGCCATATTGATATTATAAACAGTGTTGGCGACGCGATGTACAGCGCCGCAAATTACCTGCATAAATTAGGTTGGAATAAAAACGAAAAGATAGTGCGCCGTGTTATTGTTCCCGCTGATTTTGATAGAACATTATTAAACGGCGACGTTAAAAAAACTTTGCCAGAATGGTCGGATTTAGGCGTTGTAAATGTTGACGGAACACCAATACCACAATCTGAAATGGTGGCAGGTTTAATTGCAGACACCAAAGAAATCGCAAAACAGGATTTATACAACACAAAACCTGATTTTCCCGATGATTCAGACACTGACATTGCACCAAAACCGGTTATTTATGCATATTTGACATATCCTAATTTTTACAGAATAAAAAAATGGAATAATTCATCGTGGTATGCAATTGCAATCGCCGAATTAGCCGATAAATTAAAATAAAAATTCACCTTTCGTTAAAAAAATAAAAACTTCAGCCAAAATAAAAATAAATTGCTTATGGTTATTTTCTTTGGTACCATTTGTTCTATGTTATACAAAGGAAATATATTATGGCTATAAAAGTTCGTGATTTTGAGGTCCGTTTAACCAGAACCAAAGAAGAACGCAAGCAAGTGCGCCAATTGCGCTATGATGTTTTCTGTTTGGAAGAAAATGCGACTCCTACTGAAGAACAAAAAAATCTGGGCGAAGAATACGATGCATATGATACCTATGCCGATTATATGGCGGTTTTTCATCAAAATAAGATTGTTGGGACTTATCGTATTATTGACCGGGATGCCGCAGAAAAAATGGGCGGATTTTATACCGAACGCGAATTCAATTTATCAAAAATAAAGAAAGTAAAAGGAAATATTGCAGAAATGTCGCGCGCCTGTGTCAAAGCGGACTATCGCGAAAATGGATTGGTTATGCGATTGCTTTGGGCTGGGCTTTGTGAATACGTTGTGAAACGCAAAATTTCTATATTGTTTGGTGTGCCATCTTTCGTTGGAACAAAACCAGCGCAATCTGCCCAAGCTTTGTCTTATCTTTATTACAACTGTTTATCGCCGTATCATTTGCGTGCTACTGTGATGAAGGAAAACCTGGACCCAAGTATTGATCCACGTATGACACAGATGAATATTTTGCCACGTGTTTTCGTTGACGAAGCAGAGGCAAAAAAACAAATGACCCCGTTGATTAAGGGATATTTGCGACTTGGCGCGACGTTCGGTCGTGGTGTATTTATAGACAAAGGTTTTGGCACATACGACGTATTTGTGTTGGTACAAACAAAGAACGTTGATAAAACGTATCAAAAACATTTTACCGGGTCTGAAAACGCGTTCGATGAATTGGGTGTCAAAGAAGGACCTTTGCATATACTTGGTAAAATTATTATGTCGCCAATTACTGGTACTGCAAAGGCAATCCGCGCGTTTGGTGAATTATTTATGCGTGAAGATGCTGATGACATTGAATACATAGACAAAGAAGAAGAATCTGTTAAAGATGAAGAATAAAAATGAAAATTCGTAAACAAAACATTTTTAACACTATGTGGGCGGTTTTGCGTATGACAATTGCGTGTTTAATGGTTGCATTAAACGCATTGGTTTTGTGTTTTATACCATATGGGAAATTGTCTGTAAAATATATGCAGTTTTTTATGCGCCAATTTAATTTACTGACCGGGACACGGTTCAAAGTGAACGGAAAATTGTCATCAAAGCGACCCTTGCTTTGTGTCTGTAATCATATATCTATATTTGAATTGACGACTATGCCTGTCGCATTTGGTGGTTCGTTCTTTGGCAAAAAAGAAATCTCACGCTGGCCGCTGGTTGGTTGGATTGCAAAAAAATTTGGTGTCATTTTCATAGATCGTCGTCCGTCGCACGCTATGGATGCATTGGATGCGGTAAAAAACGAATTAGACCGTGTTGATTATCCTATGTTTATATTTCCAGAGGGTACATCCACAAATGGTGCGTATGTGAAAAAATTTAAAAGTTCGCTTTTTGATGTCGTAGAAAAAACGGGGGCCACGGTACAACCTGTGGTAATTCATTATCGTTTGCGCGACGGCACAAAGATAAATGATGAAGATATGGCAAATCATTTTGCATATTTTGATAATAAAAAAATGGACTGTGGTCCGTTCTGCAAAAAAGAACGCAACGCATTTATGCAGGTTTTTCACATAATGGTTCTTGGCGGTTTCTTGGTAGAAATCAAAGTTTTACCCTGCCCCGATTTGGACGGGCTGGACAGAAAACAAATTGCAGATAAACTTTATGAAATAATTTCAAATGAATATATGAAAAATAAATAATAAAATGAAGAGTTATAAAAATGAGAATAGAAAAATTATGTGTTAACAGGTTGTACGGTGATGTTGCAGGCGCAACAACACGTGGACATAAAATCGCAGTCAAAGGCGGATATATTTATCAAACTTTTCAAGGTGGATATACCTTGACACCTTTGGGCTGGAGTGTTGTTCACAAAATCGAAAATATTATTCGTGATGAAATGAACGCTATTGACGGACAGGAAATTTTGATGCCTGTTGTATGCACTGCTGATTTATGGCAAGAAACAGGTCGTTATGATGCAATGTCTGTTCTGGCAAAGTTCAAAGGTTCTTCGGGTGCAGATTATGTAATTTGTCCAACACATGAAGAAGTTGTGACAGATTATGCGCGTTCTGTGGTTACATCGTATCGTCAGTTGCCTTTTATGTTATATCAAATTCAAACTAAATTCCGCGATGAATTGCGTGTACGCGCAGGCTTGATAAGAACGCGTGAATTTATTATGAAAGATGGTTATTCTTTCCACGAAACCCAGGAAGATTTGGAACAATATTATCAACGTTGTTTCGATGCATATTACAAAATATTCAGACGCTGTGGTTTAAAAAATTTCACAGACGTAATGTCATCTACTGGCGATATGGGTGGAAAAATTGCGCACGAGTTTCAATTGATAAACGAAATGGGCGAAGATACTTTGTACATTTGTGATTGCGGTTTTCGTGCAAACAAAGAATTAGAAGATACCGATTCCACAGTATGTCCAAAATGCGGAAAACCTTTGAACAAAGTTCGCGGTATTGAAATCGGTAATATTTTCCAATTGGGTAAAAAATATACTGAATCAATGAATATGAAATATACAGCCGCAGACGGTTCTGAAAAGACACCTATTATGGGTTGTTATGGAATTGGTGTTGGACGTACCATGGCAGCAATTATAGAAGAAAGCGCAGATGACAATGGCCCGATTTGGAATATGGAAACTGCGCCTTTTGCTGTTGAAGTAATTGGATTGGTCGACAAAGAAAATAAAACTTTGCCATTGGCTGAAACAATTTATGACGAATTAAAGGCACATCACATTGAAACTTTGTTGGATAATCGCGATTGTCGCGCAGGCGAAAAATTTGCAGATGCTGATTTAATCGCAGCACCAATTCGTTTGATTGTTTCGCAAAAAAATCTGGAACAAAATAAAATCGAAATTAAATATCGTGTCAACAATTATGACACGTCTGAATTGCCAACATCCGTGGCGGTTGATGATTATATGAACACGATATTAGATTTGATAAAAAAACTTAGTGAACATTAAAAAAAATCGCCCAAATGGGCGATTTTTAATTTCTGCATATTAATGCGATATTTTTAGTCAGCACAGATTCTGTAGCGCTGCGTGAATTTAATATTACCGTGTTTTTTGTACCCGTTAAAAAACACGATGGTTCCCAATTATTACTTAACACCGACAATGATTTAAATATTGCATTACTGGTGTTGATATTGTCGCCGACTATGATATCTGCCAATTCCCCAGACAAATGTTTTTCAACGCGCACATCTTTGTCCAGCGCAACATCCAACTGTTCAATTCGTAATGTTCCTGCCGGAAAATCGTTGACGTGCGCATTATGCCACGAATGCAAAGTTGGAGATAATTTAGTATTTGTATCACCACCCGCAGAAATAAGAGATATAAACGGTGGACGCGCATAATCAAATATTTGAGAAAACAAAGATACTGCGTGTTCCACAATATGTGTTAACTGGTTTTCATCTGGCAATGGAATACATGCAGAATCTGTCAGAATAAACGGCGGACGTTTTCCCGACACATCACGAAATAAAGCACAATGTGTTAAATAAAATTTTTCACCGTTTGTTAGTTTTTTATTAATTGCGATAACACGCCGCAAAAAATCATCAGAATGAATATCGCATTTCATCAAAACATATTCGTCATCAGACGCCGGCAGTTCGTCCACATCTGGCGCGCGTTCCCAAGCAACTATATTAGGACATTCACGCATAGCGTTTTCTATGGCATTTTTATATTTTTCATTAACATTACCGAAACATAAAATTTTTTTCATAAGTTATTTCCTGTGTTTGTATTTTTGTGAATACTAGCAAAACATAAATGTTTTTATCAAATACTTTTTGTGATATAATTAATTCATAAATTTGTATAGGGAGAATTAAATGAAAATCGCAATTATTGGTATTGGTTCTGTGGGTTCTGCAGTAGCGACCGCTGTTAAAAGTACAGGGTTGGCACATGAAATAGTTTTATACGACAGAGACGGTATGCGCGCACGCGCCGCAGCTGAAGATTTGGGACACGCATCTGCATTTTCATATGATATAAAAATCACCGCAGCAAGCAATTATCGCGCGGTTCGTGGTTCAGATATAGTTATTATCGCAGCGGGCGCAAATCAAAAACCTGGGGAAACTCGTATGGATTTATTACATAAAAACGCTCTTGTTATCCAAGACATTATCCCACGTGTTATGGAAGTTGTAGATACAAAGACTGTAAAAATCGTAGTTGTCACAAACCCTCTGGATGTGATGGTTATGTTGGCACAAAAATTATCAAAGTTGCCTGCATCGCGCGTCATAGGCACAGGAACTATGTTGGATTCTGCGCGATTCAAAATTATATTGTCGCGCCAACTTGGGATTTCTACACGTTCGATAACTTCATACGTGTTGGGTGAACACGGCGATTCATCCGTGGTTAATTGGTCATCTGTGTGCATCGGTGGCATAGGTCTGGATGATTTTTGCAAACAATCTAAAATCACTCTGCCTGCAACAACACGAAAGACAATTGAACATCGTGTAAAAAATGCAGCATATGAAATTATCCAAGGACGCGGCGCAACTTGGGACGGCATAGGCGCTGCAGTTGCAGATTTATTATATGCAATTATAAATGATGAACGTCGCATATTGACAACATCTATCATTGATGGTATTGGCAAAAATGCGGTGGCTATGTCTTTGCCACGCGTTGTTGGAAATGCAGGTGTGTTAATGAATCTTAAATCTAAGATGAGTGCAGAAGAATCTGCAAACCTGCGCAAAAGCGGTAAAATCATCCGTCGCAATTTTGATTTAATTTAAAAAGAAATCAATCTTATAGTCAAAAAAATATCCTTTGGTATAGTCCTTTTGAAAGAACAGCCAAAGGATTTTTTATGCAGAAACAAGACATAACTTTTAAAATTGCAGATGATGGCTGTAGAATATGTGCGATATGCCACGAAAAAGAAATTGGTAGTATTTTTTTTATCAAAATTGGTGTTGATAAAATTATGATTTCAGATGCCGAAATAGAACCAGATTATCAAAATGATAATGTTGAATTATACCTTATTGAAGAAATAATAAAAATAGCACGCAGTCAACACAGAAAAATTATGTCTATATGTCCATATATTTCCAATATATTCAAACAACATCCAGAATTTGATGACGTCCGATTATTAAACCAAGGACGATGATGCCCGGCATAAAAAAAGTGCCGCCACAGAAAATTATCTGTGGCGGGACTCCCTTCCTTCCGTTAATCACGGAAACTTTGTTATGCGGCCATACGGTTTGTAGATTTTTCTTCCGTTTCACCTGCATCCATAATCTTTTTAGCTTCAGCAAAAACCATTTCTTTAACTTTCTGTGCCAATACTGATGTATCCAAAGTTTCAGCTGCAACATCAAAATTATCTGTTCTTATTTGCAAAGAAACATACGCCCCAATAAGAGATGAACGTGACAAATCTTCAATAGAACGTGGCGCATTGTTTTTACCAATATGCAATTCATCGCTTAAAGAAACGATTTGGCGTTCGGCATTTACCCAAACAGTCGTAGTCAATACTTTGTTAAGGGCAATCATTATTTCTTTTATATTTTTTGGCATTCGGTCCCCCCTTTCAATTTATTTTTGTATAAAAAATTCAATTTTTTTGTATTTACCAGTGTATTTACAATTTTTTATTTTGAACTTTTTAGTTTTTTTATTTTTTTCCAGAATTCCAATTTTATTTGGTTTTCTGCTGTTTTACTATATCCTTTCCCTTGTCTATACAAACATCTTAGAACAAAAACGAATCGCACGTCAAGCAGAAATTTTATTTACTATAAAAATATTTTTAAAATTACAGTTTTTATATCAAAAACCACAAAATACCACAAATTAACAACAACTTGTCATTGACAACCATAAAAGACTGTGCTAGATTCACGAACGAAGAACGAAAACAACACAAAAAATCAAAAAGAATAATCACAATGGGTTTATTTCTTTCTTGTTATGAAAATCGTTTGGATACCAAGGGACGTATTTCTGTACCTGTCGCTTTTCGTTCTTCATTAAATAATGAAAATTTTGCAGGCGTGGTTTTATATCGTTCTTTCACCCATAATTGTATCGAAGGCCTATCTATGTCCCGCATGGAAAAAATAGCAACAGCAACCGATCAAATGGGAATTTTCGATGGTGATTTGGATGATGTTAGCGCACTTGTATTTGCAGATGCGCGCCCATTAGCATTTGATGTAACCGGCCGAATTGTCATACCTGATGATTTATTAAAACACGCAAATATAACCGAACGCGCACTTTTCGTTGGGCGCGGAAACAGTTTTCAAATTTGGAATCCTGATGATTTTTCAGCTATTCAAAAAACATCATTGAATAAATTAAAACAAATTCGTCCATCTATAAAAATTAACGTATAGTTTACCCTTTTTGTGCTTGTAAAAAAATCCACTTTGTGATAAAATTAAATCAATAAGGAAGGATGATTTTACAATGAAAAGATTTATTGCTGTATTAAGTAGTTTGTTAGTGTTGCCCGCTTTTGCAGAGGTTGCACCGGTATATTACGAAGAAATCGTCGAATATACTGATGATATGATTGATGCGATTGATACAAAAAACGCGGATGAAACACCTGTTGAACAAACACAAAAAACTGTTGCACCGCGCACAACGACGATTAATCGTTCAACATCGCGCGCAGTGTCTACGGCAACTGCTAATAATCAACAACGTTCTAATACTTCCACGCGCGCAACCGCTTCATCACAGCGGAATGCTCAGAAAGTAAGTCGTTCTACCGTGTCTCGCAATACGAAAAATGCTGCAACCGCTACAAATGTTCAACCACGTAATGTTTCGCGTTCTGTGGCTACATCCAGAACAACCCAGGCAACAAAACCAACGACTGCACGTGTTAGCGTAAATAATTCTACAGTTGCTGCTGTACGTAATACAAACACGTATGGTTCATCGTCTCCTGTGACGGTTTTGGAAGATTCTGGTTTACCAATATACAATTCTAATACGGCGGGAAATGTAGAAACCGCACGTATTGGTGTGGGCAGTCGCCGTTCAACCGCGCGCATATCGACTCCGGCGATAACAACACCTGTAATAACAGAAGAAGACATTTCTTCAACTACGTCGAATTTATCTGCTCTTGCTGAATTGACCGATTATTGCAAGGCACAATATGCAGCCTGTATGGATAATTATTGTAATGTTTTGGACGATAACCAGGGCAGATGTTCTTGTTCTAAAAACCTTAAAAATTATGAAAAAACAGAACAAGCATTGGCAACTGCGACGGAAGAATTCAAAGACGTTGTTCAAAAAATCAAATATATTGGTTTGACCGGCGACCAGGTAAGTGCCTTGTTCGCTGAAACAGAAGCTGAATTAACAATGAAATCCAAAACAGATTCTTCACAGATAAAGAATAGTTTGGATAACATAAAAAAACAGATTATTGATGCATCAGCACCGACGTCGTCTATAAGTTCAAATAATATATCTATGGATTTGACAGGGTTATTGAATGCTGATTTCACATCTAATTTCGATTTAAGTGAATTTTTAGGCAGTTGGGCCACTACAGGCAGCACTGCTAATAATGTTTCAAATCAACGTGGTGAAACTTTGTACAAGACAGCTATGCAACGTTGCAAGGTTTCGGTGTTGAATTCCTGTACTGCCCAGGGTATTGATGCAAACCTTATTACAAATTCCTATGATTTAGAGATTGATAAACAGTGCATAATTTATGAACGCAATCTTAATGAAGCTAACTCTGAAATGAGAAGCAATGTCGCAAACGCTTCGACAATTTTACAACAAGCACGTTTGCTTTTGATGCAAAACAAAAATTCGTATGATTTACGCAGCTGTGTTGCAGCGATTGATGCCTGTATGCAGGATGAATATGTTTGCGGTTCTGATTATGAATTATGTTTGGACCCGACCGGAAAATATCTATCAGGTGGTGAAATTGTCAAAGGTGGAACACCGGGGGTTTCTGGTGGTTGGGTTGCAAATCGCGACGATATTACGCAAACGAACATAAATACTTGGACAAGTAAGGGTATGTATGAATTATATGCAACCTGGAATTATGATGAAGATGGGCTTTCTGCAACACCGGGTAATTCGGGTACGTTGAATGCGTGGGGTGGTGGCCGCGATGAAAACTTGGGTGCATATATTGACAAGGCTTTGGCAAATTGGAAAACAAATTACACAAAATCCATTGTATCAAATGATATGGCAACCTATATCTTACAAAAGGTTGGATATATCGACAGAGATGACAAAGTTCACGGTATGTGCGCATCTATTATGAAACAATGCCAGGATTACACATTTGAAGATGGTGCCAAAGCAACCAGAAACAAAAGATATAAACCAGACAGTGAAGTTGTTCGTCAGTATTTGGCATCTGCATTAACAAAAATCAAATTGCAGCAAGATTCGATTTTATCTGATTATGCAGAAGGTTGCCGCAGTGATGTGTCGTCTTGTTTATCTACAAATGGCTATGATGAAACAAATACGACAACTACTGCATCAACGACAGCTGTTAATGCGTGTCGCGCAGAAATTGCAACTTGTATGTCAGTTGGTGGGTACAAGCCATCTGATTCTTCGAACTTAACATTACGTGTAATGCGTGATTGGGTTGATAGTATGTTAAGAACTTGCCCGGTGAATTATTACCTGAATGATACCGGAACGGGTTCTGTATCGTGCCAGTCGTGCCCGACATTGGGTGGTGTTCAAACAGAATCTGCCGGTGGCCAGGTGACCAGATGCTCATGTCCAGACGGGTATTCGGATGTGACGGATTCTTCTGGTAATCTGACAAGTTGCCGCCGCAATAGTTAACATAACAAACAACCGCCCAATCGGGCGGTTTATTTTTCTGTTTCGAAAATTTATTTTATTAATTTTATTCCGCTGTTTCCGGGGATTTTAATTCTTTCTTGATATTGGCCAATGCGTTTGTACGCTCGCGGATTTTGCCGTAAAAATCAGAACGTGATAAATTCGCCGCATATTCTAACGCGTGCGACCAAGCCAGCGCATCAGAATTACCGTGCGTTTTTATCGAAAACCCATTAAGACCTAAAAATACAGCCCCTGCATAAGAACGTGGGTCTATTTTATGTTTCAATCTTTTGAACAAATGAATAAGGAAAAACGTTCCTAAAATAGCCAGCATAGAGCGTTTATAATTTGCCTTTACAATGCGTGAAATCATTTTGGCGGTACCTTCGACCGTTTTTAACATAACATTGCCTGTAAAGCCATCTGTGACAACAACCTGGACATTACCAGCCGTAACATCGTTTCCTTCTACAAATCCGATATATTCATACGGTAATTCGCCCACGTGGTCGGTTAACACTTTATTCAATCGTTGCAGTGTTTCGCTGCCCTTGGTTTCTTCTTCGCCGATATTCAAAATGCCAACGCGGGGGCGTTTCATTCCACCGATAATTTCTGCATAAACACTGCCTAAGATAGAGAAATCAAATAAAATCTCTTCATCACATTGGACGTTGGCACCCAAATCCAAACCAACTACGCGTGTGTCGCCATTTCCAGACGGCAACATAGTCGTTATTGCAGGACGTGATATACCATCAACCGTTTTCAATGCTAATTTTGACAATGCCATTAATACACCTGTATTCCCAGCAGAAACAATCGCGGAAGAGTTGCCTTCGCGAACGTCTTTAATCGCCATATACATTGATGTGTCTTGTGCGTGTCGAATAACATCGCGAACTTTGTCAGCACTTGATATTTTTCCAGCGCAATGGATGATTTCACAATTACGTGCAACACGCGGAAATTTCTTTAAAAGTGGACGTAAAATTTCTTCGTTCCCAAAAACGCGAAAAAACACCGTGTCTTCACCATATTGGTAAAGAAACTGGTTCATACCGCCCAACACAGCACCAGGCGCGTGATCACCGCCCATTGCATCTATGGAAATAAATCTTTTTTGTTGCGACATCTTTACAATACAAAGGGGGGCTTTGGATAAAAAATCCGCGCCCCCTTAATCCCTTTTAAATAACAAGATTATTTTGAACCGCACGCAGGGCAAATATGATGCGGACGTTTCTTTTCGCCACATTTTTTGCACACACCCACTGGCATAGCAGACAACGCATCGTGTGAACGACGTTGTGCAGAACGTGCTTTGCTTGTTTTACTTCTTGGAACTGCCATTTTACAATCCTTTTTATTTAACGGTCTTTTATTCTAGTCAAATATTACTTATTTGCAAGTAAAAAATTACCTGACTTACAATCAATGCCCGGCATTTGTAGCAACAAAGTACCGGGCATTTGATAGTTTATACATTGTTAAATATCTAACAATTGTTGTTGATTGCCACCTTCACGAGCCAATTTTTCAGCCTGTTCTTCTTCTTTGGCAATTTCACGGACACGACGAACATATGCACCTGTTCCAATCGGTATCAAACGACCAACAACTAAGTTTTCATTAACACCTATTAATTTATCTGTCGAACCACTTATTGCAGCATCAACCAAAACTTTTGTTGTTTGTTGGAACGCTGCATTTGATATGAACGAACGAGATGTCAATGACGCACGTGTTAAACCAACCAAAACCTGGGTAGCTTGGGCAATTTTTCCGCCATCACGCGCAACACGTGCATTTTCTTCTTCGAAATCGACACGATCAACAACAGAACCGCTGATAAAACAAGTATCACCTGGATCGCTGATTTCAACACGACGAGTCATCTCACGTATCAAAATTTCGATATGTTTATCATTGATGGACACACCCTGCAAACGATAAACTTGTTGCACTTGTTCCACCATAAATTGCGCCAATGCTTTTTGACCCAATATACGCAAAATGTCTTGCGGCACTGGATCTCCGTCGACCAATTTATCAGCTTTGTGAACCACATCCCCGCTGCGAACTAACAAATTAGTTCCCTTTGGTACAGCGTATTCCACAGGCGCAGACCCGTCTGTTGGTTCAATACGGATGATGATTTTAGATTTTGCATCTTCCAAATCAATCGTTCCGTCAATTTCTGCCAACAATGCAGGATTTGCAGGACGACGAATTTCAAGCAATTCTTCAACACGTGGAAGCCCCCCGGTAATATCGCCTGTCTTCTTGGTTTGCACAGGAATACGCGCCAAAATATCACCTGCAGATATTTTATCACCATTTGACACATTTAAGGTCGAATATGTCGGCAACAAATATTCTGCTATCTTTTTGCCACCCAAAGAAATCACATTTCCTTTGTCATCAACCAAACGGATAGATGGGCTTAAAGCCTTTTTGGTATTTGTTTTCCAATTAATAACTTTGCGGGAAACAATACCAGTCATAGAATCGACTTCTTCTTGGTAAGAAACATTTTCAATCAAATCGTTGAACGAAACGATACCGTCTTTTTCAGCGATAATTGTATTTGAATATGGATCCCATTCTGCAACTTTTTGTCCCTTTTCAACCTTGTCGCCTTCGTTAACAACCAACATAGACGCATAAGGCAATGCACAACTAAATTGTTCTTTACCATCTTTGTTAACAACTGCGATTTTTCCATTACGTGATAAAACAACTACACGACCAGCAGAATTCGTAATTGTGTTAACATTTTCTAATTTGATTGTTCCTGCAACAGGCATTTCAATAAAGTGAGATTCAGAACCACCTTCTGCAATACCACCAATATGGAAGGTACGCAATGTCAACTGAGTTCCAGGTTCACCAATTGATTGTCCAGCAATTAATCCAACCGGTTCCCCAACGTGTACTAATGCGTTTCTGGACAAATCCATACCATAACATTTTGCACACAAACCATCACTCTGACACGTCAATACACTGCGTACATCTACGCTTGGCAATCCAGATTCATTGATTTGTTTTGCAGCAGATTTAGTAATTAAATCACCCGCTTTTACAATAACATCTTTGGTCAAAGGATGTACAATGTCGTGTGCCGCAGTACGTCCCAACACAACATCACCCAATGGAACAGTTAGTGTAGAACCCTGGTACACAGGTTTCGCAGTAATAAATTCATGCGTTCCACAATCATGTTCTGTGATAACTGTGTTAAGTGCCAAATCAACCAAACGACGTGTCAAATAACCAGCAGACGCTGTTTTCAAAGCCGTATCCGACATACCTTTACGTGCACCGTGGGTTGATGTAAAGTATTCAGACATTGTAAGACCTTCTTTGAAGTTCGAAATAATAGGAACTTCGATAATAGAACCGTCTGGTTTCTGCATCATACCACGCATACCTGCCAACTGCTGAATCTGACCTTTGGATCCACGGGCACCCGACAAAGCCATCATATGAATTGAATTCCAATTATCGCCAGTCGTATTACCCAACGAAGCGTACGCTTTATCACCCAATTCATCAGTTGTATGTTGCCACAAATCAATCAATTTGTTATGACGTTCACCACTGGATAACAAACCGTTTTGATATTGACTTTCGATTTCTGCCGCAGCTTTTTCAGATTTTTCAATCATTGCTTCTTTGTCGCTTGGAACAACAATATCGTCGAATCCGATTGAAATACCACTGCGCACAGCTTGTTCAAAACCAGTATCTTTCAATGCATCAGCCAACAAAATCATAGCTTTGTCGCCACACGCTTCATAGGTCGCAGCCAACAATTTTTTGATTTCTTTAACAGGCATTACTTTGTTCACAGAATCAAATGGCATACCATCAGGCAATAATTCGCCCAACATCATACGACCTGCGGTTGTTGCGTATTTTTGACCTTTGACACGCGCATAAATTGGTGTGTGTAATGTGATAGTCTTGTTTTCCAACGCAAGCATCACTTCATCCATATTTGCAAATCTTGGTGATTTCTTTTCGTCGTGTTCACCATTTATCAAAGAAATGTAGTAAACACCCAAAACCATATCTTGTGATGGAACAGTCATAGGTTCACCATTAGCAGGCGATAACACATTGTTTGTCGACAACATTAATGTACGCGCTTCCAATTGTGCTTCTAAGGAAATTGGCACATGCACAGACATCTGATCGCCGTCAAAGTCCGCATTGAATCCTTTGCAGACCAACGGGTGCAGACGAATTGCTTTGCCTTCTATCAAAACAGGTTCAAAAGCAATCAATGACAATCTATGCAAAGTTGGTGCACGGTTCAACAACACAGGGTGTTGATAGATAACCTTTTCCAAAATTTCCCAAACAATATCTTCACCGTTTTCAACCATCTTACGCGCAGTTTTCAATGTATTTGCGTAATCACCAGCCAACAATTTCGCATAAACAAATGGTTTGAATAATTCCAAAGCCATTGTTTTTGGCAAACCAACCTGGTGCATACGAAGTGATGGTCCAGGTGTAATAACACTACGTCCAGAATAATCCACACGTTTACCCAACATATTCATACGGAAACGTCCGGTTTTTCCACGTAAAGAATCAGATAAAGATTTCAATGGACGACGATTCTGAGAAACCATTGGACGCGCTTTGTGTCCGTTATCAAATAACGAATCAACAGCTTCTTGCAACATGCGTTTTTCGTTACGAACAATAATTTCAGGTGCATGCATTTCCATAAATCTTTTCAAACGATTATTACGGATAATCACACGACGATATAAATCGTTCAAATCAGACGCAGCAACGTGTCCAGCATCCAAAGTAACCAATGGACGCATATCTGGTGGAATCACAGGCAAAACATCCGGCAACATCCACGCTGGTTCTGTTTTAGAATCTAAGAATGATTCAACCAATTTCAATTGTTTGATGATTGATTTGCGTTTTGCTTCGGATTTTGTTTCGGCCAATTCAGCACGCAAACGTGTTCTTTCATCACCCATATCAAGATTTGCAATAATAGAACGAACGCCTTCTGCGCCAATACCAACATGGAAAGCATCTTCGCCAAATTCTTCAATTGCAGCCTGGTATTCATCTTCGCTGATAACGTCATATTGTTTCAAACTGGTCAAACCTGGTTCAGTTACAATATACGCATCATAAGAGATAACCTGTTCCAATTTCTTTTGTGGTAAATTGTTCAACAATGTGGCAATTTTACCTTCGCGTAAAAACCAAGTATGTGCTACAGGAATTGCCAATTTGATATGTCCCATACGTTCACGACGCACAGTAGACGAACCAACTTCGACCCCACAACGTTCACAAACAACACCACGGAATTTAATACGTTTATATTTTCCGCATGCACATTCGTAATCTTTCACAGGTCCGAAAATTTGCTGACAGAATAAACCTTCTGCTTCTGGTTTCAAGGAATGATAATTGATGGTTTCTGGTTTTTTCACTTCGCCGTGCGACCAAGACAGAATTTCTTCTGGGGACGCAATAGAAATACGCAAAGCATCAAATTGTTCCTTGGTTTCTATTTGTCCAAATATCTTTTGCAACATATTTGTCATTTGTATCTGCTCCTTTTACGTCACTAAAAGTGCCTTGTGGCCGGCGGGCGAATTTAATCGCCCGTGGCCGGGCCACTAATCAATTTTTTTTGGGTTCAAAGCCAAGCCCAAACCACGCAATTCACGCACCAAAACGTTGAACGCTTCTGGGGTGCCGGTTTGAATATCAGTATTACCTGAAATAATCGCTTCGTACATCTTGTTTCTGCCGACAATATCGTCTGATTTCACAGTCAACATTTCGCGCAACAAGTGTGCTGCACCGTGTGCCTCTAATGCCCAAACTTCCATTTCTCCGAGACGCTGACCACCCATATGTGCCTTTCCAGACAATGGCTGTTGCGTCACCAAAGAATAATTTCCAGTTGAACGAGCGTGAATCTTTTCATCAACCAAGTGATGCAATTTCATCATATACATCACGCCAACTGTCACAGGGCGGGCAAATTTTTCACCAGTAATACCATCATACAATGTAAATTGACCAGATTCTGGTAATTTAGCCAATTTCAACATAGCTTTGATTTCTTCTGGTGTTGCACCATCAAATGTCGGAGTTGCCATTGGAACACCATCTTTTAACAGCGCCGCTTCTGCACGAACATCTGTATCAGTCATTTTTTCCAATTTTTCGGCAACAGCTTTACCATAAATCTTGCCCATAATTGCACGCAAATCGTCAGTAACGGCGCGTTTTTGTTTAACTTCGTCCAAAACTTCACCGATTTGCTTACCCAAGCTACGTGCGGCCATTCCAAGGTGTGTTTCGAATATCTGACCGATATTCATACGACTTGGCACACCAAGCGGATTCAACACGATATCAACAGGTGTTCCATCTTCCATATGTGGCATATCTTCGATTGGAACCACCTTAGAAACGATACCTTTGTTTCCGTGGCGCCCAGCCATTTTATCACCTGGCTGCAATTTCATTTTGTGTGCAATGTAAACTTTGACTTCTTTCAAGACACCAGCCGCCAAAGCAGTGCTTTCTGTAGCCTTAGCAATTTCAGCATCAGCACGTTCATTTAAATCTTTCAATTTCAAAAGATGTTGTTCACGCAATTCATCAATTGTAGATTGAATTTCTTTGTTTGAAACGACCAATTTTTTCATATCTGCCGGTTTAATACCTTCAAACACTTCTGCAGTCAATTTTTTACCTATAAACGGTTTCAAACTGCCAGAACCTGCAGAAATCGTTTGGTTTTCAGCCAACTGATAAACCTGGTCTGCAAAGCCTTTTTCGATGATAGAAGTTTCTTCATCACGGTCTTTGTTGATTTTTTCAATTTTCTGCAATTCAATCATTTGGGTTCTGTCGTCTTTCTTAACACCATGACGAGTCAAAACATTAACGCCGATGACTGTTCCTTCTTCGTTTGGTCCAACCTTTAACGAAGAATCTTTAACGTTCAATGCCTTTTCACCAAAGATGTTACGCAAAAGTGCTTCTTCTGGGGTCAATAATGTCTCAGATTTCGGAGAAACACGACCAACCAAAATATCACCCTGTTTCACACGTGCACCGACATAGATAATACCGGATTCGTCCAGATTTTTAAGTGCTTCTTCACCGACATTTGGAATATCGCGCGTAAAGCTTTCTGGCCCCAATTGTGTATCACGCAATTTGATTTCTTTTTCAACGATTTTAATAGATGTGTAAACATCATCACGTGAAATACGTTCAGAAATCACAATAGCGTCTTCGTAGTTATAACCACGCCACGGTACAAATGCGACCAAGACATTACGTCCCAATGCCAATTCACCGTAATTCATGGATGAACCGTCAGCGATAATGTCGCCCGCAGAAATTCTGTCGCCTACGTGAACCAAAGGTTTCTGATGAATCAAAGTTTCACCGTTTGAACGACCAAATTTTTCAAGATTATAAATATCAACACCTGTCACGACATTTCTTGAATTCATACATTTAACCACGATACGATTTGCATCCACAGATTCAACAATACCACTGTGTTTTGCAACCTTACCAGTACGGGAATCACGTGCCACTTCGCGTTCAATACCTGTTCCAACCAATGGGGCATCAACACGCATTAATGGAACACCCTGACGTTGCATGTTTGATCCCATCAAAGCACGATTCGCGTCGTCATTAGCAACAAACGGTATCAAACCAGTCGCAATAGACACAACTTGGCGCGGGGCCACGTCGATTAAATCGATTTCATCTTTTGGAACCATTGTAAATTCGCCGTCAACACGCGCAGTCACCATGTCTTCTGCCAAAATACCAGCTGATGTTGTTGGGGTGTTTCCTTGGGCAATTTTGTGTCCCAATTCTTCATCTGCAGTCAAATATACCATTTCATCGGTAATTTTGCTGTTTTTAACAACGTAATATGGTGTTTCAATAAATCCATAAGGATTCACACGCGCATATGCAGACAAGTGAGAAATCAACCCAATATTTGCACCTTCGGGTGTATGAATTGGGCACAATCTACCATAATGTGTTGGATGAACGTCGCGGACGTCAATTCCAGCACGTTCACGATTCAAACCACCAGGTCCCAAAGCAGATACAAGACGTTTATGTTCAACTTCGGCCAATGGGTTATAAGAATCCATAAACTGTGATAATTGTGATGTTCCTAAGAATTCAGCAACCAATGACATCAAAGGTTTTGCATTGATAACATCCTGAGGTTGCATAGTTGCAATGTTTGGCGATGTCAAACTTTCGCGTACCAATCTTTCAATACGCAACATACCTGAACGGAATGTTTGTTCAAACAATTCACCAACCGCACGAACACGACGATTAGACAAATTATCAATATCATCTATTACATCTTTGTGATTGATAATATTCATCAAAGTCTTTAACACAGCCAAGAAATCTGCCTTGGTCAAAGTGCGTTCGTCTTCTGGTTTTTTACCAGAATCAATCTTCAAACGTTTGTTCATCTTGAAACGACCAACCGCAGACAAATCATAATATGCAGCATCAAAACCTTGGCGCAAGAACAAATTGATTGCCGCTTCTAATGTTGGACGTTCACCAGGACGAACCAAATCATAAATCGCAATAAGCGCTTCTTCACGTGTAGCAGTTTTATCAGCCATTAATGTATTGCGCATATGTGCGGAAACGGTTGTATTATCGATTGCAATCAAAGAAATGTTCTTTACACCCAATTTTTCCAATTCGTTCAGAACTTCTTCGGTTATTTCGGTACCTTCTGGGAATAAAACATCTTCGCCGTTTTTAATCGCACTAAATAAATATTCACCAATCAAAGAATCACGTTCCAGACCAAATGTCTTGGATTCAGATACAATTTTGGATAAACGTTTAGCAGTCAAACGATCACCCTTTGATGCCAAAACTTTTTTATCTTTTGGATTAATCAAATCGTAATTCAAACGATATTTATCCAATCCTTCGAAATCAGAGGTGTTGCCAACCCATAATTTGCCATCAAAAGATAAATTTATACGTTTATAGAAATTAGACAAAATTTCTTCTGGACTCATTCCGGCAATATTAGCCTTGCGCGGGTCAGCGGCAAATTTCTTTTCATCAGCAGCAGATGGTAAACAACGCAACAAAACTGTTGCAGGTATTTTACGTCTGCGATCTATACGGACATAAATAATACCTTTGGCTTCTTCAAAATCAATCCAAGAACCATGTTCTGGGATAATACGTCCAGTATAAGTTTCTGGATTTCCAGCAAGCTTAGCCTCTTTTGTTGTTCCAAATACCACACCTTGGGCACGATGCATTTGTGATACGACAACACGTTCCACACCGGCGGCTATAAAACTGCCACGTTCTGTCATCAAAGGAACGTCGCCCATAAATATTTCTTGTTCTTTGATATCGCGTAATGTTTTTTTGCCATCTTCTGCGACATCCCATAAAATCAATCTCAGCTTCAATTTCAGTTTGCTGGAATATGTCATATTGCGCAGCATACATTCTTGCACATTATATACAGGTTTATCCAATGTATATTCAATGAATTCCAAATCTGCAATCCCTGCATAATCTTTGATTGGGAACATAGATTTGAAAACATTTTGCAGCCCGATATTTTTTCTGTTTTCTGGGGCTACATCTGCCTGTAAAAAGTCTTTGTAAGAATTGTACTGAATTTCAACCAAATCAGGAAGCGGAGTTTGCAAAAAACTTTTACCAAAAGATTTTCTAAGTTTCTGGATAACTGCCATTTTCTGAATCCTTTTTATTGTTCTCTTCTGTGTTTTGCAAACGAAAAAAGTTTATCACCTTTTACGCCTGTGTGCCCGCCAAAGATTTTTTCAACCCTGGCGGGCGGCGAAATTGCATAAAATGCAATTTAAATTTGAATCTTTCGATTCGTGTCAAATTAAATAGAAATTATTTCATTTCTACTTTTGCACCAGCTGCTTCTAATGTAGCTTTCATTTTTTCAGCTTCATCTTTAGCAACGCCTTCTTTGACAGCTTTTGGTGCAGATTCAACCAAAGCTTTCGCTTCGCCCAAACCTAAACCAGTGATATCTTTAACAGCTTTGATAACAGCCAATTTGTTCGCGCCAGCATCTGCCAACACAACGTCAAATTCTGTTTTTTCTTCAGCTGCAGCACCGGCAGCAGGACCAGCAGCAACTGCAACAGCTGCAGCGGCGCTAACGCCCCAAGTTTCTTCCAATGCTTTGGACAATTCGACTGCTTCTTGAACAGTTAATTTTGACAATTCTTCAACTATTTTTTGAATATCTGCCATTTCTTACTCCTTCGTGAGTTTTTTAATTTTGTTTCTTTCCATACTCTGCTGAAACACGTGCTAAACGTGATGCTGGTTCTATCAATATACGTGCGATAGTACCACGAATTTCCAACAAAGACGGAAGCTTGGATAATTGCACAATGCCGTTCACATCCAGAAGTTCTGCATCCATTTTACCGCCGACAATAGTCAATTTTTGATGTTCTTCGGCGAATTTTGCCAAAACTTTGGTAACTGCCAACGCGTCAGTTGCAACTGCAACAGCTGTCGGACGTTTCATCAATTCGGATACAGCTTCGAAATTAGTATCTTTCAATGCTAATTTCATAAGACGGTTTTTAACAACTTTAAACAAAGAAACCAATGGGCGTAATTCATTACGCAAGATTTCCATTTCTTTCACTGTTAAACCATGGTTTTCTATGACGAAAACACCGTCTGCTTCCTTCAAGGACGACTGCAACGCTGAAATCAAATCTGATTTTTCTTCGCGTCTCATCTTTATATATCCTTTTAAGCTTCTTTTGTTAAACTTTCCATCTGTGGTTTTTTTCCACGGGTGGGGCTTCGTTCCTGCCCCAAAGAAATTGTTCTTTGTCTATGATGGAAATTAAGTGATTTTTTTCACACCATCAGTCTTGGACAGAAATCTGTTTTTATGGTGGGAAAACCCACCATATATTATTTTACATCAACCTTAAGACCTGGGCCCTGGGTTGTCGCAACAGATGCACCCAAGATATATTGACCCTTAGCCGATGCAGGTTTAACCTTTTTCAATTGTTCAATCAATGCGTTTGCATTTTCGACCAATTTGTCTGTGGCAAAAGACATTTTACCAATCCCAGCGTGTATGATACCGTTCTTTTCAGCACGATATTCAATCTGCCCCGCCTTAGCACTGGCAACAGCTTCTGCAACGTTGTTTGTAACCGTACCCAATTTAGGATTAGGCATCAAACCCTTTGGTCCCAAAACACGTGCAACCTTAGACATTTTTGGCATCATATCTGGTGTTGCAATAACACGGTCAAATTCCAAAAATCCATTTGCCACTTTGTCGATTAATTCTTCGCCACCAATAACATCAGCGCCGGCTTTCTTGGCATCTTCTTGATTATTGACTGTGAATACAGCGACACGGACTTTTTTACCTGTGCCGTTTGGCAAAGATAACATACCACGAATATTTTGGTCTGCTTTGGCCACATCAATACCCAATTTGACAGCGATTTCCAAACTTTCGTCGAATTTAGACGAACAAAAACCGCGCAATGTTTCAATTGCATCAGACAAAGAATACACTTTGTTTGCTTCCAATGCGGACCAAGTTTTCTTTCTTTTTGTAATTTTCATAGCTTAGTCCTCCACCTTTACACCCATAGAACGACATTGCCCCGCAACAATATTCATTGCAGATTCAATTGTTGAACAATTCAAATCAGGCATTTTGTTTTTTGCAATTTCTTCGATTTGCGCTTTGGTAATATTTCCAACAAAATCGCGACCTGGTTTCTTAGAGCCAGATTTTAATTTTAACGCTTTCTTAATATAATATGACACAGGTGGCAATTTCATAATAAATTCAAAACTGCGATCTGTATAAACAGTTATAATGCAAGGAATCGGCATACCCGGTTCTTTGTCAGCTGTTTTGTCGTTAAATTGTTTACAAAATTCTGCGATGTTAACACCGGCAGCACCCAACGCAGGTCCAATTGGAGGCGCAGGATTCGCCTGTTTCGCAGGGACCACCAATTTGACAATCCCTTTTAATTCTTTCTTTGCCATTTTTCACTCCATTTTTCAAAGGATGTTTTTTCATCCTAGTTAGTGTTGTGGTACGATGTGGCGCATCTACCACACTTTTATTAGTGGATTACCACTAAATTCTTTCAACCTGAGCAAAATCCAGTTCAACACTGGTTTCACGCCCAAACACCAAAATCGTAACTGTCATTTTTTGCTTAACATTATCAACATTCGAAGCAATACCATTAAAGTTCGCAAAAGGCCCATCAATAACATGAACTTCTTGCCCTTCTTCGTATACAGTATCTTCTGTGACAACAGAGCCTTCTTCAACCTGTTTCAAAAGACGGCGCGCTTCAGCTTCTGTGATAGGAATTGGTTTTGGTTGATTTTTAACCTTTTGTCCCAAAAACATAACAACCTGAGGCATCAACTTAACCAAAGAAAACGTTTCGTTATTCATAACCATTTGAACAACAATGTATCCAGGAAAAAATTTCTTTTCTGTTTTTACACGCTTTCCAGCTTTTACCTCTGAAACTTCGCGCGTTGGAACCAAAATTTCACCAAAATACGCATTTAATTTACGTTTATCAATTTGTTCGCGCAATTCACGCGCAACTTTGTCTTCACACCCAGTATGAACATTGACAACAAACCATTGCATTTTTTCTTCCATAGTATCTTTCCTTTGTAATACCTAGAAAATCCAACCAACCAAAGCATTTAAAATGCTGTCGACAACAAAAAAGAACAACGCAGCAAGAGCAGAAAATAACAATATCATACCCGTTGTATGAATAACGGTCTGACGATCAGGCCAAATTATTTTAAACCATTCCGAACGAACTGATTTGATAAATTGTATTACTTTTCTCATTAATTTTCCGATTTTATTCCATCTATGCCAGCGTTTCTTTGGCAGGGGCTGAAGGAATCGAACCCTCATCCGCGGTTTTGGAGACCGATATTCTACCGTTGAACTAAGCCCCTCTATCTCATTTTATGCATCTGCCCCCATAAAAACACCCCAGCATTTTGCCTTTGTTATACTGATAATCGGTGCAAGCATAGCACACCAATACCAAAAATCAAGCGGAAATATTATAATATGTTAAAAAATTTATGGCAAGCAAAAAAGTTTATGTTTCTATTACAATAAACACACAAAATATTTTTTACAAAATTGTCATTTTTATATTATTTTTTGCTTGCGCTGGGTTAGTAATTTTTTCTACAATCGCATTAAATAATGTAGGGTAATATCGTGAAAAAGGTTATAGAGCCACCTGTTTTGATGTCAAGAATGTTGACATTTGTGCTGTCCACATCAATTGTGGTGTTGCTGGTGTTGGCTTTTACATTGGTAAAAATGATTCCATTGGAACGGCCAGAGGTTTTCTTTTTGTTAACACCTACACGTTCCACAAGTATTGTGATAGAACCAATGAATCCAGGTGCAACGAATGAAACAGCGTTAAAAAGATATTTGGAAGGCTTTATCCGCGAATATGTTATTGCACGTTATACATTGTATCCTGGTACTCGTGCATCCGTGACACGGAATAACTGGGCAAAGGTTGTAAAACCTTGGTCCAGCAACAAGGTTTTCTCTGATTTCACCAATACCAGAATGTATAAACGTTATGCATTTAATCAGGCTGCACCTATGGTGTCGTGTTCTGTAGATTTTTCAAATACCACCAAAGAACCCGCTGTATTCAGAATGCGCAATGGTATGTACGAGGTTAAATTTGCCTGGGTTTGCAAAAATGAAAATAGTGGTGGACAGACCACACAGAAAAATTATAAGATACTGTTGAGAGTACAGTCTGAATTGGAAACAAAAATATCTGGCGCATTGGATGATTTGCAAAAATTGCACGATAATCCGCTGGGGATTCGTGTCGTTGAATACAGTATTCAAGAAGGAAAAAAGGATCCGTTGAATTCAGATTCAGAAATTTAAAAGACATTATTTGAAAAGGAAGGATTTTGAAAAATGACTTTTGTAAAATTGTGTAAAATAAATGTTTCTTTGTTGGCAATTTTATGTTGTGCATTGCCTGCGTTTGCTGATTTTCAAGCTGCGTGGGACAATCCCAACGCAAATATGTCGACCGGTTCATCAAAACCCGGTTATGCAAATTTGACGTGGTCGCCAGGAACGGTTTTACCCATAAAAACTCGCGCAGGTATGGCAACATTGGTAAGTTTACCAATGGGTGAAAAGATTGTTGATTATGTCGAAGGAAACGAAGGTTTGTTCCAGATTTTGACGAACAAAGGCGATCAAACTATGTATATCACGCCAGGTCCAGACAATATGGGGAACGATACTAATTTGATTGTTACAGGTGAATCTGGGAATACATATATATTCTATCTTCGTGCGTATCCTGTAAATTCAAGTGAAATCTCATATTCCCAGGTTGATGTATCTTTGGGTAATGGTGGTGCTATTGCTGGGACGATGACACCTGCTAAACGTACTGGTTCTATGGGGGTTTTATCCGGCAAAAATTCTGCAGCCCAAAAATCTGTTATCGGTGTTGATGGCGAAGATTATGGTTGGATAAAAACTATGAAAATCGATCCATCTGAATTCCGTTTTGATTTGGATATATTTGTTCCAAACCCTGACGATTATGTCATCGCACCTGAACGCGTTTGGCGCGACAGAATCTTTACATACATTGATTTTGGGGACAAAGTTATTTCTATGACCCAACGTCCTGTTGTATCACTTTTGGTTGAAGGTGGCGAAAGTCCTGTTAGTTTCCGTACAGATGGCGAAGATGGCCGTTTGTTGATTGTAGAGGCTGTGGGCGACATGGTTCTGCGCAGTGGTCAAAGAATTGTTTGTATAAAAAAACGTGAAAAACCCTTCCTTATTGCTGATACAGCATCAGTTATGGCATTGGCAGAAGCAAACGTCGCGCAATCTATGATGGCTAATCAGTCTTTGAATTCCATTGCATATAGTAATGAACAATATGCAATTAACGCGAACTATAATGATTATACAACAACTCCAACTATGGTTTATAATCAACCTATGGGGTATGTTCCAAATGCCGCTGTGTATGGTGTTTATGGAGGAACATCTACGGGTGCTAATATGATACCGTTGGAACGTGTAACGGCTGGTTCTTATCTGCCACAAACCAATATTCCTTTGATAACCAGTAATCAATCTGGGGTGGCAGTTGAATTAAAGTCAGACAAATCGATTAAGGCGTTAAATGATTATTGGACTGATTTGTCTGCTAAATTCAGCGGTGAAGATGGCGTTGGTATTTTAAGCCCATACAAAAACAGCGTGTTTTTCGCCGTAGATGAACACGGTGTTGGTGAACTGGGTGAAAATGCTGCCACTGCACGGTTGTATCGTTTACGTATTGGACCATTGGCAGATATAGATACCGCACAGAAATTGTGTGATCAATTGCTGAAATTCAGCGGAACAAGTTGCCACGTAGTAAGAATACAATAAGAAATGAAAAATATAAAACAACAATTTCAAGAGTTTCGTTCGTCTACGCCAAAGCACGTGCAATGGTTGCTTTTGACGGCGGCGTTTGTTATTGTGGTTATATTGTTGGTTTTGATATTTGGTGGTAAATCAAATAAAAACAATAAATACGAAGATGCAAACCAAGAAATTTCTTTTGATATTCAACCAAAACAAATAGATTTCAAAGATGTTATTGTTGGCGAATCTGATAATCAAAATGTCAGTATAAGCGTGAATACACCTGTGGTGTTAGATTCTATCAGCATAGATGCAGTAGACATTACCACAACTAATAATTGCGATAATTTAATTGATTCGTGCTTGGTAAATGTTATTTACAGACCACGCAAAGAGTATGATACAACAAAAACTATGTTGGCTATTGCCTGGCATACAATGTCTGACGATGCTGTGAAAACAGAATATATTCCTGTGGTTTATAGCGCGCATGAAGCGCTTGTCCCAACAGAAGAACCTGTACAACCACAACCAGAGCCAGAACCGATTATAAAACCAATTATTGAGCCTGTGATTGTAGATTTAGATGCAGAATATACCGACGGAGATTACGAACCAATCGCCGAACACGTTGTTGACGAAATCAAAACAATCACACCGGATGAAGTATTTGATGATCCGGAACCAGTGTTTGATGAATCGCTTTTGCAGTTGGCTGATGTTTTGCCAGAACCAACAATGGATACAAAATCTTCTGAATTTTTATTACCACCTGAAAAATGTTCTGATTTTGCGATACCAGGATATAATCAAGCGGGTGTTCAGATTGGTTGGATAAAACCTGAACGTGGTGCAAATTATTTTCATCCGTTTTCTGATACTGATTGCAAACATCCAACCGGAAAATATGATTTTTCAACTGGAATCATAACATCGTTAAGTGATGGATCAAAAATCGGAACTGATGCAAATCATATCGGATATAGAAATGTTCGCAATGCAGGATTGTCTTTGCCGGCATTATCAGATCCAATTGGGCGTTCGTCTCAGGCGTCTGATGGAACATTTACAAATGCTGTGTGGACTGTATCTGGTGGTTCTGGGCGCGGTGGTATGAAACGCCACAAAGATGATTGGGGTGAAGATGTGGATTTGGCAGCATTAAAAGGTTCTGACACAGAAGAATCTATCACGTCTTCGCGACCATATGATCGGACATTTATATTGCGCCAATTCAAACCGATACCTGCAACGATAGTGTCTGAGGTACGTGCAGACCCCAGTGTTTATGGTTGCAATAAATCCGGGGCAAATTGTGATCCAGGTAAAAATCATAGTATCCCTGTTCGTGCAACTGTTGATCGTAATGTATTTTCAGATGACGGACGTACTATTATCATACCAACAGGAACATTATTAATGGGATATTTGGATGGCGATTTACCTGGTCCATATCAAGCGGTTGGTCGTATGAATATAAAATGGTATCAATTCATTCGCCCAGATGGTGTTGAATTTAATTTTGACAAAGAAAGCCAAGACCCCTATTCTGCGGATGCCCAGGGTCGTATGGGTGTTCCAGGCCACGGCAGCACCGATTATATGGAACAAATGGTTATGCCTATTTTGACATCTTTGGTTCCTGCGGCGGTCAATATGATTGCACCGATTGCTGATACGGTTATAAATCAAATTGATTTGGATAATAATACAATTGTTCAATCGGGAACTATGCGTTCATCAGAAATGGCGAAACAAGAAATTATTGACACCTGGAACAAAGTTGCACAAAAATTATTGGTTGATGTTATGGCAAACACCACACCACCATTTTCAATTGCCGCCGGTACACGTATAAATGTATTTTCGCCGGTTGATTTGATTGTCACCTGTGATAGTGGTGAAAACCCAGGTAAAAAATGTGCGTTTACTACATACGGTTCAAAAAAGCGCCGTTCGTGGTCGTCATTAAAAGATAAAGCTAAGCCTGATCCAGAAGATTCTTCGTGGATTGGTCAGGTTCGTTCGTTTAATTTAATTGATTTTTGTCAACAAGATAAGAAAAATCCAGATAAGTTGACAATTGCTGAGAATTGGTATAAATCTGGTTATGATTATCGGACTGTATATGCATATTGTGAATCACAAAATTATCAGGCGATAAATAATGCTAAAAATAAAGTATACAGCAACCAGGTTCAACAAAAATATGATGAAAAATATGGAACGCCAGGTGATAGAGATGAAGATCAAATCAAAGCGTATAACCAAGATATTTTGGGTCTGCAATATAATTCAAACGATGAAATTATTAATCCGTTTGGAAAAGCTACTTCTCTTAACACAGCAGAAGAAGATGGCACAGTTTTAACCTGTGATGACAACGGCACGCCACCAGATATGTACGGGTGTTGTCCGGGTGAAACCTATACTGATATGGGCCCAGATGATCCAGACAACCCCAACAGTACACACACGTTCGCGTGTTGCCCAAGTGGGGACGGAGATTGTTTTCCACCCATAGAAGTAGAATAAAAAGAATCCGCGTAATGCGGATTTTTTTATACAGAAACACGTAAAAACCGATTCGAGTAGATATTATAAAAAATCTGTTTCGAATCGGTTTTCTGATTCGGGTTTCTATTTACGATTGAATTAATTTACATAATTCAATTTATGTTCTAAGTTTAACCAAAAGTAAAAAAAGGAGTAAAAAAATGCAAACTTTCACAAAACAAATCAATCCAGATTTTTCTGAAAAATTCCAAAACCCTGAACAATTATGGTTTTGGTTTTTATATTCTAAATCTATTCAGAACAGCTTCATGCGGAATTATTCAACAGTTAAAAGACCATGCGAATTATTAGACGTAGAAACATTGATTACTAAATTATATCTGTCTGGGAAATTAACCGAAGAACAATTGAACGTTATGAAAAAATTTGGTGATAAAAAACGCGCACCGCATCAATACATTTATTCTGAAAATCGTGCTGCAGCACTTTGGGATTCTGCTATGCAAACTCTTGGGAACGCGGCACGCAAAAACGGATGGATAGAAGATTAAAAAATATTCTGATTTATGGGTAGAAGGGAATAAATCAGAAAATGATGACAACAGGGCTTTATATTATGATATATATTGGTTTTTCAACAAAATCTCATAAAATTATCGCACAAACTTTGTGTAAACAATTTCGCCACTGTGCACCAATAGTTATAAAAAATGACAAAGGTATAATTTATCAATTTGTTAATACGAATAACATTGTCAAAATATATATAAAATCACGCGATATAAAAATATTGGAACGATATGGTTGGAAATTTATTAAATACAATGGAAAATTTGCACCCAAAAATGCTTTGAAACAACAGAACATATATTCTTGTGTTCAATTTACGAAACGCGCTTGTGGAATAAAAAAAATAACAATACAAACCCCAGATGGGTTATTCAGATTTTTAAATACAAAATAAATTTCCCACGGGCTTACGCCCGGGGTATTACGTTAGAACAATAAAAACGCCCAAATGGGCGTTTTTTATTTCATTGTCTTTTTAATTATATACATCTGGAAAATGCTGAATATATTCGACACAGTCCAATATAAAACTAATCCAGCAGGCATCCAGGCAAACATAATTGTGAACAATACGGGCATCCATTTCATAAACCGTTGGGTTGCAGCCATTGGCCCCGTAGTTTCGGTTGTTTTTGGAGATTGTAAAAACTGTTGCAACCACATAGTTGCCCCCATAATAATTGGCAATATAAAATATGGATCCATAGCTGCCAAATCAGATATCCATAAGAAATGTGCAGTTCGCATAGGAACCGATATCAACAATGCCTTATACAGTGCAAAGAATATAGGTATCTGTATCAACATCGGCAAACATCCAGACATAGGTGAAGTTTTGTGTGTCTGGTATACACGCATCATCTCCATTTGAAGGCGCGCTTTGTCATTTGCATACAATTTTTGTATACGTTGTAATTCTGGTTGCATTTTCTGCATAGCCATTGTAGATGCGTATGATTTGCGTGTTAGTGGCCACATCAATAAACGTAAAATCAACGTCATTAAAATAATTGCTATCCCATAATTACCAACCAATGCAAAAAGCCAATTTATCATCCATAACATTGGCTGAGCAAAAAACCAAAACCACCCATAATCCACAGTTTTTGAAATGCCCGGAATATTATCGGCAGCAGAATCCAAAACTTTGCCAATACGTGGCCCAGCGAAAACGTAAGTATCTATTGTTGCAACATCTCCTGCCCCGATACGAACAGGCGCAGCATTTGTGTCTGCAAAATATAAATCACCATTTTTTTTCAAACTTATTGTCTGGTCATTGGTATCAATTGATGCGATTGTTTCCCAATATTGATCTGCAAAACCTAAGGATCCACGTACAGTAGAATACGCGTACGATTTTTTATTCAATTTCATCCAATTTGCATAATTTAAGCCTGAATTAGCATAAACTACACCACCTGTTTCAACCGCTGCAGATTTTGCATTTTTCGCCCCAGAAATCATACGCACATATGGGGATACACTGATTTCAGTTTTTGAATTATTTTTTATAATGTCCGATATTTTTATTACATAGTCTTGCACAGAAATATTGCGTTCGAAAACTATTTTTGAATTATTTTTCCACACCATATTGTTTTCATTTACATTCCACACAGTATTTATATTTGGTGTTTGTGCATCAGCAGAAATTAAACCTATTTCAACAAAATTATTTTCATCATCCAATAAAGATACCGAATCTGGATTATCAGATGATTTATGATATTCTTTTAATGCTATATTTGAAATACGCAATCCGCGCACATCCAGCGATATTTTGTCTGAATCTATTTTTTTTGGTTCAACATTTGATATTTCTATGTTTATCGGTTGTTGGGGGGTAGTTTGCTGACTTTTTGGTTGGAAGAACAAGCCCATTACCCACCAAGCCAATAAAAATAAAATTAACCAACCAAAAAATCCAAGCGATTTAGATTCCTTGTTTTTTTGATTTTGCATTGCGGACCAACTATTAAACCCAGAATTATTATTAAGATATTTTACCATTATTTTTCCCCATACTTTATTTTTTTACATTATGCATACAACGGCGTCTGGCCAAAATAAGATTTATAAAATACAAAATAACACCAAAAGTTATAAACACATCACCTATATTAAAAATTGCAGGAAATGTCCAAAGTCCCCCGATATGCCATTGGATAAAATCTGCTACAGCACCAAAACGAACCCTGTCCACCAAATTGCCCAATGCCCCCCCAATAATCATCGCAATTGGCAGGCGTTCATAGTTCATAGATTTCTTAAACAAATAATATATCAGATATGCAATTATAATTGCTGTTATAACGCTTATTATTATTGGCATAACACTATTAAACGCAGAAAAAGACACACCGCGATTCCAAACAAATTGTATATTAAATAAATTTGATATACCAAAATCATTATCCAATATATATTTCCACGGAACAAAGATTCCTTCTATATGACATTTTGCACAGACAAAATTTGGATCATAAACATTTGAACCATACTTAGCCGCTAAAAAGTTCAACAATACCATCTTAGAAAAAAAATCAGCAATGAATACAAAAAGTATAATTGCTATATATTTCAAAAACTTTTTCATACAAAATCCTTGGTTTTTGAAAATATAGCAATTACATAATACAAAATCAAATATAATATGAAGCTATTTTCCGTCAATAGGCTTTTTAACATTTGCATAATCATCTTCGCGTAAATATTGCGTTAATGAATTAATTTTAGCCTTTGATATACCCAGCGATGTCATCAAATTATCACCCAAAGTGAACGAAGATTCTATGATTTCTGGTGTCGCATTTTTTACCCCCAGCGCAACTAAATCTTTTGACGTTTTCAAACTATGTGCACGTGCAAATATTTTCACCCTGGGATGTAAAGAACGCAAAGTTTCAACTATATCACATGCAACAACTTCATCATTAAGTGCAATTGCCACAGCACGCGTTTTACGGGGTTTAAAACCTGCAGCCTGCAATATAGATTTCTTTTTGGAATCACCATAGATAACATTATACCCTGCTTCACGTGCCATGACAACATTGTCTACATTTTCATCAATTGCGACGTATGAAATATTTTCTGTTTCCAACATTTGTGCGATAATCTGCCCCATACGCCCAAAACCACATATTATAACATCTGGGATTTGTTCTTTGGTTGGTTGCGACAATTTCTTAGATGAACCGAATGCTTTACCTGATTTTAATAATTGGTCATACAAGAATAACAATATCGGTGTCATCATAATAGAAACAACGATTATAGCTATCAAAATTTCCTGGTGGCTTGATGGAATTGCGTTAATATTATTTGTCTTCATAGTTTGTAATATCAATAATCCAAATTCACCACCCTGGGCCAGAATCAATGACATCAAAGAAGCTTCTCTGCTTGAAACGTGGCGAACACGTGCAACCATAAACAATGCAAAAAATTTGATTAAAACTAAACCTGCACATCCAATTAAAATCATATCCCAATGTTCTTTTAAAAACGGCAGGTTTATTCCCATACCCAATACTATGAAAAAGAACGCCAAAAACAAAGTTGCATATGGTTCTATAAGCGCTGTAACCTGATGTCTGTAAACCGTTTCTGACATTAACATACCTGCTAAAAACGCTCCTAGTGCAGGTGGCAACCCCATCAATTTCAACACAAATGCCCATACCGCAATATTTACCATTATCGCCAGAACAAAAGCTTCTTGGGATTGAACACGTGCAACCACACGCATTAATGGATTGATTATAAATTTAGAAACTATTAATACGCCCAGAATTAACCCGCACGACATAACCAAAATATCTATGGCAGATGCACCCAGATTTATAGATTTTCCCGCCAACACCGGCAACATCGCTAATAATGGAATCGATAATAAATCCTGGAATAACAATATAGAGAAAGTCTGGCGCCCCATATTTGTTTGCAACTGATTTTTATCTATTAAAATCTGTAAATCTTCAGATGTACTGGACATAGCCAAAATCAAAGAAATCATTATAGTTCCAATCAAAGACCACGGGGTAATCCCAACAAGTATTGGGAACAACATTATTGCAACCATTAAAACCTGAGATGCACCAAGCCCAAAAATGGTTTTACGCAATTGCCATAATCTTTGCATATTGATTTGCAACCCGATATTAAACCACAAAAACATAATTCCTAAATCACCCAGAAAATTCCACGCCCCGGATAATTCAAATAAACCTAATACGTGCTGACCAGCCAAAATACCAGTCAATAAAAACGCCAACAAAGACCCCATTTTAAAAAGACGCATAAAAAATACTGCCCCAAAAGCAATTACAAAAAACAAAAGCGTTGCTGTTGACATTTTTCTCTCTCCCTTAGTTGTCTAGTATTATAACAAATTTGAATCTATATTTCCTGATATTTTTAAAAATGTTTCTGGATTAAGCTCTTCGGCACGTTCCGTTCCTGTCAAACCATATTGTGTCCAATCTGTTTTTATTATTGCGCGAATCATTTTTCTGCGCTGACCAAACAATCGTGCCGTTAATTTTTCTAAATTTGTAATATCTTTTATCTTTTTTATTTTATCTTGGTTTGGAATTATTTGAACAACCGCAGATTGCACCTTGGGACGTGGCACAAATGCAGTGTTTGGAACATCAAATAAAATTTTTGTATCTGCGATGATATTAGCCAACACAGACAACCGACCATAATGTTCGTCCCCCACTGTTGCAGTAATACGTTGTGCAACTTCTTTCTGAAACATTAACGTCAAAGATTTTATCTTTGCGCCACGCGCGATATCATGCAGCCAATTTATTAACAATTCTGTACCAACATTATACGGCAAATTAGAACAAATTGCATAATCGTTCACATTTAAATCTGTTTTTAATGCATCGCCATAAATAATATCCAAGCGACCATCAGCAGCTGCGACAATCTGGGATAATATTGGTTCTGTTGATTTATCTTTTTCAATCGCCACAACACTTTTAGCACCCGCCATTAACAAAGCACGCGTTAAACCACCGGGTCCAGGTCCAACCTCTATAACTGTGATATTTTCAATATTCGGAACAGAACGCGCAATCCGACCTGTTAAATTCAAATCAAACAAAAAATTTTGACCGAATTGCTTTTTGGGTTCCAAACCTGCGGAACGCATCATTTCTGAAACCGGGGGCAAAGAATTTATTTTATCTGTCATAATTTTTTACGTCCCCCAAATGCTAAAGTTAATGTGCCATCATCAATATAATCTAAATCACCACCCAATGGAACACCCGATGCCAATTCAGAAAAAGTGATATTTTTATCATTTACCAGTGCAATGATATATTGTTGGGTTGTTTTGCCTTCTACAGTATTCGGCAATGCAAAAATTATTTCATTTATTTTTTCATTTTTAATTCTTTGCGGTATTGCAGAAATATTCAAATCATCTGGGGTAATACCTGAAACCCCAGATAAATTTCCCCCCAGTATGTGATAACGCCCATTAAACACACCCGATTTTTCCAAAACCAAAACATCGGACAAATCACGCACTATGCATAATTGGCCGTTTTGTCGGGTTGAATCCGAACAATATTCACACACATCTGTATCGGTCAAAACACCACAATTTGAACACGGATGAATTGTCTTTGCAGCATCCATTAACACAACAGCAAGATTTTCTGCACGTCCATTTTTATCTTGTAATAAATTCAAAACTATACGTGTTGCAGCGCGTGTCCCAACGCGTGGTAATTTAGCAAATTGTTTAACAAGTTTTTCTATCTTTACGTTCATTTTTTTCTTTAATGAAATATAAAACAATCTATACCATTTGCAATGGCTGCATTTTTGGCATTTGCTGCAGCATTTTCAGATAACCCCATTACACGAACACGATAAAGCCCTGTTTGATTTCTTTCTATTTTTGGTGAAAGCCCAGTTGCATTTTTTACACGTGTCGCCTGTGCCGTCGCAGATTCATATGATGAAAACGCGCCGAACTGAACACCAGCATTACCAGAACTATACGAAACATTATTGTATTCTGAGTATTCAGCTTTTGGTGCATCTTGTGCATATTTAACCACTGGATTATATTGTGTTGGCGCGGCAACATTTGTTTGTTTTGGAACATCATATTTTTGATTAATTCCGATCTTGTTAAATCCCAGATTTAACATTTTCGTCGCAACTGATGCACGGACATCTTTGTTTTCCGCCCCTAACACAACAGCTATCAAATGCCGATTATTGCGATTAGCAGTAGCAACCAATGAATATTTTGATTTATTTGTAAAACCTGTTTTCATACCATCACACCCGGGATAGGTCCCCAATAATCGATTTCCGTTCGTATATGTTTTTCCGTTATATGTCCAGGTTTTAATTCCAAAATATTTCCAATATTGTGGAAAATGTTTATACACCGCCATAGAAAGCAACGCTATATCACGCGCAGTTGATAAATGGTCATCATTTGGTAAACCCGAAGAATTTTCAAAATTCGTATGTTGCAATCCAATTTCATTTGCTACACGTGTCATCAGGTCTGCAAAATTCCCCTCTTTTCCACCTTTTAAATTTTCAGCCAACACACGTGCAACATCATTTGCAGAATGCACTGCAACAGCTTTGATTGCATCTTCAACCTTTATCTTGCTACCTGCGGTTAACCCCAGCTTTACAGGTTGCGCATCCGCCGCATATTGCGAAACGATTAAATAATCATCCAAATGCAAACGTTTATGTTCCAGCGCATCAAACGTCAAATACAATGTCATTATTTTTGTTAATGATGCAGGATAATTTAATTCATTTGCATTTTCTTGGTATAAAACGTGCCCAGAATCAATATCTGCAACCAACACAGCGCGATAGTCCGCCGCATTTGCGCCGAACAAAACACCAACCGATAATGCAAAGCAAGATAGTATTCTCTTCATGATTCAAAATCATAGTAAAAATATTGCTATCGGGTCAACAGTAAAAATATAGTTAATCCAATGTTCGTAAACTGATTTTATCTTCGTCAACTATGACTAATTTTCCAGTTCCTATACCGAATTGCCCTGCTGCGCCGAATGCATCGCGTTGACCGAATGTGTATCCATCACAAATTGGGAACACACCACGCGATAAACACAATTGATTTGCAATAACATTATCGGAACAAACTGCAATAATTGGAATATCAGGACGACGACAAGAAATCTGAATTGTTGATTCCGTTTCACGCGCAAAAACCACAATTGCAGATACTTTGTTTAATTTTGCCATAGAAGCCACTGATTTTGACCAATCATTTTCAGGAATATTATCAACACGCGACCAATCGTATGAATTTTCAACAATGTCCATATCTGCGTACGATAAAATTTTATTCATAGTTTCGATAACATTCACAGGATTATCGCCAATTGTTGTTTCTTCGGACGTCATTGTTGAATCAGTTCGTAAATACGCTGCGTTTGCCACGTCTGAAATTTCTGCACGCGTTGGGAATTCGCTATGCACCATAGATGCCAACATTTGTGTTGCCATAATTACTGGTTTGTTTAATTTTCTGCATTCACGAATAATTTGACGCGAAATAGCAGGCACTTGTTCAAAAGGTACCTCTACCGCTAAATCACCACGTGCAATCATAATACCATCTGCAGCATTTGCGATATCGTAAATTCTTTTAACAGCATTTGGACGCTCTATTTTTGCAATTATCTTGACAGGATGTGATGTACGCTGGGTTATAAAATCACGCACATATGAAATATCTTCGGCACGTTGCACAAAAGAAACAGCCACCCAATCAGGATTTTTAGTTAATGCATATTCTAAATCTTCTTTGTCCTTTGTGGTTAAAATATCAGTATTAACATCTGTATCAGGCAAATTAAATCCACGGCGCGACCAAATTTCATTGCCACGAATAACAGTTGTCTCAATTTTATCACCAAAAACTGCATCTACACGCAATTCTATTTTACCGTCATTTAATAAAATCCTGTCCCCAACGGACAAAGATTGTATAACATCCATATCTGGCAATTGAACACGCGTTTCATCACCCGGTTCAGAGTCTGAATCTAATGTAAATTTTTGTCCAACTTCTAATGGATAATGGTCTTCGGTTTTAAAATTACCAATTCTGTGTTTTGGGCCTTGAATATCAACCATTATCGCCACAGGTTTACCTAACTTTTCAGAAATTGAACGTATCATATCTATCTTTACACCCTGGACATCGCCAGTATCGTGGCTGAAATTAAGGCGACAAACATTAACACCGGCCTTTATCATTTTGGTTAAAGTGTCTTTGTCTTCACAATTTGGGCCTATAGATGCGGTTATTTTGGTAAATCTGGTCATAATATATCCCCCGTACACGAAATCATTAAATTTATTTGATTTTTTCAATTGTTAATATATCATATATCGTATAATAAAAACAAGAGGAAGGATATGAAAAACGCAAATCACGGTGCAATTGATAACGCTCAGTTAATCAGTATAATTGAACGCATTGAAAAATTAAATGAAGATACGGCCGCAATTGCTGCTGATATCAAAGAAGTTTATAACGAAGCAAAATCCGCAGGATACGATCCAAAATATATTCGCCAGATGATACGTCTGCGTAAATTAGACCCAGACGAACTGGACGAAGCGGACGAATTAACAAAAATGTATCGCGACGCATTGGGATTATAAATGAAAAGATTTACCCGCCATATTGAAAATTTTACCTGCACGCACTGTGGCACAAGTGTTTCAGGTGACGGGTATACTAATCATTGCCCACAATGTCTTTGGTCGAAGCACGTTGATAATAATCCGGGAGATCGCGCATCAACATGCGGCGGGATGATGCGACCTGTGGCTATAGAGACAAAAAAAGATTATTACATAATCACTCACCGGTGTGAAAAATGCGGCAAAGAAATTCGACAAAAATCCGCTGAAAATGATAATATTGGTGCAATTATCAATTTATCATTGGCCAATAATTTTGTCTTTGGTGGCCGGTAATTATTTATTTTTTGCGGCGGCGATAAATGCGTTAAACATCGGATGTCCCGAAAATGGATTACTTTGAAATTCTGGATGAAATTGTCCTGCGATGAAAAATTTATGCGATGGAATTTCAACCATTTCTGGTAATTTACCGTCTGGGGATATTCCAGATATTATCATACCTGCTTTTTCCATATAGTCTTTGTATTTTATATCCACTTCATATCTATGACGATGACGTTCAGAAATTTGTTTCGCGCCATAAATTCTTTCTGCCAGTGTATTTGGAACTATGTTGCACGGATACGCCCCCAAACGCAAAGTACCACCCATATCGCCAGTATCACAATCAGACATTATGTCGACAACCGGTGTGCAATTTTTTGAAAATTCGGACGAATCAGCATCTTTGATTCCGACGACATTGCGCATAAAATCTATGACAGCAACCTGCATTCCCAAACAAATTCCCATAAATGGAATATTATTTTCACGTGCATAACCTGCGGCGGCTATTTTACCATCAACACCACGTGTTCCAAAACCACCAGGGATTAAAATACCATCAACATCCTTGCAATCGTCTGGTGAAAAATTTTCAGCATTTATTTTTTTGATTTTGATATGTACATTGTTTTGAATACCTGCGTGGAATAATGCTTCGTTCAAAGATTTATATGCATCTGCAACATCAAAATATTTTCCAACCACACCAATAGTGCAAATCGGCAAATCATCAGATAAATATTTTTCAATTCTTTGTAATTTTGACATATCGCCAGTTATCGCAGGCAATCCAAAATATTCCGCCATTATGTTAAACACATTTTGTGATTCATAAACCAATGGGATTTTATAAATATTATCTACATCCATACTGGTTATCACATTGTTTGCGGGTAAATTACAGAACATACCTATTTTTGCACGTTCTTCAACAGTCAACATACGTGGTGAACGAACAAATAACATATCGGCCTGAATTCCGCTTTCTAATAATCTGCGCACAGACATTTGTGTTGGTTTAGTTTTTAATTCACCACTTTGTTCCAAATATGGCGCGAGCGTTAAATGCGCAAACATAACATTTTTACGTCCAATATCATTAGCAAATTGACGGATTGATTCTAAAAAGACAGTGCCTTCGATATCACCAACGGTGCCACCTATTTCACAAATTACAAAATCAGTATCAGTGGCGCGACCAATATATTCTTTGATTTTATTCGTTACGTGCGGAATCATCTGCACAGTCGCACCCAGATAATCCCCGCGACGTTCACTGTTTAACACATCCCAGTAAATACGTCCACCCGACACAGAATCATTTCGCGATAATTTTACACCCAAAAATCTTTCGTAATACCCCAAATCCAGATCCGTTTCAAACCCGTCGTTTGTAACATAGACCTCGCCATGTTGCAGGGGCGACATAGTGCCCGGGTCAACATTTAAATATGGATCAAATTTACGAACATGAACACTGTATCCGCGCGATTGAAGAAGGGCGCCCAACGATGCCGCTGAAACGCCCTTGCCTAAACTGGAAACCACACCACCGGTGACAAAAATATATCTTGACATAAGTTTTTCTCCTTATGTGTAAACATATTAAAAAATTATTGGTTGCGATGCAACTAAATAAAATTCTATAATTTTTGATATGAAAGAAATCCTGAATAATCAGTACAAAAATGCGTTTTTATGGTCGCCATTTATAGTGGCGTTTGGGGCCGCATTATATTTTTCTTTGGATATTGAACCAGTATTTCATTTTCCGATTTTAATTACTTTGTTATTAGTGGCTGTTATATACAAATGTAAAAACATTGTGATTCGTGCAGTTGCTTTGTTCTTGTTCGGATTTTTCTATACGTTATCTTTTACCCAGATAATAAACACCCCGCAAATTCGTGATTCTTTTGGCGAAGTAGAAATTTCTGGTGAAATCAAAGATATAGATTTTACGTCTGAATCAAATCGTATAATTTTGCGTGTCCCATTAAAACAATTAAAATCTGATGCAGATGATAAAGAATTTGCAAACATCAGAATATCTTTGATGGATACAAATGACGAATTACACATTGGCAACAACATCTCTGGAACCGCAATAATTTTTCATCCATCGCCGAAATATGCACCTGAATCTTTTGATTTTGCACGATGGGCATATTTTTCGAAAATATCAGGAACTGGTTTTTTCAAAGATTACAAAATAACAAATTCACACGTCAATAAACACAACATACGAACGTTTATTCATAATCGTGCAAAATCATATTTAACAGATAGTCTTGTTATCGGTTATAAAAAATCAATTCCGAAACAAGAATCTGAAATCTGGCAATCGGTAGGCCTGGGCCACGTCTGGTCAATAAGTGGTTTTCATTTTACTTTGGTGGGTGGATGGTTATTTGCTTTGTTTTATTTTCTATTAAGATTAATTATGCCAATAACAAAAAGAATTCCTGCTAAATATCCAGCAATGATTGGTGCCTGGTGCGGTTTATTATTTTATTTGTTTATATCTGGGGTTAATGTTGCAACTGTGCGCGCTTTCATTATGGCAACTTTGGTTTTTGTTGCGGCGATTTTTGGACGTGGCGTATTATCTTTGCGTAATGTAGTATTGGCATTTTTTGTAATATTTCTAATCAATCCGTTTTATGTTATGCATCCTGGATTTCAACTGTCTTTTGCCGCAATATTTGGATTAATCTGGTATTTTAGCGATATACAATATCAAAAAAGAAATTTATTTAATCACGTGGGGCATATATTATCTGTTTCATTGCAGACCGCATTGATTGCAACATTATTCACTTTGCCTTTCATAATCGCAAGTTTTGGTTTTATTCCTTTATATGGTTTAATCGGTAATATTATTTTATTGCCATTATTTTCTTTTATTATTATGCCACTTGTCATAATCGGAACAGGATTTGCAATTTTTGGAAATCATTTTCTGTTAAATATCAGTCATAAAATTTATTTGTTTGCATTGAACATAGCACAACATATATCTGATTTACCGTATGCGAATATAACGGTTCCGCATATTTCTAATCTGGCTTTGATTTTATTCATTATCGGGATGTTATGCATAATTTTGATAGTAAAAAATAACACCAAAAAATTTTGGTATAAAAATATAAACTATTTAATTGGCAGTGGATTTATTTGCGTTGGATTAATTATTTTTGTTGCAACACCACGACCACTATTTTATGCATCCGAAGATCATAAATTAGTTGGGTTTGTTGTTGATAATAAAATAAAGTTTAACAAAGCAAAATCGTCTAAACATTTCTTTGCTTTTGATACCTGGCGTCAATTTAATAATGAAAAAGCAAACGATAAAAACGAAAAATACAAATGCACAAAAGGTCTTTGTGTTTATGAAACGCCAAAATGGAAATTGGTTTATATGCAAAATTTCACAACTATTATGGATAACATAGAAAAAGTTTGTGAAGATAAAAACATTAATTATGTTGTTTCAAGTTTTGATATAACATCCCAAAACTGTTATGCAAAAATTTTAAGTGATGGAATTCTTATCTATCCATCGGGACGAATTAAGAATTTTTCGAATCATCGTCCATGGCATAATCTGCCACAACAAAATACAACCCAGATGCAGGCGCATTAACACCCGCCGAACCACGTTTTTTTTGCGCAAAGATTTCATCTATGTCATACGGTTTTCCCAAACCAATTTCAACCAATGTGCCAACCATATTGCGAACCTGGTGATGCAAGAAAGAGCGTGCAGCAAATTCAAAAATTATTTCATCACCATTTTGTGTAATATTAACAAAATCCAGAGTTTTTATCGGGCTTTTTGCCTGACATTGGGCGGCACGAAAAGATGTAAAATCATGTTTACCAACCAATTTTGCTGCCGCAACCTTCATTTTTTCAATATCTAATTTTTGTGGCACCCACCAAACACGATTTTTTTGTAAAACAACAGGTGCAGAACGATTTACCACAACATATTTATAGTGGCGTTTGGTGCAACTAAATCTTGCGTGAAAATCGTCATTAACCTTTGCACAACTTAAAACAGACACCGGTTCATTTATTAAATAAAAATTCAGCGCACGCATAATTGTTTCGGAATTTTGTTCTTTTGTTAAATCAAAATGCGCCGTCATACAAATTGCGTGAACCCCGGCGTCTGTGCGTCCTGCAGAAACTACGTTTGTTTTTTCACCACAAAATTTATAAATCGCATTTTGAACCAAAGACTGCACGGACGGGCCGTCTTGGTTTTCCTGCCAGCCAATCAAATTTGTTCCATCGTATTCAAGATTTATTTTGTATCGTGTCATTATTCCCCATATTTAATTTCTGCCCTGCGCAGACCGTTCACAAACGCGCGCCAATCCATAGGATTTTTACCACTTGGTTGAATTTTAATAATTTTCAATTCGCCATTTTCCACACGACTTTCAAGAACTTTAACGTCTACGCCATTAATTTTTGTTCGACCACACCCCAGCGCACGAATTTGATTATGAATTTGTTGGGGGGCGTTATGCCAATCTATGATTTCATCGTCGCCAGTAAATTTATGCGTATATATTGGCGTTCCAATTTGTGGCACAGGTGTATATTTTTCCGGATTTGCAATATATTCGTTTAATAATTCAATTGCTGTATCTGACACTTTGTGTTCCATATCTGCATTGGTATCATTTTCGCCAATTAAAATATTTTTACGTAATAAAACGTCCCCCGCATCCAATTCAGATGTCATTTGCATCAAACAAACATCCATATCTTTATCGCCGTTTAATATCGCAGTTTTAATTGGGGACGGTCCACGATATTTTGGCAAAGAACTGGGGTGAACATTCACACACGTCGCAGCGTTCAAAACATTTTCGCGTAAAATAACACCATACGAAATAACAACTATTAAATCTGGTTTGTCCTGCAAAGAGTCAAAATCTTTTATAGACGTGTGCACAGGCAAATCGCGTGATTGTGCCCAAATATACACTTGGGATGGTGTTAAAATATGTTTACGCCCTGTTGGTTTTGGTGCGCGCGTAAACACCGCGATGATATCGTGTTTGTTGGCTAAATCATCAAAAATCGGGACGACAAAATCATTAGTCCCCATTAATACCAGTTTCATTTATTCAATGTCTCCGATTTACCTTGCGCATTAACATTTCGCGCTTTACACCCGATAAATAGTCAATGAATAACACACCGTCAAGATGGTCTGTTTCGTGCTGTACAATTCGTGCCGGCGTTCCAGACATATGTGCCTGCATCTGTTTGCCGTTTTCATCCATCCATTTAACATCCACAGATTCGGGTCGACGTACATTCGCATAAACCGGCAAATCATCAGCCCCCAAAACGGACAAACAGCCCTCTTCCATAACACAGGTTTCATCGCTTTTTGAAATAATTTCTGGGTTTATCATACGATATACAACATTAGTATCTGGATCCATCATAACCAAGAATCTTTTGGTAATGCCAACCTGGGGTGCGGCCAGACCAACCCCATTTTGTTCGTGCATCATTTTGACCATTTCGTCCATCGTCGACAACAATTCTGGCGTGATGTCCGAAACAACAGCGCATTTTTCGCGTAAAATCAAATCCCCACAAAGTTTCATTTGCAACATGTTTAATTACCTTTATAATTAATCATACCAAAGGATTAGGAAATGACAACTTATATTTTTGTATTATTGTTTATAATAATAGTATTATTGGTGGCTATATTATTGCGTCGTCCAACGGTTGATATATCGGCTCTGCGTGAAGATAATGCGCGCCTGCGTGAACGTTTGGCAGAACGCCTGGGCGCATTAAGTCAAAATGCAGCGGAATTAAAAAATATCAGTGGTGATATTGCGAACTTCAAAAACATTTTAATGGGGAATAAACAGGCGCGTGGCACATTTGGTGAACGCCAACTGGAAGATTTGGTTCGTGATATTATGCCGCCTGAAACCTATGCATTTCAATCAGTAATGGAAACG
>JAZLBV010000007.1:0-86401 GCA_045613925.1 Candidatus Enterousia sp.
AGAAGGAAATAGAAGAAGATAAAGCTAAAGTTATTGCCGCCGGTGGTTTGTTTATTTTGGGTACGGAGCGTCATGAAAGTCGTCGTATTGATAATCAATTGCGTGGTCGTTCTGGTCGGCAAGGTGATCCTGGAGATTCTAAGTTCTTTCTGGCGTTGGATGATGATTTGATGCGCATATTTGGTGCAGAAAGATTACAGAATATGTTAACAACTTTGGGATTAAAACCAGGCGAAGCGATTACGCATCCTTGGATAACCAAGGCGCTTGAAAAAGCACAAAAGCGTGTCGAAGCGCGGTATTTTGAAGCGCGTAAAGAATTATTAAAATATGATGATGTTATGAACGAACAGCGTGTGGTTATTTATAAACAGCGTGATGATTTAATGACATCAAAAGATTTCAAATTATTCGTTCAAGAATTGATTGGCGATGTTGTTGAAATGATTTGTGAGAAAAATATTCCTGAAAAGGCACATCCTATGGATTGGAATTTGACCGGAATTCACGATGATATGATGCGTGTTTTTGCTTTGGATATTACTGATATCGACAATTGGAAAACAGACGAAAGTATATCTGAACGCGGTGCGTACGATGCTTTGGTAAAGCTTGGAATGCACAGATATAATCAACAGTGTGAAAAATATGGCCCTGAATTGATGTTGGTGGCGCAACGGCAGATGATGTTGGGGGCTTTGGATACTGTGTGGAAACGCCATTTGCAACAGATGGATTATTTACAAGGTGCCATTGGATTGCGTGGGTATGCCCAGAAAAATCCGCTTTATGAATATAAAAATGAAGCACTGGATTTGTTCAGAAATACTATACAAAACTTTAAGATGATGTCGGTTGCATATATTTGCCGTATGGAATTGACTCGTGCTGATGTGGATGCAACTGCTAAAAGTCAGGCGCAACATGATTCTGAATTAAATCAGAATCAAAGCACAGGTAATATGTCAAATATGAATATTGGCCGTAATGCGCTTTGTCCGTGTGGTTCTGGGTTGAAATATAAACACTGCCACGGAAAATTACGCTGATTATTATATAGAAACAAGGAAGGAATTTTTTATATGCCGGATTTTGTGCATCTTCGCGTTCATTCAAAGGTGTCTGTGGGTGCCAGTACCCTGTCCGTTGCCAGCAATAAAAAATTGGGTATATTGACGGGTATTCCAGAATTATGTCAGGCGAATAATATGTTCGCTTGTGCCTTGACAGATACGAATATGATGTCTGGATGTGCAGAGTTGTCAGATGTTATGCCTGCGAATAAATTACAGCCAATAATTGGTGTTGAGTTATCTTTGAATCATCATAATGCGGATCCAAAAATATTACGTCAATCGTCGCTGTCAAAAATTGTTTTATTGGCGAAACATCATAATGGGTATTTGAATTTATGCAAACTTAGTTATGTTATGTATATGCGTCAAGAAAATCACCATCTTGGGCCATATATTACGATTGATGAATTGAAACAATACAGTGGTGATTTGATTTGCCTTTCTGGGGCGCATACTGGGCCTATGGGGATGGCAATATTAAATAATCAAAATGATATGGCTTTGGATTTATCAAAGCAATTTTTAGATATATTTGGAAATAATTTTTATATGGAAATACAGCGCCACGGATTAGAAGATGAAATAAAAACCGAACCTGTATTTTTGCAAATTGCACGTGATTTAAATATTCCAATTGTTGCGACTAATGATGTATGTTTTGCAAAACGTTCTGATTATGAAGCTGCAGATGCGCTTAGTTGTGTGTTGGGACAAACAAAAATTATAGATCCAGACCGTCCACGTAAATCGTCTGAGCAATATTTTAAATCAAGTGAAGAAATGGCGGAGACCTTTTCTGATTTGTCAGAGGCTATTGAAAATACTGTAAATATTGCCAAACGTTGTGCGTTTTTTGTAAATGTTAATGAAAAACCGCTTTTGCCGCGTTTTGGTTATAATTTAGAAGCAGAATGTCAAATGTTGCGTGATGCAACAATGAACGGATTGAAAGAACGTCTTAAACAGCATAATATTACCGATACAGAACCTTATTTTGAACAGGCTAAATATGAATTAGATGTTATTATTGGTATGGGGTTCCCGGGGTATTTTTTAATCGTTGCGGATTATATAAATTGGTGTCGCAATAACGATATTTTAACTGGACCCGGGCGTGGATCTGGGGCTGGGTCTATTGTGGCGTGGGCATTGGGTATTACACACGTAGATCCGTTGAAATATGGTTTGTTGTTTGAAAGATTTTTAAATCCTGACCGTATTTCTATGCCTGATTTCGATGTTGATTTTGAACCAACTGGGATTGAACGTGTTTTGGATTATGTTGGTGAAAAATATGGTCGTGATTCTGTGTGCAGAATAATAACTTTTGGCAGTTTGCAGGCTCGCGGTGCCATACGTGATATTGGGCGTGTTTATGGTATGCCATATTCTAAATCAGACAGATTATCTAAATTAATACCGGCAGATGCTAAGACATTAAAAGAAGCTGTTGATGCATCGCGTGAAATCCAGGAAATTTTAGATTCTGATTCTGATATGAAAAAGGTTGTTTCAGTTGCGGAAGATTTAGAAGGTTCTATACGAAATCTGGGACAGCATGCCTGTGGAGTTGTTATTGGCGACCGGCCTACTACACAAATTGCGCCAGTATATAGGGATCCGGCTAACCCTTTGCCATCGTGTCAATATGATGGACACTATTTGGAACCAACTGGGTTGATTAAGTTCGACTTTTTGGGGTTGGAAACATTGGTTGTATTGAAATACACTGTGAAATTAATTCAAAAAACGCGTGGTATAAATATAGATTTGGATTCTATTCCAACTGATGATGAAAAAACAATGTCGCTTTGGCAATCTGGTTTGACCGAAGGCATTTTTCAATTCGATGCCCAATTTGTGCAACAAACATTAAAAAAGATGCATCCAACTAGCTTTTTGGAAATATCTGCATTAAATGCGTTAAATCGTCCGGGGCCGATTGCGTTTATTCCGCAATTTATCGCACGTATGCACGGCGAAGAACCCATAGAATACGTTCATCCGCGTGCTGAACCTATATTAAAAGAAAGTTATGGTATCATTGTTTATCAGGAACAGGTTATGCAATTAACGCGTGCATTGGCTGGATTTACGCGTGGTGAATCCGATACTGTGCGTAAAGCTATGGGTAAAAAGAAAATCGAATTGTTGGCTAAGTTAGAGGTTAAATTTCTTGAAGGTTGTGAAAAAGAAAAAACTTTGGATGCAGCAACTGCAAAAGATTTGTGGGAAAAGTTTAAAGAATTCGCGAAATATGCGTTTAATAAATCACACGCTATTGCATATTCTATCGTTGCAAATCAGTGTGCATATCTTAAAGCGCATTTTCCTGCAGAATTTTTGGCTGCATCTATGTCCAGTAATATGAATGATACAGATCAGTTGGCTATATTTGTTGATGATGCAAAATCTAACTTTAATATTCAAATTGTCGCGCCAGATATAAATGAAAGTGAATCTTTGTTCACTGTTCATAATGGTAAGATTATTTATGCTCTGGCTGCAATTAAGGGGGTTGGAACTGCTGCAACTGATGCGATAGTTGCAGAACGCGAAGCCCACGGAAAATTTAAAAATCTGACTGATTTTGCAAAGCGTTGTTCTCCTATTATTAACAAAAGAATATTGGAAGCTTTTGCCAGGGTTGGTGTGTTAGATTCTTTGGAAAAAAATCGTGCTTTGATATTTATGAATGCGGATGCGATTCTGGCGTATGCATCTAAATCACGTGAAAATGCCAATTCTTTGTCGCTTTTTGCAAACACAACAGAAGATGATGTTTCCGAAGATAGATTATTAATGGATTTGCCGAAAACGACGCCGTGGACATTTGCGCAAAGATTGGAAAATGAATTATCTGCGTTGGGATTTTATATATCTGCACATCCATTGGATCAATACAAACATTTAATAGAACGATATAAATTGACTACTAGTGTTTCTTTGGCGGCATCTGGTGATAGAAAACCAGTACAGATTGCCGTTAATGTTAATTCTTTTTCTCGTCGTAAAACCAAGGCTGGCAAAGATATGTTAACCATAAATGCATCGGATAGTTTTGGTAATATTGATTGTGTTGCATTTGGGGAAGCGTCCATTGATTTATCTCAGGTTTTAAATACTGAAACCGAGGTGGTTATTTCTGGAAAAACATCTGTGCGTGATACGAATGTTTCGGTGTTTGTTGATTCTATAATTCCATTAAATAAATGGATTGCAAAAATAGCGCGCAAAATAATCATAGATGTTTACGATGAATCTGTTTTAAAAGATGTAAAAAAGGCTTTGTCTGCGTTGCCACAAGGGGCTACACAGATTGTTTTGAATTTACATTGTGGTGGTAAATCTGTATCTTTAATGTTAAAACAGACCGTTGAATTGGGTGCCACAACTGCAAAAGATTTAATCGCCCTTGGAACCAAGGTTAATATAGAATGATGAAACATATACCGGTTTTATTAAATGATGTTTTGAATACTCTGGGGAATATTTCTGGTCGGACTGTTGTTGATTGTACTTTTGGTGCCGGCGGGTATTCGCGTGCTTTTCTTGACAAAGGTGCAAATGTTATCGCGTTTGATCGTGATAAAAATGTTATTGAAGATGCAGAAAAAATAAAGTCGGAATATGGAACCAGATTCCGTTTTATAAATTCTGAATTTTCAGCAGTTGCCGATTTGAATCTTGATGAATTTGATGATGTTGTATTTGATTTGGGGATTTCTTCTATGCAGATTGATAGTGGTGAGCGCGGCTTTTCGTTCCGGTTTAATGGCCAACTTGATATGCGTATGGATGAATCCATAGAATATAGTGCGGCAGATTTAATACGGCATTTATCTGTATCAGAATTGGCTGATATTTTATATCAGTATGGTGATATAAAAAAATCATATATGTGTGCTGAGATATTAAAAAAGAAATTACCACAAACAACATATGAATTGCGAGATTTGATAAAAAATCCGCACGATGTTGCGCCTGTGTTTCAGGCATTACGAATCGCTGTTAATGATGAATTAGGACAAATACAATCTGCATTAGAAACTGTTAAAAAAAATTTACGAACCGGGGGACGTTGTGTTTGTGTGACGTTTCATTCTATTGAAGATAGATTGGTAAAAAATACTTTCAAACAATGGACGTCTGTTCCTGGCAATCCTTATTTACCCCAGGTACAGAATGCCGAATATAAATCATTGCGCAGTATAACGCCGTCTGATGCAGAAGTAAAAGAAAATCCGCGTGCGCGTTCGGCACATTTGCGTGCGGTGGAAAAGCTGTAATTATTGGGTTGACCTGATTTTTGTTTTTATGATAAAATGACCAGGCAAACAAGGAAAGGAAAAATGAAATCGTTGCTTAAATATATGTTTTTTGTATTTTCTGGATTAGTGCTTTTTGTTGGTGCCGCAGATGCTGTGTGTCCTGTGTGTACTATTGCTATTGGTGCCGGATTAGAGGGTATGCGTATGCTGGGCGTCAAAGATATTTTAACTGGTATTTGGGCGGGTGGTTTAACAATCTCTTTGATTGGTTGGACTGCTAATTATATGCGCAAACGCGGTGTTAAAAATATATTTTGGTATTTGTTAAATATTGCTGTGTATGTTGCATTGTTGGCGGGTGTGTATTTTGTGCCTGTTGGAAATCCTGTTGTAAAATGGTGGGAAAATTGTATGTGGGGTATAGACCAGTTTTTATTGGGTATTTTGGTTGGTGCTGCGACCTTTATAGTTATGGAAATTTGGTATATGCGCATCAAAAGAAATAACGGTGGACATGCAAAATTCCCTTTCCAAAAAGTTGTTATGCCATTTACAGGTTTGTTGGTTATGACGGGTATTTTTTGGGCTATAATAAAATGGTTACCAACTATCGGTATAGTTTTGTGTTAAATGAAAGGATAGTATTATGAAAAAAATATCAAAAAAGTTGTCTATGGAAGAAATGATAGAAAAATTGGATGCTGCGAAAAAGGCTAATCCTTTGGATTTATCTTCGGATCAAGATTTATCTATTGCGTTGATGAATTTGGTTTCATTGGAAGAACATTTCTTTTTCAGTGGCGCAAAAACCCAAAAAACAGGTTTTTATGATTTAATTAATACTGTGCGTAATATGCGCAAAGAATTGATGGAACGTATTGTTAAAAAATCTGGTCCGGATGATGGCGAGGTTTGGTGTATTTCTAAGCATTTGTTGGCAGCGTCTATGCGTTTATATGAAGTTGGAACCAAGGCTTTGGGGGCTGGACGCAAAAAAGATGCGTATGAAATGTTTTCTAAGGCATATGATTTATATTCTCTGTTTTGGGGATTGAACATGCATTTAATAGATTTGAATGGTGTCCAAGAGTCCGTGCCGGATTTTTATGATGGCGCAACAAAGCAATGTAATTTAACAGCGGGTGCTGATGTGAAGAAAACTGCAAAAAACAATGGTAAAGCAACCGGTGTTAAACGTTTGGGACAATGGGTAAAAAATGCTGTTAATTGTTGTATTGAATAAATGCTTGATTTGATGTATCGAAAAATGGTAAAATGTAGCACATAAGGAAAGAGAGAAGAATTGGTTAGTTTCATAAAAAAACATTTTTTATTGATGATTTGTGTCCTTGTTATACCAGTGGTTGCTTTTGCTGCCCAGGCGCCGAATCAGCGTGGAAATGTGTCTACTACACAGTCTGGGAATGCAGAGGCATCAACTGCAAAGCGGTCTGGTTTGGCGTCGCGGTCTGCGGCTGTTAATGGACGCAAAAGCGATTCGGGTGTTGCTAATCGTGCTGCGGCTTCTGCGCGCAGTGCACAATCTGTTGATAGAAATGTTGTAAAATCACGTTCTGCAACGACTAATTCTGGTAAAACCGCTGCTCGGGCGGCTGTTCGTAATACAACAACCAACCAACAAAAAACTGTTGCTCGTTCTGCAACCAAGGCACGTGCGACGGCTGTATTTAACGATGTTTCAAAAATTGGTGGTGGATATACAGATTGTCATGATTCGTATTCGACTTGTATGGATCAATTTTGTGCTAATGCAAATGATACATACAGAAGATGTTTTTGCAGTGATAAATTTACCGAATTTCGCGATACTTCGGACTCTTTGGACAAGGCAATATCAATGTTGGCCGAATTCCAGGATAATAACTTGAATGCTGTTGATAAAACCGCAGCAGAAGTTAATGCGATGTATACTGCATCTGCGGGTGAAGCTGCAATAAAGCGCGATACAAGTGCCTCGCAAAAATTGTTGGATAGCATTGATAAGCTTTTGTCTGGTAAGAAAAGCACACCAAGTTTCAACAGAAATAATTCAAGCACATCTTTGGGTGTGTTGGATTTATCGGGATTTGCGACCACGACTGGTGATGATATATGGGGTGGTTCGTCTTCCATATTTGATAATAATGGTGCAGGAAATGCAAATTTGTCTGAAATGGAAGGCAAAGAATTGTATACCAATGCGAATAAACAATGTGTTGAAGTGACACGCAGTGCCTGTCCTAATGATGCAATGTTTAATTTGGCACGTTCCGCCTATTCTATATTGATTACTCAAGATTGTAATGTGTATGAAAAAAGCATAAACGCAAAAAAAGAATCTGTGAAAGAAACAGTAAGAACTGCTGAGAAATATTTACGCGAAGCCAGATTGGAAGAATATCGTGCGCATAATTCTGCGGATGTTAATGCGTGTTTGGCCAAGGTAGAGGCGGCTTTGAAAGAACCTACGGCGTGTGGGCCTGATTATGAAAAGTGTTTGGATTATACTGGGAAATATATTAATACTGTGACGGGTGATCCTATATATTCACAGGCTTTGTTTGAAATGAATAATTTGATTGTGTTGAATGGAACGTCTACGGATGTTTTGAGTGCAAATAAGGATTTTAATAAGTTCTTAGAAGAAAAAAAGATATACGCAACTTCCGCTTTGGATTCGTGTCGTGATATTTCAGATACTGTGTGGTATGAATTTAAACGTGCCGCTTTGATTCAGATTGCGCAGGCGCAAGATACTAAGATTCAGGCAGTCAAAGATTCTTGTGTCGCGACGATTCGTGAATGTTATGACAAACAAACTGGTGATTTGAATGAATTAGATACAACTTCTTTCTCTGCAACTGGCGCGATTTCGGCGGTTGCTGCGCGTGGTATGTGTTATGAACGTGTTATGGCGTGTGCTGCGTTGTATGGTGACCAAGATGGTTGTTCATATGATGACAGATCTAAAAAGTTGACACCTGTGCCTGGTAAAAAGTGTGGTTTGCAATCGTTGCTGACTTTTGTTGATACTGTTGATGCGGTAAAGGTTGCAGAAGGTTGTGAAGTTTCACTTAGCAAATATGCACACGAATTGTGCGATCCTGTGACATCAGCAGACGATGAAGATGAAACGGTTGTATATCCGATGGGGTGCGCTAATATGTCAAGACAAGAATTACGTGCTGCTATGGAAGAACGCGCCAGATTGTTCTGTGCCACAGATTTGGTAATGAACGATAAATCTAATACAATTGGGGATTCGTCCGCGTTTAATCTGGAAGTTGTAAACCGTGTTATCAAAGATATATTTGATGAATTGAATTTGGCATTTTCTGTTGGATGTGAAGCTATGGGTGGAAAATGGTTGACATATGGTGCTACCTATACACCAAGCGCAGAGGATTTGAATCCAGAGTTTTATCGTAAGTATTATGGCGTTTCTGTTAATAAAGCAAGCCAGATTGCGAATTTACATAAAAAGCGTAAAGGTGAAGCCAATGGTGATCAAGGATGGTGTATTGTTGACACTATGGTTAAAGCCCGCTGCTTAGAACAAGGTTCTTTGGCACGTTATGACGAAGATATGAATGATTGTATTTTGTCTGATGGTTGGTATTCGTCAAAGTGTACTGCGTTGGGTGGAACATATAACGGTTCTAGTTGTGAAATAACTAACACAACAACACTTGAAGGTTTGCTGAATAGAAATTAATAAATAAAAAAAATCGTCTGATGACGATTTTTTTTATTTTAACTTTTTTCACCGTTAAGTGTTTTTAGCATTTTCATAATCATTGCGCGTTGTTCATCATTTGGCAACCCCCAATATAAATTTATTAACTGCAAAGATTCATTTTTTGCCAATGGATCATCTTCTTTTGGTTCGTTAACACGTGCAGACCGAGTGGTCTTTGTCTCTGGTGGAAAATTACCAGGTAATCCAGAAAAGAAAAACGCAACAGATGTTTCCAAAGCCTGGCTTAAATCAAAAAGACGTGATGCGGAAATTCTGTTCCCTGCAGTTTCGTATTTTTGAATTTGCTGAAAACTGACACCACAAAGTTTTGCCAAATCGGATTGGGACATTCCTAGCATAACACGTCGCAATTGTAAACGTTGCGCAATATGAAAATCTACAGCACCCATAACCGTCGCTTTTCTGACCATAATTTTTTTACCCTTAGTTATGAAACATTTCCTTTTTGAATTATATACAATTTTTCTTTTTGTTTTGCAATTAAAAAAGCGATATAATATGCTTAGTCAAAAAAACAAAGACCAAGGGAATATAAATATGAAAAAACCAATCGTTTTATGTATCTTAGATGGTGTGGGTGTTAGTGAAATAAAAAAACATAATGCCGTTGCGTTGGCAAAAATGCCTTTCTTTAACAAGTTGATAAAAAAATATCCAAATTCTTTGTTGCGCGCCAGTGGGACAGCAGTCGGTTTGCCTGGAAATTTAATGGGAAATTCAGAGGTTGGACATATCTGTATTGGTGCTGGGCGCGTTGTTATGCAGTATCTTTTGCGATTCCATCTTGAAAAATGGGCGGAAAACAAACCGCTTAATAAATTTATAGCAGATGTTAAACACGATGGTGGAATTGTACATTTTGCAGGTTTGATGTCTGATGGGCGGGTTCATTCTGATATTCGTGATGAATTGGTTATTATGAAATATGTTTTGGATTCGGGATTAAAGGTTTGTATTCATTTTATTGGTGATGGGCGTGATACACCGCCACGCAGTGCACTTAAATACGTGCGTTTGATGCGGCGAACATTGGCTGAATATTTTGCTGATGGTCGTGTGTTTTTCGGGACTTTGTCTGGACGTTATTATGCAATGGACAGAAACAAAAATATGGACAGAACTGAATTAGCATTCAAAGCATTAGCGCGTGCGGATGCAGATTTAAATGCATCAGATATAGAAATGGCAATTAAACGTTTTTATGCTGATAATATAACGGATGAATTTTTTAAACCAACAGTTATAAAACCTGTAAAAATTACTAAACGTGATGGTTTTATATTTGGAAATTATCGTAGCGATCGAGCAAGACAAATAGTGCGTGAGATTTTGAAAACGGGTGCACATATGCTTTGTTTTTCACAATATGGTGAAGGTTTAAATGAAAAATGCCCTGCACTTTTGAATGATGTTCCTGTGAATAATACTTTGGGTGATATTATTGCAGAATCTGGACTTTCACAATTGCGTATTGCCGAAACAGAAAAATATAATCATGTCACATATTTTATGGATGCAGAACGAACAATAGATTTTAAAAACGAAGAAAAGGTTTTAATTGATTCGCCTGCGGTTGCGACGTTTGATATGAAACCGGAAATGTCTGCACGTGAAATTACAGATGCGCTTTTGCCGCGGCTTTCAAAATTCGATGCAGTTATAATGAATTTTGCTAATGGTGATATGGTTGGGCATACTGGGAACGAATCTGCAACTATAGAAGCTATGCAGGTTTTGGATGAACAATTGGCAAAGATTGTTCCGGCTGTATTGGAATTGAACGGCAAAATGCTGATTATTGCAGACCATGGAAATGCAGAGAAAATGTGGGATGATAAAAGTGATTCTCCGTGGACAGCGCATACTAATAATCGTGTGCGTGCAATTTTAATTTCAAATCCACCTGTTAAGAAATTGAAAAATGGTGGTTTGGCAGATGTTGCGCCAACTATGTTAAAATTGTTGGGGTTAAAACAACCAAAAGAAATGACCGGAAAACCATTGATATAAAAACAGCCCGCAAAAAATGCGGGCTGTTTCTTTTACCGTTGATTTAATAGATAATCGCTACGAATGTCATCAATAGTGATGTTTCGTAAAATTTCAAATGTCCCATTTCCAGGATTGCGTTCTATTAATAATTTGTCTTTTGGTTGTGTGAAGAACAAAAATTCGTCCGATGGAATAATTGAATGGATGTATCCAAATTTAGGACTGTTAAGCAACATTCCTTTGTGGGCAGGTTTTTCGTTTGTTCCTGGATTGCCGATACCAACCACCACCAGGTTTTCAAAAATACCGTTGTAATTATCAATAATATATTCAAAATCTGGACTTTTTGCGCCGGTGGTTAGATTCCGCATCATTTTAAAAACAAAATAATACGGACTTTTGTTAATATTTAATGGATTGCGTGGATCGTTGCGCATAAAAACAGATATTTCGTGTCCGCGTTTTACAGGAAATTCTTGGTCAGCTGTTGGAATAATCGTATCAAAACATCCCATGCAATCACTGAAAAAAGAAAATTTTCTTAACTTATTACTTCTGATGTTATAGATATCTGCGTATTCAACAGTGGCGATATCTGAATGTTCTGGTTTGTAATGATTGGTCAAAGGGTTTAAATCGCAATCACAAAAAACACCGATATTCAGATTCTTTTCAGAATAAATATGATTTTGTTCTGTTTTGAATAAATTTACATCACCATCAACCAATATTAATGTGTATAAACAACCTGATTTTGTTGCAACAGGATCTTTGTCTGTGATAATCCATTTGTTATTTAACATAATTTTACTCTTTTTTTCGGCGAAGCGCAAAAAATTCACGCAACATTTGTGCGGATTTATCTGCATATTCAGGCAGTTGAATTATATTAGGATGCCACAAGTGTTTGTCTGTTTCGAAAATTTTTGCATTTGATGTAATTCCGCCACCCTTTTCATCGGTTGCTGCAAAGTAAATATTTTTTATTCGTGCAAAGGATATAGCTGTGGCGCACATACTGCACGGTTCTAATGTTATATAAATATCGCAGTCGTCCAGAAATTTTGTTCTTAATTTTTTACAGGCGCGGTTTATCGCAACTATTTCGGCGTGCAATGTTGGGTTTTTTGATTTTTGCACTTTGTTTTCACCACGAGCTATGATTTTACCGTCGCGTACAATTACTGCGCCGATTGGAACATCATCGTGCGCAAAAGCTTTTTCAGCTAAAATAAATGCTTGATTCATAAAATTCATAAGGTACACTTTATAACAAGGATTACAAATTGCAAATTATTTCTGGAGAGGTTTATTTTATGAAAACAGATAATATTATTACCAATGCTGATGTAGCTGATGCTAAGAAAATCGAATTCGCAGAGAAGATTATTTCAAATTTACAAAAAGAATTGTCAAAAGTTATAAAACAGGGATATGGCCCTTTTGGTGCTGCTGTGTACCGTGGTAATAAACTAATTGCAAAAAGTTTTAATACGGTTGTATCTGATGGGTGTAGTAATCATCATGCAGAAGTTAACGCTATTTGTGTTGCGCAACAAAAATTAAAGACATACGATTTATCGGATTCTAATTTGTCTTTATACATAACTGCAGAACCGTGTATTATGTGTGTCGGTGCGATTATGTGGTCTGGGATTAGTAATGTTTTTTATAGTGTCCCGTCAAAAACGGTTGAAAAGTTGACTGGGTTTGACGAAGGGTTTAAACAAAATTGGCTTAAAGAATTTAAAAAACGTGGAATAAGTGTGTATGGCAATATTTGTACTGATGCGGGTGTCAAAGTTTTAAAACAGTACATGGATAACAAAAACATTGTTTATGCGCCACGTCAACAAAAGAAAAAGTAGCCAATATTTTAAATGATTATGAATTCAAAATTGCAAATTATTTCTGGAAAATATCGCGGTAAAAAGTTAAATTTGCCAACAGATGCGCGGCCTACACAAAATTTGGCACGTGGGGCGTTATTCAATATGTTGGAACAGTTAATTGATTTTTCGAAAAAAATTATTGTATGGGATGTGTTTGCTGGCTCTGGTGCGATTGGATTAGAATTTTTATCGCGTTATGATAATGTAGATGTTGTTTTTACAGATAATGCATCTACGTCTATAAACACAATAAAGAAGAATTTGGTATCTATAAAAGAAAGTGCAACAGTTGAAAAAAACGATGCAATTGTTGCAATTTCTCGGTTCGGTGGGGGGGCAGATGTTATTTTCATAGATGCACCCTATTCGGATTTTGATTTGGGTGCAAAATTTGTTAAAAAATTAACTCCGACTGCAAAAGGTGGCGCGATTTTAATCTGGGAATTTGAAAAAATTCAACAAACACCAGATTTAGATAAAAGTTGGGAAATATTAAAAGATAAAACCTATGGTCGTGCTAGATTTTTGATTTTGCAGAAAAAATAAGAAAATACTTGCTTTTTCAGGATTTTTAGTAAATAATGTGGCCTGCACGACACCCTTGGAGGTCGCGCAAAACAATGAATTGTTATAACAAAGGATTAAAAAATGGCAATTAAATTAAACGCTGAGATTCGCAAAGTTGCTGGCAAGGGGGCCGCACGCGCAGTTCGCAATAGCAAAAATATCCCTGCAGTGATTTATGGCGAAAAGAAAGAACCTGTCGCGATTGAATTAAATGGTCGTGATTTTGAAATGTTGTTGGGAAGACCTTCGTTGCGAACAAAATTATTTGAAATTACCGCAAACGGAACCAAAGAAGATGCTATGTTGATGGATATTCAATATCATCCTGTGTCTGACAAGGTTATTCACGTCGATTTTAAACGTATTGATGTTAAAAAGCCTGTGCATGTTGTTGTTCCAGTAGAAGTTATCAATGCTGATATTTCTAAGGGTATTAAATTAGGCGGTGTGTTGAATTTCGCCGTACGTAAGGTTGCTTTGGTTGGTTTGGTTGATGATATGCCTGAAAAAATCACGATTGATTTGGCGAATGCTACGATTGGCGATTCAATCCACGGAACTGATTTGGTTTTGCCAAAGGGTATTACTTTGGGATTGCATATGGCAGAATTGGCGTTTGCAACAATTGGTGGTAAAATGCCAGAAGAAGCAGATAACAAAGCGCAGGCTGCGGCCGCTGCTGCATCAGCAAAGAAATAATTTTCTTTGTGAAAAATTTATTAAACCGTCCGTTTGGGCGGTTTTTTTGTTTTCTTGTTATGTAAGAATAAAAACCATAATAATTTTATAAATAACCACTTGAAATCAATTTGTTGTTAACTATATCAACGATAAGCAAGAACTTTTAAGGAGTAAAAACAAATGTCAAAAGTATTAGGTATCGATTTAGGTACAACAAATTCCGCTATGGCTTTTATGGATGGAAACGATCCAAAAATCATTGAAAATTCAGAGGGACAACGCACAACGCCATCTGTTGTTGCGTTGACAAGTAATGGAGAGCAACTGGTTGGTATTACCGCAAAGAATCAGGCGGTGACCAATCCTGAAAACACTATTTATGAAATTAAACGTTTGATGGGATTGCGCTATGATAGTGATGCTGTTAAAGAAATCCAAAAACGTGTTCCGTATAAAATTGTTGCAGGGGATAATGGTGATGCGTGGGTTGAAATGGAAGGTAAAAAATACGCGCCATCTCAGATTTCTGCTATGATTTTGTCTAAATTGAAAAAAGATGCAGAAAGTTATTTGGGCGAGACCATTACCGATGCAGTTATTACTGTGCCTGCGTATTTTAATGATTCTCAGCGTCAGGCAACCAAAGACGCCGGTCGTATTGCAGGTTTGAACGTTTTGCGTATTGTTAATGAACCAACAGCTGCCGCGTTGGCGTATGGTTTGGATAAGGACAAAGATGGCACTATCGCAGTTTATGACTTGGGTGGTGGAACGTTCGATGTGTCCATATTGGAAATTGTTGATGGTGTATTCGAAGTTAAATCTACGAATGGTGATACTGCATTGGGTGGATCTGATTTCGATGCGCGTGTTTTGAAATATTTAATTGATGAATTTAAGGCACAAACTGGTATAGATTTGTCCAATGATAAATTGGCTTTGCAAAGATTGAAAGAAGCTGCTGAAAAAGCAAAAATTGAATTGTCTTCAAAGACAACAACGGAAATCAATTTGCCTTTCTTGACCGCAGATGCAACAGGTCCAAAACATTTCAATACAACATTAACACGTGCAAAATTGGAATCTTTGGTGGCTGATTTAATTGAAAAAACAATTGAACCTTGTAAAAAGGCTTTGAAAGATGCGGGGTTGACAATATCACAGATTAACGAAGTTATCTTGGTTGGTGGTCAAACACGTATGCCAAAGGTTGCAGAAACCGTTAAAGAATTCTTTGGTCGTGAACCGCACAAGGGTGTAAATCCTGATGAAGTGGTCGCACTTGGTGCTGCGATTCAAGGTGGTGTTTTAAAAGGTGATGTCAAAGATGTTTTGTTGTTGGATGTGACACCTTTGTCTTTGGGTATTGAAACATTGGGCGGAGTGTTTACCCGTTTGATTGACAGAAATACAACAATTCCAACCAAGAAGTCACAAATTTTCAGTACTGCCGAAGATAATCAATCGGCTGTGACAATTCGTGTATTCCAGGGTGAACGCGATATGGCTGCAGATAACAAATTATTGGGTCAGTTTAATTTAGAAGGTATTGCACCTGCCCCACGTGGTATGCCACAAATCGAAGTATCTTTTGATATAGACGCGAATGGTATCGTTCACGTTTCTGCAAAAGATAAAGGTACAGGCAAAGAACAGGCGATTTCTATTAAATCTGATGGTGGGTTGTCCGAAGATGAAATCAAACGTATGGTTGATGAAGCCGCTGCGAACGCCGAATCTGATAAAAAGAAAAAAGAATTAGCCGAAGCGAAAAATACTGCGGAAACCGCGATATTCAGCGTTGAAAAATCACTGAAAGAACACGGTGATAAAATTGCAGCAGAAGAACGCGAAGCCATTGAAAACGCCAAAAAAGAATTGGCTGATGAATTGGCAAAAGCCGAAGCAACCGCGGAATCTTTGAAAGCGAAGACAGATGCTTTGTCTGAAAAGGCGATGAAATTGGGTGAAGCTGTTTACAAAGCAGCCCAAGAAGCGCAAAAACAAGAAAGTGAAAACAAATCTGAATCTGGTGATAATAAAACCACAGATGCAGATTTTTCGGAAAAATAAATCTTTTTCCTCCTAAGAAAAACCGGGCGTTTGCCCGGTTTTTTTAGTTTATATTATTTTTTCATTTCGCCGATATAAATCCCCATATCTGCGGCAATACGTAAAAGTGGATTATCGGGTTCTACGTATGCATTTGATGTCATTGCACCCAAAATTTTTGGGTCTTTTTCTGGGGTGCCAGATTTAAAGAATTCGTCCAATGAAATGGTTTTGTATTCGCCGTTTTCAAACGCAGTCATTACAAATGTTTCTTTGTTATCTATGGCACGAAATGCGCAATCTACAAATCCAGCCGCCAATATTCTGTCTGATGCCAATGTGTCACCCGCCCTTTGAATATGTTCTGGAAACGCAGTTCGATTTGCTATGCCCGCTGCAGTTAATTTACGTGAAACCATATCTGCCGGTTTGCCAGAATGTCCACGAATAGATATGCCTTCTGACACCATAATGATACCATAATCGCGTTTTGATTGTTTAATATGTTTAACCAATTTATCAATATCAAATTTTATTTCAGGTATTAATATTGCGTCTGCAGCAATTGCAACCCCGGCGTGAAGTGCCAATTGACCACATTCGCGTCCCATAGTTTGAACGACAAACCAACGATGATGGCTGCGTGCAGTTAATAATAATTGGTCGCAATATGCGGTTGTTTGTTGGACTGCAGTATCAAAACCTATGGTTTTTTCTGTTTTTGGAACGTCCATATCCACTGTTTTTGGTATGCAGATTAAAGAAACATCCCTGTATATTTCTGGATAGAGGTATGCCAAAGATAAACTGCCGTTGCCGCCAATTAAAATCATTGCGTCCAGATTCAATTCGTGCAAAGATTTTTGCAGTTTTTTATTAAAAGATGCCAATTTCCCGGCGCGTGCAGATGATTCAAAATTAGTATTTCCTGCATTTCCATTTGATAAAATACTGCCAGCCAGATGGCTGTTTGCAAATTGGAAAGCTTCGTATGTTAAATTTACGGTTTTTGCAGGTATTGAATACAATCCGTCTGTGCCATCTTTGATTCCCACAGCAGTCCATTTACGACGAACACAACCGTCAACAATACGTTGAATAACTGTGTTTAATCCAGAACAATCGCCACCTGTTGTCATAATACCTATTCTTTTTGATACCAATTTAATCTCCTGTTTTTATGATTATTTATGATTATATCATAAACGGCTTGACAAATAAATAAAATTTGCAATAATTTTTGTCAAAACAGATAGTTAAGGATTCACAAATGGCAACATTAAATACTATGACAAAGACAAAACGTTCCACAGATGAAATTATCAATGACGCAATAGACAGACAACAATCGTGGCTTAATAACCGCAGAAATTTTACACGCAATTTTTTGCGTCGTTTTAATGTATTTCATACAGAAGAAGTTGAAGTAGAAAATCACACTGGCGCCCAAGAAAACCGCGACGAAAATAAATCTGTGTGGCGTGCATATTGGTTCCCGATAATGTGTGCTTTGATTGTTATTTTAATAGCGTTGGTTGTTGCGTTTGTAAAAATTAACACACCTGTCAAAGTTGTTGTGCCAAAGGTTCCAGAACCAATTATCAAACCGATAAATATCGCTAAAACAACTAAGCGTACTGTGAACGTTCCAAGTTTTGATTTGGTGCGCATTGAAGAATCAGGTCGTATAGTTATTGCAGGTCGTACGACATCTGAATCAAATGTCAGTATTGTTATAAACAAAAAATTGGTTGCCACTGAACATACTAATGCAGATGGCGAATTTGTTTATTCCCCGGTGGCTGTGTTAAAACCTGGCAATTACGAAGTGTCTTTGATAGATGTTGATAATGATAAAAAATCAGCAGACAAAGTGTTTTTATATATTTCTGAACGCGGATATAAAAATTCTGTATCATTATTGATGACACAAAACGGCAGCAAGATTATGCAAGCTCCGGAATTGCTTAACGGTGATTTGATTGTTTCAAAAATAGATTATTTAAATTCTGGGCGTCTTGTTATAACTGGCAAAGCGTTGCCCAGATTGCGTGTTTCGTTAACACTTAATGACAAATATTTGGGTTTTGCACGTGTTTCAGATTATAAAAATTTTGGTCTGGGTGCAGATGTTGGTCAATTAAAACCGGGCGAAAAATACAAAATAAACATTCGCCTGCACGATGGCGAAGGCAACACCATAGCCAACGTGGAACATAAATTTGTTATGCCAGAAATGACCGGTGATGATGATACTTTCTATACTGTTCGTCGTGGCGATTGTTTATGGATTATTGCGCGTAATTTCTTACGCAAAGGTATTTTATTTTCTATTATCGCAGAACGTAATAATATCAAAAATCCTGATTTAATTTTTCCAGAACAATTGTTAAAAATACCTGTGGAAAAACAACCAAGGAAATAAAATATGAATGAATCCAGACATAGAGACATATTGAATATTTCTGGTAAACCTGAAAATTCTTTGGAACAGGATTGGAATAATTTGTTGGCACGTTTACAAACACTGGACCAACGCGTCAGACCTTTTTATCGCAAAGATATTCTTGACGAGATTATCAGACTTAGTAAAGTGTTATGTCGTAATAAGCCAAATAAGAAAGTATACAGTTCTGTTCTGAAAAAGATTCAAAATTTAGAAAATATTGTTCGCGACCTTGGTGGACGTGCTAGATAAGAATTTCGTTATGGCAAACACAAAATATACAAATGATAATACACGTGGCATATGTTATATGCATTCTATGCGGTTTAATTATTTGGCAAAAATTGGTATGAAACGCGCCTTGAATCAAATTCGTCTTTTGCAAAAGAAAGATTGCGAAAAAGAGATTTAATTTTTTAACTGGACTTTTTCTGAATAAGAATATATTATGTCCGTATTCTTTTTGCGGGTGTGGTATAATGGTAGCACGAAAGCTTCCCAAGCTTTAGACGAGGGTTCGATTCCCTTCGCCCGCACCACCAGTTTTTGCCAAAGCAAATCATTTGTAAATGTTCCATAAATATTGGAATCTGTTTGAATATTCTTGGTGTGGTTGCTTAAAAAACAGACAATTTTCACTGTTGTTTACACTGGCATTTGTTGTCCAATTATATGACCCAGATACAACAATATCATCATCAAATACTGCAAATTTATTATGTTCAATTTTGTGCTTTTTATTTGTTAAAATGGGAATACCTGCTTTTTTAAGGTCTGCCACTAACGATTTTTTACCTTTTGCCTGGGTTTTGTCTGTAATAAGTCTTATATCTGCACCACGATTATACGCGCCAATTATGGCATTTGTAATTTTTGGGTTAGTAATCGAATAAACAGCAATATCTATTTTATCGGATTCATTTATTCTTTGGATGATATTATTTTCGCAATCTGGTCCCGGGGTAAAAAATATTTCAATATCATTATTTTTAACAGTGGGCGTTTCAATTGGGGGTATTTTTGTAGAAACACAGGCTGATAAAGCCAACACAGATATATTTAAAAGAAAAAAATTGACCGTTTTACCCATAAAAAAGACCACTTTTTAAAGGTGGTCGGGAGTTAGACAGTTCACGTAGAAACCCCATTGCTTTTGGTAAAACCTTATCACAACAGCATCCCGACCAACAGTCGGGATATAACTATCGCTAAACTACGCGGGGTGTCTAAGCCCGTTCACGCTTGTTATATCACAAGATTCTTTTTCAGAATCTTGAACATATTATATACCATAACCCACCAATATTTCAAGTAAAGTTGCAAAAATGTTTTATTTTGCCCGAAAACACTATATTTTGTAAAACATATGTTAAATTGTGATTGTATAAATTATTTGACTTTTGGGATTTTTTAATCCATAATTTGTGGGCAAATCCAAAGATTGCTATTATTGAAAATCCTGTGCACTGTGGTGCAAGGAACATCAACCGGCGAGTTTTCGCTCTTGATGACGGTTTTCGTGTATGGTTTTTTGGATTAACAAGATAACAGAAAAATAAAAGGATAAATAAAAATGGCAACAGTTATTAGATTGGCACGTTATGGTGCAAAAAAACGCCCTTATTATCACGTTGTTGTAACAGATTCCAGAAACGCACGTAATTCTGGTAACGTTTTGGAAACAGTGGGTAAATATAATCCAATGTTGGCAAAAAATGACGAAAAACGCGTTATTTTAGATGTGGAAAAAATCAAAGCTTGGATGGCAAAAGGTGCAAAACCATCAGACCGTGTTTATAAATTCTTGGCAAATATAGGTGTTGTTGCTGCTAAGCCTGTTCCAAATCAGACTAAGAAAAATCAGCCATCTGAAAAAACACAGATGAAAGCAAAAGATAAAGCGGAAAAATTGGCAAAAATAGCCGAAGAAAAAGCTAATGCAGAAGCTGCCGCTAAGGCCGCAGCAGAAGCACCAGTCGAAGCACCTGCAACGGAAGAAGTTGTTGCTGAAGCACCAGCCGAAGAACAAGCTGCTTAAATGAATAAACGGGTTTATGTTTCTGATTTAAACGATATTGTATGGCACCCAAAACAGAAATATACCTATTTGCAATACAGAAAAGCGTTAGATGACGTTTTTGATGAACTGTATTTCAAAAGTGCGAAAAAGCGTTTTAGGTTGGTTGGGTCATACAGAATGAATCTTAGGCATATAGTTTTATATGCCATAGATAATGATATTGACGAAATCGAACATATAAAAAGCCTGAAAGATATATTGGGACAGGACCAGGATTGTTTTGTTTTGACAAGATGAAAAAAGATAGGCAGATTTTAATCGGAAAAATCGTTGCGCCCCAGGGTATTCGGGGTGAATTTCGTATTCAGACTTTTACTGCAAATCCGTCTGATTTAAAAAGTTTGGCGGTTTTTAGCGATAAATTTGAATCTGATAAATTTCATTTTGTGCGCCCTGTTCCCAATACTAATGTTGTTATTGGTCGAATTGATGGCATAACTGACAGAAACACTGCGGAAACTTTGCGTGGAACAGAATTGTTTATATCGCGTGATGATTTGCCGGATTTAAAAAATGAAAGTGAATATTATCAATCTGATTTAATTGGAATGGATGTTGTTCGTGATGGTGTAAATGTTGGCAAAGTGGCCTGTTTTCAAAACTTTGGTGCCGGCGACATAATTGAATTAAACAATGGTGATTTGATTTCTTTTCGTGGCGCAGACGTTGATTTCGAAAAACAGATTATTTATGTAAGATAATTAAAAGGAGCAATAATGTATACTAACCTGAATCTTCAATTGATTTGTACAGAATGCCCAAAGGGGATGAATGAACAAAATTGCCCTGTTCGCAAATGTATTAAAGACGAATCTGGGCTTTTTAATCAATCTATAAATGAAAACGTTATAACGTTGGCAAAGCCATACAATGATGCGCGTGGTAAATACGAAGGCGTTTTGTCTGCTATTTTTGAAATGTGTAATGATTGTAAAAAAACAAATGTAAAGGAATAATTATCATGATAAACAGAAGTTTTTTATTAAACGGTAAGAAGATTGTTGGCGTAGCCTGCCCTGTGTTGTTGGCTGATTGCAATGTTGTGAATTGGTGTGCACAAAACGGATATCCAGAATACAAGGAAGTTTTTATCACAAATTATCCATCAAAAAACACACAACAAAAGATTTGTTTCAAATTCAAAGGCTCAGATAATTCAACACGTGCTTTTGCAGAAAGTATTTCTGCGCTGTGTACAGAATGTAAATATAGGGTAAAATAATTTGCATTTTAATATTCTGACTATTTTTCCAGAAATGTTTCCAGGAACCTTGGGCGGCGGCGTGGTTGGACGCGCACTTGAAAAGAAAATCTGGTCATATAACACCATAAACATTCGTGATTTTGCCATAAATAACTATGGCAGTGTTGATGATGAACAATTTGGTGGTGGTGTGGGTATGGTAATGCGGCCCGATGTGTTGGGAAATGCATTAGATTCGGTTGAAAAACCGGGAAAAATTATATATTTTTCACCACGTGGTCGGGTTTTAAATCAAAAAATAGTGCACGAATATTTAAATTATGATACAATTACCCTGCTTTGTGGTAGATACGAAGGCATTGATCAGCGGGTCATTGACCAATATGATATTGAAGAGCTTTCTATTGGCGATTATGTGCTGTCGGGTGGTGAGATTGCTGCGCAAGTTTTTATTGACAGTACAGTTCGTTTGATAGATAATGTGCTGGGTGGTGGTGCTGAGGCCACCCAAAATGAAAGTTTTGAAATCGGCGGGTTAGAATGGCCGTTGTATACCCGTCCGTCGGTATGGCGTGGACAAAGTGTCCCAGAAGTCCTGCTGTCTGGCCACCACGGCAATATAGAACGGTGGCGGAAACAACAATCGGACGCAATAACCAAAGAACGTCGTCCGGATTTAACTAAGGAATAAAAAAATGAGTATTATTAAAAAAATTGAACAAGAACAAATTGCTAAGTTAAAAAGCAACAAAGTTATCCCAGACTTCAAAGCTGGGGATACAGTCAAAGTACACGTAAAAATTAAAGATGGCGACAAATTCCGCATCCAGATTTTCGAAGGCGTTGTTATTGCGCGCGATGGCGGAAATGGCAATAATGCATCGTTTACTGTGCGTCGTGAATCTTATGGTGTGGGTGTCGAACGTAAATTCCCGTTATATACACCTGCGATTGAAAAAATCGAAAAAGTTCGCGTTGGTAAAGTACGTCGTGCTAAGTTGTTCTTTTTGCGTGGTTTGTCTGGCAAAAAAGCGCGTATTGTCGAAGATTTGTCTGCAAATGCTGCAAAGAAAGAAGCAAAATAATTATATTTGTTTCTGTATGTATAAAAATTCCCGCGAAATGCGGGTTTTTTTATTATCTTGAAAATCTGCGAATACCAATTTCAAGAAATGGATTTTCTAATAGAACCGGTTTGTAATCCGTCTTTTCAACACACACGTTTATACAATGGTCGTGTATTGGGAAATCATAATCACTTATATGAATATGTCCGTGAATATTCGCAATATTGGGCAGATTGCCAAATTCTTCCAATGGTTCGTGTGATAACATAATATAATTTTCTGCGTCGTACACAGGATGTTTAAACACTTTTTCAAACCCACAATCTGTCCACCACCACGCAGAATGATTTCGGTCGTGATTGCCCATAATAAGATATTTATGCCCATTCATCCGAGATAAGATTTTACGGACTTTTTCTTTTTTGGCACCATACATAACATCGCCCAACCAATAACAAACGTCAGATTTTTGAACAATTTGATTATAATTTGATATTAATGCTGCGTTCATCTTTTCAACGCTTTCAAATGGACGGTGTGCGTTTATTCTGATGTTTTCGGAATCAAAATGTGGATCAGAAAATACATATCTCATTTTGAATTTTCCTTTAATGTTTTTATATTTCTATTTAATTTATTTATAGTCATCAAAACACAGGGCCACGATTCAGCATTGCGGATAAAACGCCCCTGTAAGTTCTGATAATCAACCGACAAACGTTTCATATCTGAAACAGTTGGCATTAATTTTACATCGTGTACAGATGTCAATGGCGCCAATTTTCGCGTAGTAAATTTGGCCTGGTATTCTGCGACAGATAATAACATATTTTGTGTTTGGCATAAATCAACGTTTTTCGATAATGTTGCAACGTCGCTGTAATGATTTGCCAAACCAGGACGCATCATACCTATTTCGTGTATTGTGTGCAAAGCGTATACTTTGTCCCAAAAAGTTTGTGCATAATGGACAGATGGAATATCTGATGACATCGTTGTTCCTGTGGAATAAGGCGTCACAGGTTTACGCTGTATAGCATTCGCATCATAATGGCGCGGAATAAATTCTATGTTAATATCACCACCCTTTGGATTTATTTCCGATTGATACAAAATATGCAATGTTGGCGATGCGGCGCCATAATGGATATTATTATTAGCACGATATTGATGGTCAGTTATTACCTGAAAATCGCCGATTTGTTTTAACGTAGCAGACACTTTGTCGTTTAAATCATTAAATACAAATTTAGTAAAACGAACACGAAATCTGTGTAATTGGCTGCTGTTTGCGGGATTTTCGTTAAAATCAGTTAGTGCTAAATCTATATCTTGGCCGATACGATTACCAAGTTTATAAATCTTGGTTATTGTTCCACCACCCGCAAAAACGAAATTATCTTTGAAATAAGATTCGTCGAATAACCTGTCTAAAATCACACATTCAAGATAGTCTTTTTCGGCCAGCAATGGATTTTTTGCTGATTTAAATGAATCTATGATATATTTGTCGTTATCGTACATATTTTATCTATCGTTTATTCCGGGTACGTGTTGCCTTGATTTTTTTCTTTAACCGACCCCAATAGTTCTAACAAAAAAGAACGTTTTTGTCAATAGTTTATTACACATTTATTCACTATAAAAAAACACAATAAAATCAATATGTTATCTGCTTTGCTGTTTTGTTTGTGGCTCTTTTTAACAGATATTACAAAAACGTTCTTTTAAAATGCATAAAAATCTGATAAAAAAATATGTATAAACAACAAGATATTTATAATAATATATTTTAGCAATTTATTGATATTATGATGATTTTTAGCGGGATTTAATTGATAAATATATTTTTATTTGTCAAATAAATTGTAAAAATTTACATTTATAGGTTTGACTTAAATACAATATAGCGTTAATATGTAGATATGAAGAAAAAATATTCTGTGTTTGCGATTTTTTTTGGGATTGTGGTGTGTTTTGCGCCCCACTCTGTTTTTTCATATGTTGAAAAAAATGTTGCGGTTGTTCGTGTAATGAACAAGGCCGCTGGCAAGACCCAACTTGTTCCTGTTAATGTTGGACAAAGCGTACAGCACGATGGATTGACTTTGATTGCGCGAAATTGCAAGCAATCCGATCCGTTTGATGCTGAAAATTTCTTTGTATTCATTGAAATATATACAAAGACAGATGGTCGGATTTTTAGTGGTTGGATGAATCGTAATGAACCAGGACAAAATCCTTTGCAGAATGATACATACGATGTATGGCTTGAAAAATGTGAGTAATCCAGATGTCAAAGGAAACAAAAATCCAAAGATTAAAACGTTTTGTTAAAATTTCTGTCGCGTGTTGTGTATTAATACTTTTGATTGTATTAGGTTTTTTTGTAAAACATATTTACACATTTGAAAATTCAAATATGAAAAAATGGTTATCTTTGTCCGAACAACAACAAATTTTGACGGTAAAACGTATAGTTCCAGATTTTGATGTGTTGGAAAATGGCGATTTATTAATTCAATGTATAACTAAAATTGCCCAGTTGCCAAATTCTGAAAGTATGGACATTCGGGACGCTGTGTCGCTTTGTTATAATGGTATAAAGATAAATGCCAACGAAAATTCTGAAAAAGATGAAAAATAAATTTATTCTGTTTTGTTGTGCGGTGCTGTTGGTTGCGTGTTCAAAATCACATCCAGTGTATATCGGCGCAGAATATGTTGGTAAGAAATATACTGTCGACCCCCTGGGGGAAGAAAAATTTCCAGACCTGGATCCGCTTATTCGATTTGATGCGTTCGATTGTATGACGTTTGTTGAAACGTCTTTGGCGGGCGGCGATTTAGATAAACTTAATAAAATACGATATAAAAATGGCGATATAGATTTTTTAAACCGCAATCATTTTACAGAAACTGATTGGTTAGAAAACAACAAAAATATTGTTGAAAATATAAGTTCTGAATATGGTAAAACCGCCACACGAAATGCTGTCATAGATAAACAAAAATGGTTTAAACGTGTGCACAAAATTGATGTAAAAATTCCAAAACAGACCGCAAAGGTTGAATATATACCCTATTTGGAATTGGATGATATTAAAAACGATGAAGTTTTAATAGTTTTATTTGTTATCGACAATCTAAAAATGCGTGATAAAATAGGAAGTGATTTGGCGATATCTCATATGGGATTTTTATTACCAAATGGGATTCTGCGCCACGCATCACGTGATTTTGGTCGTGTTGTTGATGTCAATTTCAAAGAATACATCGCAACACGTGCAAAAAACAAAAATGATTTAGGAATAACTTTGTTAAGGATAAAATAAAATGCCAGAAAATATAATTCGTATGGATATGGGGACAAACACAGAACACAAGAAATCTGATAAATCTGTGTTGTGTTTAGGGATAGAATCGTCTTGTGATGAAACCAGTGCCGCCATAGTGGATAGCGATAAGAATATCTTGGCACATATTATTTATTCACAAATCCCAGAACATCAAAAATATGGTGGCGTAGTACCAGAATTAGCGGCACGTGCGCATATTTTGGCTGTGGATGAAGTTATTCGGTTAACACTTGAACGTGCCGGCAAGACCGTAGATGATATTGATGTTATTGCAGCAACTGCGGGGCCGGGATTGATTGGTGGGGTTTTGGTTGGCTGGATGGCGGCCACAGGTATCGCGAACGCGAAAAACAAACCATTGGTTGCGGTAAATCATCTTGAAGGACATGCTTTGGTGCCACGTCTTTGTGCTGCATCCGCAACAGATTCTGCAACAAATATAAATGTCGAGTTTCCATATTTGTTGATGTTAGCGTCGGGTGGGCATTGTCAAATATTGTTGGTTCATAATGTTGGCAAATATGAATTAATTGGGCAAACATTGGATGATAGCGCCGGTGAAGCATTTGACAAGGTTGCAAAGATGTTAGGCTTGGGATATCCTGGGGGACCAATAGTTGATAAACGCGCAAAATCAGGCAATCCAAAAAAATTCCATTTTCCAAGGCCGCTTTGTGATAAACCGGGATGTGATTTTTCATTTTCTGGAATAAAAACTGCGGCGCGTATGTTGTTGGACAAGACCCAACAATCAGATATAAATGATGATTTTATAAATGATTTTTGTGCTTCGTTTCAAGCATCTGTTGTTGACTGTATAATAAATCGATTAACCAATGCCCTTAAAGACAAACGGGTTCAGGTTGCCGCACCAAAAACTATGGTTGTTGCGGGCGGTGTGGCTAAAAACAGTGCGATACGTTCTGCAATGGAAGATTTAGCGAATAAATCAAATATGCTTTTTGCGGCACCGCCTATGAATTTATGTACAGATAATGGCGCGATGATTGCCTGGGCAGGGATAGAAAACTATAAAATCGGTAATATTGTTCGTGAACCTGTTGCACCCCGCCCGCGTTGGCCGTTGACGGAATTATAAAATAATGATAAAATATGCATTATGAAGACATATTCAGAACGTTATGAAGAATTTACAAAAGCAACCGTTAAATTGGCTGAACGTATTCATAATGCAAATAAAAATAAATTTGCCGATGTAAAATATACTTTGCCCCAGGTGATTTTTGCGTTGCGCAGTATTTATAAAGATCCAATATTTCACGAAAAATTTGTTAGCAGTAAAATGTCTGAAAACAAATGGTCTTCTGGATTTTGTGCGATGGCCAGTGTTGTTGTATACGAAATGTTTGGTGGATCAGATGTTTGGGATTTAATGGCTATACGTTATAAAGATTGGAAATATGGTTCGGTTGTGTTTTTGCGCGATAAAGCAACTGGATTAAATTTTGGAACAACTGGTGAACATTTTTATCCGATTGAGGTGCCTTATGAGATTGGTACACCATTGAATATAGAAAAACTAAAAACTCCAAACAAAGATACGTTTAAAAATGTTTTGATGTTTCAATTAAAACGCCTGGATAAAAATATTGGGATTTAAAACAATGTTGCAAAAACCAGAACCGTTTGTAAAACCCGATATGATATTCAGTGTTTCTGATGCGTCTCAATTACTAAAAAAAGTTGTAGAAACTGCTTTTCCTGAAATTCGTATTCGCGGAGAGCTATCCCAGATTACTCGCGCAACGTCTGGGCATTTGTATATGACTATCAAAGATGCCAACGCCGCAATAAATGCGATTATTTGGCGCGGAACACCTGTGAATTTTAAATTGGAAGATGGTCTGGAAGTTATTATAACTGGACGCTTTACAACATACCCAGCACGCAGTAATTATCAAATTATTATAAATTCTATTGAAATGGCGGGCGTGGGGGCGATATTAAAAATGCTTGAAGAACGCAAACAAAAATTGGCACACGAAGGCTTGTTTGATGAATCTCGCAAAAAACCATTGCCACGGTTTCCGCAAACAATCGGTGTCGTCACAAGTCCAACCGGAGCCGCGTTTCAAGATATTCAAAACAGATTGCGCGAACGTTTTCCTGTGCGGGTGTTGCTTTACCCTGCAACTGTTCAGGGGGCGACTGCCGCGGCAGAGGTTGCTGCGGGTATAGAATACTTTAACAAAATGAATAATGTTGATGTTATTATTGTTGCACGTGGCGGTGGTGCTTTGGAAGATTTATTGCCCTTTTCCGAAGAAATTGTCGTTCGTGCTGCCGCAGCTAGTCATATACCGCTTATTTCTGGGGTTGGACACGAACCAGACTGGATGTTGATTGATTTTGCGGCTGATGTGCGTGCGCCTACGCCGACTGGTGCTGCTGAAATGGTTGTGCCAACAAAGATTTCTTTGGTTCAAGAACTAGATAATTTATCTCACAGATTATCAAATGCTTTTACAAACCAATTAATTGGTTTGAAGAAAAATATTTCAAATATAAATATAAAAAGTCCAAAACAAATTTTAATGGAACAATCTCAACGTCTGGACGATGTTGGGCGGACTATGTCGCTGATAATTGGAACAAAGATGCAAACTGCACGACAAAAATTGGATTTAATGGATCGGTTTCCAAGTATGTTAAACAATAAAATGAATATGTTAAATCAATCTGTGGCACATATCGGACAAATGTTGACATCTTTGTCTTATAAAAATGTTTTACAACGCGGTTTTGCGATTGTTCGCGATGAAAATGATAAAATAGTAAGCACTATTTCGGCAAAACCTGCAAGCATAGAATTTGCAGATGGTATATTAAATCTTGACAGTAAATAGATATATTCTATGATTATCATCGTAAAAAAACAAAAGGATTTATAAAATGGCACAGGGTATATTTCCACCAAAACATCCTCTTAATCCTGCAATAAAATCAGAGATGCTGAAGACTTTACGCAGAACAGATGTGTATGTCGTTGAAAATAACGATGAAGACAATTTGTTTTTTTCAACCAAAATTAATAACCTGGGCAATGAAACTTTGATTCAATATGATTTTGACCAGGACCAAGGAATACATACTATTACATATATGGGTGTTGTAGTTGCTGAAATGGGAATGCATATCAGTATGAAATTGACAAAACAACATAAAGATATTCTGAATGTTTGCCAAAGAATTGAGAACAAAGCGAAAACATTTAAAGAACTTTCAGACGCCAAAGACAAAATGTCCAAAGAAGAATCTCTGGCATATCAACGCGCAAAACGCGAAGCACAAAATGCTAGATACGATTAAGTTTATTTGTTGATTAAAAACCGCCAGTTTGGCGGTTTTTTTAATGTTTTATCAATGTTTTTGCGGTGGCTATAGATTCAGATGTTATTGTTGCCCCACTTATTATGCGGGCAATTTCATTGATTTTATCATCGTCTGTAATTTCTATGACCGTCGTAGTGGTTGAATTGCCATCGCTTTGTTTCGATATTTTAAAGTGTTTATCGGCAAATCCTGCGACCTGGGCAGAATGAGTTATAACCAGCAATTGTTCAGATTTAGACAATCTGTCAAGCCGTTGTCCAACGGCGCTGGCTGTTGCGCCACTTATCCCAGTATCCAATTCATCAAATACAATAGATTTATGATTGTTTGGATTATTTAGTACAACCCGTAATGCCAACATTAAACGCGATAATTCACCCCCGGATGCAATTTTATGTAATGGTGCAAAAGGTGTTCCCGGGTTGGTTTTTATCATAAAAACTACATCGTCGATACCATTTTTTGTTGGTTCATAATTTTCTATTTTTACCATAAAATCAGCCGAACCTAATTTCAAATCAGGCAATTCAATCAATATTTGTTTGCGCAGATTTTCTGCAGCTATTTTGCGCAAATCGCTTAATTTATGTGCAAAATCGTTGAATATAGTTGCGTTTTTTTCTACATCCGCCCTGCACCGTTTTAATTCTGCATCTGAATTATCAATCGCATTTAATTCATTTTCCATTTGTGTCAATTTAGATGGTAATTCATCAGCAGAAACACGATGTTTACGTGCTGCTGCACGAATTGCAAACAAACGTTCTTCGATAGAATCTATATCATCAACATTTGTGTTGTCGGGTTTTATTTGTTCCGAAACTTCCGCCACAATCGCCGCAGCATCATACAATTTATCAATTTGTTCAGCGTATGGATTTGGTGTTGTTTTAATCCGTTCTAAAATATGTGCCACAGCACAAATTTGTTCATCTAAATTATTTCCATCGTTCTTTAATACTTCAATTGCATCGTTTAATATTGCAGCATTTTTTTCAGCATCCATCATCACTGCGCGTTTAGAAGATAATTCATCTTCTTCACCTACTTGCGGATTAAGTGCACGCAATTCCGTAATATTATGTTCCAAGAAATCGCGTTCACTTTCAGATTTTTCCAATATTTCTGTTAATCGTTTGAATTGTTTTTGTGAATTGTACAAATCAACATAAGAATTTTGTGTTTGTTCTAAGACTTCTTTGAATTTTGGATTGTTTAATTTAGCATATTCGTCCAAAGCGGTCAGATGTGTTGTAGCATCTAATAATGAATGATTTTCAAACTGGCCGTGAATTTCAATAATCTCGTCGCCAATTTGTTTTAATGTTTTTATCGATACGGGGATATCATTAACCCACGCCCGGCTTTTTCCATCACAGCCCAATGTGCGACGTAATATCAATTGTCCGTCGCAATCTATACCATTTTCATTTAATATTTGCCGTGTGTTGTCATTTATATTGTCAAATTCTGCAGTAATAGATGCAATTTCACACCCCGAACGAATTAAACCTGTATCAGAACGTGCACCCAGTGCCAAAGATAATGCGTCAAGTAAAATACTTTTGCCAGCCCCAGTTTCCCCGGTCATAATATTTAATCCAGTGCTGAATTGTAAATTCAGCTTTTCTATTAAAACAACATTTGAAATGCAAAGCGTATTTAACATACGCGGATTATAGTCAAAAAAGACTGCGGATTTCAAGGTTTTTTTATAATTAAATTACTTTCTGTAAATCCCAATCGTGCAACCATAGTATATATCCCACAATTTTATATTCTGGGTGTGCAGATTTTAATAATTGTGCGTATTCGTTTAGTTGTTTTTTATATTGTTCAATAAATGTATGTTTGTCTAAATCTGATTTATAATCGATGAAAGTAATGGTTTTAGTGGTGTGGTCTATTAATAATCTATCTATGCGACGACTGATAAACACATCGTTTATAAAACCTGCAATCGGAACCTCGGTTTTTGCAAAGCGTGTAAAATATTGCGTAAGTTGTGGATTTTTTCTTATTTTTTCAATAATGTCTTGGTCACCAATATTGCCGACCGCAGAATCTATCACAATATTTTTTAGCATTGTATGAATCTTGGTTCCGCTTTGCGTGGCATATTTTTTATTGTTTTGTGCATTTAAAAAATCAGTCAATTTTTGTGTCATTTGTAATCCGTATAGTGTCTTCGTCAATTTTTGCATCTTTGATTTGAGATAAAATATTCCATAATTGTGTATGCCACGATATTTCTGGGATTCTTTCGCCGTCGCAGCCATATATATAAAGATTATCACGTGTTCTAGTCATTGCCACATAAAGCAATCTGTAATATTCAGAAATAGAATCTGATTTGTTTTTGTCTGCTATGGCTTGCACAATATTTGAATTGGATGTTTTCCAAATCCATAAATCGTAATTGGGATTATCATGCAAATAATTCGTATTTAATATGTTTTCAGGTTTGGGTGTGGTAATAGTATCTATTAAAAACACAATTGGCGATGCTAGTCCTTTGCTTCCGTGCACAGTCATTATACGAACACCATTTGATGCATCCATATCACGTTTTATTTCACTATCACCAGTAATAAACCATTTGATAAAATGATACAATGTACCTGGCTGGGTTCTTTCGTATGCCAAACACATAGTAAGAAATTCTTCGAGTGGATCTATAACTTGTTTACCAAGTGCAGAAATAATTTTTTTACGATTATCATTTTTATTTAAAACATAGTTAAAAAATGAATATGGTGCCAGTTTTTTTGATTTATCTATCGTATCAATTAAATCATTATAAATGTTCGGTAATGTTTCACGCAAAACATCTAATATTGTATCAAAACCCGACATCTGTTTTGTTTTGCATAAATTAAAAATATCACGTTCTTTCAATTGATAAAAAGGACTTTTTAGCACACAACATAAACTATAATCATTTTGATTATCAATGCAAAATCTAACCAAGTGTAGCATATCTTTTATTGCAGGAAAAGACGGTAATTTTATTCTGTCACTGCCCGCTACGCTAACACCCCTCTTTTTTAACTCTGCCGATAAAGCGTCTGCAAAAGGATTTCTTTTTTGCACCAAAACCATTATATCGTTTGGCGAACGTTTTTCTATTTTTACAACAAACTCTATTTTTTCTGCAATAGTTTGAACGTATTGTTTTGTTTTATCGACACCAGTTGCATTATATTTTGATAAATTGTGAATCTCCACAAACCCGGGTTCGCCAAGTCTGATACACTTGTGTTTGTTGTTGTAAAAATTTGTATTTTGAACAATAGCCGGATTTTCAAAAAAACAATCTACTGTTTTTAATATTGGTTCCACAGACCTAAAACTTTGATCCAGTGGCACTTCGCGTATTGTACGATAGTTTTGTTTTATTTGTTCCGCAATCGCATCTTTGCTTAGCACAAATGCACGCGGATCGGCGCTTTGAAAGCCGTATATAGATTGTTTAGTATCGCCAACAACAAATATTGAACGATTGTTTTTTGTATTACCGTCTGTAAAAAAATCGCCTGCAAGCGTTCGTAAAACATTCCATTGTTGTGGACTGGTATCTTGTGCTTCGTCAACCAAAATATGCGAAATAGACACATCTAATTGAGACAAAACCCAACCCATAACATCTGGTTGCGCAAATAATTTTTGCGTATATAAAATCAAATCTTCAAAATCTAAGAAATTGTGTTCTTGTTTTATATTTTTATACATGTTCGCAAAAGACAAAGATAAATCAAACAAAGCCACAGTGTTTTCAAAAATAGATTTATTTAATAAATATTGTTGAAAATTATATACACGCGTTGCTTCGTTCATAAAAGCATCATGTTTCAAAATATTTTTATTTATTTCATTTTTATCGGTCAAATAAATTGTTTTGTATTTTTGAAAATCTATTGTATTATCAATATATTGTTTTGAATAATTAACAATGTTCTGCAAATACAAGATTTGTTTTTTTGCGTCTTTTTCTTTGTTTGTAGCATAGTCAATTATTTTTATAATTTCTTGTTTTGGAACAATATCTGATTGTGGTTTATTTAATCCTAAAATTTCTTTTGTTTTTGTTATAAAATATTCACGATATTTATTAACATCATCAACCAAAAAAAATGATTTATAGTGTCCAACTAATAATTTTTGTAAATCTGTTAAGAAATACTCTGATTTTATATCCACAATCTTATAAAAAGCATCCAAAGTATGTTTTGTATTTTCATCAACAGATGTTTTTATCATTTGTTCAAAAGCGTTTTGCAACAAAGCGGTTTGTGCAGCACCCGAAACCAGGGACCAAGAAGGACTTATACCTGCTTCAATTGGAAAACGATGCAAAATTTCTTCGCAAAAACTGTGAATTGTCTTTATTTTTAATATTTCCGGGTTATCTATGTATGTAAAAAAGATTTGTCGCGCATACGTTATATCATCACGGCTAACAGTGTTGTTTTCGGTAATATCTTGCAATAATTCCGCCAAAGTTTCATCATCCGACATTGCCCATTTACGCAAATCTGATAAAATTCGATTACGCATTTCGCCTGCGGCAGCATTAGTATACGTTAAACACAGTACACCAGATTTTATATTGTTTTCAGAACGTGAATCTCGGAATAAAATTCGCAAAAGTCGCAATATCAAAACCGTTGTTTTACCAGTGCCTGCATTGGCCTGGACCCAAATATTTTCATTTGGATTAGATGCTACGTTTTGATTGGGTGAAAAAATTTGTTTTTGTGCCATTTATACTCTTGCTTTCTTGTAAAGATTCTAGTATATATTTCCTTGGACTGCAAGGAAGTTTAGTTTATTATTTTTCAGGAGAAAGAAATTATGAATCAAACATTGTTAATTGTATCGTTATCGCTTGGCTTTTTGTTATTTATTGCTTTAGGGTTTATCTTTTTTATTTCACACAAATCTCAACAGGTTATGCAATCTTTGTTAGAAATTATGACACATCCAGAACAGGCAAAAATTCAAGATGCCGCACATGTTTTACAATTGTTGTTCAAAGATGAAATCGATAAAATCGATAACAATTTTAAATCAATGTCTGATACGTTAAGTGGACAAATTCAACGCACAGAACAAATAAAAAATGATTTGACAATACAAAACGACAAATTGGTTGAATTAGCCGATGATGCAACAAAAAAAGTTGCTAATATGTCACAGCGTTTAGATAATACAGTTGATGGATTACAAACAATAGTAAATTCTGGTGCATGGCAAGACATTCAGCATATAACCGATGTTTTTACAGAAAATGTAGAAGTGTTATTAAATAAAATTTCTGATACAACAGCAACAACAACTGAAAAATCTAATCAAATAAAAGAACAAATCGACCAATGTATAGAACAAGAAAGACAAATTTCCGAACAACTACAATCTTCATTTAACGCAGGCAACGACAATATGAATAATTTAACAGGTTCGGCAAATCAATTGCAACAGCAATTAACAGATTTGTCAGCAAGTGTAGCTGATGGCTTTAACAATGTAAAATCTGCATCATCTGAATATGATGAAACCATGCACCAAAATGACAAATTGTTAAATGATTATCTGACTAAGTTATCTGAATTTACTAAACGAACAGGCAAAGAATTAATAAGACAATCTAATACATTAACAGAAACAGCAAACATAGTAGCATCTGCTGTTAGATTGGCTGAATCATCTATAGACAAACAAATCCGCAAGTTGGAATTTGCTATTGAATCTTTGAATAATTCAACAGCTACAACCCAGACGTCTGTGCGTGGTGTTGCAAATGAATTGACAGGTTTAACAAATAAATTTAATGGTGAAATTCACGATTTTTCAACAGGGGTTGTCAAAGAATTGCAAGATGTGTCTGGTGTGGCAAATAATACTCTTGAAAACACGAAAAGCGCAGCTACAGAATTTGCTAATTCTGTAAAAAGCATGGGTATTGGTGTTCGAGAAACATTGATAGAAATGAATAAAGCACACGCACAATTATCAGGACAATCAGAAAACCTCATTAAAATGTCAACAGAAACCACCGAACAATTAAAACCATTATCTGAATTAATAGAAAGATATTATAAAGCCCTGCCCGATTTGTCTGCGGGTTCAAGGGATATGAGCGAAAACATAGAACAAATTGTGAATACATTAGTTGATAAAATTAATTTGATGAAGACAACTATTTCTGAATCATTGGAAAATATTAATAATTCATCTACACAATTGGGTGATTTAGCAGGCCAATCACGTCAACAAATGATAGATTTAATGTCTGATTATGCCAAAGCGGTTGATGCTATGCAAAGTTTAAACAAACAAATGATGATTGCACGCGCATCTGCCCCAATGGATGCGATTAAAGTTGCACCATCTGCAACATATAAACCAGTCAGCACAAAAGATTTCTTGGCCAACACAGATAAGTTGTTTGAAAAATTGTATGAACAATCTGTCGATTTAACTCGCGCCATAGGTGCAGATATACCAGATGTAATCTGGAAAAAATATAATGATGGCGATGATAAAATTTTTGCAAAGTGGTTGGTTAAAATGTTTGATGCAACCGATAAAAAACAAATACGCGAATTGTTGAAATCTGATAAAGTATTTAATTCCCAAGCGACACAATTTGTTCGTAATTTTGAAAAAATAATATCTGGGGCAGAACAAACAAACGATGCAGACAAAGTTAAATCACAATTATTAAAAACTGATTTAGGGATTATTTATACCGCAATACGTAAATATATGTAAAATAAAAAAGCGCCAAAAATGACGCTTTTTTATTTTGTTCTAAATTGCCTCAAAAAATTGCGTAGTTTTCTGTCCATATATAATTTTTGTGGGTTACATATAACCCGATGATCTGGACATAAATTCACTGCTGCAAAATCTTCTAAATTACAGGTATTAGCACGTCGGACTTCTAAATCATTTGGCATATTTTGTCGTTTTTGCGCAATTTCTATATTGTTCACAGGCGGTTGAAACCATAAAATTTTGACCTGGTAATCGTAAAAATCTATTAACGGTGTACCACAAAACTCAGAATTTTTAAACCAATCAATCATTTCACGAATATATTTTGGTTGAATTACATCATAAACCAGATTGCGCCCCAGATTATTGCAAACTTCAAAAGAAGGAACCCCATACATCCACTTTGGTATACCAGGTTTCCAGAATGCTTCATTTACCCATAATTTGGTTGCAAAACTTTCTGTTTCAAAATATTTTTCATCACGAAAATAATATTCACGACCATCCTGTTCGCCTTCACGCATAGGACGTGTTGTTGCAGATTTAAGGTTATAAAATGTGTTTTGTGGTAAAATATTTTTTATAAAATAACTTTTTCCACTACCTGAAACACCGGTGCAGAATAAAAGAGTTCTATATCCCGAGTCCACTTTTGATACTCCTTTATGTTAATAAAGACCCGCAAAAAAATTATGCGGGCGTATTTAAATTAATCTTCTAAGAAACTACGTAATTTACGTGCACGTGTTGGATGTTTTAGTTTATTCAGTGCTTTTTGTTCAATCTGACGAATACGTTCACGCGTAACACCAATATATTCACCAACTTCTTCAAGAGTACTGGTTTTATTCGTTGACATACCAAAACGTTGACGCAAAACCGTTTCTTCTTTTGGATCCAATTCAGATAAAATTTGGGTAACAATTTTACGCAAATTCTTTTGTGCTGCAGATGTAAACGGATTCTTTGCAGTTTCATCAGCAATAATTTCTATTCTAGAACTATCATCTTCTGTACCAACAGGCGCTTCAAGTGATATAGGACGTAAATTAACCTTCATTGCTTTATGGATTTTATCCACAGGTAAATAAATAATTTTTGACAATTCTTCAGCAGTTGGTTGACGTCCGTGTTTATGCATAAACTGACGTGTAGCACGTTGAATTTTGTGTATATTATCAATCATATGCACAGGAATCCTGATTGTGCGGGCCTGGTCAGCAATACTGCGCGAAATACCCTGTTGAATCCAATTTGTTGCGTATGTAGAAAATTTATTACCCAGACGATAATCAAATTTATCAACAGCTTTCATTAATCCAATATTACCATCTTGGACCAAATCAGAAAAATCCAACCCTAAGCCACGATTGCTTGATTTTTTTGCAAATTTTATAACCAAACGCAAGTTTGCTTCTATCATTTCACGCTTTGCGCGGGCCGCTTCACTTTGGCCACGACGAACCAATTCAACAACCTTTTTATATTCGGATGTTGGTTGACCTGTTTCTTCGGCAATTGCGGTAATATCTTCTTGAATTTTTAAAACATCGTCCTGGTGTTTTTTAGCAAAATTCTGCCACGCAGCACTTTTGTTCTTTGCCAATTTTTTTATCCAATTTCTGTTTAATTCGTTACCAACATATTCTGCTAAGAAATCTTCACGTTTTATTTTACAAGCCAATGCCAAACGCAACATTTTTCCTTCTAACCCCATCAACAGCTGATCACGTTTGGTCAGTTTTTCCATAATTTCTGCAATTCTATCATCATTAAGACGAATCTTTCCAACATATTCAAACAATTCTAGACGTGCTTTGTTATATTTCTTTTCAAGCGCTTCGTCTGGCTTTGATGAATTCAAAAGATTTTCCAGACGTTTTGATTGCAGTTTTTGCATACCCGAAAAGATGCGTTTTATTTTTGCAAACAAATCTGTAATCATTGGCAAAAGCGCTTCTTCCATCACTGGAATTGGAACACCAGATGAACTGCGTTGAGTATCTTCTTTTTTGCCATCTTCGTCTTCTGACAATTCTTCGTCTTCATCATCTTCTTCTGTATCAGAAGAAACAGATTCTTCTAAATCGTCCAAATCTTCATCGTTTAAATCATCAACTTGTTCCACGCCTTTGGATTTCAAAGTATCTGTCAAAACAGCCAAGGATTTTTGTTCAGCTTCACTTGAATACATAACTTCAAGGTTTATGATATGACGCAGACGAATATCACCATTTTCAAGCTGTTGGAACCAATCCAACATTGCCTGAATTGTCATAGGGCTTTCACATAAACCATATACCATCAATCGAGATGCCGCTTCTATGCGTTGTGCAATAGCAATTTCGCCAGCTGCAGTCAACAATTGGACTGTACCAATTTGTTTTAAGTAAGATTGAACAGAATCTTGAACGCCCAGAACCAGGTTCCCCGTAGAACTGCGTTCCAATTGTTTTGCGTAATGTTCGTAATCTTCGTCATTAACATCAACCTGTTCCGCGTCAGCATTCAATAAATCACGGGTTTTATCACGGTTATAATTTTCATCGTCGTCTTCGTAATATTTTTCCATATCACGAGCAAATCTATCACCGTCTGTTTCAAGAATTTCTAATCCTAAATCTTGCTTAAAAAATTCAAGAACTTCGTCTTGTTCTTCGTCCGGAACTTCGTCTGCCTGGATAGCGGCATCAAAATCCATTTTGGACAGATACCCTATTTCATTAGCCGATATTGCCAATTCTTTCAAACTTTCCGGCAAAGAATCTACTAGTAATCTTGTTGCTTCATCTAGTTTTTTGGCCATAAAAAAACCTTTGATTTATTGTGAAACGTAAAAATTATTTGTGTGATTTTTGAGCCTTGGCAATCGCTTCGTGTAATGCAGATTCAGAAATCAACCCCAACACAATCGGACTTTGAATCTGAATCAAAGAATATGATTTGTGGGTTTTATTACGAATTGATGCAACAGTTGGATTTGTGCTTCGCATAAGGCGTGCAACCTGGCCATCCGATAATTCTGGATAATTTTTTAAAATCCACAAAATCCCGCCTAAACGATTTTGACGATGCAATTTTGGAGTATAACCAACACCTTTTTTGTTTTGTTTCTTTTGAGCTTCGATAATAACATCACGCAAAGTCAAACGTGCGTTCGGATCAGCTTCGCATTTTTCAATATCTTCACGTGTAACCTGACCATTGATAATCGGGTTAAGTCCCTGCATTTTATTTGATTCAGCATCAGCAATATTTTTAACCTCTAATTCATGCAGGCCACAAAATTCACCGATTTGTTCAAATGTTAACGCAGTATTTTCAATCAACCAAAGGGCTGTAGATTTTGGCATATATGGGTAATTCATGAATATTCCTCTTTTAAGCTGTGATGTAATATAGCACAAAACGCACTATATTCAAGCGGTTTTTTATAAAAATTTTATTGTTTTTTTACCAACTTGAAACCGTCGGTCGTATCCATAACCGTCCAACCTGCCACATCAATTTGATTACGCAGGTTATCAGCCGTCGTAAAATCCCGTGATTTTTTTGCGTTAAAACGTTGTTGGGCTAAATTTTGGATTTCTTGTGGTGCCGTTTCAGATTCCAAATCATGTAATTTTTTGGCATTCTCGATAAATTTTAATCCCAATAAATCATCAACAAATTTTACCAATGCCAATTTTGTCGCAGAATTTATATCTTTTTGTTTCAATAAATCCTGAAATACCACCAAAGATTCAGCAGTTTTTAAATTGTCAGACATTGGAGCCAAAATTTTATCGTGCCATTGTTGGTATGTTTCTGAATCAATTTTATCGTTATTATTGTTCATCAAATCAGCGATTTTGCGTACCAAGTTTTTATAACCTGTTGCCGCGGCATCTAATGCTTCGAAAGAAAAAGCCATTTGTGATTGAAAATGTCCCAAAACCACCCAATAACGATAAATTATTGGGTCTATATTGCGGTCACGAAGAGCGTTCATCCCTAAAAAATCGCCCTTTGATTTAGCCATTTTTTCACCACTTTTATCCAACAAAAAACCAAAATGCACCCAATAATTTACCCAGGGTTTGCCAACTATGGGTTCAGATTGTGCAATTTCATTATTGTGGTGGACGCGTGATAAATCTTCACCACCGGAGTGAATATCAAAATGGTCACCAAGCAATTTCATACTCATAGCACAGCATTCTGTGTGCCAGCCCGGGAACCCAACACCCCACGGAGAATCCCATTCCATTTGGCGTTTTTCATTTTTTGGCGAAAATTTCCACAGTGCAAAATCTGTTGGATTCTTTTTTTCGTTGTTGAATTCTATACGTGCACCAGCACGCTGTCCCGCCAAAGATCCACCGGTTAATATGCCATAATCAACAAACTTAGATGTGTCATAGTAAATCCCATCATCTGGAATTTCGTATGTATATCCCATTTTTTCAAGTTTTTGAATCAATTCAATTTGTTCGGTAATATAATCAGTGGCGTGTGGCATATCAGTAGGACGCATATTATTTAACGCATCTGTATCACGTAAAAATTCATCCAGATAGAATTTAGCAATATCCCATACAGACTTATTATCGCGGGCGGCGCCCTTTTCCATTTTATCTTCGCCAGAATCATTATCTTCGTCTGTTAAATGACCAACATCTGTAATATTCATAACGTGATGCACATCAAATCCGTTTGCAAGAAACATACGTTTTAACAAATCATTATGAATCATTGTCTTTAAATTTCCCAAATGTGCATAATGGTAAACCGTAGGACCACAAGAATAAAAACCAACGTGATTGGGTTGCAGCGGCACAAAATCTTCTATTTTGCGGGACATCGTATTATATAATCTGATTTGCATAGTAAAAAATCCTTTGGTTTACGGGCTATGTTAATGAATTATGAACAAAAAAGCAATATAAAATCAGAATTTTTGGCGCATAGTAAATTCTGTGGTCCATTTTTCATATTCGCGCGAATGAATATTTGAATCGCGATTAGTATATGAAAATGTCAAAGTTGGTACAAATCCCCAAAAATCTATCTTGTTATTCGACACAGACAAAGTATATCTTTGTGTAAAATCGCGTTCTGTTATTGGTTTATAATCATTGTCCTGGACAACCCAACGTGGTCCATCATAATTAGTCCACGAAAAAGACGGTTCAAAATACACACTAAATCCCCAAGGGATTTCTGCACCAAATCCAATACCCGTACTATATCGCCAATTAGCATAAACTTCTTTCTTAGCAGTATCTCTGTCCAAGCCACCGCGCAAAACAATATATTTAGTAGAATCAATAGAATACGAAATATACGGTGCAACAGAATATGTTTGGCCGTTCATATAATCACCATATTCATCATAATCATTATTTAACACGCGCAAAGACAATCCGGATGACAATTTACGATTCCAATCGTAATGCGTGTCTATTTTTCCACCAAGCGACCAATTATACCTGTCCCAACCATACCAACGACGGGATGCAATACCTGCCAACCAAACATCACCCCTTTCCCAAATATAACGTGGTCCAGATGACAGTGAAACATACAAATCATCAAATTTATGTTTGTTGTATATGTTTGAATAAATGTTAGCTTCGTTTTTTAGACGCCAATGGTCTGACAAAACGAATTCATAATTTCCACCCAAAAGTAGATTATAACCCACAGCTTTTTCCGGCTGGGTATATGGGGTGCAACCTGAAAAATACCCCATAAAGCCTTCCAGACATTCTTCACCCCCAGATGCCTGGTTCACGTTATTATCTGGGGCGGCACCAAAATTAAACCAAACATTCCAACGTTTGTTTTTGCGGGCAATATAACGATAATACATCATTTGTTGTTTTATAACATCTGGAATATCTTTACCCGCCATAGCAAGCCGCAAATGGTAATCCGCACGATACCATTGTTTTTTTGCCATATAACAAAGCGCCAATTCATACCGAATTTTGACTAAATCTGGTTGGTCATCAAGAATTTTTTTATATATTTTGATTGCTTCATCAATATTACCACGACGCTGTTCAATTTGTGCAAGCAAATACCAACGTTCAATTTCAACAGGCAAATTATTAGTTTGTGGCATTTTTGTTAAAATTTGTAATGCCTGGTCATATTCACCGTGGTCAACAAATTGCCCTGCGATTTTTACAGCGTTTAATGCCGACATTGTTATAGTTTGTGTTTTTGTATCCTTTTGCTTTTTTATAGTATCGTCCGAACCAGTTTTTGTTATTTCTGATTTGGTTGTTTTTGCCTGTGTCTCGTCAGCCCAGGATTGAATTCCCAGGCAACAAACACACATTACCAACAAAGATGAAATAAATCTTTTCAAAACCAATCTTTTTATAGTAAAGGAATGATAGAAAAAAATTATGAATATTTCTATAAAAAAATCCCCCACAAAAGTGGGGAATTTTCATTTTTTTTTTCTTTTTTTAGTCTGCTTTTCCACCAAAGGCACCATAGATTGCAACTTCGTTATGAACAGTGTTATCATTAGAATGGTATTCTTCACTAAATCCAAAACGAGATGTTGCTTCTGGGTCATTCGGATTTATGCCGTAAACATTTGCTTCGGCACTTCCGCCAACACGGTGGTTGTCGTCTGTGTGTTTAGCATATTGTTGATCGTATGCCTGCCAATCAGATGTATCAAAAGACACTGTTTGCGCGCCACTTGGCAAATCAAATCCAGTGATAGTATTTGTTCCGCCAACTGTAAATGTCGGTGCACCATCTGCATCCTTTGCCACAGTCAATGTGTACCAATGACCAGTATGTTCTGAATCAGCGGCAGCCAAATTATCCATAACCAATTCAAAATGACCATCGGTGTTCATTGTTAATGTTGCGTCGTCTTGGCGAACCAAAGCACCAGCATCGTCTTCGCCTGTTTGTTTGTGATCTATACCAGCAATAACAGTTCCAGTAAATGTTGTATTAGCTGGCAATGCGCTGGGGTCTATCTTAATGGAATCGTATCCGCCCACATATGGGGTATATGATTCGCCTTCGCCTACGATGGTCAATTTAGCAAAACCAAGGTCAGCATATCTTAAACCTTTGTCCACACCTTCAATTGTTAATGTCGCGTGTGCTGATTCTGGTGCCCCAAATGAAGTCATCGCATTAATTCTTGCCGCATAGGTTGTATATGCGTCTTCTATGATAGCATCATTAGAATCATCTGGTTGTGATGCTTTTAATTTGTCTAATTCCCGGCGCAATTTAGCTAGCAATCTTTCTTTGATTGCAGCGGTTGATAAATTGCCATCATCGTTCGTAAAATCAATACCGTGATGAAAATGCGCAGATACAATTTCTGATACACCGTTCGTATAATCTAATTCTGTTTCACTGATACCATACGAATACAATGTTTTTTCAAAGGCAGTATCCGATGTGCGTTCAAAACGTCCCTCTTCGCTAAGCGCGTATGTTGGATCGCCTGTAAAATCATCACTTCTGTCATATTTACCAAGGGCAATTATCTTACCACTTTCATCAAGTTCAAATTTGACCAACGAATCTTCGCCCCCCATTTTAAACGTAACATCGTCTAGTCTGTACGATGTGTAATCTTGCCCGTTATAACGCACCGTTGATGAACGCGACATAGATGGTGTAATAATCGACCCATCTGCACCCACTAATATTTCTGAGGCCATAGACGTAATTTTTTTATTGCTTTGAACAGCTTCGTCAGAAACCGCCTGGCGTGTTGGAACCCCGCCGCCGCCAGAGCCGCCGCCACAGGCAGTCAGCACCAAAATAGATGTTAAAATTATGTATCGTTTCATATCGTCCTTTCCTTTGGTTAGAAAATTAAACCATCCAACAGTTTGTTGGTCTTGTTGTAATTATAAAGTATATGGAATATCAAAGGCAAATGTTTTTTGTTTTTATCGCTGTATTCTAATAATCAAAAAAGTATAAATTTCTGATTGCATTTAACAAACAGTTTATATATAATACCACACATTCGGAGCGTTGGCAGAGTGGTAATGCAGCGGATTGCTAATCCGTGACCGTGTTATAGCGGTCCATAGGTTCGAGTCCTATACGCTCCGCCACAAAAAATTAAACACCCAAGCGGGTGTTTTTATTTTTGTGATGTGGAAAGTTAGGACGAAGAACCGGACAAGTTGCGAAGCAACGAAGGTTCGACAATGAGTTGATGTTTGCAAACGAAAGTATAGCGAACATCAAACGAATGCCGCGCAGCAACATATATCATATGTTAGCAAGCGAGTCCTATACGCTCCGCCACAAAAAATTAAACACCCAAGCGGGTGTTTTTATTTTTTATCGTGCAAAACATTGACAAAACACATTTTGTGTATTATATATAATGTGTGATAGGGGGACGTATGCAAACTTATTATAAAATTATTACTGAAAATGCTTGGTTTCGTAGAATCTATAAAATGGATGATTCGTTAACTGTTCCGTTTGGGACACAAGTGGTCGCGCTGGATCCCTTTGTAGATGACGAAAGCTATACCACCGGCAGAAACGGACGTTGGTACATAGATAAACCTGTAATACATTTTTGTGATAATGCATTTGATACTATGTTATGGCATCGCGTGTTAACTGGGACTATTCGTCCAAAGAAACATCAGATATATATTGTTAAACCCCTTACTCCGATAATCAAAGAAAGATGTACGGATGACTTAGGTTTTTATCAATGTGGGGCGAACAAGATTGAATTCCTTAGCAAAGTTGATGTGAACGATATGTATGATTTAGCCATCGCTGATTTTCGTGAAAACCATAATGAAAAAATGAAAGAATATCCGAATTTGCAAATGACAAAAATTCTTTCAGATTGGCTTAAACACAAACAATCAGATTATATTTATTAAAAAAAACCGTCAAAACTGACGGTTTTTTTTATACCTGTTTATCTTCGGGAACGTGATCTGGTTGATATATTTCAACATCTCGCGTCATAGCAAGGAATTTCTTAGCGCGTTCTTGTGGTAATTCAGATACAGGTGTTTCCTGTAATTCCACAATTGCATCTGCAACAGATTTTGCAACCAGTTCCATAGTTGTTTGCCAATCTTTTTGTGCACCACCCGCGGGTTCAGAGATTATTTTATCTATGACATTTAACGATGCCATATCACGTGCTGTCAATTTCAATGCTGTTGCCGCTTGGGCTTTGAATTTATTATCTTTCCACAAAATACTGGCGCAAGATTCGGGCGCAATAACTGAATATATTGCGTTTTCTAACATCATAACCCTGTCGCCGGTACCAATTGCAATTGCACCACCAGAGCCACCTTCGCCTACATTAACAGCAACATACGGCGCAGCCATTTTTAATCCCATTGCAATAGTTGATGCAACCGCCTGGGATTGTCCGCGCTCTTCAGCAGCACCACCCGCAAAAGCACCAGCAGTATCAAACAACGATATTAAGGGTAAATTGAATTTTTCAGCCAACCTCATCATACGTTGCGCTTTGCGATAGCCCTCTGGATTAGGCATACCAAAACGATGTTGCTGACGGGTTTCTATGGTACGTCCTTTTTCCTGGCCAATTATAACAGCTGGGATACCATACCAATAACCAATACCGGAACCCATTGCCGCATCTTCGCCAAAATATCTATCCCCTGCAAGGTATGACCAATTATCCACAATACCTGCAACATAATCCAAAAAGTGCGGTCTGTTTTCATTTCGCGCCATTAATACACGATCATATTCAGGCGTCTTACCAAAGTCGCGCGATTTTTTCGGCGCATCAAATTTTGGTGTTTTAACATCTATGGTTTTTGCTTCACGTGGCTGTTTAGTCAAGACCGATAAAACACGTTCAATTGCAGATTTTAATTCAACACGTGGAACAACCATATCGACCATACCGTGATCATATAAATAATCAGCAGTTTGGAAATTGGACGGCAATTTTTCATGAATATTTTGTTCAATAACACGACGACCTGCAAATCCTACCCTGGCGCCAGATTCTGCAATATGAATATCCCCCAACATTGCAAACGAAGCCGTTACCCCGCCAAACGTTGGGTCTGTTAAAACAACAATATATGGTAATTTGTTTTCGTGTAATTTATTCACTGCAATAGTAGTGCGCGCCATTTGCATCAATGCCAAGATGTTTTCTTGCATACGAGCGCCACCACTGCAAGTAACCATAATAAATGGATTTTTTAATTCAATTGCGTGTTCAATACTGGCAACAATCGCATCACCTGCTGCACGTCCCATTGACCCCATCATAAAATCACCGTTCATCACGCAAACAGTAGAATTTATATCACCTATTTTACCATCCGCAGTTGATATAGCGTCATTTGTACCGGTGTCATTACGTGCCTCAGCCAATCTGTCTTTGTATGAAACACGGTCAGAAAAATCCAACGGGTCATCAGTGTTAACTGGTAATTCAAATTTCTGGTAATTTACATCATCAAACAACAAATCAAATCTTTGTTTTGGTGTCATTATAAATGCACGACCACAACGCGGACATACGTAATTATTATTTTTATAATCTTTATAGAACACCAATCGACCACACGCTTCGCATTTTATCCACATCAAACGACGAACACGTTCGTATCTATCGCGATTATGATTTTTTATTCCAACTGACATTTTTTATCCGTTCATTTTTTTTGTTAATTCACGACTTGGCTTAAACAATATTGTTTTGTTTTCAGGTAAAAATATAGTTTCACCCGTAGATGGGTTATAGCCGTTTTTTGTTGCGCGTGTTCGCGGTTGAAATGTTCCAAAACCACGTATTTCAATTCTGTTGTCGTCCGCAATTGCGTTCATCATTTCACCCAAAACCGTATCCAACATAGCCATTGCATCACTGGTGCGCATATTAGTATATTGAACCTGTAAACTTCTTATAATATCTGACCGTTTCATCGTGTAAATATTCCCTTTTGTCTTCATTATACCACACATTATGATAGCATATTTTATAAAAAATAAAGTTTTTTCTTATAATTATTTGTTTTTTGTGAAAAGACCCCTATGGGATTTTAAGACACAAGCTGATAATATATTAAAAAAGGAGTTTTTTATGCACGATTGCGATTTGAATAAAAATATTGAATACAAAATGCCTCTTATCGGTGATATGGCACCACATTTTGTGGCACACACTACAAATGGGGTAGTAAAATTTCCAGAAGATTACAAAAATCGTTGGGTTATATTGTTTTCACATCCATTGGATTTTACCCCAGTTTGCACATCTGAATTTATAGCATTTCAATCAGAAATCAAAGAATTTCAAAAAATGAACACAGATATTTTAGGACTTTCTGTTGGTGCAATAAATTCACATCTGGCGTGGTTTCGGGCTATTTATGAAAACATAGAATTTAATGGTTTAAAAAACGTAAATATAACCTTCCCTGTCATAGAAGATTTAGATATGAAAATTGCCAAATTGTACGGTATGATTCATCCGCACGCGTCTGATACAAAAACTGTTCGTGCAATATTTATAATTGACCCAAATGGAATCATTCGCACTATTTTGTATTATCCCCAAACCACAGGGCGCAATATATCGGAAATCAAACGCGTTCTGATGGCTTTGCAGACAACAGATGCTTTTGGCGTTCCGACACCTGCAAATTGGATACCCGGGGCAAATGTTATAGAACCAACCCCAAAGACCCGCGACGATATGGACAAACGTATGAAAACAAAAGACAAAGATTTAGATGTTCAATCTTGGTTTTTTACTTTGCGTACATTACCAGAATCAAAGATTTTTGAAAAAATACTAAGAAAAACACAGAAACGTTAAAATTTTAGTGGCAAATCACTTAAATTTTCTGGGGCAGAAATTCCGCCGGGACGCCATCTGTATTTTTCAACATCTATTTTGCCATCTTTTGTAAAGCCTACACCTTCGGCGGTTAATAAATCACGTTGAACCTGTTCCCATTGACCGTCCCACAAACGTCCGTCTGAGAAAGTTAATCTGTGCCACGGCAAATCGTCAGATTCACAAGCTGCATTCATTGCATAACCCACAAATCGTGCAGCCCGTGGATGCCCCAACATTTTTGCTATATCGCCATACGTAGAAACCGTTCCAGCAGGAATTTTTGCAACTAAATCGTAAACCTGTTGATAAAAACCTTTCATAAAAATTTCCTTTATTGTTCGTTATTATATACTAGAAAATGTGTGAATCATATAGGTTTTTTTGTATAAAAATTAAACGATTGATTTTTTATTTCATTTATATATAATTTGTCCAGCAAAAGCAATACGGAGACGTGGCAGAGCTGGTTGAATGCGCGCGACTCGAAATCGCGTATACAGGCAACTGTATCAAGGGTTCGAACCCCTTCGTCTCCGCCACCAGATTTCACCTGATATTCAAAAAAGGTGTGTCATATGATTATACACAACGATATTCAATTGGATTTTGACGATGTTTTAATTGCCCCACAAACAACTACTATAAACCACAGGGGCGAAGTTGATATTATTCGTAATTTTCAAAAAATTCCTTTGCGATGTGTGCCTATAATGTCTGCAAATATGACTCAAACAGGAACATTTGATATTGCACGCGAATTATTAAAAAATAAAATGTGCGCCACATTGCATAAGTTTTATAATGCAGAACAAATTATAGATTTTATTAATGATATTATTACAAATCCAGATAATAGCGCCGCGATTGATGATGATGGGCTTGAAAATAGTGTTGCCCTGGCGCGTCTTTTTGTAACGGTCGGTAAACGAAATTGGGAAAATGAATTAGAAAAACTATCAAAAATTGCTGAAAAAACGAACGCTGGGTTTAGTATATTATTAGATGTACCGAACGCATATATCCCAGAAATTACCGATTGCGTAAAAACTTTGCGTGCAAAATATCCAACAAAAATTATTGCCGTGGGCAATGTATGTAGTGGGGATGAAACCCAAAAATTAATTCTGGCAGGTGCAAATTTGGTTAAGCAAGGTATCGGCCCCAGTTTGATTTGTATGACCCGCAATCAGACGGGCTGTGGTCGACCACAATTGTCTGCGACCATAGATTGTGCAAACGCTGCACACCAGGTCGGCGGTTATGTTATCGTTGATGGTGGATTTAAGCAAAATGGTGATTTTTGTAAGGCTTTTGTTGCGGGGGCTGATTTTTGTATGTCAGGCTCTATGTTTGTTGGATGTGAAGAATCAGATAGCAACAAGGTTGTTCGATATATAAAAACCGATGAAATCAATCCAGAAACCAAAGAAAATATTATTGAAGAAAAATATTATAAAGAATACTGGGGAATGAGCAGCTTTCGCGCACAACAGGCAAATTATGGCGAAACTACTAAATCCGGAACCAGTGAAGGCGTAGAAAGAAAACTTGTTCCGTTTACTGGTCCTATACGCGATACGATAAATGATATTTGTGGTGCCCTGCGCAGTTGTGGCAGTTATATCGGCGCAAAAAACATAAAAAACTTTAGTCGCCAAGGCATGTTTTATAAAGTTAACAGAATAAAATAAAAAAAACGGTCATATGACCGTTTTTTTATACATCAAAATCATATGCATTTATAGATTTGACTATAGCGGCAACCAATTTGTTTTGGTGGTCGTCTGATTTCAAAAGATTTTCTTCTTTTTTGTTTGATAAATGCCCCAATTCTATCAGTGCCCCAGGTACAGTTGAACGTAACACCGCGAATGGTGCATGACGAACAGCTGGACCCTTTTGTTGTTCAATAGATGCACGATTTAAACTTTTTGCACAACCGTTAGCATACTCTTCGCTTAATTCCGCAACAGCGTGTTGTTGCAAAGCAGACAGCGCGACACGAATATCTTTGGAAAACTGTTCAAATCCATCAACATCTATTTTATCAGCCGCGTTTTCAGAATCTGCAAGCTTTTGAGCTTCTTCGTCTGATGCCTTTTCAGACAATGTATAAATTGAAAATCCGCGCATATCCCGACTGGGGTTTGCATTTGCATGCAACGATATAAATAAATCAGCATGTTTTTTTTCTGCGATTTCGGCACGATCCGCCAATTTCAAATAAGTATCATTTGAACGTGTTAAAAATGTTTTGTATCCGTTAGCATCCAATTTAGATTTTAATTTTTTGGCAACTGATAAAACCACAGTTTTTTCCTTAGTACCACCACGTCCTATACAGCCCGGATCTTTGCCACCGTGGCCTGCATCTATTACAATTATATGTTGTTTAATATCTGATTCTTTTGCGGTTGGTTTTGATTCTTGCTTCTCAGCCTTTTGGGGCGATATTCCAGAATTAATACCAACCCCTGCCCCAGCGGCAAAATCCAAAACCAATCTATAATCATTATCACCATTTGGTTCCAATACCATAATTTGATTTTTTTCGATTGCATCTATGGCGCCAGTCAACGTAGCAGAAATTTGCAATGTGGTTCCGTCTTGAATCTGGGTGACGCGCGATATCAAAGTACCATTTGCAAGTTTAGTATTTACATCGCTTTTGCCGTTGGTGTTTGACAAATTAACAAACAATTGTTTTTCACCATAGGAAAGATTGTATGATGGACGCCCCGTAGTTTCAATAACCAGGCGCGTTTTTCCGCCAGGTTGCACCCCAGTGCGAACTGATTTTAAAGAATTAGGTGCCGAAAACGCAACACGTGGCGATATCCCAACAACAAGCGCACTAAAACTAACTGTTTTTAAAAGTTGTCTTCTGGTGATTTTCATAATGATGATTATACCAAAAAAACATTATTTTATCAAGTATGCTTATGATTTTTTTCTATATAAAAACCGCCTAAAAGGCGGTTATTTATATTTTTTATTTTTATTATCTGCTTACACAATTTGCAAACGATTGTGCAACAACGGCAGATTCTGCGGGTGTCAAAGATGCAACAGGAACAGTATAACAACGCGCACTGTCTCTTATAATGAATACTTTGGTTCCCAATTTATACGCACGTTGCATATTATCCATTTGACTGCTGCTTAAAAATGAATTCTGGGTCAAAGGATTATTAGTCAACCCTGCCTGAACAACGTCGCGCGCGGTGTTATAATCATAAAGTTCAGACATTGAAGTGACCTGCATAAATATACTTTCATCTGCGGCGTACGGGCTTTCTTCCCTTGTATTCGTTGTTGGAAACGCCACATTTGTTAAAATTGCCGCTGCAGTTTGCAGATTGGTATTACCATTATTAGATGACACATGTGAAACAGTATTTAACTGCAAATCATCACCACACGCCAAATTCATACGATTGGTATAACCTGCAAGCACAGAATCAACCGCAGCTTCCCAATTTTCACCCTTTGCATTAACATCAAGGCCAATTATCTTTTCTGCCCATCCCCAGATGTTCGCGCCAACATTGCCAGCATTAACAAAACGTGTCACCATTTCCGAAGACCCACCAGGAACCCCAGCACCACAATAATCTGTTAACTGTGATGTCAACATACTTGTTGTTTCGTTTCCATATGCCAACGCAACGGAATGACATGCCATAGCAGCTTCCAATTCACGACGACGTTGAACACACAAATCTGAATGAGATTTAGTCAATTTATCAGCCATATTTGCCATTGACAAATACGACATTAATTCCTGTTGCACATATGCAGGACACAAACGTGCAGCAGTATTCATACCACCAGAGCCATTCTTGGTAATTGTGTTATATTGTGGTAATAAAATCGAAGTATCTTTCTGTAAACACAACAATGCATAATTATACAATTCTGTTTCTGTAGCATACATACAACGCCCAGACGTTTTACCAGGAACAACCGTTACATCGCCACAATAGTCCGACAAACATTTATAAATCTTCTGTCTGCATGCCGTATCAACATCTGGTTGAGTAATCATAAAATAAGTATTTTTCTGGTTTTGGATATACGCGTTCACCACACCCTTTTGCCCACGTGTTCCCGCTGTAGACACACCAGCAGAATTAGTATAAACCGATGCACGCGCAGTATCTTTGCCAACCGTTCCTGCAGAAACACCAAACGCCGTATTTCCGGCAAAAACAGCACACAAACATCCAATTACTGTAAAAATCTTGTTCATTGAATATCCCTCTCGTTAGGGTTATTTTAACATATTTAGTATAAAAACGCAATAAAACTTTCGCGTAAAAAATACAAAAAAGTTGATTTGAACAAAATTGCTGGTATATTTGTAGTATGACTGTTGTTGACAACGAACTTTTGAATCAAATTTGGTACGACATTTCCGCCGTAAGGGGGTTTCTTTGACCCAATAAAAATTCAATCTGAAATTGATAAATTATCTGAAATTTCAAACACACCCGATTTATGGGATAACCCGGATTATGCACGCGGAATTTTGCAGAAAAAATCCGGTTTTGAAAAGCAGTTGTCCGAATTAAATCATTTAGAAAGCGAATATAAAAATCTGGTTGAATTATACGAACTGTCGCCAGATGACAAAGATGTAAACGCTGCAATTTTGAACCTTAGCGATATGGCGCACAAGGCGAAGTTTATAACACTTTTCCATAATCCTGCAGATAATAATGGTGCGTTTTTATTTATCCAAGCCGGTGCCGGTGGAACCGAAGCCCAAGATTGGGCGCAAATGTTGGCACGTATGTATAATCGCTGGTGTGAAAGACACGGTTTTTCCATCGAAGTTGTCGAAGAACATATTGGCGATGTTGCGGGTATCAAAAGTGCAACATATAGAATATCCGGTGAACGTGCGTATGGTTGGTTAAAAAATGAAATTGGTGTACACAGATTGGTTCGCATATCACCTTTTAATGCAAATGGAAAACGTCAAACTAGTTTTGCTTCTGTGGATGTGTGGCCCGATGTTGATGATTCCATAGAAATAGAAATTAATGACAAAGATTTAAGAATTGACACATACCGTGCATCTGGCGCAGGTGGGCAACATGTTAATAAAACTGATAGCGCTGTTCGGATTACCCACCTACCGACAAATACTGTTGTGACGTGTCAAAACGAACGCAGTCAAATTCAAAACAAAGATATGGCTATGAAAATGTTGCGTGCAAAATTATATGAACTGGAATTGCAAAAACGCGCTGCAGAAGACGCCGAAGCCAAAGCAAATCAGAAAAAAATTGAATGGGGCAGTCAAATTCGCAACTATGTACTTTACCCGTACCAATTGGTTAAAGACGTCCGGACAAATGTTGAAAAAACAGATGCATCAGCCGTTCTGGATGGCGATTTAGATGATTTTATGCTGGCGATGTTGGCACAATAGTATACGTAATAACACAAAAGGCCCAAACGGGTCGTTTTTTAATTGTTATGGCGCACCCAGCGGGATTCACTTGGTATAGATACCTGCGTGGCAACCGTGACGATTTTGGTGCGTTTACACTTCCAAAATCTACTTGTTGTCGAACCTAGGTTCAAATCCCGGGCTGACACAGATAAAAATAAAACCGGCATCTGTCCGGTTTAATTTTTATGGCGCACCCAGCGGGATTCGAACCTGCAATCTTCGGCTTCGGAGGCCGACGCATTATCCAGTTGTGCTATGGGTGCGTGTTGCATATATTATATCATTTAATTTTGATTTTCAATATTTGTTTAGTTCATTATTTTCGTAAACAAAAAGCGGGGCTTTTCAGCACCGCTATTTTATGAGAGAAAAAACGTGTATTTGATCACAATTTTGGTTGCAATCCATACCCTTGCAATACAAAACTTAGCGCATCAAAATCCAAAGTCAAGAAAAAATATCACTTTTATAATTTTTCTTGATTTTTAGGCTTAAAAACACTAGTTTTCTTTTGGTAAAAATGTTATAATTTTTAAATAAATCGCACACCCAAAGATTTACTACAAATAAAGATGATTTCTTTATATGCAATGAATTGGCGGGTGTGCAAAACACAAACAAAACCAAAAGGATTTTTGATATGGTAAAAATCAAAGAAAATACATCGTCTGTGAATTCTGATACTGACGATGACAAGATTTATTTTATGGCGTTGGGCGGATTAGAACACGTCGGTCAAAATATGTATGTTTATAAATACCGCGGGAAATTTTTAATTGTCGATTGCGGTATGGGTTTTTTGGAAGAAGAATTTGGCGCCGGCGATGTTCAATATTGCGACACATCGTGGCTTGAAAAATACAAAAAAGACGTTGTTGCGTTTGTGATGACTCACGGACACGAAGACCACATTGGGGCATTAAAATATATTTGGCCGAAATTCAAAAAACCTATTTATTGTACTCGGTTTCCGGCAGAGATTTTACGTCGGACATTTGCAGGGCTTGAAATGGATTTTGATGCAGACAAAGACATTATTGAATTTGACAGCGGTGGCACAGAATTAAATCTGGATCCATTTGTTGTTGAAACATTCCACGTTTCACATTCTGTACCAGAAGCACAAATGTTAATTATAAAAACCCCTGCGGGAAAGATTTTGCATACGGGGGATTGGACATTTAATGATGACAATCCGATTGAACCAGGCACTAATTATGCACGATTGGCGGAAATTGGGGCAGATCCGAAATTGTTGGCGTGTGTGTGTGATTCTACATCGGTGGAACGTCAAACACCACAGGTTACCGAAATTCAAGTTCGCGATGCATTGACTGAGATTATGCGGGATGCACCTGGGCGTGTGTTTGTGACGGGTTATTCGCGCAGTTTGGCGCGTATTAAAATGTTTGCAGATGCGGCACACGCTGCCGGCAGAGTTGCAGCAATTAAAGAACGCAGCAATCCAAATCCTGTGCCATATGTCGGTTTGCCTGAATTCCGTGAAATTGGTATCGCCGAAGGTTATCTAGGCAAAGACGACGTATATTTACACGAAGAAATCAAAGATTTACCTGCGGAAAAACAGGCGATATTCCTGACCGGGTCCCAGGGTGAAAAATATTCTATGCTGACGCGCCTTTGCCAGGGACACGTCAAAGAATTGAAATTGATGCCGACTGATACCGTGGTGTTCAGTTCGATTATTATTCCAGGACGCGAACAAGACGTATCATTCCTGTATAATAAATTGGCACGGATGGGGATTAAAACGCATACTATTTACGATACGACAAATATTCACGCATCTGGACACGCTGGGCGGCCAGAATTTGAACGATTCTATGATATGGTGCATCCCCAGGTTTCAATTCCTATGCACGGCGAATACATATCTGAAATGTTAAATGGCAAAATGGCCATGGAACGCGGGGGGGCAAAGTACGCCATGGTTGTTCACAATGGCGATGTAGTTGTGTTGGCTGATGGTGCAGAGCCATATATATCTGAATCTGTGCCGGTTGGATTTGTTGTTATGGAAGGTGAAACCGAACGCAGCGCCGATGACCAGGTTTATAAAAACCGCAAAAAGATTGCGACCAATGGTGCGATATTTGTCACCCTGCCCGTTGATAAACGCGGATTTTTAAAAGGCGTGCCAGAGGTTTCTAGTGCTGGTATTTTTGAGACTGATGAAACAGGTTTTATGAAACGTCAAATTCAAATAGAAATCACAAATGCGATTGATAATTTAACAAAAACCGAACGCAAAGACCAAAATAATCTTTATCGTGCGGTTCAGACAGCTGGGAACAAAGTTGTTCGTGCGGCATTGGGCGCAGACAAGAAACCGCAATATAATGTTCATTTTGTGATGAAATAATACCAATGCTGTTAGTTTTTAATCAAAGAACCGCCGATTTCGGCGGTTTTTTGTTTTCAAAGAGTAAAAAACAAAACTATAGGGAGGGGGCAAGGAACACGTTGTAAGGAAATACAATCATTTTTACGAGAAAGCCCCCATTTGCGTGGTGTTGGGTAAAAAAATCTTGAACATATAATATTCTTATTCCCCGACATCCACCGTATCATCATAGACTGAATACGTTTGTCCGCCGTATTGCAGTTTTAATTTACGTTCTGTGTCAGAATGCATTGATACATCCGTTGTTGTCATATTGCCATAGAATATGTCATCGCCAACCTTAACGTGTAATGCCGGCGTAGTCTTTTTAACAGAACGCAGATACACAACATTATCGCCGATGTGCAATATGCGGCCACAAGATGCTAATTCGTGCATACCCGCGGGTGAATACCAAGAATTCGGGCATTCCATTATTCCCTGGGGTGCCTCTTCGTTGTATTGAAATGCGCCACCGACACAATAATTATCGTTTGGGCAAATGGTGCAACCTTCGGCACCAGCGGGCAGATAATACCCCGGATCACAAACATATGTAGCCAATTCAAATCGCGGAACAAGGTTTGCTGTGCCTGATGCGGCGCCAAGATTCAAAATATTACAGCCGCCAACTATGAATGTGTCGTTCATAATCAAATTCGCATCATCTGCGAACGCAGTCGCAGAAGATACGATTATCATAAACATCCATATTAAAATCTTGTTCATTTTAATTCTCTGTATTTTTCTCTCAACTTGTTTTATTCAAATATCCAACCAGTGAACACGTGGCCCCGTTTAGTAGGTATGGTTGACGGAACGGTAAAGGTTTCGCCATATGTGCAAGATTCAGAACCCCCACCGTCGCCATAAGTTATAGTGATTGTGTTCGCATCGCAGTGCGCCAAGACATTGCCAGACGTCGCGACATAGCTATATCCGCTATTACATTGAATACCATTATCAGTTGTTTCATTAAATGTATACGTTCCGCCGGGACAATATGAATTTGCCGGACAGATAACACAACCGTCGCGATTTGCCGGCAGATAATAACCGGCAGAACATGTGTATTGATTTAGAACAAATTGTGCGACCAATCTATGTGTAAAATTAGATGCACAGGCATTTGTTATATTTTGTGTTATTGTTCCAGACGAATTCAAACCGCTGTTTTTTGTTTCGTTAAACGTATACGTTCCACCAGCACAAGAAAGCCCAGACGGACACGCGGAGCAAGTGATGGCATTCGCAGGCAAGAAATAACCCGAATTACATGTGTATTGAGCGGGGCTAAATTTAGCATTTAAAATTTCATAAACGCCACATGCACCGGTGATATTGGTATCATAAACAACACCAAATACCGGGGATATAAACAGTATAAAAAATAAAAACAATATTTTTTTCATTTTCTATTCACCGTATTTATCAATTTGAACCATAAAGGCCGGCGCGAAAGGACGAGGTGCCCAGGACGCGGCTGCTACAGTAGTACGTGCAACCCGACGCACATTCGGACGTAGAGTCGTGCGAGTGGCGGAACACCCACAACGAAACCGGTGAGTAATATAACATGTTTTCACCATCGGGTGTAAAGCCCGTCGCGCGACACCAACATTCTATGCCGGCCGTATCCACTGGGTTCCCAGCTTTCGCCAAGGTACCCGTTGTGGTTGAACATTTCGAATCGCCGTACACGGTGCCATAGCTGAATTCGGTTTTCCAATGCCCGGCGGTTAAATCTGAATAATTAGAATCTGAACAACTCATTGTGGAAGATAATGACATACTGGCGATTCGATAATAACAAGTGCCTGAATTAGTAATTGCATAATACACTTCACCATTTGTAGATGTATTCAACGTTGATAGATTATATGTACCGTCCGTCCATCCGGTAAATGTATACCCATATTTGGTCGGTGCGGTTGGCAAATTTATATCACCACCCGTTTGACATGTTGTAGTGTCATAAAGGGAATTATCCACGTACCATTTCACCGTTTCCGTGTCCGCCAGGGATATGCCCAAAAATCCAGAATATATTATTGATGCCGAGATTAAAAATTTTCGCATGTGTGTGTTCTCCCCTTTCTTTGCCTTGCATAAATTTTTTCTGAAATAAATGGAGAATTAAAAAACCGCCGATTCGAATCTGGCGGTCGGGGAGTTAGCAAATCAACAAGCGAATGATTCCGTGGCTTTCGGGTTGTCCCCTGTTCTATGACACACGACCCCCCGACCAATTTTCTAGCCGGGGATGGTTACGATGCAAAAAGCATCACAAACATCGGATTACGATGCTTTTGCACCGCGCTTATCGAGCCTGCTACAGCCCCGAACCAAATTCCCATTTAGTTCACAATATAGGTTAGCAAATTTCTATTTCTTAACGCAAGTGTTTTTTTGGTTAAAAAATAATACTTGTCGGTATGGACGGATTTTCGCGGGCTTGATGTCGAGTGAAAAACGGACTATGGTGTTTTTATTAGGATGTTTTCAGGATAAGGATTATTCTTTAAGATAATTTACTTGATTTCTTATGATACATATTATAAAATAGGCGCGCTGAGCAACCAGAACTGATTAATCAACGGTGTCTTTTGGTCCCGTCTGAGATAAGGATTCTGATGAACGTTCGGCACAAGAAAAACCAAAAACAAAAGGATTTTTATTATGGCAAGAGCTGGTGCAAAACGTAGCACACGTAAACTGAAGATTGGTCGTTCTTTGGGCGTCAATTTGTGGGGGCAAGCTAAATCCCCGTTCAATAAACGTAAATATAAACCGGGTCAACATGGTCCAACTTCACGCGGTGCATCTTCATCTGATTATGCTAAACAGATGCGCGCAAAACAAACTCTTAAAGGTTATTACGGTAATATCGGCGAAAAGAAATTCCACGCATATTATGCCGAAGCTAATAATATGAAAGGCGACACACCTGAAAATTTGATTGGGTTGTTGGAACGCCGTTTGGATGCTGTTGTTTATCGTTCTAAATTGGCGCCAACCGTGTTTTCTGCGCGTCAATTGGTAAGCCACGGTCATATATATGTCAATGGTAAACGCGTAAAAATCGCTTCGTATCGTGTAAATCCAGGCGATGTTATCACTGTCAGCGAAAAAGCAAAACAAATGCCTTTGGTTGTGTTGGCTTTGGAATCTGGCGAACGCAATTTCCCAGACTATATCACTGTGGATAGCGCGAACTTTACTGCAACATTTACCAGAGTTCCGGCATTTGCGGATGTTCCGTATCCTGTTCAAATGTCTCCTGAATTGGTTGTTGAATTCTATTCAAGATAAAATTCAAACGAATTCGAAAAAATCACAAAAAATCCCGCTATGTCGGGATTTTTTGTTAGGTCGCGTTCCAAATATATTGATTTTTGCGCTTTTTTGTGGTATAATTTTCTACCAAAGGGGGAAGGTATGTTAAGAATAATCAAAAAAATATTGGCAGCTATTGTTTTAATTTACTGTATTTGGGTCATTATTGGGATTTGCACTGGGGCTTTTGGCAAACCTTTGACGGTTAGCGGTATTGCTAATCGCACTAAAGTTGTTGTTGAACACATCGTTGTAAAAACTAAAAGAACTATCAGCGGCTGGATAAAATAAAGGATTTTGTTATGAAACAAACTTTCATTTGGATTGGGTCTGTTATTGGTGCAGGCGCAGTTATGGCATTGGTGTTCGGTACAATGCAAAAACCGACAGAAATTCGGACTATTAATGTTTCTGGCGAATGTTTGACATCTGCACCAAAGGACAGAACGGCAATAACTTTGCGCGTGACGACCGTTAACAAAAACGCTGCAACATCTATGAAAATGGCAACCGCTAAAATGGCAGAAATCACCGCTTTTTTGAAAAAGAGAGATGTAAAAATGCAGACAACAGAATTCAGTTCATATGAAAAATCTGAATGGAATAACACCCTGCACCGCTCTGAAAAATTAGGTGTTGAAACACGAATAGCGGTTGAAGTGTCTGCGCAAAATATAGGTGAAATAGAAGACATTTTGAACAACTTTGCTGGCGATAGTAATGTTTATGCAGAAAACCTGCGTATGTTCACAAGCACAGAAACACTGAAACCTATTATGGAAAAATGTCTTGGGGTGGCGCTTAGCAATGCGCGCGCACGCGCGGATGCTTTGGTTGCGCCAGACAATCAGCGTGCTGGGAAGTTATTATCTGTGTCTTATGGTAATGTATCAAATGTCGAACGACCATACGCAAATTATCGGTTGATGTCTGCTAAGTCTATGGCCGTTGAAGAATCAATTGATACAGGTGGCAGTTTTGTCAGCAAAGATACCGAGATCACGGTTTCTGTATCTGCTGTTTTCGAGATAAAATAGAAAAATGAATGATATTGTTGCCGAATTTAATGAATATTTGTTGAATACAAAAGGATATTCAGCTCATACTTTGACAGCTTACAATACAGACATTCGCGATTTTCTTGGTTTTCTACAGAAGTTCAATTCAACCCCGGCACGAATTGCCGATGTGGCAAATGCGGATACTTTGGTTTTTCGTTCGTGGTTAGCAGACAGAACACGCAGGAATTTAGCACATAAATCAACAGCACGCGCATTGTCATCACTACGAAGTTTTTATAAATGGCTGACACAATATCATAATATCAAAAACGTATCCATAGGTATTGTTTCTTCGCCCAAGGTGCCACGCAAACTTTCAAAAGCTATCGAAGCAACAGATGTCGCCGATATGCGCGCGGCAATACGTACCATTGATAACGCAGAACCATGGATTGCTGCACGCGATTGGGCTTTGGTGGTATTAATATTTGGCTGTGGTCTGAGAATAAGTGAAGCTTTGTCGTTAACCAATGCAGATATTGCAGAACATCCAGAATCTTTACGTATTATCGGCAAAGGAAACAAAGAACGCATTGTTCCTGTGTTGCCGGCAGTTTATGAAGCAATTGATAAATATGTAAAAATGCGACCGTATGGCAATGTGGAAACAGATACTGTTTTTCGAAGTGTTCGTGGTTTACCTATGACACCTCGTATGGCGGAAAAAGTTATTGAAAGTCTGCGTAAATATTTACAATTACCAGATTATGTAACACCGCACGCATTGCGACATACTTTTGCGACAACCTTGTTGGCGGGTGGCGCAGATTTGCGCAGTTTACAAGAACTGCTGGGACATTCATCGCTTTCAACTACGCAATTGTACACACGCGTGAATATGTCAGAAATTATGGATATCTATAAACACAGTCATCCCATGGCAAACGATTAAAAAATCCGCCAAATTGGCGGATTTTTTTATTTATTTTTATTATTTTTTCCAAAAAGCAAAGCCAGAACGTTTTTCTTTGCGTTCTTCGCGGCTGCGCCGTTCTTCTGTTGCGCGACGACGTTCAGCCCGACGTTCCTGGAATCGTTTAGCAGATTCTTCATCACGTTGAATCAATTTAAGTGTTGTTACAGACAATTTGCCGTTGCGAACTTCTTCGTCAAATTCGACAATATCATTTTCATTTAAAAAGCGTATATCCGCCGCCTTTAATGCACTTGAATGAACAAACACATCATCCGTATTACCATTTTCGTTTGGGGTATCCGGAGTGATAAACCCGAAACATTTTCTGCCATTATACCATTTTACTTTACCCTGACGCATAATCCTATCCTTTGCTATGCTTGTTATAGTCATTGCACATACACATCAATGACCTGGTTCAATTTTACATCAAATCAACAATTAAACGCAAGCAAATAAAAAAGGTATAAATTATCACACCGCCTTTTTGCAATAAAGTCGATATAATTCGTTCATAACAAATTGAAAGAATTTTCCAGACATCGTGTCTGTGTTAATATCATATTCTGGATATGTGTATGGCATCGCAGAAACCAAAACAAATCGTGCCATCCATTTAAAAATCCGAATTTCTTGGTCTTTGGTTAATTTTACAGGAGCATTTTCAACATAAAAAACTTCGTTATTTACGGCATTATTTACTTTTTCTAGAATTAAATCGACAATCTGTTGTGAATAATGTATCGTAGAAAGCCGTGGGAAACCATCAAATAACATATCTTCATTGCCATCGCTGTATAAAATATTCCAACCTATTCTGTCAAATAAATCCGCCACACAATAATATATCATATGATTGTACTTTTTTGCACCCGCAGTATGCAAGATTTCCGTTTTTTCTTCAACACTTGCATTTTCTTTGTTGTTTAATCTGCGTGTTTGTTCATATGCGGAATGTGTTTTATGCTCAAATTCAAAGAAAGTACGAACTTGGCAGATTATTTCCATAGGTACAGGTTTATCTGTGGTTCCTATATTCAAAATCAATTTAGCATCACGATATCCGCGCGGATTTGATATATCAAAAAATTTATCACGTACTTCTAATATCTTGTCCGACCACATATTGCAAACACGCTCGATGAATGCACGCGCCTGAGGCACCAAATCAAAAAGACATTTTATACGCCAAACATCTTTCAAACGTTTATGTGGCGGACGAATTTTATCAAGTGCACGCACCAATTCTGTCGCAAGTTTTTGATGATTAGGCCCTAAAATTTCAAGCACCGCAACAGAAGCATCTGAAATAAACGTATTGATAAATTTTTTACGAATCTTTTCAGACATATCATCTGCAAATTCTTCTGAAACATATTTAGCAATTACTTTGTGCGACGTAGCAATAACTTCATCTATGTACGTCGGATAATATTTGTTCGTTATTTTATCTATGGCACGATTAACATCTTTTTGTGCACCAACAATAACCGTTACAATTGACGACACAGCCAAATTTATGTTATGACCATTTGTTGTCTTAAAAAACTGATTTCGCATAGGATCCATATCCAACCGATGATTTACTAAATATGGTTCCAATGGATTTATCTCTGAAATAGTGATTGGTTTATTTATAATTGAATCTGTTGCAAAATCGTATGCACGCACAGGTGCCTTAGGTGCACCGAAACATTTACCAATATGCAAGAAAACTTCGCGAAACAAACCCATGGAATTTGTGTATAAAACTTCCAGATATTCTCTGGTCGCATCATCTATGCGTCCCATAGCACACGCATCACGAATAAAAGCTAAGGCTTTTTCTTCGTTTAATCGCGTATATAAAACTACGTCCGGTGCAGATACAGGTTTTGTCATAAAAATCCTTTGTTTATTTTTTATATTATACTAAATTTTTATTTTCGCAAATATATTGCCATAGGATTGTTTTTTCTGTAAAAAACGCTTGCATTATGTAAAAAACTATGTCAAAATACACGGGCAATGCGAGCGTAGCTCAGTTGGCTAGAGCGCAACCTTGCCAAGGTTGAGGTCGAGGGTTCGAGCCCCTTTGCTCGCACCAAAGTTTTAAACACCCGAAAGGGTGTTTTTTTAACCTGCAAAATGGTGAGAACACGAAGAGTTTTGGGAATATTGTTTTATTTCATTATCCACATTTCTGCTGCATCTGTAATGTTTTCATCGGAATCACCACGAATAGGTACATATAATAAACTTGTTTTGGTAACATTTAACTTGTTTCCATCGGCAACAACATCTGTCACATAACGACCAGATTCTGTTTCAACCACATCATTTATCATATTTTCTGATTTGTTTTCCAATATTTCAATCCGGTTTACAGTTTCATCAAAAACCTCCTCAGAAACCCCAGACGCCACCGGTTGGGAAGAGTTACCAGGGACATATGATTTAATACTTTTTGTGACATTAAGAGTTTTTCCAACTGTCACAGATGGAGCTCTAGATCTGTCTGTTTTAGATCTATCTGTTGTTGCAGCTGATACAGGCTTTGCCGTTGATAATTTTGTATTAACCTTACCAATTCTTGAATTATTTGCTTTTGTTTCTGATTGTTTTTTGGGTGTTGCAACAACCGGCTTTGTGCCAGCCACTGTTGTATTAACCCCTAAATTTTTTACAGATGGTATAGCATATGCATCATTGCCGAAAATACCAACAACCAACAAAGACAGTAAAAATACTATTTTTTTAACCACTACTGTTCCTTTTAGAATCGTATTATCATTTATACGATATTCAACACCATCAATCTTAAGTATTAGTTGTTTGATTTTTATCTCTCCGATTGACAGGTGTTGGTTCTGACATAAAAAACTCCTGCACTTTTCTACCATCGTACCATAAAAAACGCATATAATCTATAAAAATTTTATCAGTGAGAACGGACTATAATCAAAGTACGTTGATTGCACCAAAATTCTAACGCCAGGATCGATATTTTTTATTTATCTGTAATGTCTGCAAATTTTTGGTTCAGTTGTGCTTCAAAAACTTTAAATTTTTGGTCTAGTTCCGCCTCAAACGTCTTAAATTTTGGTTTCATAGATTTATATATTCTGTTTTCTGCCACCATAAATTTTAGCTTTATATCGTCAGTATCAGAAATATTTTCTAATTTTTCATCTGGTAGTTCTGGTACATATAATTCTTGTAAAGAATGTTGTGCAGGGATCCATAAATACCCAATTTCTTTTGCTTGGGGCAATTTTATTGACTTTAAACTTCTAATGTTTTGCAAAGAATATGGTCCCATACTTACAAGTTCTGGCAAATCCAATTCAGTTAATGATTCATTACACGTTAAGAAATCTTTTCCTGTTCTTTTCAATTTCGGCGCTATTAATTTTCTAAGAGCCTTATTTCCAGAAAGCACATTATCACCCAATTCTGTGGTATTTTGTAAGTTTAACTCTACAATTTGACCATTTTCAACGGTCATAACTTGAATTCCATTGGCAAATATAATCTTTTGATTTTTATTTGTTTGGATTTTTATTTTCTTGTGTTCAAACAAACTGTTTAACAAGCCCAGGGTTTCTTTTTCATGGCCAAACTGATTCAGACCAGGATAACGCACAACACCTGTTCTTGCGTCCAGAACAAAGAAATCCATCATTATTTCATAATCATTATTTAATTTAGTGATATCACTGCCACTAAAATAATAATTAGAGCCAAAATATATATTGTCGCATTCAAAATTATAACGCACAACGCGGTCATTCACCATACGGAAATTTAATGGCAAAGGCGTGTTTGTAAAAGCAAATTCAACGTTAAAATGAGCTTTTAACGAATTACTTAATCCTGGAATAATATTATCAGGATTACTGAAAAAAGTATTATCTGGATCAACAACCGTATGATTATAACGGTTTTTAATTGATATAAAACCACCATTTTTGTCAATTTGAATTGATATGACAGATCTGCCATATTCGTCTTCTCGTTGCGGATTAGTGGATGGTTTTATATGCCATTGGTCTTCTGGTAATTTATCATCACCGAGCACTTCTTTTTTTACCGCGTGTATAATGTAATAATCATCAAACCTTTTTAAACCAGAATCCAAATTTTGATAAACTGTGCATAATAATTCGCCGTTTTCTGAACTTCCCACATTTGTTCTTGGAAAACCACCTGTCATACCATAATCTACTGCTTTTTGAGAACGAAAATATCCACCAATGGCGTTTTGTTCTTGTTCATTATTGACATACCAAGCTTTGTATCCCGCTTGATTCAACAAATTCAAAGGATCCTGTTTCACAAAAACCCTCGAGAATTCAGATGGTTTATATATTTCCATTAAAACTTTGTGAACTTGATCTAATTCTGCTTCATTCCTACCCGAAAACTCCAAAATATCCACTATCTTTGGAACATCAAACAAGTCCCTAAATTTCTGGGCATTTTTTTCACCATTATTTTTCTTTATTTTTTTGAAAATTTCTTCCCGATTGATAGGGGTTGGTTCTGACATAAAGACTCTCCTGAAACTCTCCACAATGGTACCATAAAAAACGCATATAATCTATAAAAAACAAAAAAACCACTTCAAAGTGGTTTTTTTGTTTAGTTTTAAACTATATTTTAAAACCATTTCCACGGTTGAAAAGCGCGCAACAATCCCATTGCGGTGCGTTTATCCCCAAATGTATGGCCACAGCGTGGGCATACAATAAATGGTGAAATAAATAATTTCATTTTTTTATACGCCATAAACCACGCAAACAACCCAATGGCCCACGTAGCAATTACCAACCCCCATGCAACATAACCAAAATATTTATTTACTGTGTTGGTTAAGATATTAACAACACCTACGTTTGATTTTTCCAAATCGTTATAGATTTTAACCGCCACAGGCCAAGATGATGGACGCCACGGATACACGTGTTTAATCCCGTAATTAGTCAACAACGTGGTTCCCAATCCACCAGAATTTTTATCTATTTCTTTTTTGATTGCTTCATCAATCATTTTATCAATTTCAATTTTGGTTAATTTGACCAATTCTGTCTTAACAGTGTCAAGTTTTTTATTAACCAATTCTGCGGTGGCATCAACTTTTGCTATGTTTTTATCAGCCGTTTCGACCGCTTTGTTTGTTTCAGACACAACTTTGTCTACACCAGATGTTTTGAATCCTAGTTTGTTCGCAAAACTGGACAATTTTGAAACTTTTTCTGTTTCTTGTTTAACCTGGGCGGTTTGTACTTTTGCTTTCGCGGTAGTATCAGTTACTTTGGCAACACCATTTTCAACAATCTTCACCTTTTCAATAGCAATGCCAACTGGTTTTTCAAGATTAATTGCATCCTTGATTCCCGCCAAAAGTTTTTCATACTGTTTAACCATGTTGCGTTGTAAATCAAAAAACATCGACACAACCATAGATTTTTTTATCGGTCCAGCATAAGTATTTTTTACATACAATGGGAACCAGGCAATAAACACAAGCCATATAACAGAAACAATTGCAAAAATGCGTTTTGTTCGTGTGATAAGCGATGTTTTTTTAGCGACTGTTTTCGCGCCGCCGCGGTCAATAACTTCTATTTCCTTCTTTTTCATTTGTGTGCCCCCCTATTTCTTTATTTTTCATCCGATTTTATATTTGCTGTGATTGTCGCAAACATTTCCATACGTTTTTTATTAACCGGTGCATATTTATTATATATACCGCTGTCCCGTATTGCAATATCTTTGAAAAGTTCTGAACTTCTGGCATAATAATCCGCATCAGATTCAGAAATAAAACTGGCAATTTCAACAGTTGCCAAACCGTTTGGATTATAGCCTGATTCTATATCTTCGGGTTTTATCAATAAATTATAAACGTAATAAATGCCATTTTTGTTGAACTGTGCACTATTCAGAACTATATGTCGGGTATGCGGTGCAATTGCAACATAACCGTGTGTGTTTCTCATGTTTTGTAATTCTGATTCTCTGTCATAATCTTTGGTGTGTTCTCTGATTTTTCTGACCACATATGGCCCGATAAATGGACTGCTTTCAACCCAATTATAATCAGGATTATTTGATTCCTTGTTTTTATAATCGATTGGTGCAATACAGTTTCTTAATCCGTCTTGGTAATCCATTATTGAATTTACGGTTTCAAAGAAAACGTCCGCCAAGATTCCAGATTTAAATCTGTATGTACGTTTTTTCTCGATGTGCTCAAAATTTTCAAACTTTCCATTATTTACTAATCCTGTAATCTTTACAAAATTGCCGAACATATTGTCTTTGCGTTGGGTGTAAAGCATAAAAACATCTGAGACATTTAAACGAATATATTTTTGACCATCTTTCATTTTTGTGTTTCCTTTATATTATAAATTTCTTAACCGTTGTATTTGTTTATAAAATCTTGTTTAAATTCTTGGAATTTACCGGTTTCAATACTGGTACGAATGTCGCGCATTAAATCCTGGTAAAACCAAAGATTGTGTTGGGTTAATAATGTTGCACCCAATATTTCATTACATTTAACAAGGTGATGAATATATGCACGCGATAATTTACACGCAGGACATCCACATTTGTCGTCTATGGGCGATTTATCGTCTGTGAATTTAGCATTACGCATATTCAATGTGCCGTGTCTTGTAAACGCCTGGGCTGTACGACCGGCACGCGTAGGCATAACACAATCAAACATATCTACGCCACGTTCAACCGCCCCCAATATATCAAGCGGTGTTCCAACGCCCATTAAATAGCGTGGTTTATCTGTTGGTAAATACGGCGTCACAGTTGCAATCATATCAAACATAACTTCCTGGGGTTCACCAACCGCCAAACCACCAATTGCATAGCCGTCAAACCCAATTTCAGTTAATGCTTTTGCAGATTTTTCGCGCAGGTCTTTGTAATCTGCACCCTGCACTATGCCAAATATTCCGTATCCATCACGATTAACAAAGGCATCTTTGCTGCGTTTTGCCCAACGTGTCACCATATCTACATTTTTTTCAGCCCTTTCACGTGTGGTCGGTAAATGCAAACATTCATCCAACACCATTGTTATATTTGAATCAAGTTGGTGTTGAATATGGACAGAATCTTCGGGGCGAAGAAAGTGTTTTATTCCACCGTCAATATGTGAAGTGAATTCTACGCCCTCTTCTTTCATCTTAACCAGATTAGAAAGCGACATAACCTGGAATCCGCCAGAATCAGTCAAAATCGGTCCCTGCCAACCGCTGAATTTATGCAGACCACCCATTTTTTCGACCAAATCGCCACCCGGACGCATCATTAAATGATATGTGTTGCCTAAAATAACCTGGGTACCAGTTGTGGCAACCTGTTCCATGGTAAGCGCTTTCACAGTGGCCGCCGTACCAACCGCCATAAACGCAGGTGTTTCAAAATCACCGTGTGCAGTATGAACGCGTCCGCGTCGCGCATTTCCATCTGTTTTTAACAAATCAAATTTTAACGACATTTGCGTACCCCGTTCTTTATTTGAAATTATCAATCCAGATTTTGCGTAAATCAAGGTTATGTTCTGCGCCAAAACTCATAATCGACATTGGACCGTCAAAGAATCCTCTTGAAGAATTTATTACATCCGCCACAGTAATATTTTTATCAATTTCTATCATTCGATTGTAATCATAAAGGCGCCCAAAATCAAAATAATGTCCCACCAAGACATCACGACGACGTTCTGATGATTCAAGAAAATCTGCATTTGCCAATTTGTGAATATTAAAGAAACGGTCTAAAATTTGTTGGGTTATACCGGTATGGGTATAGACGCGATATGCGGTTTGTGCAATCAATGCAACTGTTTTTTCCAGATTTTCAGGCGATGTTTCTGTATGTATTCCGTGAACACCAGTATATTCATTTCCAAAAGCAGACATTCCCAAACCATAGACTAACCCATTTTGTTGGCGAATAATTTCGTTTAATTCTTGAACCAAGTATTTGTGAAATTTAGATTCTGCCACATTTGCAGTAATATTTTCGTATGTATCAGGACGCAAATAGGGAAACAAAATATCAATCCATACGTTTTTAATACTGGGTTCGTGCAAAAATTTATCAAATGGCGTATAGTTTAATTCTGTGTTTGTTGAAACTGGGTGATTTGGCAAAAAAGCAAATAATTCTTCTAATTTTTTCAATAACGCATCTGGATTATCAATGCGACCAGATATACATATTGTACAATTTTTTGCAGACAATCTTTGTTTTAACCAATCTAACATCTGTTCACGCGTGAAAGATTTTATATTTTCAGCCGTACCCAAAGTGCGAAAGTCTGAATACCCAAATAAATTAGACAAAACTAAATCAGCATATTTTCTCGAATTTGCACCGTGTGCACGACGCAATTCATCCAAGATAACATCACGTTCAATTTCTATTTTTTCAGAATCAAACAAAGAATTTTTTAACAAATCAACAAGAACATCCAATAAATCAAAAGTATTTTCTGCAATTATGCGACCTTCGAACATTAAAAACCTGCCTGATGTTCCCGCTGTTAACACACCACCCAGGTTTTCCAAAAAATATCTTATTGTGTTACGCGATGCAAAACGCGGTGTGCCTTTGAAAAACATATGTTCACAAAAATGCGTTATACCGTTATTGGTTGGGCTTTCATCGCGCGAACCGGTTGCAAAAGAAACCTTGACAGAAACAGTTTCTAAATCCATAGAATCTAAAATAACACAAACCCCATTATTTAATTTATGCAATGTTGGTTTAAATAACATCTGTGCCCTCCATTTCTTTTTTAAACAACAAACAGCAATCACCATAGCTGAAAAAGCGATATTTTTCATCAACTGCGTGTTTATAAGCAGATTTCATTTCGTCCAATCCTGCGAACGCCGATACCAGCATAAACAGTGTAGATTTTGGCAAATGAAAGTTAGTCAACAACACGTCCACCGCACCAAATTTATAACCCGGTGTGATAAATATATCTGTGGTTTGACAGATAGGAAGAACACGAACATTTTCCCCTTTGGTTTTTGCCAATTGATGGGCGGATTCTAATGTACGCATAGATGTTGTTCCGACTGCAATCACACGGTTTGCGTTGTTTATAATATCTGCCTGTTCGTGGGTGATACAACACCATTCGTGATGCATTTTATGTTCTTTTAAATTTTCCGTTTTAACCGGCATCCAGGTTCCGGCGCCAACGTGCAAAGTGATTTTAACTATTTTTGCACCACGTTCTTCGATTTTTTGCATCAATTCATTTGTAAAATGCAACCCCGCAGTTGGCGCAGCCATGGACCCCAAAGGTTGTGCATATACGGTTTGATAACGTTCCCTGTCTGCAATTTCTTCATCGCGTTTCATATATGGTGGCAAAGGCATTTTGCCGTATTTATCCAACAAATCAAAAACATTATCACATTTGAATTTTAACAACAATCCACTTTCATCGTTGGTATCAATAACTTCTATATCTGTGCCATCTGGCATAGTTAATATATCGCCAACATTGATTTTATTGAATTTTTTACACAATCCCCACCAGGTTTTATCGTCAACCGCCGTGTGTAATGTTATTTCGTGTCCAGCAACTACAAATCGTGCAGGTATCACACGTGAATTATTAAACACAACCACGTCGTCCGGTTGCAAATAATCTAAAAAATCAACTATATGTTTATCAGATATTTCTTTGCCGTCAACCACTAACATACGCGATGCATCGCGACGTTCAAGTGGATGCGATGCAATTAATTCTGTTGGTAATTCAAAATCAAAATCAGATGTATGATACATTTTAATACACACGTATTCTGCCACGGGTTATTTGTTGCATAATTGGATTATCTGGATTACGTCTGGCAAAAGTTGGCCCGTCAACGTCCATAGATGCATCACGGGAACTGATAATAGTGTGATTATCATAAAAACTGTCAGCACCATTGCAATTGAATAATCCGTTGTGAAAACCGAGCACCACGGTGTCGCCCAATTCAAAACTATCAAACAAATTTGGTTTATGATCCCAATAATATATTTTCGTATTATCAGTATCAACATCACACAATAAAACCATATGATCATTAGCGCCAAAAGAACCCATGCCGTCTATGACCGCTCTGTATTCCGTGTCTTTGCATGAATTACCCCCCATTATAATCAATGGTATTGTCATCATTAGTGTATATTTGGCTTTGTTTTTCATTGTTTTGCCTTTTTATTTAAATTCTAATCCCTGGTCAGTATAATTTTCGGCAGTTTCTTCCCAATTTGGTTCAACACGAACAAATAAATGTAAACGCGCATTTACACCCCATTGATTTTGTATGTCGTGGCGTGCAGCTGTACCTATTCTTTTTAATTGTTCACCTCCACGACCAATAACTATTTTTTTATGCGCGTCGTTTTGAACAACTATTTTTTGATATATATCCAAAACGCCTTCGTCATCAGTATCTACTTTTTCAGTGGCGACATTGATGTGGTACGGTAATTCTTGGTGGATATATTTATAAATCTTTTCACGTGTTAATTCAGATAGATAAAGCATATCTGGAACATCCGACGCGTCCGCAGCATCAAACAAATATGGTGATTCAGGCATAACTTCTGCCAGCGCATTTAACATTTGTTTAACACCGTCATTTTTTAGTGCAGAAATCATAAATATTTCTTTGAATTCGGCCATATTCGAAATTTCCGCCACCATCGGCAATAAATCGTTTTTCGAAATCGCATCTACTTTGTTAAGTGCGACAAACAAATTTTTATGATTTTTGATTTTTTCACATAAATCCCGCACCGTTTGTGTTATACCCTTTTGCGCATCTATCAGCAATAAAACCGCATCAGATTCATCCATTGCAGATAATGCCGCAGACACCATTGCCCTGTCCAAGCGACGTGTTGGTTTAAACACACCTGGGGTGTCTACAAAAATTAACTGTTTATCACCAACCATTTTTACAGCGCGCAAACGTGTTCGCGTGGTTTGCACCTTGTGCGAGACAATAGAAACCTTTCGCCCCATAATTTGATTTAAAAGGGTTGATTTTCCGGCATTTGTCGGACCTATGATTGAAATAAATCCCGAATATGTTTTTGTCATAATGGAAACCATACCACACGATTTAAAAAAATAAACAAAAATCTTGCAAAATCTATATAATATGCAAAGATAATCCACGGAGAGGACAACACAAAGGTTCAAAATATGCAGTTAACCGGTCCTGAAATTAAACGTGTGATGAACGAACCACACCCGTATAATCCAAACGGTCATCCTAATATCGTTATAAAACCATTTTTTGAAGAATGTCTTGGTTCAAACAGTTATGATTTGCATTTGGCACCAGTATTAAAAATTTATAAAAATACTATTCCAACTGGTATGAAATCAATCATTAAATACGACTCAAATCGCCAAGACTATTCTATGCGGGATTGGTTTGAAACAGCGTATGATTATGAAGAATTTGTATTAAGACCCGTTTCTTTTGATATTCGCAATCCAAAATATTTACTGGATCCAGCAAAAAAGAACGAAACAATAGAAATAAAAATCCCCGAAACTGGCGCGATTTTAAATCCAAGTATTGGGTATTTAGGTTCAACAGTAGAATATACTGAAACTTTTAATTTATTCCCATACATAGACGGCAAATCCAGTATTGGACGCAATTTTATACTAAATCATCATACTGCAGGTCGTGGCGATGATGGTTTTTGTGGAAATTGGACTTTGGAAATACATACCGTGTATCCAACTGTTGTTTATCCAGGTATGCGAATTGGACAAATATACTATGAACAGTTCACCGGAAAAAGAAAACCGTATCATAAAAATACAGCCAGCCATTACAGAGACCAATCAGGTGCAACGGCTGCTGCGCCTGTGCCGATTGATGCTTGTGTTCTGCACTATTTAAAAGAACAAAATCATTTATAAGAATAAAAAAGACCACAAAATGTGGTCTTTTTTATTGCTTTAATTTCTTTGTCCATTCGTTATCTGGGAAATTTTTACGCAACATTTCTGCGTATCCCGCAGATTGTTCGGGCAATCCGATTGCGTTATAACATTCTGTTAAACGGAACATCGCTTCGGGTGTCATGACGGTTTCTTGGGCCGTAGATACAACAGATTGCAGACGTGTTATTGCAGATGCCCAATTTTCTTGTTGCATATCATCCCGCGCAGAATACATTACTTTGCCTGCAATATAGTTTTTTAAGATTAATATCTTGTTTTCTGCATTTTTTGCATATTCCGAATTTGGAAATCTATCTGTCAGTTGTTGAAACGACTGTAATGCGTATGCAGACATTTCTGGGTCACGGCGCACATCACTGACCTGGCGATAATAATTCATACCGCGAAGATACATCATATATGGAACATCCCTATGTCCTGGATGAAAACGCATATAACGATCAATTACCAATATCGAACCAGCAAAATCATTATCTAGATAACGAGAATACGCCATCATAACCAGCGCATCTGCCGCCCAAGGACTGGCCGGATATTGCGCTTCTGCGGTTTGGAATAAATCCGCAGCTTCATCATAATCTTTGTCGTTAAATTCTTTGTATGCGTCTTGGTAAATTTCTTCCAATGGACGATCTGGTACGATTTCTTCGCCACCACCACAAGCCGTCAACGCCCCACACATACACAATAATAAAATGATTTTTTTCATACTTGAATTTCCTTGTTCAATCGCAGTATAATTAAACCGTCTTAAAAATAAAAGAAAAAAAATAGGTTTTGATTATGAAACTAGGAAAAAATATATTTGGTGTTGGCGTTATGACTGGGATAAGTCGTATTTTCGGTTTTATTCGCGATATGTTGATTGCAAGATTTCTGGGCGCAGGACGATTGTCCGATATATTCTTGGCTGCGTTTAAATTACCAAATTTATTTAGGGATTTATTGGGCGAAGGCGCGTTGTCTGCTATATTTATTCCTATGTATACTGATATGAAAAAAGATGAAAATTTTGCTAAAAATGTATTTTCTTGGTTGATGGTTATATTATTGGGGCTGACGATTTTATTTGAAATATTTATGCCTTTGATTATATGGGCGCTGGCACCTGGATTTTCAGAAGACCCTGGTAAAATGCAATTAACTGTTATAATCGCGCGAATAATGTTCTTTTATGTGATATTTATATGCGGTGCGGCATTTTTATCAGCTGTGTTAAACGCACATTCGCGGTTTTTGTTGGCTGCATTTATGCCAGTGATGTTAAACATTATGCTTATTTGTGCGTTGTTGGCATCAATCTGGTATGGAAACAGTATCATTTTATACGTTATGGCAGGAACAGTCGTTTTATCTGGTATTGTTCAATTTATAACTTTGCTGGCACGAATTCGTGCTAAACATTTTGGATTAAGGTTAATTGTACCACATTGGAACGAACAGATTAAAAGTATGTTCAAAAGATTCTGTGTAAGCTTGGTCGGTTCTGGATTTTATCAGATAACTATCATCGTCGGAACTTTGGTTGCCAGTTTCGAAAGTGGCGCTGTGTCGTGGTTGTATTATTCAGACAGAATTGTTCAATTACCATTTGCTATGATTGGGTTAGCGGTTGGAACTGTGTTAATGTCATCTATTTCTAATGCGTTGGCTGATAAAAATATGCGAAGCGTTTATGTTCAACAAAATTCTTCTATGCGACGTTCGTTAATGTTGATTATTCCTTGTATGGTGGGATTGTTTGTGTTGGCAGAGCCTATTATTAAATTTTTGTTTCAATATGGCGCTTGGACCCCAGAATCTACGCACGCAGTGGCGGCGGCTATCAAGATTCAATGTCTTGTATTGCCGGCTATGTTAATAAGCCAGATTTACAGTAAGACTCTTTATGCATCCCAGGATGTCAAAACACCTGTTAAAACCAGCATAATTTCATTAGGTGTAGCATCTGCTATTTACTTGGCTCTTTTCCCATTTGTGGGTTATTTATCAATCCCAATTGGCGTAGTGATAAGCGGATATGTCAAAAATTACCTTTTGGGGCGCGTATGTCGCAAGCGCGGATTGGTTAAAACAGATAAAAAGACAATATTAGCTATGTTTGTATTTGTTATAATTTCTGCGATTTTGGGTAGCGCGTTGATGTTAATACCATTAACAAACATTTGGATGCTAGGTATAGCGATTTGTGGATTTGGATTTTTATATCTACCAACCGCGTTTATCATCGACAAACGTATTATAAAATAACGTTTGCAAGTTTGTCTGTGATATGATAAAATGTAATCAAAAGGAGTGAGAATATGAAAAGATTTATTTCTTTGGCGGTATTGTCCGCTTTGGTTGCCGGATGTATGGAAACCGGTTCTAATAATGATGTTTCTTCATATGGATATGATGGCTTTGGCGAAGAACAATTGGCACCTGCGCCTGCAGAAAGCAATTTGAATAACAGTGCATATTTGATGGCGGCTGCACCAAAATATTACATTGGCAGTGCTTATAAAATCGAAGATGTACAATATATTCCAACCGAAGATTTAACATATAATCAAACTGGTGTTGCGGGAATTATACCGGTTGAATTAAACGGCTCAAAGACCAGCAACGGTGAAACATTTGATTCTAATCAGATGGTCGCAACAAGTAAGACTTTGCCTTTACCATCTATTGTAAAGGTTACAAATCTTGATAATGGTAATGCGGTTGTTGTTCGTGTGAATAATCGTGGGCCATTTGTGAATACACGTATTATGGATTTGTCTGCAGCGGCTGCACAACAGATTGGTTTAAATGGCCAGGCAAAGGTTCAAGTTCAAATTTTAGCCCCACAATCAATTGCTGTGAAAAACGCAACATTGGGCGTAAAAGAAACTGTTGAAACTGTTGTAGCAGAAGAACAACCTGTTGAAACCGCACCTGCACAAACAGCACCGGCACCGGTTGCAACAGTGTCCGGCGATTATAGCGTCCAGGTTGCCGCTGTATATAGCGAAGATAACGCAAATGCTTTGGCACGTGAATTGGCACCATACGGAAATGCAACTGTCGTTCAAGAAGGCGATATGTACAAAGTTCGTATAATCAATTTGGATGCACAAAATGCACGTCGCGTAATTGACGCGTTGCGTGCTGACAAAGGTATGGCCCCAGGATTATTGAAATCTGGAAAATGGGTCAATGCTGACAGCATTTAAAAATAAAGATTTATATTGTACTTTCCACCGCCCTGAAAAGGGCGGTTTTTTGTGCTTGATTTATAATCCTATTTTGTTTAATGATTAAACCAAAGGAAGAAATTCAATGCGTTCATTTGTTGTTATTTTATCGTGTCTGGTATTGGTCGGTTGCAATAGCATTTATTTGAAACCAAATACTTTGGATACCAATGCGATGATTTATACCCCACGCGGTGGATATTCTATGCAACGTTCTGTTAAACAAGTTATGGATGAACGTGGATACAAAATTCACGTTGGAAAATTAACGTCTGTTCATGAACGCAATCGCAAAGATTCTGAAACATATTCACAATCTAAAGATATTAGATATTCTGTGATTATTGATGAACGCAGAGAGATTTTACGTCCTATTTGGTGTATATTCAATGGTTTTTGGTGGTGGAATTTTCAATTTGCTATCTCTGATCGTAAAACAGGTACAGAAATTATGTCTTGGCGGGGTCGCGGATGTCAAAATAGTTCAATCCGCAAATTAAACGAAGTTCTGGATGAATTAGAGATAAAGAAAGACAAATAAATTTCCCACGGGCTTACGTCCGGGGTATTACGTTAGAACAATAAAAATGCGGTATTTGCCGCATTTTATAATGTCGTCACCATCATAAATATTGTTTAAAACGATAATGATTTTATTTTATCAAAATATTTACTATTTGGTGATTTCTTCCGCCCCAACCATCCACGGAAAGAAATTATCGCGTAGTGGTACGGTGCCTTCTAATATGCCATTACGATGCAAAGCCGCACGTACACCGCGAATAATATACCTACTTGGTTCTGTTTGTTTTACCTTGTATCCATATGTCAAATCTGCATCGTTGCAATCAGATGTTATACTGTCATCATTCACTGCAAAACAATGCATTTGTTTATCAAATCTGCCAGGAATAGTAAGCGTATATATCCGTCTTTCTGCGTCGTATGTCCAATTTGCGCTGTGAATGTCGGTTATATGACCAAAAATTTCAAGCTTAAAATTTTTCAGCAAATTTATATTATATTCTTCAAATGCGTACCAAGTCCCCAGGCGAGTTGTACTGTTCGGAATAATGTTTGGTTCAATCTTTAATGCACGTGCATGCGCCAATATATTACCGTCTTTGTCAGCGATGGCACGCAAAAAACCATAATTCATAAACATAGGTCCACGAACATATTCATATGCTTTGGCGCGCATTTTTGGGTATACTAAATCATTTCTTGCCACAGTATGCAGATTTTTTCCAGTATAAATAAAATTGTTTTCATTATCAGAATCTTTTATAACAGATTCAGCGTATAGTCGATTTTTTGCCACAGTGTCTTTCTGTTGCTGGTCGGATTCGTATTCTTCTCTGGTCATTCGTGGTCCTTTTTGTTATTTTTTTATAACACTCTCTGCCCTATCTTAAATTTTAATAACAAATACACTTGTCAATAAGCACGCTAGCACACACAGGCAAATTGTCAATATTTTTATAAAAACCGGCGCTAAAAAGCGCCGGTTTTGTTAATAAAAAAATGTTTCATTAATCTTTTGTTGTATATTCACAGAAACCTTCGTTCGTGTCGCAACGGGTTATGATACCTTCGCTAATAAAGTATCCCTGGGTGTGCAGACACGCTGGGCATACCTTTGGCGCTTCGGTTCCAATGTGCCAATTACCACAGTTTGTGCAGCGCCACATCACAATTTTATCAGATTTGAATATAGTTCCATTTTCAATAGCATCTGCCAAAGCGCGGAATCTGGATTCGTGATAACGTTCGGCATAACCAATGTTTTTCAACACATCTGCAATTGCGGTAAAGCCTTCCTGGGCAGCGATTTGTGCAAATTTAGGATACATATCGGTATTTTCTTCGTGTTCACCGTATGCAGCAGCCTTTAAATTTTCCAATGTATCACCGATTTTACCTGCTGGGAAATTCGCAGTTATTTCGACACTGCCACCTTCCAAATATTTAAACAAGCGTTCTGCGTGTTCTTTTTCTTGGGCAGCGGTTTCTTCAAAAATTTTAGCAATTGCTTCGTATCCATCTTTTTTCGCCTGGGACGCAAAGAAAGTATAACGATTACGTGCCTGGGATTCACCAGCAAATGCGATTAACAAATTTTTTTCAGTTTGTGTTCCTTTTAAAGATACCATTATTTCTCCTTTTGTTTAATCTTATGTCTAGATATTACCAGAAATAGAACAAAAAGCAAAAGATTATTTTGTGTTTTCCGTAAGTTCTTGTTTTTGTTTAGCCAGATATCGCGCTTGTTCTACTTTGCACGCCAGATACGCGCGCGCATCTTCTAATGCTTTAGCATTGGTTATTTTGCACCGAAATGAATAAAATGTTCCATATTCGTTTACTGCCTTAGCAACAATGTACTTTGGACTAAAATCAGAATCCAAACCAAATGCGCCCCACCTGACAGATGCAGCGTCATAATAACTATACCCCGTGTATTCCCGCCAATTTATTGGTCTTAGTATTACAAATTTGTTATCACGAATTTCAACCATTTCATATCCACGCGCATCAAATGGTTTTTGAACACGCCAAAGTCCACCCAACAAATCTACATCATTAAATTTTGCACCATCTGACCCCAACGGAATTGTACTACCCCCAGGTAATAACGCATTGACACCTTTTTCTAAATCTGAATTATAACGACGCCGTTTTTCTGCGACAGTTTTTAAGTCAGAAAGTTCTGTGTTCATAATACAATCATCCGGAGATGGTCGATATTTTTCATCAGATAGGCGCGCCAAAATCGGCAAAAGCGTATCTATCTTTTGTTGTTTTTCTTTCTTAGCAAGCTTCTTCTGTATTATTTCCATCAGCACCATTTTTTTCAATCTCTGTAAATTGTTTTTCAATCGTCGAAATCAAATCATCTATGCCGATTTGCCCGGCCGCGCTTATCGTTAAAATCAGCGGTTTCTTTTTACGACCAAAAGATTTTTTGAATCCAGACAATTTTTCTGTTAATACATCAGCATCAATCATATCAATTTTATTTATTACCACGATTTCAGGCTTATTTAAAAGTCCCCCTCCGTATGAATCCATTTCGTGGCGAATTGCACGATAGCGTTCTGCCCAATCAGGTTCTGTTCCATCAATTAAATGCAATATTAATTTTGTACGTTCTGCATGACCCAAGAATCTATCACCCAGACCAACCCCCGTGTGTGCGCCTTCTATCAATCCAGGCAAATCAACCATTACAAATTCGCGATTATGCGCATACATAACCCCTAATTGTGGATTTAATGTTGTAAATGGATAATTTGCTATCTTTGGACGCGCAGATGTCACAGCAGACAACAATGTAGATTTCCCAGCATTTGGAAAACCAACCAGTCCAATATCTGCAATCAATTTAAGACGTAAAACAACAGTGCGTTCTTCCCCTGGCAATCCATCATTTGCCTGGCGCGGGGCGCGATTAGTCGGGCTTTTGAAATGTAAATTGCCCCATCCACCATTACCACCACGCACAGCCAGATATTCCATACCGTCGCGATTTAAATCTGCGTATTCAATATCTTCATTTTCAGACAAAATTACGGTTCCTGTTGGCACAGGCAAATACAAAGTTTCCCCAGAATAACCTGTTCGCATTTTTCCCATACCGTTTTGACCACGTTGCGCAGCAAACTTTGTTTTAAACCGGTAATCTATCAAAGTATTAACATTAGGCACAGCACGAAACACTACATCACCACCACGTCCACCATCGCCACCATTTGGACCACCAAATTCAATGTACTTTTCGCGTCTGAACGAAGCAGCACCATTGCCACCGTCGCCCGCTTTGACATAAATTTTTGCTTTATCCAGGAACTTCATTTTTGTTTTTCCATTTTACTGTTATTATCATTATAACTTAAAAACTTGCAATTTCCAGTCCGAATATTTATAATATGTTTTGCCACATAAGTGGTGATGATTCTGAATTCGTTGCGGAATAATCGTTTTGGACTGGGGGGCGGTACCCCACAGCTCCACCAGTGTTTTTTTATGGGGCTGACATAGTTTCGACAGGCGAAGTAAAGGCAAATCGATTGAATCCGGGTTGCACCGTTAAATGCTAAATAAAAACTGAATGGCGATAGAATCGCTGCGAACGACAATGTTCGCATTGCAATGGCTGCCTAAGATGGCATAGAAATACGTTGGCGATTGTCGGTGTATTTCATTTTAGCAATTGCGGGGTTTGTCGGGTACCTGGCACCAGAAACCCGACACTTGATACTTGATAAATAAATATAAAAGGAAAAAAAAATGTTTGGAAAAATTAAAAAAATATTCTTTACAGGCGTTTTCGGCGTTTTGTATATTTCTTATGTTGCCCAATTTGTTTATGTTTTGGGATTTATGGATAATTGCCAGGAACAAGTTATGGGTTTAGCATTATTGTCTGTTGAATGGTTGGTTTTGATTTCTGCCCGCTATTTGTCAAAAAGATCCAGCAATAGTGCTCAACAGTTTGGCGGTTTTCGTCGTCGTTAATATTTTTGTATAATATTAAAAAGTCTCCGATTGTGTCGGGGCTTTTTTTATGACTTGAAAATTTATTAAAATATTTTATATTTATATGGCTATGAAAGAATATATTTTACCAGTTCGAGATTTGGTTGTTCACCCAGGACTTGCAGTACCGGTGTATATTGACAATCCTTTGTCTGTGGCGTGCATAAATGCCGCAACAAACAGCAATCAAAAAATTGTTTTGTGTCCACAACACACGTGGGTTTATCCTTCTTCAACCCAGGACATATTCAATACAGGCACTATTGGTGATATTGTCCAGGCATTAACTATGCCAGATGGTGGAATTCATATGATTGTTCGAACAACAGATGTTGTTGAATTATCAAACCTTGAAAATAATAATGGTATTTTTTCTGGGGATGTCAAAATACTTGATATGTTGGATGATTCTGGTTTCGAACAAACACTTGCTTTGCGCGACAAAGTAATGGATGCTATGCAGATGCTATCAAGCCGTCATAAATTCAAGACGGAAAAGTTCCAGACAATTGTAAAAAATTATCCTATGTCAGCTTTCATAGATTCTGTGGTTCAGGCGATAGATATAGATACAGATATGGCGGTAAATATTTTACGAATGAAAACCTGGCACAGAAAGTTAATGACTCTATTGGAACAGGTTATGCTGTTGATTGAAACCGATAAAATTGAAGCAGACATAAATCGTCGCATTCAAAGTCAAATGGAACGTGGCCAACGTCAAGCTATATTGCAAGAGAAAATGCGTGCTATCAAACGAGAAATGGGCGAAGGCGACGAAGAAATAGATACATCTAGTCTGCGCAAACAGATTGAAAAGTCTGCTATGCCAGTTGAAGCAAAAGAAAAAGCGATATCAGAATTTAAGCGTATGAACGCAATGTCGCCTATGTCCCAAGAAGGCGGTTTGCTTAAAACATACATTGAAGAATTGTTGGCTATGCCATGGAATAAATCCGATAGCGCCCCAATTGATTTAACCACAGCACATAATGTTTTGAACAGCGAACATTCTGGTATGACCGGGGTAAAAGAAAGAATCTTAGAACATATTGCTGTTATGAAAAAAACAGGTAAAAATATTGGCAGTATTTTATGTTTTGTTGGTGCGCCTGGGGTGGGTAAAACATCTCTTTGTAAATCTATTGCAAACGCATTGGGACGCAAATATTGCAGGATTTCTCTTGGTGGAATTTCGGACGAAGCACATTTTCGCGGACATCGCAAAACATATATTGGCGCACAATGTGGACGCATAATGGATGCATTAAAGCGGTGTAAGTCAAACAATCCGGTAATTGTGTTGGATGAAATAGATAAGATTGGACACGATTGGCGTGGTGATCCAGAATCCGCGTTGCTTGAAATACTGGACCCAGAACAAAACAAAAGTTTTCGTGATCATTACTTAGAAGTAGATTTTGATTTATCCAATGTCTTGTTCATTGCGACAGCAAATTCATTAAATCTTTCGTCTGCACTAAAAGACCGTATGGAAATCATTGAAATTCCAGGTTATACAGAAAAAGAAAAAGTTCAAATCGCACGCGAACATTTGTTGAAACGCGCTGCGACTGATACTGGGTGGGATGTTAATAATATTATTATTTCTGATGATGCGATTTTGCATATAATTCGTCAATATACTTCCGAACAAGGTGTGCGTGAATTACAACGCGAAATAACCGCACTTTTGCGTCGCAGTTTGTTAAAAAACAATGGCGAAGACGTAAAGACTGAATTTAGTATCGATAAGATAGATGAACTATTATCTGTACATCAAAACGCCAATATGTCCAACAAAATCGGATTTAGCGCGCGTATATAAAGGGATTCATAAATGATTTTGATTATAAATACATCCGGAAGTGGAATTGAATTAGTGTTGGCTGATAAATATTCAAGCGTATCTGCAGAAAAACAAGCAATCGCCCTGCCCAGCGCGGTTATGGATTTATTAAAGACAAATAATGTTTCTATGGCGGATTTAAAGGCCATAGGCGTAATTGTTGGGCCAGGATCCTTTACTGGTATTCGTATGGGAATTGCATATGCTAAGGGTCTTGGTATTGGGTTAAATATTCCAGTGGTGCCAGTTAATGCTTTTGAATTATATATGTATGAAGCGCCAGACGCATTTGTTGCAATCGATTCTGGACGTGGCGATTTTTTTGTCGCATCAAAGGTTCACGAACCGTGTGTTATGTCAATTGATGAAGTAGAAAGAGAACAAATGAAATGTCCACAAACAGTTGGACATAAACCTTTTGATTTAAAAAATGCAGTTGCGATTGTTGAAAATAAAATTAAATCCGGTGATTTGCAACCTGCGATTCCGATGTATTTAAGACCTAGTTATGTTGAAAAATAATGTTTGAAAAATTAGCCAATCTTCACAAGAACAGTTTTCCAAATAAACCTTGGTCAGTTGATGATTTTCGTGATTTAAAAAAATCAGGATGCGAAATTATTATGTCTGAAAATGGATTTATTGTATATCGTGTTGTGGCTGACGAAGCAGAGATTATAACAGTGGGTGTTAACCCCGAAATGCGCCACAATGGCATAGCATCTGCGATGATTGGAATAATTGAAAAAAGCATTAAAAATCAAGGTGTTAAAAAAATATTTTTAGAAGTTGCTGCAAATAATATTCCGGCACAAAAATTATATGAAAATTTGGGGTATAAAGTGGTTGGATTGCGTCCAAAATACTATGACGGGGTGGATGCTATTTTAATGTGCAAAGATATTTCATAATAAAATTTGCAAAACAACGTTTAATAACGTACAATACCAACGATAATAAAAAAGGATTTTGATATGAATAAAAACGTAGATTATTCAAATTTGGTTCGTACTTCTTTTGCAAAAACGGCGTATATTAATCCATCTGATATTGATATGCACACTGCATTGTGGATGTACGGCGTTGATAACAAAGATAAACTCTTGAAATTATTGTACAACATAGAGCAAGAAGGCAAATTCAATCAGATCCATCTGGTTTCAGAATTCTTTTTGGAAAAAATTACTCCTGAGGCGTCGCTGTCATATATAGCACAGTTTATGCCAGAATTACTTAAACAAAAAACTATTATGATTCGTGCCGAGAGAACGGAAGCAAAAATAGCCAGATTAAAAGCACAACAAGCGCACCCGGAAAACACTTTATAAACGTAAAACAAAAACGGCCAAGTGCCGTTTTTTTAGTCATCAATAAAATTTAAAATTCTCTCATCAAAAATTATATCGCGTTGACGAAGTGGTTTGATTAAATGCATATCCCCTGCACGGCGTGTACGCGATAGTGCGACATAGGTTTGTCCGTGTGCAAATGCGCCACGCGACATATCTAAAATAACTTTGTTTAATGTTTTTCCCTGGGATTTATGGATAGTCATCGCATACCCCAGCATCAACGGAAATTGTTTATATGAACCTATTTCGTTTTCTTGGATTTTATCATCACTATCGCGAGAATATTCTATTTTTCCCCATTTTTCAGGCCGCACCACCACTAAATCATTTTTATTATCGTCCAATAATTGAACTATGATTTCTTTGGCACCCAGATTTTCGACTATGCCGACCGAACCATTGTGCCATTTATCACCGTTTTTAACAAACATAACAAACGCACCCTGCTTTAATTGCAAATTCATAGGTGCAGGAACATCATTTGCATTAAATGTCCCCTCTATAACACCAGTATATTCAACCATAGGCGCATCTATTTTATTCAATCTATCAGAATTTATTTTTTCTGCGACTGCACGAAAAGGCGTAATAATAACTGCATTATTCTGCACTTCGCAATCGTTTATACAACACCTGTTAAAGAAATCCAATGCAGAAACATCGTTATTTCGTAATTTGCGTAAATTATCAAGCAAATCAACATCATTTTGACGGTATACTGTATCAAAATCGTATTTTACGAATTTTGCGCGCTTATAAACGTACGAATCAAAAAAATAAGCATTTTCATACCCGTATGCATCTTTGTAATATTTTGCCGAATCCGGCGTTATAACAGGTGGCAATTGAAATAAATCCCCAATAGCAACCACCTGAATTCCACCAAACGGCGCATTATTATGCCGTGCAGCACGCGCCAGAACATCAATTGCATCCAACAAATCTGGGGCGACCATAGAAATTTCATCTATAATCAAAACATCGGTTGCATTCAGAATATTTCGTGGTTTTGCTTTTAATTTAAGCATTTCTGGGAAGATAAAATCGCGCGGTTGAATTTGAAAAAGCGAATGGATAGTTTGACCGCCTATATTTAACGCAGAAACCGCAGTAGGACACGCACAAACTATGCGTTTAGCCGACGCAGATTTAAGATAATTCACGAATGTAGATTTGCCTGTGCCCGCCTGACCCAAGATTAGCACGTTGGAACTTGTACGTTCTATGACATTGAACGCATCCATTTGGTTTTTGTTTAAAATTGGAACTATTTCGGACATATTGATATGTTCGCACAACAAGATAACAAAAGCCACAAAAAAATCGGCCGCAACCGCGACCGATTTAGCAAGATTTGACACACTATTGTCCTATAGCAGCTTCAAGTGCAGCAACACGAGCTTCCAAATCAGACAAATCACTTGCCAATCCACCAGTACACTGTAAACCATCGCCACGACAAGATCCGTTAACAGTTCTATTCAACGATGTAACTGTTGTATCTAATGATGTAACTGTTGTATCCAATGATGCAAAGTCCGAATCGGCTCTAAGCACAGTATTAAAGTTCCCCTTGTTGCCACTAGTAACTACACTTGTTGGCAGTACACTAACTTTAAGAACACCACTATCAAAGTACCCATATGCAGTATTACCATTTGTCGCATTGGTACGGATAGTCGACAAATCAGAGATAGTAGCTTGTTTACCAGCCAATGCTGTTTCTAAGCCACTAACCTTTGACTGCGCTATGGTTGGTACCGATGTAGTCTTAAGAACACCACTATCAAAGT
>JAZLBV010000008.1:0-16882 GCA_045613925.1 Candidatus Enterousia sp.
TTATCCGACAGTGTTTTTTGTCTTTCACTCTTTACTCCGCCAGTTTTATCATAAACAACCAATGCTTCTTCTGCAGATGGATTTTTCGTCGTGCCATCTGTTTCATCAACTTTTGCCAAGATTTCACGTAATTCTTTATCAACAGAAGATTTTACAATCCCTACAATGGTCGCACCTGTGGCAGTTGCTGTTCCAACACCAGTTATTGCTGTATTAATGCCAGCTATTTTTTTCAAATCGGTTAAACTATCATCAATTCCAACGCATGCAGAATATGTGTTTTGTAACGCGTCAACCAGAGACGATTCATCGGCATGCGCAAACATAGGCGCAAAAACACCCAGACAAAATATTGATATAAAAAACCGTCTCCTACATAACATCGTTTGTAATTATATCATAAAATTTGCAAAAATGTTTTTATATCTTTCCCGAACTGCAATAAATCATGAATAAAATCAGTTCGTGAATTGCACAGGATGTTTGGATATTGCTTTTTTATGCGATTTGTGATATAATATAGACAATTTAACAGACGGCATTTTGCCGTCTGTTTTTATTTTATCCCGTTATGCATGGGATTTTTTTATAAAAGGATTTTTTTATGAAATTTAGCAATAATGGCATAAAGATGCTGAAACAATTAGAAGGATGTGTCAAAAAAGGTGATAGACACATTATTTATGATGACAAAAACTGTAAACCAGTAAATACGAATAAAACATTACCAAAAGGTTCGACCATCGGTTATGGACATTTGATAAAAGCAGGTGAAGATTTTAAAAATGGAATAACAGAAGCAATAGCCACAGAATTATTACAACAAGATATTTCTTTTGCAGAACAAACGGTTAAAAATAACATCACTATAGCTTTAACACAGAATCAATATGATGCATTGGTTATATTTGCTTATAACATAGGTGAAAAGAATTTTGCAAATTCAACAGTTGTTAAATATATCAATAATCCAAAATTCCATAATATAAAATATCCAAATTTAGAATCTGCTTGGAAAGCCTGGAATAAATATAATGGTTGTGAAATGACTGGATTAACCAAACGTCGCAGACAAGAATTTGATTTGTTTAATAGTTAAAAACAAAAAAACGCTACGAAACGCAGCGTTTTTTTTATTTATCCTTTGTTATTTTTTGGTCTCAAAATACCACTTGGTTTTTCTTCCTCTTTTTCTTCTTCAATTTTTGATTTTTCTTCTTCGTTAAGTTCTTTTTCTTTTTCCTCCTGTACACCATCTTCTTTTGGTGGTTCACCAGTTTTTTCTGGTACACCAGATTCTTCCATACTCATCATAGTCCAATCATCATCTTCGACAACCTCAAAATTGCAAGAATCAGAACTCTGTCTTGTTGCGGAAACATTTTGAACTTCGTTTCCACTGCATATTGCAACATATGGTTCAATTCTGGTTTTTATTGTGGAATATTTACATTCCATACAATTGAATTTTTTGTTTTGTGCGTGATTTTCGTCTAAAACTTCATCCAAAACAATGTTTACGGGCTTACCATCTTTGTCTTTCAAGCCATCTGTTCTGTACTTCGGTGTGAAACCAAAATAAATTCCCTTGTTATTACCAGTACAACAAGTAGGATCGCCAGAAAAACAGGTTCTAGTATTAAGTTTATCTATATCAGGTAAACAGTATATCTCGCACGTTTTTTCATCCATTGTAGGCTTTTCACATCTGCCACAAGAAACAGTTTTAACCTTTAACGTCTTGCCAACCTTTTTCACGTCAGATGAAGAAAAGATATAACCAGGTCTGCTGGTGTTGCAATTTTCAACAACCTGTCCAGGATTGTCTACTGTGATGCAATCCCATCCCAGCGTACTTGCATTAAACATTAAAACACCATTTTCACAGTCAATATCTGCATCAGGTTCCAAACAAACCCAATTGTCATCAATCTTTACCAATGTAGCGTTTTCGCTTTCGCAATGAAATTCTTCTGTTGGTTCACATTCTTGTGTTTCTGTGCTCCATTCAGTGCCTTCTTGGCAATGAACCAAAGGATTAATAGGAACACAACGCCAACGCCCAAAACGGTTAATTGCTATATATCCTATGGGACATTCCGGATGTTCTGGATCTTCCCCCCCTGGTTCCACACCGTTCGGGTCATCTGGTGTTCGATATTGCATAATATACGCTAATTGACCGTCCTTTAAATCTGCGGAATTACTGACGTTTTGAGGAATTTCGCGCGCCACAACAGAATCAGGAACAATCAACTTAGGAAGTTCTATTATCCCCAATGTCCCACGGTCTGAATAGTGTTTTTCCAAAATATCCAACATTTTATTACGTTCTTCTGGGGCCAGGGCATAACTTGTTGTTATAATAAAATTCTTTTCCGGTGTTTCAATATTATCAAGTCCTGTATTAGAACATAAATCTGACATAGAACCACTGCTGGTCACAATGCCACGATCGTCAAGAAACACATATTTACTGGTTATACCATAACGTTCTACGCATTCATCTTCAAAATCTTCGCAGTACATCACCGCATTTTGGGTATTGACAACACACTCTACAATTGAACGTGTATCAGATTGTTGTATAACATACTCTGTTTCTTGTTGAGCAACGTTCTGAGAAGGGCTTGACATAATGTAATACCCAATCATGATGAACATAGATATAAAAAGTAAAAAAATATTCATTCTTCCCCCTTGCGATTCGTCAAAAGTATAGCTAATATAGGAATGAAGTTCAACAGGAAAAAGATATGAAATTTTTATTCTTTATAGCATTACTTTCTGCGTGTAGTTTTCATCCAGTTTTTTCAGAGAAAGATACTGATGTTTTTGTCGCCCCGATAAGTGGTATTAATGGTATTGAATTACGAAACGCATTGAATACTAAATTTGGTGGAATTCACGAACAAAATGCAAAATATCATTTGACCGTTAATTTACAAGAACCAATAACTAAATACAAGGCATTTGAAAAAACAGGTGATGCTACCTGGCAAGAGGTTAAATTGACCGCTTCATACGTTCTTAAATACGATGACAAAGAAATTGCCAAAGGTTCTGAATCTGCATCAGAAAGTTATACTTTTGTTCGTTATCTTGTTGCATCAAATGCATCGCATAATAATGCGGTTTTAAATACAATTCAGGTATTGGCTGAAAAAATAAGTATGCGTGTCATTACAGAAACTCAGAAAAACGAAAACTAGTATTAAGATATGAAGTGGAAAGAAACTGATTTTAATTCTGGAATAACAAATATAGATTCTGTTTTAATCTATGGACCAGATGCGGGTTTGGTTGATGAATTATGCGACAAAGCAATTGAAAAATTAGAAATTGATAAAGATAATTTGTTGGTCGTTGATGCAAACGAACTACGTGAAAAACAGGATGCTATATTCGCAGAAAGCTGCAGCCCGTCTATGTTTGGTGGTCGCAAAGCGGTTGTCATATCTGGGGTTGGGGAAAGTGATTACAAAATAATATCTGAATTGGTAACTGTTCCGTCATTATGCGCAACAGTTATTATAACTGCGGGTGATTTGCGTGTTGGTAATTTACGAAAATTATTTGAAGACGGTAAAAATCTTGCATCAATTGCGTGCTATGCCGATGATGCAAAAACACTTGAAACATTAATTCATAATGAATTATCTGCGGCGCTTGGTATAAAACAGGTAACTCCAGATGCAATGTCGTATATGTTGTCACACCTTGGTGGGGATCGCGGTATTACACGCAGTTTTTTACAAAAAATCGCCATATATGTTTCTGATAAACGCATTGTTGATTTAGAAGACGTTGAAAAATGTTTGCCTGATACGTCTGCATCAAGCGCGGATGATTATATGTATTCTTTGACGGCTGGACATATAAATCAAACTATGGTTGCGCTGGATCGGTTGCTTTATGATGGTGCAGATGCCAATATGTTGGTTCGTATGTTATATAATCATTTTTCAAAATTGTTAACAGCGGTTGTTGATGGTCAATTGCCCAGATTATTTTGGAAAATTGCAGATAAATTTAATATGGCAGTGAAAATTTGGCCCGAAAATGAAATTGTAAATGTTTTATCTAAATTAAATGACTTAGAAAAAATGTTAAGAACAAATGGTATGCAGCCCGAAATTTTAATTCGTGATTTTTCATTAAAATTATCTGTGCGTGCTGCAAAATTAGCAATAAAACGAAGGAAATAAAAATGTTAGCATCAGTTTATGCACCAAAAGATTTTAAAAGATTACGCGTGGTTGGTGATTTAGTTGCGCGTTGTTTTGATTTTATCACACCACATATTGTTGCCGGGATATCTACTGGGGAAATAGATAGATTGGTCGCACAATTTTTAAAAGAAAATGGTGCACGTTCATCTGATTTGGGATATATGGGGTATCCAAAAAATATTTGTACATCTGTGAATGATGTTATTGTGCACGGTATACCAAGTGATGATGTTATATTAAAAGATGGTGATATAGTTAATGTTGATTTAACCGCTGAATATCACGGATTTCACGGTGATGCATCGCGTATGTTTATGATTGGTAATGTTTCAAACCAGGCACGCGAATTAGTGCAAACTTGTCAAGATGCTTTGAATGCAGCAATTTCCATTTGTGCACCCGGTGTTCCGTTATCTGAGATTGGTAAAACGATAGAGGCGGTTGTTCGTCCTCATGGTTTTTCTATTTCCAGGGATTTTGTTGGGCACGGCATAGGCAAGGTTATGCACGATGATCCACAAATTTTTCATTTTTATGACAAAATGTGGGATAACGTAAAAATGGTTCCTGGATTGGTATTCACAATTGAACCAATGATAAATACTGGAAAACCGGATTGTAAAATAGATGCTGATGGGTGGACTGCTCGAACTGTGGATGGCGGTTTATCGGCACAATGGGAACATACATTGGGTATCACTGAAGATGGTGTCATTATTTTTACAGAAAAAATGTTAAATGATTAAAAATGATGAATTACAATCTTTGCAGGCTGGACATAGAACGCGGTTGCGTCAAAAATTTTTGGATGGACATTTAACAGAATATGAAATTCTGGAATTATTGTTAACCTATGCAATACCTCGTCGTGATGTTCGTGTTTTATCCAGACAACTTTATAAAAAATATGGAAATATACAGCAATTATTGGCGGCACCATTTGAATCATTAATTGAAAATGATGGAATCAAAGAAAATGCTGCTGCGTTTTTCAAATTGATACACAAAATAATGGAATTAGATTCCAAAAGTGTGTTGGATAATGCACCAATATTTCATAATTATGAAGCGCTGGAACGTTATTGCAGATTAATAACCGAAGGTAAAACCATAGAAGAATTTCACGTTTTATATTTGGATTCGCAATTCAGATTAATCAAAGATGATTTGCATAGTTCTGGAACTGTTGATTGGGCTGCAGTATACGTTCGCGAAATTGTGAAAAAGGCGTTAAATTTAAATGCACATAGTGTTGTTTTGTTGCACAATCATCCAACACCAAATACTTCGTTTTCATCTCAAGATATTAGAATAACAAAAGAAATAGAACAGGCGTTGGAAAGTGTTTCTATTGGGGTTTATGATCATTTTGTTGTATCTGCCGGCGTGTTTTATTCTGCACGTAATATGCGGTTGCTTGATAAAAAGAAAAATATTTCTGATGATTAAATTTATCTATAAGATACGGGTTCTGCATTTTCTGTGCTTTGTGATGGCAGAACGATTCCAGAATCTATGATATCAAAACCTTCGAATAACATATAATCATTATTACATTTTGAACAATTAAGATTTTTATTACGCATATCTAATAACTTTTGAACTTCAATCATAGAAATACGTTTCGTATCGCATAATTTACCAAAAAGGTCATCGCCATAGATAAAATTTATTGCAGGTTTTATAACACTTAATACGCCAAAGATTAAAATCAAAGATTTTGCATTATGGAACAAAGAATCTATTTTGACCCCATTTTTTATGTATAACAAAGCCCACCCAAACAACATTATCGCAGTAAGTGTGAATATAACTATCCACGCATAATCAAGAAAAGTATCAAATGCTGAAAAGATACAAGATGGATCTTGAATGGCGACATATTGATTATTTATGTCTTTCACTATAAATCCAGCATTAGTCAATAATTCTTTTATTTGTTCCATACATTACTTCTTTGATGATGTGTTTGTGAAAAATCCAGGAACTGAAAAATCTTCATCATTTGCTGCAACACCAGCCCAACCGAACAAATCCCCCAATCCTTGGTCTTTGTGTTTAGACTGTTTGAATGGTAATATATTGCGCAATTTACCAATTTTGCCACGTCCAGACGATTTGGTTTCTGATGCAATTTTATCCTGGGTTTGCACAAATTCTGTTGCCAGTTGTTCCAGTGTTGCATCAATGTTTTCTTCGTCTTCATCGTAAGTTTTTTTATCAGATACATTGGATTTTATGTTTTCTGTTAAAACGTCTTCTTGTAATGGTTTCATCGCAGACAACAATTTTTCCAAATCTGGTTCGTTGTCTTCTTCGGTATTAATATCTTCTGGATTGTCATCGTATTCTATATCAGTGGATTCAAAACCAGCTTCGGTTTCTTGAACGATATCTTCAATAATTTCTATATCTGTGTCATCCGAAATATTTTCTTTTATATCTATGATTGTTTCATTTTCATCATCTGGGATAACATCAGAATTTTCTTTGGATGAAAGAACGGATAATATAGGAACAACTTTGTCATCAACGTTGGTTGCTGAATCAGAATCTTCAATTTCTGATTCAATTTTTGCCTTTCGACCACGCCCACGTTTTTTTACAGGTTCTTCAACAACAGGTTCTGGTTCTGAAATCGAATCTTGTTCTGTAATTTCATCGACAATTTCTATGTTTTCTATGGACATAGGTTCTTTCACGATTTCTGGTTCAGAAACATCTTGTTGAACAAATTGTTCTGTTATAGTGGTTGTGGCAACAGCAGGTTTCATCAATCCTGCATCATCATTATCCACTGGAACACCGAACAACACAGTGTTTTTATCAAGATTTAATGTGGTACGAACTTCTTCAAAAGCAGCACGTATATCGGCCATATCGAAAACTTCATTTCCTGAAATATATATGATTTTCGTCTTCATAAAATAAAACCCTTGTTTGATGAGATGATTATATCACATTTTGGGGTTGAACGCATATAAAAAATATCTTAAAATGCAAATATGGTAGATATAAAGCAGCAAATTTTTCAAGAATTGGATGCAATTGAATCTTTGGCATTGCATTTGCGCGCCGATGCCACTTGTGCCAGCAAACAAACGGATCTAGAGGTGGCAATTTTAACGAAACAGGTTAAAACCCTGCGGGAAAAGAATGAACGTGCCAAAAATTTGATTGAAAAATCTGTGTCTATATTGGAAAAATTAAAGAAATTAAATAAATGAGTGTCGTATCAATACCTATTGTTAACAGAAATTACCCTATGGGGTGTGAAGACGGACAAGAAGGACGCCTTATTGAACTGGGACGCATGGTTGATGCGCGTGCACGCCAGATCTTGGATAAAATTGGTCCATTACAAGAATCGGCACTGTTGGCAACTTTGTGCATAGTTTTGGTTGATGAAATTCAAAACAAAACACAAAAACCAACAGTATCTGATGAAGATTTACACGAAATATTGGCCCGAATTCGTGAAATTAAACACAAAATTTCTTAAAAAAAACCGCCATTTTGGCGGTTTTTGTTTCTTATTTTTATTTTGTTTTTTTATATCAGATTTCCCATCGCCACAGCGGTATCACACATACGATTTGAAAAACCCCATTCGTTGTCATACCAAGCGGTTATATGCAACATCGTATCATCAACAACTTTGGTTTGTGATGCATCAAATATGGAACTATGTGCATCTGTCGTGAAATCCTTTGAAACCAGCGGTTTATCGTTATAACCCAAAATTTCTGATTGGGCTGCAAACATAGCAGAATTTACAGATTCCACAGATACTTTTTTCTTCATATTCAAAACCAATTCTACAACCGAAACGTCTGGTGTTGGAACACGTATTGCGATACCGTCCATTTTGCCGGCTAATTTCGGCAAAACCAAACCAATTGCCTTGGCTGCGCCAGTGCTGGTTGGAATCATAGATAAATTCGCAGCACGTGCGCGTCTGAAATCTTTGTGGTTTTTATCTAACAGTTGTTGGTCGCCAGTATATGCGTGAACTGTTGTCATCCACCCATTATTTATACCGAATTTTTTATCCAATACATTTAACACAGGTGCCAAACAATTCGTGGTGCATGACGCATTCGAAACAATAATATCTTTTTTGGTCAACGTTTTTTCGTTAACCCCAAAAACTATTGTTTTATCTGCCCCCGCAGACGGCGCAGAAACCAAAACGCGTTTTGCACCACAATCAATATGGACGCGCGCTTTGTCGGCACTTGTAAACAATCCAGTACATTCCATAACAACGTCAATCTTCATTTTGCCCCATGGCAATTTAGATGGATCGCGTTCGGATAAACATTTGATTTTTTGTTTTCCAACCAAAATGTATTCGCCATCTAATTTCACATCCATCGGCAATTTACCGTGAACCGAATCATATTCCAATAAATATGCATTTTGTTCTGCTGGTGCCAAATCATTAACTGCGACGAATTCTAAATCTTTGCGTCCTGATTCCAAAGCCGCACGCAATACCAGACGTCCGATGCGTCCAAAACCATTAATGGCTACACGAATTTTTTTCATCTATTATTCCTTTCTTTTATATTTAATACGCGTATATGATACCACGATATGTGCATAAAATACAAATTGAATTTTTTCTATTGAATACTTGAAAAAACAAACAATGGCTTTATAATTTTGGCTATGAAATACAAATCTTTGATTATAACAGGACCAACTGCATCTGGAAAATCAGATTTTGCGCATAAATTGGCAAAACGTATAAATGGTGCAATTATTAATTGCGATAGTGTTCAAATTTATCGTGGAATAGAAACTGTATCCGCTTCTCCGTTTGCAGAAAATACACAAAATGGTTTTGATGAAATAGATGGTGTTCCATACCGGTTGTTTTCAATATTATCATTAGATGAACATATAAGCGTTGCTGATTATCTTGCTTTGGCGACCAAGACAATGGATGAAGTGATAAAAATGGGTAAAACGCCAATCTTTGTCGGGGGTAGTGGTTATTATATAAATGTTTTGATCAATGGTATATCGCCAATCCCAGAAGTTAGTATTGAAAACCGTATTCGCGCACGTGAAATTGTTAAACAAAATCCACAGGCAGCACATGAATTACTACCCGAAGATTTTGAAAAAACAGATCCACAACGTACAGCCCGTGCATTAGAAGTTTTTCTGGAAACAGGAACACCTTTGTCTCAGTGGCAGAAAATGCCACGTCGCGGTGCAATATTGAAAGATGCCTATAAAATATTAATAATGCCAAATCGCAGTACGCTTATAGAGCGTATTGAAAAACGTATCCCAGAAATGATTTCTGGCGCCGGCATAAAAGAGGCCAGATATGTTATGGCAAATAAACTGGCTGAAGACAGGGCCATAGGCATTACCCAACTTTGTCAGATGTTGCGTGGTGAATGTTCTGAATTAGCAGCGACAGAAAGTTGGGCTGTAAAAACAAAGCAATATGCAAAACGCCAGTGTACTTGGTTTCAGGGTCAATATACCCCAGATTATACCATACCGCATGTTCCAATAGATGAAGATTTAGAATTTTTAATAAAGAAAATTTCTTAATTTTTATGTTTTGTTTTTTCTAAAATTTTCAAATATTCGCATTCCGTGCTTTTATCTAATCCGATTCTACGCATTTTTTTACGCACCCAAACCAGACCGGTAAATTCTTTGTTGATATCGCTATAACTGGCCCATTCCCAATCAATTATGCCTGTTATTTTCATTGTTTTTGGGTTTATCAAAATATTGCTACACATATCGCCATGATTCCAACAAAAACCGTCTTGTACGGGTTTGGTACGTAAATCATCAATAACGTCCGGCAAAGCAAAAGATTTTTTATATATGAATTCTGCCAATTGAATACTTAATTGTGTTTGGTATTTTTTTATGCGCAATGTAGAAACGTTAACTAACAATTTTCCAGGAATAAAATCTGATTTATAAAAAGTATATTCGCCGACATTTATAAATTCTATGCGTGGAATTTGAATTGTGCAATAATCCCGTATGGCATCAGTAATTCGCTTTTCCCGGTTAAATCTGTCAAAATTGATTGTTTCGAAATTTCGTTTGCGAACTTTGAACGTATATTTGTTATCTATGATAAAGACAATACTGCCACCACCTTTGGCCAGGCGCATTTTTTTGAAATTTAATTCAGGATAGGCAGATTTTAAGGCATTTAATTTACGTCTGTAATCAAATAAAACAATAACACGCAGATATTCGCGCCATTTTTTAACAGGAACCAGGCAAAACAAATAATCTGATATTTCAAACAAAATTTTCCACATAAAAATCAAACACCTTTTATTCGTAAATGATTATTGAAAAAAAGAAAAAAAACAAGTATTTTATGATTATGTTTAAATGTGGTGATATTGTAAAAGTTTTGATTCCAAACGTCATAAACACTGGGTATGACTATCGTTTAACGGCAAACGCCGATACAGGTTCTTTTGTCCGGTGCAGCGTTATGAATCGACAATATATTGGTGTAATTATTGGTCCAGGCGATAGCAATCTTGACACGTCAAAAATTAAACCGATTATAGAGGTTTTTGATTTTACCCGTCTTTCACAGTTTGATATAGACTGGATATATAAAATGTCGCAGTGGACATTAATGGCCCCAGGTGCCGTGTTGCGTTTGATTTTAAATGTTGTGGACGCGTTTAATCCACCGATTGTGGAACAATTATATACTTATAATTTTGATGCGAAATGCAAAATGACAGAAACACGCCAAAGAATATCTGATGCGTTTCAATCAAATAATAATGACGCTATGTCAATCAATGATATTATCAACATAGCACACGTCAGTTCGGCTGTTGTAAAAAATATGATAAAAAATGGCGCGTTAATTCCGACACAGCAACGTGAAAAAGAACAAGAGATTTATGGCTATCAATATTCAGATACAGGTTCTGTCAAATTGACACCCGAACAACAATCTGCTGCAGATGTTATTGCAGAAACAATAAACAGAAATGAATTTTCTGTGCATTTACTGGATGGAATTACTGGTTCTGGCAAAACCCAGGTTTATTTTGATTCTGCTTTGCGTGCGTATAACGCGGGAAAGTCAGTGTTATTGATGATGCCTGAAATTGCATTAACCGCACAGTTTATGTCGCGATTTGAAAAACGCTTTGGTGCACCACCAGTTGTTTGGCATAGTAATTTAACCGCAGCCCGTCGGCGCAATATTTGGCGTGGCGTGGCAAATGGTTCTATTAAAATAGTTGTTGGTACACGCAGTGCACTTTTTCTGCCGTGGCAAAATCTGGGGTTGATAGTTGTTGACGAAGAACACGATACTTCATATAAACAAGAAGATATGGGAAACTATCATGCACGCGATATGGCGATTTTGCGTGCCAAAATTGCAAATTTTCCGATTGTATTAGCCAGCGCGACTCCGTCTTTTGAAACGTTATACAATGTTGCACGTGGTAAATATACGCGCCTGCGTTTGATGTCGCGATTTGGTGGGGCGCAATTACCGAAAATAGAAACCATAGATATGCGCGAACAAAGACCCGAAGCATATAAATTAAATCCGGCCGATGATGATGAAATTCTTGGCAATTTATCGCCTAAATTATGCGCAGAAATATCAGAAACACTAAACCAACACAAACAAGTTATGTTGTTTATAAATCGTCGTGGATTTGCCCCGATTGTTCAGTGTAAAAAATGTGGATGGGTTGCAGAATGCCCAGAATGTTCAATCGGATTAAATTACCATAAACATCTTGGAAAATTGCTTTGCCACATGTGCGGAAAAGCCGTTGCATTACCAGAAAAATGCCCGCAATGTGGAAATGAAGTTTCTATGCGGGGGGCAGGTCTTGAAAAAATAGAACAAGAAATATCCATAAAATTTCCAAATGCAAAAACTGCGTTGGTGTCCAGTGATACGATTATGTCGCGTGAAGCACTGGAACGAATTGTTCATAAAATGGAAGATGGTTCTGTTGATATTATCATCGGAACACAAATCTTAGCAAAGGGTCATCATTTCCCAAATTTGACTCTGGTTGGTGTAGTTGATGCTGATATGGGATTATTTGGAACTGATTTCAGGGCCGGCGAACATACTTTTCAACAGTTATTTCAGGTTGCTGGTCGTGCCGGTCGCGGTGAATTTCCTGGTCGTGTGCTGTTGCAAACGTATCAGCCTGAACATCCGGTTATAACTGCGATTTGTGCGGGTAATCGTGATGAATTTATGGAATCAGATATGGAATCAAGACGTGCTGCAAAAATGCCACCGTTTGGGCAATTGATTGCTGTGATTGTAGAATCCGATAAAGAACAGGTTTTAAAAAAATATTGTAAACAGTTATCAGATGTTGCACCAAATTTAACAGGGGGAAAGATTATGGGACCTATTGCAGCCCAAATATATCAAATCAGAAATTGGTATCGGATGCGATTTTTGGTATCAGGGGATGCGCGTGCAAATCTGCAACCTGTTGTTCGTGCATGGTTAGATAAAATCAAACAGCCCGCAAATGTACGAATAAAAATAGACGTAAATCCCCAGAATTTTATGTAGTTTGATATTAAACAACTTCGGTCACGGCACGCAGTGCACCATCACGCGACAATTGAACTACGCGGATTTTGCGTTTCATTTCTGCAATTAAATCCGTCCTGTCGTACGCAGGTTGTGTGTGTAAAATTCTGTCTGCAAAGGCTGCATAAGCTGCCTCAGCCGATTCTGCGTGAATAGTTGTGTAAAAATGGTCGTGGCCTGTGCCCAACATCTCCCATAAAACAGATGCATTATCAGTAGATATTTCACCACCAATTATAACATCAGGTGTCATACGAACAACCAAATCAAGCAGTCTGGCATAATTAAAATCGTTTGATTGTTCTGTTCTTGATAAAACAAAATGAACACGATTTTTTTGCGGCACAGTTATTTCTCGTGCATCTTCGACAGTAATAACACGGCAATTTTGGTCAATAAGCGTTAACATATGATTAAGAAATGTTGTTTTACCACTGGCCGTTGCGCCACTTATCAATATAGGGCTGCCATCATTTATTGCAGACATTAATCGGTCATAAGGATCATCAGGACGAATCGATTCGCGTGGTTTTATTTTTAACAACTTTTGACCGTGTTCAAGATGATAATTTTTAAAACTTGTTTCTTTGACGCCACCACCACGGATATTCAGCGCAACACCGCCTGTGACATCACGTTCGTCATATTGAACATTTGGCCCTGCAATAGCGGAAAATCTGTGATTTCCAGGCAAAGTTGCATACACAACAGGAACTCCGTGAATTGGATCAAACGGCTTTTCGTAAATATTTGCCACAGTATGAATCAAATCAACCAAATACTGTTTTGATAGAACACTTGCATTATACGCAACCCACGGAATACGTGTTCCGTGAAGACGCATCCACACTTCGCCGGCGTGATTTATTGCAATTTCTTCCACAAACGACGGAGTATAAAACTCTTCCAGTGGTTTTAATAAAGATTCCAGAACTATATTTGACATCAAATTCATTTTATCATAAATCGTGGCTTGAATCAAAAAAGTTTATTTGATAAAATACAAAATGAAGAGAAAGAGAAAAACAATGAAAAAATCTATTTTTTACCTGTTGTGTGCGGCATTAGCGCTATCTGCGTGTGCCGGTAGTGATGATCGTTATGATGACTATTCTGGCGGTGGTGTTGGATATGACGAACAAACTGGGACATATATGACATACCAAAATGAATATGCTGGAATCGATTCGTATAAACCAAAAACTATGGAAGAACGCGAAGAACTTTCGAATCGTTGGGATACTTCTCGCAAAGAAACCAGATGGCAGGATTACAAAGGAACAATGGTTCGTGTTGAAATCTTGCTTGGCGATACAGATATTCGTGAAATGCGTTTGCGTTTGATGCAAAATGCGGATGGCGCGGATATAGATGCTGATTCACGAACCGTATTGGGTAAGGTTGCAGATTACGAAATGAAACGCGTGTGTGGTCGCAATGCGGAAAGTATAGTTATGGTTTATGATCGCCCATCGTCTCAGGTTATGCGCCCAACATCGTTTTTTGATTACAGGGTAGAAGCCGAAGGCTCTACGGTACGTGAATACGGATTCAGATGCGTTTACAATAATTAACTAAGGGGTAAATTATGAAAAAATTTGTTGGCACAGTTGCAATGTGCGGTGCAGTTATGTTGTCTGGTTGCGAAAGCAATGCAGAAGCTGTTGCGAAAAATGGCGATACTGTTGTTATTGAGTTTGCTGGATTTTTGGGTGATGAACAGTTTGCTGGTGGAACCGCAGAAAATTATCCATTAACATTGGGGTCTGGTCAATTTGTTCCAGGATTCGAAGACCAATTAATTGGTGCCAAAGTTGGCGAAAGTCGCGATGTTAATATTACTTTCCCACAAAATTATGTTCCAGGTCTTGCTGGCAAAGATGTTGTATTCAAAGTGACAGTCAAAGAAATTTTGAAAAAAGAATAATACATTTTGAAATAAAAAACCCGCCAAAATGGCGGTTTTTTTTATATTGCCATTATAAAGATTTTTGCTTTGTTTGCAGCGTCAATAACAGCCTTTTTATCGATAACAAAGCAGGTTTTTGTATTCACTATAATTCCGTGCAATTTAGCAGCAGCCACAGCGCGCACAGTATCAACGCCAATCGCGGGAATATCAATGCGCAAATCCTGGCCGGGCTTAGTCATTTTGGCAAACACACCACTGGATTTTTTACGTTTTTTACGCATTTCAACAACACGATCCAACATACGTGCGGTGCCTTCGGCAGCTTCTACAGCAAAAACCTGTTTATCAACCACCACAGACGCCCCAATATCTTCATTTCCGATAACGTGTGAAACCTGGATTGCACGTTCTATATCTTTTGCATCAGATTTAGACGGTTTTGTTTTTGTTTGAATTCCAGTTTCTTCAAAGGTTAATTCTGGTGCCAAATCTTGTGCAGCAACCACATTATATCCGCGTTTTTCCAACGCCTTAGTAAATGCAACAGCCATCGAATCATACCCCCGTTGATGTTTTAATACACTTAATAACACAGACAGCGACCATAAATCAGGCCGAATATCAGATAAATTTATATGCCCCAACGCCCCAACAAAAGTTAGTTTGTGAATTCCACGTTTTTTGCATTCGCGCGCAGCAGTTCCGCCACCGCCAAGGCGTATAACCAAATCAGGATTTAATTTTTCATCATAGAAATTTTTTAAACCAATGACAAAAACATCCCAACCGTTTTTACGCAACGCATCACGCGCCAAAAACGGCAGGGATAACGCCCCCGCAAACAAAGCTATTTTTTTATCTGTGTTTTTTATCATACCTATATGATAAATTCAAAACAAATTGGAATCAAGACGGAATTTGTGTTAGAATACATATTTATAAACAGGATTTATAAATGAAAAAGTGTCCTTTGTTTGGTGTTTGTGGCGGTTGCAAGTATGATTTTTCACGCGACACATATCGCAATGAAAAACTATCAGAATTGCCACAGATAAATTTTACTGCTGAACCGATTTGGGGTGGTGTGGGTTTGCGCCGGCGTGCTGATTTTGCAGTTGTTGACGGTCATTTTGGTTTTTTTAAAAATAAAACCAAAGATATCATAGATATAGATGATTGTCCTAATTTAATTCCTGAAATAAATGCTATTTTACCAGATGTTGCAAAATTGCCGTGGGGTGGGGCGTGCAGCGTTTTAATAACCAAATGTGAAAATGGTCTGGACGTCGGTGTTCAATGTTCTGTGCCGTATTATAGTGCTGATTTTCGCAGCGCTGTGGAAAAATTGCCTGCATCAATTATACGTTTTACATGGAATGACCAAGTAATTCGCAAATACGCCGATCCAGAAATTAGATTTGATGAAAAAATTGTAAAATATCCACCAAATGCATTTTTGCAGCCAACAGTTCAAACAGAAAAAATCTTGCGCGATATGGTTGTTAAATATGTCGGCACGGCAACCAAAGTTGCAGACTTATTCTGTGGATTGGGCAATTTTACCTATACAACCAAGGCAACAGGTTTTGACATATTTGGAAATGGAATTAAACGAGATTTGTTTAAAAAGCCGTTAACCACAAAAAATTTGAATCAATATGATGTTGTTATAATGGATCCACCACGTGCCGGGGCAATGGCGCAATCCAAAGAACTGGCTAAATCAAATGTAGCGCGCATTATATATATTTCATGTAATCCGACCAGTTTTTTACGTGATAAAAAAATTCTTGAAAGCGGTGGTTATAAAATGATTGTTGCAACACCACTAGACCAATTTGTCGGTTCATCCCATTGGGAGATATTCAGCGTATTTGAAAAATAAATTTTTTGCATAATAAATTTTTCCACTTGTGCAGATATGTGAAAAAATGGTATAATACAATCAGCAAAAAAAGGACAAGCGCTGTGAAACCCGCAGAACTCTACACACACACACACACACACACACACACACACACAGATAGTTTCTGCCGTGCAAATTTTGCGCGAACAAATGTTCGCGCAACATGAAAAATCAACCAATGACCGTTGGGTCATTGGTTGATTTTTTTTTAATTAGCAAAAAAC
>JAZLBV010000009.1:0-91370 GCA_045613925.1 Candidatus Enterousia sp.
CCCTCCACAGGGGGGAATCATTTCCAGCATCGCGAATAATAACAAACATCAATGCTTAAAAATCAAGAATTAACCATATCACAATTTTTTTGTTGAATGAATGGGTGGGTATGCTATGATAATTAGATGCTAATTGTAAAAATTGGAGTTTATTATGTCGTCAAACATTGATTATAGTCAAATTAACACTTGGCCTTTTCAGGAAGCACGCAAAATCTTGGCACGTATTGGGAATAAAACACCTGCCAAAGGGTATGTTTTGTTTGAAACTGGGTTTGGGCCATCTGGATTGCCACATATCGGCACGTTTGGCGAAGTTGCACGCACCAGTATGGTTCGTTGGGCGTTTTCAAAGTTGTCTGATATTCCAACACGTTTGATTGAATTTTCAGACGATATGGACGGTCTGCGCAAGGTTCCGTCTAATATTCCAAACCAAGAAGAAGTTGCTAAATATATCGGCTGTCCGTTAACAAGCGTTCCAGATCCGTTTGACAAATTCGACAGTTTTGCAGCGCACAATAATGCGATGTTGCGCGATTTCTTGGACAGTTTCGGATTCGATTATGAATTTATGAGCTCTACAGAAATGTATAAATCTGGGAAATTTAATGATGCGTTAATCAAGATTCTGGAAAATTATGATAAAATTATGGAAATAATGCTGCCGACGTTGGGTGAAGAACGCCGTCAGACATACAGCCCGATTATGCCTATATCGCCATCCACAGGACATGTGTTGGCGGTACCTTTGTTGGCTGTGGATGCAGCGGCAGGAACTGTCACATTTGTTGACGAAGACGGCACAACGGTCACGCAATCTGTATTGAACGGCAATGCAAAATTACAATGGAAAGCAGATTGGGCTATGCGTTGGTTGGCGCTGGATGTGGATTACGAAATGTGCGGTGCAGATTTAACCGATTCGTATAAATTGTCCGGCCAGATAGTTCGCCTTATCGGTGGAAAACAGCCTGATAATTTAACATATCAATTATTCGTTGACGAAGCGGGGCAGAAAATTTCAAAAAGCAAAGGAAACGGTATCACCATTGACGAATGGTTGCGGTATGCGAATCCTGAAAGCTTGGCGTTGTTTATGTACACTAAACCGACGACCAGTAAACGTCTTTATTTCGATGTTATTCCGCGTAATGTTGATGAATATTATCAATATCTTAATGGGTATGATAAACAAAATGATACTGAAAAAATGACTAATCCGGTAGTTTATATTCATCGTGAACACGGTGTGCCGGCGGGTCGTATGCCGATAACATATAATTTGCTTTTGAATTTGGCGTCTGCGGCAAACACAGAACGAATCGAAGATATGTGGGGTTATATCAGTGCTTATAATCCAGAATTAACACCGGAAAATAGTCCTGAATTGAATAAAATGGCGGGCTATGCGGTGCAATATTTCCACGATTTCGTTAAACCAAACAAAAAATATCGTGAACCAACAGATATGGAACGTACTGTGTTGGCGGATTTGGCAGATGGATTAACACAATTCATTGGCCGTAATGACATTGACAAAGAATTGGAAACATATTGCTATGACATAGGAAAGAAATACTATGACCCAACAAAATTGCGTGAATTTTTTGCAATGTTCTATAACGTGCTTTTGGGTCAAGAAACTGGTCCACGCCTGCCGAATTTCATATTGATTTACGGTGTAGAAAAGACACAAAAAATGATACGCGATTGCCTGAATAAATAACCAGGCACGAAAAAAATGGGTTGAAAATCCAATCACCTGTTGATACACTATTTTAATGAATTGGAAAACAAAACCCCGCTTTGCCGGGGTTTTTTGTTATAGTATGGGCAAATTATTCATAACGCAAACTGTCAATCGGATTTAATTTAGCAGCCTTAATCGCGGGCATAACCCCAGATGCCAAACCAACAACCGCCGCGACAGAAATTGATACTACGACCGGCCATATAGAAAACGGAACATTATAATGTAAAACAAAACGACCAACGCCCTGGGATAAACCAACCCCCAATATCAATCCAAACAAAGAACCGATAAACGATATCATTATGGATTCTGATAAAAACTGAATTATTATCGTGCGTTCCTGGGCACCGATAGCTTTGCGAATACCTATCTCACGCGTACGTTCTGCAACAGATACCAACATCATATTCATAATCCCAATTGAACCAACCAATAATGATACTGCTGCAATCGCTATTAATAACAATGTCAAATAACCTGTCACGGTGTTCATAGTTTCCATAACCTGTTTCATATCAGTAATTTGAAAATCGTCGTTATCTGAATCTTTCAGTTTGTGGCGCTGGCGCAAAAGAGCAGTTATCTGGTCGATAACCATATTGTTATCTGCATCTTGGTATAATTTAAGCGATATCATTTGAACTGAATTAGGAAACCGCGAACCATACATACGCTTTTTCAAAGTCGTTATCGGAACAATAACCATATCATCCTGGGATGTCATACCGGAATCGCCTTTGGCTTTGGTGATACCGATAACAGTAAATGGCGTGTTGCGAATGCGGATAATTTCACCAACTGGATTTTTGGGCATACCCAATTCTTCCGCTGTGTCTGGGCCAATAATCGCATAGGTCGACGCATTGCGAATTGCCGAAGAATCAAAAAACGCCCCCTGGTCCATTTCTATATTCTGAACGGTGGCATAGCCCGGATAAACCCCCACCATAGATGTCGACCAATTCTTGTTTCCATAGACAACCTGGGCAGAACCATTTTCTACAGGCGACACCGCTGCAACATCTGGCAGCCGCGCGATATATTCTGCATCGTCCATAGTTAACGTCATACGATTACCACTTCGTACACCTGCACTTTGTGCAGCGCCCGCACGTATCATTATCGTATTCGTTCCCAAAGATGAAAATTGATCTGTGATTGATTGCTGGACAGTTTCACCAACCGCAACCATTACCACAACCGCCATAATACCGATAACTATACCAAGCACTGTCAAAAATGAGCGCATTTTATTGCCGCTTATCGAAAGCCAAGATTCGTGCGCGATGTCGTAAAATGTCATTTCTTGTTTAACCTTTGTTCAGATTTTATCAATACTGATTCATCCTTAGGCACCGCACCGTCATAAACTATGTGCCCGTCGTAAATGTGAATAATCCGGTTGGCATATTGAGCAATATCAAATTCGTGCGTTATCATTACTATCGTAATGCCCATTTCGTGATTTAATTTTTCAAAAAACTTTAATATCTCGTTTCCCATTTTTGAATCCAGCGCGCCAGTCGGTTCGTCCGCCAAAATAATTTTTGGATTACCAGCCAATGCACGCGCAATCGCAACGCGCTGGTTCATACCACCTGAAAGTTGCGATGGAAAATATGTTTCGAATTTTTCCAATTCTACCAATTTCAACATTTCACGAGCGCGCTCTTCCCGTTCAGACATCGGCAGCCCACGATACATCAACGGCAACATTATGTTGTCTAAAACATTGCGTTTTTGCAGCAAATTAAAATTCTGAAATACAAAGCCGATGTATTCATTACGAACACGCGCCAGTTCATCTGGGAATAATGTCGATATGTCTTTGCCGTATAATTCGTATGTGCCACTGGTCGGGGTATCCAACGCACCGATGATATTCATACACGTTGATTTACCAGAACCGCTTGGCCCCATAATTGCGACAAATTCCCCAGAATGTATTGTGAAAGATATATCAAACAAAACCTGCTGTTCACCACCAACTGCCAACGGGAACGTTTTGCAGATTTTTTTCATAGATATAATTGGTACCTTGTCCGACGGCTTTATTCGTTTCATATTATGACACCCTGAAATTATCTACGTCCACCCCCAGGCGCCCCACCGGCCGGTCCACCCATCATACCGCCATTACGCTGTGTTGATTGTTTGCTTTTAGATGCCTGGCCGACATAGCCAACTATGATTTTATCATCTGCCTGGATTTCATCAGATATAATCTGAGTTTCTGTGGCAGTGGTTAAACCTTTGGTATATGGAACAAATACAGTACTGTTGCCACGACGTATTGCCAAATATTTATCTGGAGTCATATCTTTATCAGACACTTCGACTATGCCATCAAAAGAGCGCAATAAAAATGCAGAATTTTGTGCCTTCCATACATCTTTTACTGCATCAACTATAATCGTGACAAACGCCGTCATCCCAGGCATAAGGCGTAAATCAGAATTATCTACATCAATCACAACAGTATACACAACCACATTAGAAGTTGTCGTTGGCGATAAACGAATTTGACGAACAAAACCATCAAATATCTGATTAGGATATGCATCCACAGTAAATGTCACAGCCTGTTTTTCTTTGATGACACCAATGTCCGCCTCTGATACAGATGTTTCAATTTGCATCTTTGTTAAATCTTCTGCTATTTCAAACAAATCGGGCGTTTGGAACGAAGCCGCCACAGTTTGACCTTTGTCCACTTTGCGCGAAATGACAGTTCCATCCACAGGCGAAACGATTGTTGCATAACCTAAATTTGTTACGGCTTTGTCATATTGCGATTGCGCGCGAATAACGGAAGATTCAGCCTGTTCATATTGGGTTTGAGATTGTTCCATTTCAGAACGCGCAATAAACCCATCGTTATATAACGTCTTGTTGCGGGTATATTCGTTTTTGGCGTAATTGCGTTGCGACACCGCAGAATCCAAAGATGCCTTGGCTTCGTCTACAGATGCCTGTAATACAGATGGTTCGATTTTCAAAAGCACCTGACCTTTGGTCACACGCGAATTGTAATCAACGAACAATTCTTCAATAGTGCCAGAAACCTGAGAACCAACACTTACTGTATTCAATGGCATAATTTCACCGGTTGCCGTAACTGTTTGGGATAAATTTCCACGTGAAACATTTACAGTTATGTAATTTTTAACAGAATTAGCATTGCTTTTTGGGCGAAAAGCAAAGATACCAACCACAACTAACGAGATTATAATAATCAACCATTTATGGCGTAAAAACCAATTTTTCTTTCTCATTTATCTTCCTTTTCTAATTCAGATTTCAAATCACCAATAGACAATGCAACCGCTGCACGCTTTACAAATAAATCATATTTCGCAGCATTGTGTTGCTTTTGCGCATTTACTAATTCAGATTGTGCAGTCTGCCAATCCAACATCGTGCTGCGCCCTACTTTGTACATCCCAGATGTCACACGTTCACTTTCAGTTGCAGACTTCAATAAAGATTCTGTTTGGGTCAAAACATTGCGCGCAGTTTTATAGTTTTGATACGCAGTAAAAACATCCATCATTGCTTCATTTGATACATTCATTTCATTATACTTCGCGCGTTCATAATCAGATTCAGCTGCACGCACACCGTACATATTTGCAAAACCTGCGAACAAAGGCATAGACGCGCGTATACCAATTGATCCATTTGTTTTATTTGATTCAAACATACCCGATAAATCATCATTGTTCCAACCGACAGACGCACTGGCCGAAATAGACGGCAAATTCTTCAAAAACGCACTATTACGCTTATGCCACGCGGCATCTTTGTTCGCCCGTGCTTTTAATAAATCAGGTCTTTTTTCCCGGGCAATTTTTATCAATTCATCAATGCTTTCACTTTCAGCATCACTGCCAAAACTTGACGACATATCTTCGATTTTTATTTCCTGGTCGGCAGGGAAAGAAAGTTTTGTTAACAACGTAGCCTTGGTTATTTCACGATTATTTTTTGCACGTTCCAAAGACACCTTTGAACTGGCCAATGTGGTTTCAGATTTATACACGTCCGCTTTGGCCACGGCACCAGCCTTGAACTTTTTTGACGCGGTATCGTATGCGGTCTGTGCCACAGTCAACGCAGATTGCGCAGCATCAACGTCGGCATCAGCCTTTAACAATTCATAATATGAACCGACCAATCCATAAACAAAATTTTGCACAGTTTCACTATAATCAAAACCTGCAGCACGATACGCAGAAATCAATTGATTCATATCCGCAGTGCGTTTTCCAAAATCAAATATTAAATACGATGCAGAAATAGATGCACCGTATGACCAATCGTCCCAATGTTTATCTTTGTAATTTTTTCCGGCAGATGCAGACGCAGAAACACTTGGCAAATAATTTGCATACCCGGCATTTTTATTAAAATGCGTTGACCGCAAAGATTGATATGCCGCCGCAGTCTGTGGATTGCGACATAACCCCAATTCAATAACATCTTGCAAAGATTGCACAGTATCAGGCACATTTCGTATCGTTGCACAATCATCATCCGCAAATGCCAACATTGGCACAAATGCAACCAGTACAAATAGTTTTCTCATAGGATCCCTCTCCTGCCAAACATACGCTGATTTTAATCCTACCAGAGATTATGCGATTTGACAACAAAAATTGAAATTTTTTTATCATTCACTCCTAAAACACTCACTTTTACAGAAAAATATTGACAAATTTATATTACGTGTTATAAATTATTCAAATATTAAAAGGATAAACAAATTATGAAAATAAATATTCCTGATGATGATTTTAAACGTTTTGCGGGCGTTTTTATGAATTTACCTATGCACGTTATGTTTAATACAACCTATTGGTGCGATAACGAATGCCCCCATTGTCATTATAATTGTTCAACATCACACTATTTACATAAAATAATTCCTGAACAAGACATAGAATACTTTTTATCTGAATTCGAAAAAACAAATACCCCCATAGATAGCATTGCTTTTTCGGGTGGCGAAATAACATCTATTGAAAATTTTCAACCTGATTATATCAAAAAAGCAGTGTTTCGTTCTTTGTTGCGTGGATTTTTTACAACAGTTATGACCAACGGTTCATTTATAAATAAAAATAATTCAGAACATATTTTAAATATGTTTCGTGATATATATGAAGTATCTGGATATAATTTTGAAATCCAAATGTCATTTGATTCGTATCATAAAAATTGTATTCAAAATGCAAACAAAATTATACCTGCTTTGGACAACATAATAACTAAGCGTCCAATTCCAGAATATAAATACCCTTTTTTGCTTACTGGGTTTAAACACGAACCCGAATTCAAAAACAATTTGGCCATTCACAATTGCAAAAACTTGGAAGTATATTGTGTTTCAAACTATGATTTAAATAACATAGGTCGTGCAAAAACAAACAATTTGCCAAATTGTCGCGACACTATGACAGAATTTGAAGAATTCTGTGGCAATGATAAATTAAAAAAATTAATATTCACACCAATAATACCCGTGCAAACTGGAGCTGGCCTAAAAAGCATAATGCTTATCACAATAGATTGTTTAGGAAACGCAGAATTAGCGGATGTTCACAATCCTGATAATTATAATCGTTTCAAAACACCATATAAAACACCAGATAACAAATACAAAAGTATTCAACAAATCAAAGCCGAATTGGCTATGCAATTGGTTGATTATGTATATGGTAATTAAAAAACGATAATCATTGATCGCGCCAAACAACGCTTTCAAACAAAGAATTTATCTTTTGTTTTAATTCGGCATCAACAAAAAACTGCATTCTGTCTGCATCAGTGGTCTGTGCGTGCGCAACCCCAGCGTGCGCTTCATCACAACATTCACATTCGTGATATGGGGTGTATTTTTGAACTGCAAAATTTTTCACACCCAATGATGATGCAATTTGCGCAATTTCCAACAAATCATCTTTGCTGACAAAGCACGGGTCTGCGGTTGTGCGAACTTCCAGTCCACGTCCCGTCGACACCCAATATTTTAATGATTCAATCATACGATCATACGCAACTTCTATCCCGGTCAAATCGGCATAGCGTGCGCGTGTCGCCTTGAAATCCAAACCAATCCAATCAACAACATCGGAAACTTTCTTTAACAAATCTGGATAAAAACCGTTCGTGTGCAAACCGATTGCAAATCCCAAATCACGCACACGACGCATATAATCAATCGTCGCATCTGATTGCATCAAAGCTTCACCACCGGAAAAAACTATGCCTTCTAATTTTCCAACACGCGCTTTAATCCAATCAAAAACCTTGTCGGGATCATATTCCCCTTCGCTAAGTGGAATTAAATGCGGATTCGAACAATACGCACATCGAAACGGACAACCACATAAAAATAATACAGCGGCCAGCTTTCCCGGAAAATCAATAGTGGTAAAGGAAACCAGGCCGCCGATTTGTATTTGTTTCATAAGAAATGAACCCCGAAATTATGCGGCCATTTTCATCAATTCTGCATGGCGCGCACCAGCCGACAAAGAATTTTCTTCGGTAAATGTTTTACGTTCACAGAATTCAGCATATTTACCGGTATTAAAATTGCTGACTGGTCTGATATATCCCATTGCACGTGAAAAAGTTTCGCATGGTGTTCTTGTTTCGTCTGGGTTCATTTTACTCTCCTTTCTTTGTTTTTTATTTTTGTTATTTGTTTATTCTGATTTTTTGCCACAATCACAGTGCAAATCATTGCTGTTCGCAGCGATTTCCGCATCGCATTTTGGACAGAAATCGTGCCGTCCTGGCAAATATCCGTGTTTCGGACATATTGAAAATGTTGGTGTTAATGTCATATATGGCACCTTGTAATTTTCAAAAATCGTCCGCACAATCTTTTCAGCCGCTTCACCAGAAGATACAGGTTCACCCATATAAAGGTGCAACATAGTGCCACCAGTGTATTTACGTTGCAAAGCTTCCTGGTGTTCCAAGGCAACAAATGGATCGTCTGTGAAATACACCGGCAACTGAGTAGAATTTGTATAATATGGCGCATCAGGCGTCCCCGCAGTTATAATATCTGGGAAATTCTTTTTATCTGTTTTTGCAAAACGATACGCACAACCTTCGGCTGGGGTCGCCTCTAAATTATACAGATTTCCGGTCTTTTCCTGATAATCTGCCAAATTAGTCCGTATGAAATCCATAACATCCAACACAAAGTTTTTACCAAATACTGTCGCGATGTTATCAGACCCATTTGTGAAATTCATAACCATTTCGTTTGCACCATTAACACCAATGGTTGAAAAATGATGATTCCAATTACCAAGATAACGTTTTGTGAATGGATACAGTCCATGTTCCAAATTCTTAGAAATAATCTTGCGTTTGATTTCCAAAGAATCACGCGCCAAATCCAACAGGCGTTTTAATTCACGGAATAAACCATCCCTATCGCCCTTGTACACATACCCAAGACGCGCCAAATTGATTGTGACCACACCGATGGATCCAGTCTTTTCCGCAGAACCGAACAAACCACCGCCACGTTTCAACAATTCACGCACATCTAAACGTAATCTGCAACACATAGAACGCACATCGGTCGGATTCAAATCAGAATTCAAGAAATTCTGGAAATTTGGTATTCCGTATTTTGCCGCCAATTCAAACAATGGTTTGACATTAGGATGATCCCATGGGAAATCATCAGTGATATTATATGTAGGAATTGGGAAAGTAAACGGACGTCCCTGTGCATCACCTTCGGTCATAACTTCGATAAACGCCTTATTTATCATATCCATTTCAGGCTGCAAATCACCGTAGGTAAAATCAACCTGTTTTTTACCGACAAACGGGCGTTGGTCGCGCAAGTCCTTTGGACAGGTCCAATCAAATGTGAAATTGATGAACGGTGTCTGTGTTCCCCAACGACAAGGCACAGAACAATTAAACACCAATGTTTGCATAGAATTTTTAACATCAGCATAGGACAATTTATCCAAACGAACATATGGCGCCAAATAAGTATCTACGGATGAAAACGCCTGGGCACCTGCAAATTCGTTCTGTAACGTCCCGAGGAAATTCACCATATGTGAAACCGCGGTCGCCATATGTCTGGCCGGTTCACACTGCAAATATCCCTTTACCCCATTGAATCCTTCGTATAACAATTCACGCAAAGACCAACCCGCACAATAACCCGTCAACCATCCTAAATCATGAATATGAAACGCCGCAGACTTATGCGCATCGGCAACTTCTTTTGGATATAAACTTAACCAATATTCAGCAGTCATACGTTCACTGGTTCTTAAAATCAAACCACCAATAGAATAACCAATATTTGAATTTTCTTTAACGCGCCAATCTGCTTCGGAAACATAGCCCCCGATAACTTCAACAGCATCAACCAAAGAATTGCGAATTTCGGAACGTTTTTGACGATATATAATATAAGATTCAGCAGTCTTGTATGCGCGCGCATCCATCAATGTCTGAATAACAATTTCTTGAATATCTTCAACACTGGGGGTTTGACCCTTGTACTGTTTATCAAGACGTTTCAAAACATCCTGGGTAATCTTTACAATATCTGCATCAGAAACTTCACACGTGACGTCAACAGCCTTTTTAATGGCTTCAAAAATCTTTTTTGCATCAAAAGGAACAACTTCACCAGAGCGCTTTTTAATAGAATCCAATTTGCACGTCAGTGTTGAAACAACTTGTATTTTAACTTCATTTTCATTTGTTGCCATATCTTTAACCCCTGTATTTTGGCAAAAACACTATATATAGTATCTTTTTGTTTTCCTAACACACAATATACAGTATTCGATATTGAATCTCATTATCAAAAAAAAATTTTTTTTTATTTTTTTTCTTGATTTTCGCAATCGCGCTCTGGCTGGGCATTTGGGATGTTTTTCACAATACCGATTCGCCCTATTTTTGGACACTAAACACTTTTTTGTATTTATTTATGTCAAAAAACGCAAAAAATTCGATTCGAAACACACAAAAAAATCAAAATATAGATATTTTTTTAACGATTCGTATCAAGATATTGATTTTTTAATTATATCTTGTTGAATAAAGCCATTTTTATTCAGAAACTATTTATGTTTCAATACAAAAATGGGGTGACGGGACAAACCCAAACAAAGATTTTCCGCGAAAGCCGTCATCCCATTATAAAATCTCTCATCCTCTGCTTTCGCAGGGTGTATTATATCACAAATTGACGAAATTTGCAAAAAAAAGAATACCCGACAAACAGGTATTCAGATAAAAAAATGCAAAAATTAATATGTTATTAACGACGTTTATTGTATTCGTGCGAATCAGTTGGTGCGTCACCAAAAATCCAAATCAACGCCCAAATAAGGGCTGCGACACCAATGATTGCATACACAAAACGAGATAACAATGTCATAGGTCCAAAAATCCAAGCAACCAAATCGAATCTAAAAAATCCGACCAAGCCCCAGTTTAATGCCCCAATCAAAGACAAAGGTTTCAAGACGTAGTGTAATAAAGCTCCCATTTTTTTCTCCTGTGGTTAAATAATGGTTTGTTTAGTCATTTAAGACACACTCATTATACCCCAACCCACAACACATTTCCGTAGGAACGGTTTCATAGAGACTGTTATTTTTAAGGAACGTTTATGTTAATTGTTTTTTTGAAGAAAATGAAAAATAAAAACACCAAATTTCTGGTGTTTTTATTTTCCAAAAAACAGATAACACGGATATTTCATAAACGTTGATTTGTGTAATAATAATACGTATGAATCACAGGGGAATTTTCACTAGTATCACAATATTATCGTGTTTGCATCTTGCGAATGCAGATGCTGGGACTTTAACGGTGTCCAAAGATGTTATGAAGAACTGTGTATTTAATAACAAAAATATGTCTTTCTATGAATGCATATTCAAACGCGGAAAGTTTACCCCTGATCCAACCCCACCAGAAGAGCCACAAAAACCCAAACTGCCAAAGGTGCCTGTTGGACAACAAACGGCGACAACGACAACCGCATATATTGACGACATAGGTGATGAACCATCGGATCCAGAAACCCCATCAGATCCATCACAACCATCAATGCCTGCATCTGGTGCATCCGCCACAGGCACAACCAGTGCGAACAATGGCCCCGCCGCCGGAAATGAAAACCCAGAAAGGGATGCGTGTATTGCTGCAGGGTCAGAATGGAAGGACAATGCATGGGTCGTCAACGAACCTTCTTGTGAAACACATAGTGGTGGTGGAAATCGTTGGGGCGCTGTTTGGAATCATCAAACAATGAAATATGATTGTCTTAATGCGAAAGAATGGGTTGATTTTCGATTTGAACATGGTGATTTAACGGTCGCACAAAAAGAACAATTATACGAATGGTTTTTGGAATTCCTTTACGACAAAAATGGAAACACCACGCCACAAAACACTGATTTACAGTGGTATAAATATAAATCTCCAAACAAATTTAAATGCGCATCACTTAATGAAAGACAATGTTATGAATCGGGTGGTAGTTTTTGGTGGGGGCCTCTTGACACTGGTACCTGTTATACACATGCTACAGATAAACCAAAATGCGAATCAATCGGAGCAAAATTTAGCACACAAAACGGAATATCGTCATGTGATTGTAAAATAAAAAATACAGACCTGGAATTTCATTGGAAATCAACTGGTTCATGCGATTGGAAACAAGGAAATCGTACTGTTTATGGTTCAGGTGCATATAGCAACTTCTTTGAATATTGTTTAAAAGATTATCTTAAAGATTCACCGATATTTAATGGCAGTTTAACAACAACAACTGGTGGTTTATTCAACCAACATATAGTTCCCAAAACACTGCAATGTAGATAAAAATATTTTATAAAAAAACTAGACAATTTGTATTTTTGTGTTATTATTTATCCCGAACTAATAAAGAAAAAAATTATGAATATAAGACTAGATGGACGTGTTGCTTTGATTACTGGTGCCACAGGTGGCATAGGTTCTGCCATTACAACTGAATTTTTCAAATCGGGTGCAACAGTTGTTATAAATGGTCGTTCCCAGGAAAAAATCGAAGCCTTGACTGATAAACTTTTGACCGGTGGCGAAAAAAAAGACGCCAATCGCATATTGGGTGTTGCTATGGATTTATCTACTATGGATTCAGAAACAACGATTATTCAACGCGCAATAGATAAATTCAAAAAAATAGATATACTGGTAAATAATGCAGCATCACTTGATGGGCAACTTATTCTGCGCTCTGATTCGCAATTTGTAGAACGCGTAATGCTGATTAATTATGAACAACCATACCAATTAACTCGTAATGCGTTGACATATATGCGTAAAAATCGTTATGGTCGCATTGTAAACATAACATCAATCTCTGGGCAATGTGGTGATGGTGGTTTGTCTGTGTATTCATCAAGCAAGGCTGCTTTGCACGCATTTGCCCAATCCATAGCCAGCGAATACGGCAAATATAATATTACTGCGAACAGTATTGCACCAGGGATTGTTGAAACAGATGCTATAAAAGCGATAAGTGAAGAATACAAACAAAATGCAAAAAAAACTATTCCGTGTCATCGTTTTGCAAAACCAACAGAAATCGCAGATTTAGCTACATTTTTAGCATCCGAACGTGCCGCATATATTAATGGGCAACAAATCGCTATAAATGGTGGTTTATACAGATAAAAAATATAAAACAAAAAAATCCCCGATGAATTCGGGGATTTTTATTTTCCATATACACGTTTTATTTTTTGCGTGGGAATTTGACCGCTGCCTGAGCCGCCGCAAGGCGCGCAATTGGCACACGGAATGGACTGCATGATACAGAATTGAATCCACATTTATGGAAAAATTCAATTGATTCTGGATCACCACCGTGTTCACCACAAACACCCAGGTGAATATTATCGCCCTTGGTATCACGTGCTTTTGCCACAGCATCTTTAATCAACAACCCAACACCCAATTGGTCAACAGATGCAAATGGGTCTGCCACATAAACACCGCGCGCACGATATTCATCTAAAATCTTGCCAGTATCATCACGCGACATACCCAATGTGGTCTGGGTCAAATCGTTTGTTCCAAATTCAAAGAATTCACAGCTTTCAGCGATTTCATTTGCCAAAACCGCAGCACGAGGCAATTCAATCATAGAACCAACTTTGTATTCTACACTGTCGCCAGTTTCTGCAAACACGGCATTGGCTGTTGCATCAATAACAGCTTTAACAATATCGACTTCTTTCTTAGAACCAACCAAAGGCACTTCGATTTCTGGGAATACTTGAACACCCATCTTTTTGCATTCGATTGCAGCGAACAAAATCGCACGTGTTTGCATTTCGCAAATTTCAGGATAAGTAATCGCCAAACGGCAACCACGATGACCCAACATTGGGTTTTGTTCGTGCAAAGCTTCCGCACGCGCCTTAACAAATTCGACTGATTTACCAATATGATCGGCCAATTCTTTCATATCCGCTTCTGTATGAGGCAAAAATTCATGTAATGGTGGGTCAATCAAACGGATTGTCACTGGCAGACCATCCATAATCTTGAACAATTCGACAAAGTCCGCTTTTTGATATGGCAACAATTTATCCAGCGCAGCTCTGCGTCCGGCTTCATCATCAGCCAAAATCATTTCGCGCATATCTTGGATACGGCTTGGGTCAAAGAACATATGTTCAGTACGTGCCAAACCAATACCTTCGGCACCAAAATCACGTGCTTGTTTTGCATCTTTTGGTGTTTCAGCGTTTGCTTTGACCGTCAAAGTTTTGATTTCATCAACCCATTTCATCAAAGTTCCAAAATTACCAGTCAATTCCACAGATACGGTTGGGACAGCACCTTCAATAATTTGACCTTTGGCGCCATCAATAGAAACCCAATCACCTTCGTGAATAACGACACCAGATGTGGTTTTCATAGTTTTTGTTTCATAATCGATTTTGATGTCTGGTGATCCAGATACGCACGGAGTTCCCATACCACGTGCAACCACCGCAGCGTGTGATGTCATACCACCACGCGCAGTAATAACACCTTGAGCCGCGTTCATACCCGCAATATCTTCTGGGGAAGTTTCAACGCGGATTAACATAACTTTTTTGCCCTCTTTCTTCCAGGCTTCTGCATCTTCGGCATTAAATACCGCCTGACCAACCGCAGCACCTGGGGACGCAGGTAAACCAGTCGCAATAACTTTCTTTTCGGCTTTTGGATCCAACATAGGATGCAACAAATGATTTAACTGGTCTGCACCTACGCGCAAAATAGCTTCTTCCTTGGTCAACAATCCTTCTTCAACCATTTCTACAGCCATACGCACCGCAGCAGCAGCCGTTCTTTTGCCATTTCTGCATTGCAACATCCACAATTTTTTATGTTCAATTGTGAATTCCATATCCTGCATATCTTTATAGTGTTGTTCCAATTTATTACGAACATCAACCAATTCGCCGTAAACTTCTGGCATCGCTTCTTCCAAAGAAATACGTCCAGAATCATCCTTAGCCATTGGCTGTGGTGTACGAATACCCGCCACAACGTCTTCACCCTGGGCATTAATCAAATATTCACCATAAAATTTATTTTCACCGGTCGCTGGATCGCGTGAAAAACACACACCTGTCGCACTATCATCACCAGAATTACCGAAAACCATCGCCTGGACATTCACAGCGGTTCCCCAATCCCCAGGAATATTATTCAATTTACGATATGTAATGGCCTTTTTGGACATCCAAGAACCAAACACCGCCCCGATCCCCAATTTCAACTGTTCCCACGGATCTTGCGGAAAGACTTTACCAATTTTAACGCCGATTTCTTTAAATTTTTCAACCAAATCTTTCAAATCGTCTGCGGTCAATTCAGTATCAACTTTATAGCCTTTGTCTTCCTTCATACGTTCCAAAGTGTGTTCAAACAAATCAATATCTGCACCCAACACAACGTCAGAGAACATCATAATAAAACGACGATACGAATCATACGCAAATCTTTCATTATTTGCAGATTTAGCCAACGCTTTCACTGTTTCATCATTCAAACCCAAATTCAACACAGTATCCATCATACCAGGCATAGAAACACGCGCCCCAGAACGCACAGACACCAACAAAGGATTTTCCATATCTGCAAATTTTTTACCCATAATGGATTCAATATGCGCAATACCGGTCTTTACCTGGTCCATCAAATCAGATGGATATGTCTGATCATTATCATAATAATATCTGCAAACATCGGTTGTCACAGTAAATCCCGCAGGAACTGGCAAACCGACCAAATTCATTTCTGCCAAATTGGCACCTTTGCCCCCCAACAGATTACGCATATCTGCGCGACCTTCGGCAGCACCATTACCAAATGTATAAACCCATTTATTAGCCATTGTGTCTCCTTTGTATTTGTAAGTTTTTAAACCGGGCGTATTTTGGACAAAAACACACGCAAAAGCAAGAACAAAATCAAAAAACTTTATTTTTATATCAAAAGCCTATTTTGACAGATATATTGACAAACAAAGACAAATCGTCTATCCTAATCCCGGTAAAAATAAACAGGATTAAAAATGCAAAAGTTATCAGAATCGGTAAAAAGACGCGTTCTTGAAAATATGTTTGTTAAAAATTACAAACGTATGTGGCCGTATGTGAAGCCTGTATGGTTTCGCGCATTATTGACATTATTGTTGGCAATACCTGTTGGGTCAATGGATGCGGTTATTGCATGGGCGATAAAACCATACACTGATGCAGTTATGGTTGAAAAGACTATTTCGTCCAGTTGGTATATTCCTATATTAATCATCGGATTTACCTGTATCCAGGGTGCGTTAACATATTCATTAAATTATTTGAATACCTGGGTCGGTGGAAAAATCACAAATGCATTAAAGGCCGATTTGTTCAAAAAGATGCTAACTTTTGAAACAGAATTTTTTAATTCTAAAAATTCTGGGGAAATTTTAATCAGATTCAGTTCTAATGCAGATGCCGCGTGCGCTGGATTATTAAGTAATCTTAAATCATTCGTTCAAAAATTCTTTACATCTGTATCTTTGACGGTTGTTCTTTTTTACAATTCGTGGCAACTGGCGTTGGTAACCACAGCAATTATGTTGTTCGCGTTTTTGCCTATGACATCTTTGAAAAAACGTGTTTCACCAATATTAAATGATGCAATGGCGATTAATTCCACATTAACAACTAAATACAACGAAACACATTCTGGGAATAAAACTATTATTTCATATAATCTGGAAAAATATCAAGAAAACCGGTATATGAATGTCCTTAACAAAAGTTTTGATTTACAGATGAAGGTTTTTAAACGCACCCGCTGGTTAACACCTGTGATGCATATCATTTTATCCATAGGTATTGCGTTGGCACTTTGGTTTGGTTCACATTTGATTTTAACTCATCAACTTAGTGCTGGTGGATTTGTTTCATTTTTAACCGCATTGATTATGTTATATCAACCAATTAAAAGCATTGGAGGAACATACAGCTCTGTTATAATGTCTTTCTGGGCCATAGAAGCATCTTTTGATGTTTTAGATATGAAACCAAAAATTGTTGATAGCCCGAATGCGATTGAAATGCCAAAAATACATAAACAAATTAAATTCAACGATGTGTCGTTTAATTATATTCCTGATGTCCCAGTATTAAAACACATCAATTTAACTGTGAATCACGGGGAAACAGTTGCAATTGTTGGAAATTCTGGGGGTGGAAAAACCACATTGGTAAATTTGTTGCCACGTTTTTATGATATTTCCAGTGGTTCCATAACAGTTGACGGCACAGATATTCGTGATTTCACATTAAAATCTTTACGTCAAAATATCGCCGTTGTGTTCCAAGATAACTTTTTATTTGGGGGTACGATTCGTGAAAATATTATGTTGGGCAATGAAAATGCAACCGAAGAAGAATTACAACGCGCTATTAAATTGGCCTATCTTGATGAATTCTTAAAAACGTTGCAACACGGTATAGATACAGAAATTGGCGAACGAGGAGTATTGCTTTCTGGTGGGCAAAAACAGCGTGTCGCCATTGCGCGTGCATTCTTGAAAAATGCACCTATATTGGTTTTGGACGAAGCAACATCCGCACTTGATAATAAATCAGAAGCGGTTGTTCAAAAAGCCATAGAAAACCTTATGCATGACAAAACAGTGTTGGTTATTGCTCACCGTTTATCAACTATTCGCAACGCAAGCAAGATTATCGTTGTTAACGAAGGTCAAATTGTTGAATCTGGAACACATGATGAATTGCTTAAAAACGAATGTGGTGCATATAAATTGTTATACGATATGCAATTTAAAACCCCAGAAGAACCAGCTAAATAAGAATTGACGACACAGTATGTGGATGAATAAAGGCAAAGATACTATGGATTATTTAATATCAAACCCGCCTGTTTCGGAAATTCAAAAAAATTTTGACAAATATTTGAAACAAATTTATCCGTTAGTAAAAAAAGTATGTACCCAAGAAATAGACGGTATGCACGGGTTAAATACTCATACTGCAGCTGTGGTGTTTCGTGGTATAGATTATGCATTATCATTAAAAGAAAATCCTTGGCCTGTAATATTGGCTTGTGCATTCCACGATATAGCACGAACAAATGACGATTTTGACATTAAACACGGGAAAAAAGCTGTTCCACTGGCAAACGAAATAATGCAACATTTAAACATAAATAAACGGATAAAAGAATCTATAAAATACGCAATCATAAACCATACTACTGGGATTGTTGCACCAGATTACATATCCGCATGTCTTTGGGATGCGGATAGAACACGTCTTTCGTGGGAATTTGAATATAAACCAAACTATTTTAATACATTGCGAGCAAGACAGGTTGCATCTTCAGATTATGAAAAATACATCAAATTCCAACAAAAATGTTTTCCTGATTTAATATGGGATAAAACATATTAAAAAATAAAAACATTGTATTAAAATCAAAACAGTATTATAATCCGCACGAAAAGAGCAAGAAGCAAAAGGAGAAGAAAAAAATGAAAACAAAAATTATTTTGACAAGTATTTCTGCTTTGATGATGTCTGTTGCTGGTGCAAAAGCAATGGATTTACGCCCATTCATTGGTATCACATTGGGTATTTCAGATATAAATTATTCTAATGAAATGGATGATTACGGTCGTGTTAACGTCGTTGATTTACCAACAGATTTTTTTGCATTTGGTATTGAAGGTGGTTTCCGTTTTGGTGAATACAACAAAATTTATAATGGCGGTATGTCTTTAAATTTTGATATGACAGACGCGCAAAAAATCACAGATAAATTCACAAATGAAAAACACGGCGAATTAAGAACTTTTGCTATGTCTGCAACATACGATAACTATATTCGTATAAGTGGCGATAAAACATCTCGTATTGATTTGGTATTAGGTGCCGGATTAGGAACAACTAATTATAACATTGATTATGAACCTGTTGCTGGTTTATCTGATGACACAATTTGGTCAACAATGTTTGCATTCAAGGCAGGACTTGATTTTGGCTTAACACATAATGTTATATTGTCTGCGACAGCGCGCGTATTTACACCGACACGTTGCCATTATGCAATCGACACACAATATGTGTTCGGCGGCGCAATCCGTTATCAGTTTTAAATCGATAAAACAAAATCAGAATAAATTAAAAACGACCCGACCGGGTCGTTTTTCTTATCAATAAATAATTTTACATTCTAACAACTTGATCTGGGTCATCCTTTAACGAAGATATAGTGGCATCAACCTGGACTTTGTATTCCATAAACAGCGATTTATTCTTTGCATCCAAATTATTTATAGCCGGCAACTTTACTGTCATAGGATTAACGTGTTGACCATCTTTGATGATTTCATAATGTAAATGTGGACCGGTTGATAATCCTGTTGACCCAACATAACCAATTGTTTGTCCCTGTTTTACAACAGTTCCAACATTTACACCCTTGGCAAAGCGCGACATATGTGCATACAAAGTTTCATATGTTCCATTATGTCTTATTTTTACAAAATTACCATGTCCGCGATTAAAACTGCGCGCAACAACACGTCCTGCCCCTGCTGCTGGAATTGGCGTCCCTGTGGAAGCACGGAAATCAACACCTTTATGCGCACGAGTAAATCCCAACACAGGATGTTTACGCTTTCCAGAAAAACCAGATGTAATTTTCGCATTATTAATAGGTGTTCTTTTTAACGATTTGATTGCACCATTTCCATTTTCATCATAATAACCAACAGTTCCATCATTTTTAACGAACCGATACATCCGAACATTGCCACGCAAAGCCTGGAAAGAAACAGCTATAACATGTCCATTATCTATCTTTTTATCATCGGCAAAATTTTCTTCATATAAAACATAGAATTTCTGACCGGCACGTACATCACGTTCAAAATCCATTTCAAAAGCTAACAAATCATAGACATCTGCTAAAACCCCAGCGGGAATTCCCGCACGAATTCCGGCCAGATAAAAACTATCCCCATTTTCAATTTCACCTTCGCGATATGTGACACGTGTATCACGTTCAATTTCTATCTTTTGACATTGCCATGATTCAGGATTACCACAATCTATTTCCACACGCACCCACGGCCCATTCATGATAACAATCTTAGAAATCGGCAATCCATCCGCAGGACTAACAAAATCTATTTTATCTTTGCCTGCACGCAACGTCGTGAAACCAGCATCCTTCTTTAATGTTTTTGATATAGCATCTATATCCTTGCTGTTAAATCCACGTTCACTTAACAGTTTTGACAATGTATCCCCAGATTTCACATCTATAACAACATGTGATTCAGCAGGCATAATGAAAGCCTTTCTTGCAGGTTTATATAAAAATAACACCCCCACAACGACGAACACCATAACAACGGCAATCATCAAAATGACCCGAGACAAAAAATGAACATTAACATTACGTACTTTTTTACAAGATTTTACCAATCCGGCACCAATCTTTTTTATAATATATTTTGCTTTTTTCATAAACGCCATTATAATAAAAATATGAATATAAATCAAGCTTTCACAATTTTACAATCTGCGGGGGATGCGCACGCTGCACGAATTATAACCCAAAAGTGCAAAAAAATGTCTTTTTTATGTGTTTGGCATTACGCACGTATGTTGCGACGTGGTGTTCCAGTTGCAAAAATAATCAATTCTAAATGGTTTTATGGATTGGAATTTTATACAAACAGACACACATTAGACCCCCGTCCTGACACAGAAACCTTGGTATCCGTAGTTATCAAAGATTGCATAGATATCAAAGAAAGGCGAATTTTAGACCTGGGCACTGGCACAGGCTGTATTATCTGTGCATTATGCAAAAATATTTCTGGATTAACAGGTATTGCGATTGATAAATCACGTTCCGCATTACGTGTTGCAAACAAAAACGTAAAAAAATTAGAATTAACCGACAAAATAAAAATTAAACATGCAGATTTTGCAAATTTCAAAACAAATGAAAGATTTGATATCATCGTTTCTAATCCGCCATATATCGCATACGGTGATACACGCGTAAACAGTGGCGCAAAATTTGATCCAAAAATAGCACTTTATGCAGACAATAATGGATTAGCAGCATACGAACAAATTGCAAAAAATGCTTTAAAATTGTTAAAACATGACGGGAAAATTTATGTCGAAATCGGGGTTGGTTTATCAAATCCAGTCATCAAAATATTTGAATTTTTCGGTTGGAAATTTGAACGCATAGAACCTGACTTATCGGGTATAAACCGGGTACTAATATTTACACTTTGAAAAATTGATTATGTTTTTTCAACCAATCAATCGTGGTATCCATACCGTGTCCGTGAACCACATACACACCATCATCTAAATCCATTTCATATAAATTATGTATGGATTGCATTAATTTATCATAATCACCCCCAGGGAAATCATACCGACCAATTGATTCGGCAAACAAAGTATCACCTGTCATTAAAATTTTATATTTTGGAAAATAAAACATTAAACCACCAGGCGTATGTCCTGGGCTTTCCATAATTTCCATATTTATACCAGGCAAAATTTCTATATTTCCATTTGATATGTGTATCGGCTTTTTATAATTATCGTGAATATGTGGTACATTGAACATATCCAATAATTCATTTCCCCAACCAATTAAATATTCATCGTTTTTATTCAAATACCAATCAACACCAAAAGCCTGCGCCAATGCAGGTGCGGCAGAAATATGATCTGGGTGTCCGTGTGTAGAATATATCGCCCGCAATTTTAATCCGCGTTCCAATAAAACCTGTTCCCAATCTTTCGGTTTTCCCCACGCATCAAAAATAACAGCATCCGTTCCACAAGACACCAACAAAGAATTAGTATTAGTTGGCGGCAAATGCAGAACTTCAAATTTCACTTCGTTATTTTTTTGCATCAGATTTTTTAACAGTTTTAGATTTTGGTCTGGCCTTGTCGACATTTTTACCAAAAACAATTTCTTTGATTTCGTCGCCCGAAAGGGTCTCTTTGTCTAACAACGCCTGTGCTAGTTTTTCAACCTTAGCTTTATTCTTAGCAATTAAATTTTTAGCATCTTTATGCGCAACATCTAACCATAGACGAATTTCGTTATCAACCGCTTCGGCTGTTTTTTCAGATGCGTTTTCAAGTGCAATTTTTTGCCCGAACGTATTTGCTTGGTTCACAGAAACCAATCCAATTTTATCAGACAACCCAGCAGTAGTAATAGAATAACGTGCTAAACGTGTTGCCATAGCAATATCGCTTTCCGCACCAGTTGTGATTTTATTTGCACCAAAGAAAATCTCTTCTGATGCACGTCCAGCTAAAGACACTGCCAAATTTGCGCGCACTTCATCCAAAGTCATTGAAACTTTGTCATCAATTGGCAAATGCTGAACCATCCCCAACGCACGTCCACGTGGTATAATAGTTGCTTTGTGAATCGGATCTGTTAAATCACTATAATGCAAACCGACAAATGCGTGGCCTGCTTCGTGATACGCAGTTAATTTTATATCCTGTGGACGCATTTTGCGGTTCTTTTTTGGACCCATTAAAATTTTATCACGAGCTTCTTCAATATCACTTTGTTCAACAACTTTGTGATTGCTGCGCACCGCGTGCAATGCCGATTCGTTTAATAAATTTTCCAAATCAGCCCCGGAAAATCCAGTTGTTCCACGCGCAACATCCATAATATTTACTTTTTCATCTATCTTAAATTTTTTTGCGTGCAGATTTAAAATATCACGACGACCTTCTAAATCAGGTAAATCTATATTTATCTGTCTGTCAAAACGCCCTGGACGCAACAGTGCAGCATCCAACATATCTGGACGATTCGTTGCAGCAATAACAATAACACCTGTTTCATTTGCAAAACCATCCATTTCGATTAACAACTGGTTCAAAGTTTGTTCACGATCATTATCATTAAAAGAATGTTTACTGCGACTTTGTCCAATTGCATCAATTTCATCTATGAACAAAATGCACGGTGCATTACGTTTGGCTAATTCAAAAATCTCCTTGATTTTCGCCACCCCCAGTCCAACAATAATACCAGAAAAATCACTTCCTGATGTGGCAAAAAACGGAACGTTTGCTTCACCTGCAACAGCACGCGCCAACAAAGTCTTTCCTGTTCCTGGTTCACCAGACAACAAAATACCACGTGGTACACGCGCACCCAAAGCTTTGAATTTTTCTTTATTTTTTAAGAAATCTACAACCTCCATCAATTCTTGTTTTTCCGAATCGATTCCTGCAACATCTTTGAATGTAGTCTTGGTTTTTCCCGTTGTAATTTTTGTTGGATTTTGCCCAATCAAACTGCGTGTCAAACCACCACTGTTGCCCCCCCCACGTAAAAGACGCAACAACCAAACTAAAAATAAAACGCCCACAACCAACGGCAACCATTTTGCAACAGTATCCATCGCAGAATCACTATTATCAATAGACACCACCGCACCATTATTAGAGAATTTTTCCAATAATTCAGGACTATATGCAATTGTTGCCTGGTATGGCGTTCCATCTTTTAATTTTCCAACCGCAACATCGCCTTTTTTAATTTCCATAGTTTTTATATCACCGCTGCGACGCAAAACATCTGAAAAAGATAATTCCACAGGTGCCTTTACAACAGTTTCGGTTCCATTTTCCCCTACACTATTTGCCACTACATTTTTATTTAACACACCATCCATAAATGCAACACGCGCAATCAAGGCACCAAACAGCACCAAGAAAATTATTAAATAAAATCCTGCACCATCTTTTTTCTTAAATATATTTTTTTCGTTTTTCATATCTTTTCCTAAAACTTGTTTTTTTTCCTTCTGGAACGATTAAAATTTTATTGTTTAATCTGCGAATTGTGCAATGCCCCAATGTAAATTTACAATCACTTTGTAAATTACATAATGCCTTTTTCAATGAATTCAAGCGCACAGGATAATCATTCCCACCAATTCTCTGGATTAAAGACCCCAAGAATTTTAACCTAATTTCATCGGCTTCGTCAAACAAAAAAGAATCTATAAACATCGCGCCCCACGAACGAATAACTAAATCTATGCGCGACGAAATATATTTATCCATCCATTCACGTGTACGACCCAAATTTTGAATAGCCAATAAAATCCTGGCATCACTTATTCCCAAATCATCATCTAACAAATGTCGATTTTTACGAATTTTTACACGGGTATAATGTTCATCACTGTTCATAGAATCAACAAAATATTTGATATTATTATCATCACAATATTGTTTAATCTCACTGCGCGACACCCCCAACAAAGGACGTAAGATTTTAATCCCATTTCGTTCTGATTTTGGCATCATAGCAGACAAACCATACAACCCACTGCCACGTGATAAATTCATCAAAAATGTTTCAATCTGGTCATCAGATTGATGTGCTGTTAACAAATATTCAATATCATTTTGACGACAAAAATCTGCCATCATCTTATACCGTGCTTCACGCGCAGCAGCTTCCAAGCCATTTTCAGGTTTTTCATCATCCCAATAAAAAATTTTACACGGAATATTTAATTTTTCACATACTTTCTTTACATATTCAGTTTCGATATCTGCTTCTGGCCGCAGCTGATGATTCACGTGCAAACAAACAACATCTGCACCGAATTCATACAGCCAATATAACAAGCACATAGAATCAACACCACCACTGACCGCCACAGCCATCTTGGTAGTTTTATATTCTTGCATAAAATTCACAAAATTTTTATTCATAATTGACTATTTTATGGTATAATTTCGAAAAATAAAGGAAAAATGCGATGAATCAGAAAATAAAATCAGTAGCAGTATATTGTGGACATCAACCCGGAAACAATCCTGAATTTTTGCGAGATGCAAAACGCGTTGGTGAATTATTGGCACGAAATAAATTCACTTTGGTTTTTGGTGGTGGCAATGTCGGACTTATGGGTGCAGTCGCCAGTGCAGCTTTGGAAAACGGTGGTGAAGTGATTGGTATATCGACAACTCACGTGGTATCTTTGCAAGAACCTGCACACGAAGATATAAATGTAAAAATCGTGGATGGGCTTTCCACTCGCAAACAAGAAATGTATGATTTATCTGATGCTTTTGTTATTTTGCCTGGCGGAATCGGGACTTTGGACGAAATGACAGACATAATGACAAAACAACAAGTTGGTGAATCTTGTAAACCTATATTTATGATGAATACTGCAAAATATTGGGAAATTTTTGGTCAGGTAATGACCTTGATGCAACAAGAAGGTTTTATGCCAAACCCAGATGATTATAATTTACACGTTGTTAACACACCCGAAGATTTAATCAAAGATTTACTCAACAGCGACCAGTTTTTCGCGCGATGCAAGGCCTTTTGATATTTTAATTCTGGACTTTGGAACATCAAAATATTCTGATAACAATTCAATAACCGCCCCATTGGCACGACCTTTCTCTGGGGCGGTTGTGGTGTAAACACGCAAAACACCATCGCATTCAACGACCTTGTTTTGTTTTGCATGTGGGGACACACGCACCTTAAAATTCTTCACAGAATCTGTCATCACTCATAATATGAATATGGAAATGCATAACAGACTGTCCTGCACCACGACCGGTATTTGCAACAGTCCGAAAATTATCGCGCAATCCCAATTTTTCAACAGTTTTACGAACGCCACACCAAAACGCTGTTTGAACATTTTCTGGGGCATTTTGTGTAAAATCAAATATATCGGTATATTCCCCACGTGGTATAATCAAAACGTGAACTTTGGCACGTGGTGCAACATCATAGAATGCCAACATATTATCATCACTGTATACCGTTTTATTAGGAATTTCGCCCCGTAAAATTTTTGCAAACACGTTATTTTTATCGTACATAAAACCCACCTTTGTTTAACATATAGTGAATAATACACTTAGACGATATATAAAATCAACACTTGAAATACAATTTTTTTTAACTATATTTTCGGCATAGCAAAGGAGTTGTATATGTTTAAACCATTGCATAATTATGTCCTGCTTGAAAGATTAGAAGAAGAAAACAGAACAGCAGGCGGAATTATTATCCCAGATAACGCAAAAGAAAAACCATCGCGTGGACGTGTAATTGCCACAGGGGATGGTACTTATGAAAACGGGCAAAAAATCCCTGTTAGTGTAAAAAAAGATGATGTCGTATTATTTGCAAAATGGGCTTCAACTGCAAACGAAGTCAAAATTGATGGCAAAGATTACGTTTTAATCAAAGAATCTGATATTCTTGGCATTTTATAAAGGATTTTATTATGGCAAAAGATATTGTATTTGACACAGACAAATTGGCAGCGGGTGTTGATAAATTGGCAAACGCTGTGAAAATAACAATGGGACCAAAGGGTCGTACTGTAGTTATTGAACGCAGTTATGGCACCCCAATTGCAACCAAAGATGGTGTAACGGTCGCCAAAGAAGTTTCTTTGAAAGATCCTGCTGAAAACATTGGCGCAAAAATGATTCAAGAAGTAGCCAAACGCGCAGGTGATAGTGCTGGCGATGGGACAACCACTGCAACAGTATTGGCACAAAATTTATTCCGCGCCGGACGTCGTGTTATCGCTGCGGGTATGAATCCTATGGACATAAAACGTGGTATAGACATCGCTGTTTCTGCGGTTGTTGATGATATTGAAAAACACGCACGCCCTGTGAAAGATTCGTCTGAAATCGCCCAGGTTGCAACTATTTCTGCAAACAGCGATTCTGAAATCGGTCAAAAAATTGCAGATGCTATGGACAAAGTAGGCAAAGAAGGCGTCATCACCGTTCAAGAAGCCAAAGGTTTAGATACTGAAATTGATGTAGTCGAAGGTATGCAATTCGACCAAGGATTTATGTCTCCCTATTTCGTCACAAACAGCGAAAAAATGTTGGCAGAACTTGAAAATGCACAAATTCTGGTTTCTGAAAAAAAGATTACTGGTCTGCAGGCATTATTGCCTATTTTGGAACCAATCGCACAATCTGGCCGTCCACTTTTAATTATCGCCGAAGACGTTGAATCAGAAGCCCTGGCAACATTGGTTTTGAACCGTTTGCGTGGCGGATTGAAAGTATGTGCAGTCAAAGCCCCTGGTTTTGGCGACCGCCGCAAAGAAATGTTGAAAGATATTGCAATTATTACGGGTGCAACTGTTATCTCTGATGATATGGGTATGACATTTGAAAATATTACCCCAGCAGTATTAGGTTCTGCGAAACGCGTTGTTGTTTCCAAAGACAAAACATTATTGGTTAACGGCAATGGCGATTCGAACGCAATCAAAAATCGCGCAGATGAAATTCGCAAATCTATATCCACATCAACCAGCGACTATGATCGTGAAAAATTGGCAGAACGCCTAGCTAAGTTGGTCGGTGGTGTGGCGGTTATTCACGTTGGTGGTATGACCGAAGTCGAAGTCAAAGAAAAGAAAGACCGCGTTGATGACGCTTTGGCGGCTACACGTGCAGCAGTCGAAGACGGTATTGTTGCAGGTGGCGGTGTCGCATTGGTTCGTGCTGTCGCGGCATTAAAAGATTTACACGGTGCAAATTCAGATCAAAATGTAGGTATTGATATAGTTCGCCGTGCAATTGTCACACCTTGTATGCAAATTGCCGAAAATGCGGGTGTATCTGGCGAAATCGTTGTTGGAAAAATAATGGAAAACAAAGATTACAACTTTGGATATAATGCACAAACAGACGAATACGTCGATATGATGAAATCTGGAATCATCGACCCAGCTAAGGTTGTTAAAACCGCAATCCAGGCGGCCGCATCTACCGCGGGCGTGTTATTAACAACCGGCGCAGTAATGTCTGAAATTCCAGAAGAAAAACATTGCTGTGGCGGACAAAACCCAGCTATGCCAGGAATGATGTAAAAAATATATAAAACAAAAATCCCGTCATTATGACGGGATTTTTTTATAATTTTTATCGCACCATATAAAGCGTATCCGATAATTCCATTGCACGATATTTTGCAACAGTGCCGCTTTTTCTGGTAAATTTTATATAATCTTTGCCATTTAACAAACGGGTTGCAACACCATCTATTTTTTGTTCTGGATTTAAATAAACGAAAATCGGTTGACCTCTAAATTGCTTTAACAAATCGCTATCAACTTTTACATTTAATTTTGCCGATAAATTATCAGACCACCCAAACACCGGCAAAACACCAGACATCGCCAAAGGTAATTTTTTTGTTTTAACTACACGACCCTGCACCAAAGTATTTTTATAACCGCGTGATTGGTAAAAACTGACTGCTCCGGTTAATGGGATTAATTGAATATTTTTTGCAACAAGACTTGCTGCCTGTTCTGATGTGCTCAACAATTTTGTTCCTATGCCGTAATCGTGGTATCTTTTGTCTACATATAAAGCATTGGTCCACATATTTTCACCACTCATAAAACCACTTGTAAAACCAACCATATATTCACCAGCGTACGCAACAAACGCAAAAGAATTCCTTGATAGCCGCAAAATATCAAAATAAGACTGATCAAGATTTTCTATATGCTGTTGCTTATTACCACCACTATTAATATCTATCTGTGCAAAATCTTTACACATCTCTTCGGTCAAATTAAAAACAGGTTTTATCTCAAAATTAATTTTTTCCTTAAACATTTATATCCCTTTATTTTCGTGCATATTTTACACAAAACACAATTTATGTCAACAAATTTCTCAAAATTTGCAAATAGTCAAAAATATTGGTAGAATTCAACATACAAAAGGTTTAATATGTCAAAAACATTCAGAAAAATTTGGAAGAAATTTTGGACACCTATTCTGCATAATCCAATTATTCAATGGACATTGGCTGTGATTTTGGCGTGTATGACTTGGTTTATATTTTTAACTTCGAAACATCGTTTTACAAACACAAAATCATTAAAGCAATATCGTAAAAAACCGGTGGTATTTGTATTTTTTCACGGGCGATGCGCAATGTTATCACCAGTTATAAAAAGTGCACACATACGTGCATATTGTGTTGCATCACGCCACAAAGACGGTCGTATGATGGCACGCCTGCAACGATTATTTGGACTACGTGCAATTTATGGTTCTACATCTGACGGTGCAGTTGCGGTTTTACGCCAGGGCGTTCGTATTATGCATGAAAAAAAAGTTTCAATATGTGTTCCAGTGGACGGTCCGTCCGGTCCATCTATGCGGGTCCAAGACGGTGCACTTTATTTTGCACGTATGACGGGCGCACCAATTGTTCCATGTTGTTTTTCTGCTTCACGTGCGATATTTCTTAAACGTTGGGACAGATTTTTAATTCCAAAATTATTCGGAACTTTAACTTGTCGTATTGGTGAACCTATTTACATAGATTCAAAATTATCGGGCAGTGAATTTGAAAAAAAACGTGCAGAAATAGAAGAAATTATGGTTAAGCAATTACGCGAAATGGATGCTGAATTTAATTTGTCTGAAATAGAACGCGGTACAAACGCTACTGATTACAAAAAACAAATGCGCGAAAAGAAAAAATTAAAAAACCGCTGATTTTCATCAGCGGTTTTGGACAATACAAAACAAATGTTATTTTAGAACAATTTGAATTTGTATGTTGTTCCAGCGCGAAATGCCAGATCAGAACTAGACAAACCAGCCCCTGCATTAACAGACCATCTGTTGGACAATCCCATCGCTGCACCGAACGCCATAGCAGATTGGCCATTGTAATAACCATATCCACCACTTACAGCGACTTCACCCTTTTGAACACCAGATGTAGACACAGAACTCAACGCAACAGCACTAGCAATACCACTGGATAAATCTTTGTTCAATTTTTCAACACGTTCATCAGTGTATGCCCTTGCCTGATTTAATGTCAATGCGTTGCCTGCATCAGCATATGCTTTGGCCGCATTTAACGTCAACGCATCGCCTGCATCAGCATAAGATTGCGCCGATGCTAATGTTGTTGCATCGCCAGTATCAGCATATGCTTTTGCATTTGTTTCTGCGGCATCTGCCGAACCTGCTGCATCATAGTTATCAGCCAAACTATCAGCGTATGCTTTTGCATTTGTTTCCGCAGTATCTGCCGAACCCGCTGCATCATAATTAGATGCTAAACCATCAGCATAATCTTTTGCGTTTTGCAACGTGGCAGCTTGCACAGTTTCTATTGGTGTATTATACAAAGTGGCAGCAGCAGCTTCTAATGCTTGATCTTCTGTAAAATCACCTTGACGCGCCAATTGAGCTTGTTGTGCCTGCCCTAACAAAGTTGTCGCATCAGTATATGTTTCATAATAAGCTGTTAATGTAGATATTGTAGCTTCATCTGTAGTATAAATACCATTTGCATTAGCAAATGCAGTCGCTTCTGCAGTTGCATAACCGTCAACAGTAGTTTTTGCAGTAGTAATCTCAGCAGAATCATCAGCAAAAGCGGCAACCATCTCGCCAAATGCAGTTTCTTGAGCAGAACCAGCAGTTGGTGTCTGTTCCATATTCAATGCGTCCACTAATTTTGTTCCGTCATCACTTAAATGATATACTGCACCGGTATCAGGGTCTGTCCAAACATACATACTGCCAGTCAACACGGGTGCAGCAGAACTATCTGTAACATCAACAGAATCAACTGTCGCATATGTGGAATTTAAAGCAACTGTTTCTGTAAAGGATTGAGCCGTTTCACCCAAAGTGACAGTTTCGCCTTTTCCATTAACATATTCATAATTGCTACGTGATATTGTTTGGTCTGCAGCAATTGTTTGATGCGATATAACATCAACACCATCCGCAACAGTATCACCATAAAAATCAGACGCTGTCAAATCTGTGCCACCTGTGGCTAAATCCGCATCAGGATCACCATCTTTATCTATATATTTAAAACTTGATAAATCTGGATTTACATTTTGTGCAACGGTGGTTGTTAAAGGTTCATTCAACCCATCATATCCATACGTGTATGTATATGTATAAGACGAACCATTTAAAGCTGTTCCAACATTGGCTGTTGAACCATTACCTAATTGATAATCACCAGCAAAGGTCACATCCGTATCAGCACTTGCTGCACCTGTTGCAACAATTGCCAACAAAGATGTTAAAATTAATGTTTTTTTCATTTATTGTCCTTTCGTTTTTAATTAATTAAAAAGTGCCAATCTTTTTGGCCACACAGATAACATTACACAAACCAACCTTTGTGTAATACCAACGGAAACCCTTTCACAAAAAAACGTTAAAATCGCTAGACATATTGGTTTTCTGGATTTTTTTGACAAAATAAAAAAATGAAAAAAATCATAAAAAAACAGTTGATTTAAATGTTCCTTTAAAATGCATATAAAAAACTATAAAAAACAGGAGATTTTCAATGGCTATAATAGGTTATATACGGGTAAGTTCAACAAAACAAACACTGGAACACCAACGATTCGAAATTGAACAATTTGCTAAAAAAAATAAAATCAAAATTGATAAATGGGTCGAAGAAACTATATCTTCACGAAAACCACTAAATAAAAGAAAATTGGGTGAACTATTGGACAAACTGACCCCAAAAGACATAATAATTGCGTGTGAAATCTCACGACTGGGACGTTCATTATTGGAAGTAATGCGAATTCTTGAAAATTGTTTGAATAAAAATTGTCAGGTCTGGACCATCAAAGAAAACTATCGCCTGGGCAACGATATTCAAAGCAAAGTAATGGCTTTTGCATTTGGGCTATCCGCAGAAATCGAACGCAATTTAATAAGCCAGCGCACAAAATCATCACTGGACAGCATTAAATCAAGTGGTCGTAAACTTGGACGGCCATTTTCAGCACAATCAAAAAAATTAAAACTGTCCCGCAATACTATTAAAATAAAAAAATTATTAGATGATGGAATTTCTAAATATCAAATTGCCAGGATTATGCACGTTCAACCAATCACTTTAAACAGATTCATCACACGAATGCAATGGTAAAAAAACCGCCGATTTACATCAGCGGTTTTTATTATGTGAAACAAGTTTCAAAATCGACTAGAAATTATATCTGAACTTCACACGACCAGATTGTGATGTGTAATCTTCACGTGCTTCGATATCATAATTCAAAGACAAATCTAATCCACGATAATTCATTGTCAAACCGATGCCGAATTCACCAGCTATGCGGGACAAACGTTCACCGTTCAACGCATAGGCATTTACACCAGGCATTGTAACAGTTGCAACTTGTTTGTCTGACAACATATCATATTTAACCGCGTAATTTAATTCTGGACGCAAAGTGAAACGTTTTGTTGCTTTGATATCAAATGCATACTTTGTTCCAAGTGATGCCGTCAAATAATCCGCATCAGCCAATTCGTTTTTGATACCCAAAGAATTGATATAATCCGACGAATTGATATGCATATAACGCAATCCCAATTCAGGTGTTATACCACCGACAAAATCATAACCTGTCGCGATATTTGCACCGAATGAATCAACATCATACTTTGCAGAAATGCCTGTACCCAATGCGGCACCTGTTTCGGTATAATCAGCCATTGTATAATTTGCAACCAAATTCATATACCACGCGCTTGGCTTATATTGCCCATACACAAAGACAGAAGACGAATCGATTTCTGTATCACGTGCAGTTCCACTTATATCAGAATGTGCAAACGCATACCCTGCACCGATTGTCCACACTTTGTCAAGTGTACCGTCCAAACCAGCTGCAATTCCACGTGTATAACCGTTAAATGCATCACTATGCTTTGATTTGTTAAAGATACCCTGGGCCCAAACACCACCAGATGTCATCTTTACATCACCACCATTACGACCAACCGTCGGCATAGACATACGTCCAGCAGCCAAAGACGTCACTGTGTTTTGAACAGAAGACGACACCGACTGCACAACCGATTGAGTTTCAGGATGAATAGCCGCCTGGGCATGTTCAACCTCTGCACGTTCCACATCTGTTCCAGATGCTAACTTTTCCTGGATAACAACAGCCAAATCGTTAAGTGTTTCAGATGTAGATGTCATCAAACCAGAAATCGCAGTTGCTGTTTCAGTACTAAGATTATTATCAGACGCAATATCTTCAACAGATTTTTGCGTAACAACCAAGGTACCTTCGTTCCAATTTAAATCGTACACAGAACTGGACACATCAACATTGTCAAATATTTTCCCACCGAAAACTTTATACGTTCCAGCATCAGAAAATGACAATTTCAATTCACCATCACCATCAAACTTTGTAGTGGCAGTAATCTGAGCATCATCACCAGAACGTACTGTCGCCAACATAGTTCCATTCAAAGTGATCGTGTTAACATTAACATTGTTGGTACCAATGTTCATCGTTGCCCCAGAATCAACAGTCAACACACTACTTGCACTAACACCAGCAACATCGTTATTAAATACACTTGTTCCAGATGTCAACGTCATTTCGCCAATATTCAACTTTCCGCCATTGAAAGTCGCATCTGCGATAGTTGCATTTTCAACGATAATTCCACGATCCATATCAGCAATATTCACAGTACCATTGTCAATATTCAAATTATTCAAAGCGATATAATATTTACCAGATGTAACATCTAAACCTGTTTCATCATCAACGACCACAGTTTGCTCATTTGTAATCTTTGTCGCATTCCACACAGCACCATTAGACAAAGATAATCTAAAATTATTAACAGCCAACACGCTTTCTGCTGGTTCATCAGCATAATAATATTCCACAAGCGTATTTCCTGTCCAATAAGATTGAGCATCAGTTAAATTAATGTTAACATATGCATCTATCGGTGAATTTGAATTTCCAGAGCTTCCAGGATTGGAATAAAAATTGAAATTCATATCACCATCCATTTTTACAGTATTTTTACCAGATTCATTAACATTAACAGTCGCATAACCACGTGCCAAAATTGCATTTTTAGCATTAACTGTTAAATTACCATCCAAATCAATCCAACCGTTACTCATTGCCTCAATACCAGTTTCAGTGGCAGTTAAATTAATATTTTTTGCCTTTATATCCACAAAACTTGTATCTTCTTTAGCTTTTGTTAAATCTGCCGTTCCAAACCCAGCGTGAATGGCAGAATCTTGAGCAGATATATTAACATCACCGGTTGCTTCCACCGTTATTTGACCTTTGCGATAATTAGCCATAAGACCTGTATCAACACCATCAACAGTTAAATTATTCGCTTTAACACTTATGGATGCATTTTCATATGCGTGTATAGCATCACTAGCAGAAACATTTACATCATTGCTAGCAACAACATCTATAGCGCCTTGATACGTATAAAGCCCACCATTGTTTCCAATAACCGTAATATCCCTACTTTTTAAATTTATATAACTTCCCGGTCCGGCTACAGCACCATATCCTCCTTCTTTGGTATCAGATAATTTTATAGTTTGGGTTGTATCTCCACCAAGAAAAACTTTGGAATCATCATACCACGCTTGTATAGCACGTACTTTTTCATTTTCGTTAATATTAATATCAATATTGTCAACAGATAACGTACCTGTCTTTCCATAAATTGCATTTACCCGTTCTAGCAAAATCCCATCTGAAAAAGTTGAATTTAAATTGATATCGTCATCAATTTCAACCGCAACAGCAGGCATAACCAGCAACGCAGGCAAAACAGATATTCCAACTAAAAAACCGTGAAAATGCTTGTTCATTTATGCTCTCCTTTTTTCTGGTTTCCTTACGTGTAATTCTTACTACATAAAAACACACAAAGCAACCTTTTTTATTTCACAACAAAATTAAACTGACAATAAAGAATACAGGTTTCGCCACTTCGTTAAAACTTCGTGGTGCAAGCGCCAAGGCTTTGCGAGACACTCCTTCGCCTTTGCTACTCTGCTTGGGTGGCCTGCCACTCAGACCGCGTCGCAGACGCGAAGTGTGGTTGGGGTACACGGATTGTAATTCCCACTCGCTACGTTCGTGGGCCCCTTTCGGCTTCGCCACGAACTGAACAACTTCGTTGTACTGTCAAACCGTGACCAAAAAAACCAAAAATTAAACCCGTCTTTCGACGGGGTGAATTTTTGGTTGTGGGGTGCGGGCAAAACGCGAATGTATTGATTTTATTGTTTGACAAATTATAATATTATGCAACAATGGGTGGCATGACTAACGCTATTGAACCTTTAAAGCAATTTACAACATCTGCTGAAATTCTGGCGGACTACGCAAATAACACGCCTGGGGACACTTATACCACAGAAGAATTAATTTCGTTTATTTGTGATGGTTCTGTTCCGTATAAAAAGCGATTGTTTGTATTCTTTGATCATCCCCGATTTAAAAAAGATGATAAATTCGCTGTATTATATAATAATCAATGCTGTAATTGGAAAGAATTGTATAATCTTATGGTTTGTGCATCATATCATGTATATTTTGATACAACATATTATTGTGATTTAGAATGCAGGCATTGCATATCAGATGCGGGACCAAATCAGCCGATGAAATTTATGCCCGCTGGTGACATCACGCATTACATAGAACAAGCAAAAGTAGAACACATGTCTGTGTGTCATTTTGCTTTGTTTGGTGGTGAACCAATATTCGCAGAAATTCACCATAATGGTTATTTTGAACAAATATCCAAGACTATCGGTGATAAAGAAATGGCATTCAGTACAAACGGTAATTGGATTAATGACAAACATGCTGATCATTTGATTAGCGAAATTATCAAGATGTATGAAACGATCCCAAAATTTTTATTTCAAATATCTGTAAGTAGATTCCACAAAAACTCTGTAGAAAATGCGAAAAAAATTATTCAAAAATTGGATAGCAATGTACACAAACCAATCTGTGTGCATATTCACGGATTTGATTTTGATACCGTAGAATTTAAATCACAATGTGACACATTATCGACCAACAATGTGCATGTTCGTCTTGATTTTGAATCAGGCATTGTTTCTGGAGGGCGCGCTGCAACAATGCCAGGTAAAACATCTTGTAATAGTGACCATGATGCCAAGCGTGCCATTATAATTGGGGATGAAGAAATCCCAGGGAATATATGTTTTGCAGTAATGAAACCGTGTGCATTCGATAGTTGCAATAAAATGCGCATCAGCTTACATTTTACCCCAGATGGACAAGTTTTTACCCGCGATAGATTGAATCCTAATAAAAAATATACTACGCCAATCAAAACCCGATTAGGCGAATACAGAACTTATGGCAAAATAATTCAATCTTTGGCACATCAAATATTCAATAATTACAAAGGCCAAATAGAAAAATAAAAACGCTAAAAACATGGCGTTAACGAATTTGATATTACGTTGATAATGCCGAAAAGTAAAGGTTTGTCCGCACCCCACAACCACAATGAACAGTTAATGTTAAGCGGGGTATGTTATTGTTGTAAATTTAACCTTTTTATTGGTTCGAATGTTTTTAGCGATTTATTGTTAGTTCGAAAGTGTTGGTAGTGACATAATTTTTTAAGAATTAACTTTCGAACTTCTGCAGCCCAAGCAATCCAAACAAAAAATCGCCCCAGCGGGCAATTTGTTAACTGTGGTTGGGGTACACGGATTGTAATTCCCACTCGCTACGTTCGTGGGCCCCTTTCGGCTTCGCCACGAACCGAACAACTTCGTTGTACGATTGAACCACGACCTAAACCAAAAATTAAACCGGCAAAATGCCGGTTGAATTCTTGGTTGGGGTACACGGATTCGAACCGCGATATACAGAGTCAGAGTCTGCTGTTCTACCGTTAAACTATACCCCAATTCGGGAACACATTATATAGATAATATTTGCTTTTTCAATCAAATATTTTAATTTCACCAAAATCATCGTGCGTTGCGTTTTCTATAATTATTATATCGTCAACATTTGCCCAACTCTGCGCCAAAGCAACAGGAACAACCCTGTCCCGCCCACCAATAAAATGTTTCTGGGGCACATTTGGCAAAGATTTCAAATCCATCGATTCGCCCAAGGCTTCATCCCCAAAAAAATCAGTCCATTTTTTATGGTTCAAAACACCGGCAATTGTAATCCATTTTTCTATTTTCATTTTTGGATTTTGATTGATAACTAAACCAGACACCAGCGCACCACCAGAATATCCAACCAAAGTTATTTTTTTATCACCGGCAACCTGCGCCACAGCATTTGATTCTGCATCTATGATTTTTTTTGAAAAACGCCCACTGGTCCAATCAGATTCAGAACAATTTTGATTTGAAATAAATTGGCACGGTCGTGCAATATAAACCACATTATCAAAATTATCACGCGCCGCCAAATCACGAACTAACGTCCCACGCGGTGTTGGATTACTTGTCGGTTGCCCATATACATCAAAAGCGTTTCCATCGCCTTCTATATAAATATGAATATAAGAATCTTTTGGATTATTTATCTTTTGCCAGGTTGCAATTTCATATTCCCCAGTATCAATTGGCACATAAATAAACCCATCTGGTGCCACCCATTCACGCCCAGCACAACCAATCAAAACTAAACAAAATAAAATTGAAAACAACTTTTTCATCAGAATGATAATACTATATTCACACAACACCGGCAAAGCAAAATATCGTCTGGAAAACTATTTTTTTTATGTTATAATCGCACCGATTTGAATTGAACACTCAAATAACAAAAGGAAGAATTATGAAAATAAAACCGTTTAAGGGTATTCGCCCACCACGTGAATTGGCATCTGAAGTTGCTTCGCGTCCATATGATGTTTTGAATTCTAAAGAAGCCAAAGCAGAAGCCGGCGAAAAATCATTACTGCACATTATCAAACCAGAAATTGATTTCGATCCAATTGCAGATGAACATGAACAAAAAACTTACGACAAAGCTGTTGAAAATTTCAAGAAATGGCAAGATAACCGTTGGCTTGTTCAAGATGACAAAGAAATGTATTACATTTACGCGCAAACTATGGACGGGCGCACACAGTATGGTCTGGTTGCAGCAGCGAACGTAGATGATTATATGACAGGCAAAATCAAAAAACACGAATTAACACGCAAAGACAAAGAAGACGATCGTATGATTCACGTCCGTATTCAAAGCGCGAATTTGGAACCTGTGTTTTTTGCATATCCTGACGTTGCTGAAATGAACGAATTGGTTGCAAATTGGATAAAAACACACGCCCCAGAATATGATTTCGTAGCCGAAGACGGTTTTGGTCATACATTCTGGAAAATAGACGATGATGCAACAAACGCCCGCATTACTGAAATTTTTGCAAACGTTCCTGCATTCTATGTTGCAGACGGTCATCACAGAACTGCTGCGGCTGCACGTGTCGGCGCAGAACGTCGTGACGAAAATCCGAATCACACAGGAAACGAAGAATACAATTATTTCCTGGCTGTGATATTCCCAGAATCTCAATTAAAAGTTATTGATTACAACCGCGTTATCAAAGATTTAAACGGTTTAACCCCAGATGAATTCATTGAAAAATTGCGTGAATCTTTTGATGTTGTTGAAATGGGTGGTGAAATTTATAAACCAACAAAATTGCATAACTTTTCAATGTACATGGGTGGCAAATGGTATTCATTGACTGCAAAGACCGGTACATATAACGACAACGATCCAATCGGCGTATTGGATGTCACAGTATTGTCTAATTTAGTATTTGATAAAATATTAAACTTGGGCGATTTGCGAACAAGTAAACGTATAGATTTTGTTGGCGGAATTCGCGGACTTGGCGAATTGAAAAAACGCGTAGACAGTGGTGAAATGGTTGCAGCATTCGCACTTTATCCTGTCACAATGCGTCAAATAATTGATATTGCAGACACAGGCAACATTATGCCACCAAAAACTACGTGGTTTGAACCAAAACTGCGCAGCGGTCTGGTAATACACAAATTTTAGTTAGCATCCGCCAACCACGGCGGATGATTACGAAAACTTAGTGCCACGGCTTTGGTCTGCAAAGACGGAAAAAAACTAAACACAAACAAAAAACGGGGCCTCGCCCCGTTTTTAATTACCCCGACTATCTTCCGAAACCAATAGTAAATTCATCACCAAAGTCGGCCACTTTCTGTCCGCCAACCGTGCAATTCAACGCATCAAAGCCCTTTTCTACCTGTTTCTTTTTGATAATTTTTGCAGAAACTATACCACCAACAGTTCCCAAAATCACACCTGCGGTCGCATCAGACGCAAGGCGCGCAGTATTAAATTTACCATCGGCATTTTTCCAAACATTGGCATTAGATTTCGCATATTCAAAAAATCGATTTATATTGTCGGTTGCAGCCTTGACCTGGGCATCGGTTATAATATTACCCACCCCACCCGATTTTTCACAAAGCAATCCTGCGATTTCATTAAGATATTTTGCAACATTTGATTTATACAAATTACATTTTTCAGCAGACAGCGATACTGTGGCATTTTTATTAAATTTTGTACCATTTTTGCACTGTACAGATGCCCCCAGTTCAACCACACAATCAATATTGTTATTTTTTGATTGTGGCGATGTTTTACCCCCAGTATCCACAACACAATTATGGGTTTCTTTATCCCATTTCCTACCAGTATCCAAACATTTACATTCACCATTTTGCCAATTAGTATTTATATTTTCTTTAACCTTGCGCCAATTACACCACGCAAGTTGTTCATTATTTGTACATTCTTTTCCATCTTTATGATTAAGTCTTGCAATATCAAAATATTTATATTCTCCTTCGCATAAAAAGCACAAATCTGTTTCTTCCACAAAAGAACCATCCTGTTTTTTATTAAAAATCGCTACCGTATCATTATCGTGATAATCTCCAACATACACAGACATCGCCTGATTGTCCCCTTTTGGTGTTGAAGGATCTAATAACAAACAAGGTTCAATGACCATAAAGTCGGGGTGTAGCTTTTGCCACTCAATGACACGATTAGAATCATCATTATTATCAAAACACGTAAAAAATTCATAATCACAAGATATCCATTTGCCAGATGTTTTCTTATTGCATTTTACACCGCATTTTTCGTCCACTTTACCTGAACCAGTTTTAGAGTTTGATTTTTTATTACCCATATTTGTATTGGTTTTCCCGGCCCCAGTTTTACCGCCCTTGCCCGATTTTACACAATCGTGTTGTTCGGTATTCCATTCCATACCACTATCTTTACATTCACAATGATTGTCATCAACCCATTCAACATTTTTACCGTCTTTATTCTTCCGCCATTTGCACCAGGCCTCACCCAAATTGTCACGACAATAGCCAGTTCCATCAGAAAATGGCTCACCTGCAGGACAACCCCAACAAAGATCATTTTCATTGACCATACCAGTAATCGCATTTGATTTATTGGTATAGGCTGGATAACCATCCTTTAAAACACCAACATACGTATATCCAGATGCCACATGTTCTGATGAAACATAATCACATTTTTGATCCACCCCATTAGAAATTTCCCACAACATAGACTGCATTGAACAATAAAAAATCTTGTTATCACACAACAGCAACCTTCTTTCTCCACCAAAATCTGCTGATGTTGACAGCGTGCATTCCACACCACATTTTTCATCGAGTTTCACATAATGAACATTTGTGTAATAATCGCCATCCGATGCCTTTTTGCCATAAAGATACATTTCTTTTATTGGCTCACCCCTAATAAAATCTTGCCGATCATCCGATACTGGTATATCACTACTAGTAGCTTCCACCCACCTGTCATTTCCACCAAGTTTACATTTATAAATGGTGTCGTCTTTATTAACCGTTGTAAAACCTGCTGAATTAAACATATTACCAATATAATGGGTGCCATCCACATACACAATCTCACCGTCTTCACATTTACCCTTTTCGCATATCAATGCCATACGGCTAACGTTTGGATCCTGGGGATACAAATCTTCATCACTGGGTGTTAGGTCGGTTGATTCAGTCAATTCGCACACTGCCCACGAATCGCCGACAAATCCACAGAACAAACAAATTATCATAAAGATTTTTTTCATAAAATGTCCCCTCTCGATTTTTTCACATAAATAAAAACCACCAGAAAAATTCAAGTGGTTGGAGGTTGAGAACAATTTAATAGGAAATTGTGCCGTTTATTTTATCATACGATATTATTCACGCGCCCTCCAACCAAACGTTGGAGTTCTTTTCATCTGGGTTATCCACACAGACGCCTATTATTCCGGGTTCTCACACCCCATCGCAAAAACACTTTGCGACGACATTATTTTATCATATTTCACCCGCCCACCGCAATAGTATTTTTTATACCCGAACCCGGGCCAATAGAAAAAACACCGACAAATGCCGGTGTTTTTTTTAACATAAACATTAAAATCATTAAAACGGAATATCGTCTGCAATATCTTCGATTTTAACGTCTTCACGTGGCTGCGACATTGGTGCATCACCAGCGTCGGACATACCGTCCATAGTTTTAGCCCCAGACAATATAACCATCTGACCAGCAAAAGGATTCAATACAACTTCGGTTGTGTATGTGTCAACACCCTGTTGATTTTGCCATTTACGTGTGCGCAACGAACCTTCAAGATACAATTTAGTCCCCTTTTGCAACATACGTTCTGCGACGTCCACCAAATTAGGATTGAAAATCACAACACGATGCCATTCTGTTTGTTCCTTTTGTTCACCGGTTTGACGGTCGCGCCATCTATCCGATGTAGCAAGGGAAAAACTTACCACCTTTTGTCCACTGGACATAGTGCGCACCTGTGGTTCCTGACCAATATTACCAACCAATATAACTTTGTTTATGCTGCCTGCCATTTTTTCTTCCTTTGTTTGTTATAAGAATATGATTGCGAAAAAAATATATAAAAACAAGAAAAAAAGAAACGCGCCATCAAAACAGCGCGTTAAAACTTATTCCTCATCAGATTCATCAACTTCGTCATCTTCATCGACGGCATTCAAATCTATTTCCTTTGGTACACCCAAAATATCTTCAATTTTATCAGATGCCGAATCTAAATCCATTTTATGCAACACAGCAAATTCCTGCGCCATACGTTCCAGCGCACGTAAATACAACTGGCGCGCAGAAAATGTCATAGTATCCGTTGCGGTACGCCGCTGCAAATCGCGAACCACTTCGGCTAATTTCATCGGGTCGCCAGAATTTATGTTTTCTTCGTATTGTGCAGCACGTCGCGCCCAAATCATACGTTTTGCCCCTGCTTTGCCCTTAGCATACGCAATCGCTTCATCCAATTTCTTTGCACTGGACAGCGGACGCAACCCAGATAATTCTGCACGTTCCAGCGGAACACGCAACGTCATATGATTTCTTTCAAAATCAATAACCATCATTTTTATTTTTTGGTCGCCAATTGTCTGTTCTTCGACACGCAACAACTTACCGACACCCTGGGTCGGATAAACGACATATTGACCAGTTTTAAAATCAAGCTTTTTTGTTGGCATATTTTACACACCCCTTGCGGTTGCCATTCTCTCTGTCCCTGGCATTATAACACAAAAATTTGAAAAAACAAATATTTAGCAAAAAATTATTGCCCCAGGCCTGCCGGCGAAAACCGTCCAATATTATTAAACAACTCTTCAATAGCATTTAATTCTATGGCCGCAGGTATTTCTGTTTCGCCTTCTGCCAGTTTAACATTCTTTAAATCATCATCGTGCAAAATCTTTGTCTGGATTACCCGACCATTTTTTACCCATGCTAAAAGCACAGTTTTATTATCATAGGTTATTGGAAAAGGTCCGTGCATATTTTCATCTGAACCATAATAAATCCAAACTTCATCGCCATAAACAGTGCGCGCCTGAGGATCACCAATGGCATCCTGTAATTGTGCAGTGGTTTTTATGGTTGCAACTTTTGTTTCTAAATCATCAGGAAACACATAGCCGCGATGTTTAGTTTGAAAAGTACACGCACACAACCCAATCATCAAAACGAATAAAAATTTTTTCATATTATTACCCTTCACCATTGTCTTTGTTTTTATTCACAACAAAATTAGCAATATGCTGTTTTAATTCCGTTTTATATAAATTATCAGATTTTGCCAAATCCACCAATTTATCAAAGTTAGGATTAACCGAACGTGCCGCCGCGAATCGCGTCTCTGATTTCATAAATTCTTCCAACGGCAAAGGATTATCAACCCGCGAATCCAACGTCAATGGATTTTGCCCATTTTCTATATTTGCCGGATTAAATCTGTATAACGGCCAAGCCCCCGTATTTACTAAATTCGTCTGATGTTCAACACCATTTTGTAATGCAAACCCGTGTGCTATGCACGGTGCATAGGCCAGAATAATAGACGGTCCATCAAAGGCTTCTGCTTCACGGAAAGCGCGTATTGCCTGGGCTTGGTTTGCACCAATCGCAATTTGTGCGACATACGCACCCGACATCATTGCGATTAAACCCAAATCTTTCTTGGCGTGTTCTTTGCCACCAATCGCAAATTTCATAGATGCCCCAAACGGAGTTGATTTAGATTGCTGACCACCAGTATTAGAATAACCTTCGGTATCTAACACCAAAATATTCACATTTTCACCACTATGCAAAATATGATCAACACCACCGTATCCTATGTCATACGCCCAACCGTCGCCACCGACAATCCACACAGATTTATCCACAATTGCATCCAACAAATCCAACGCATATTTCGCACGCGGATTATCCATCTTTACCAATTGTTTTTGCAAATCTGATTTAATTGCACGCTGTTTTTCTGTATCACGTTCGGCAAAGAGATTATCCACATCCGCAAAGCCCAATTCAAATAAAACACTTCGCAACGCAGATTTTTTCTGATTAAGCGCTATACGCATACCCAAACCATATTCAGCATTATCTTCAAACAAAGAATTAGACCACGCTGGTCCACGTCCATTGTCATCCGCACACCACGGCGTGGTCGGCAAATTTCCGCCGTATATAGAAGAACATCCTGTAGCATTTGCAACAACCATTTTTTCACCAAACAAATGTGCCATCAAACGAATATACGGTGTTTCACCACACCCAGCGCACGCCCCAGGGAATTCAAAATAATGTGGCAACAATTCAATATGCTTTGGAATATTCAGATTTAAATTTTTCTTGTCTATACCTTTGATTTTCAAAGATTCATCAAACGCACTTTGATTTTTAATTCCATCTGCCATAGGCACCATAGTCAACGCAGATACAGGACAATTTTTCATACACAAACCACACCCCGTACAATCAGACGGCGATATATTCAATGTCCAAAACAATCCATTTCCCAATCCAGATGTTTTCATCGGAACAACGGTTATACCATTTGCACGCGCAGTTTGCATTTCGTTTTCATCCATAACTTTAATCCGAATCGCACCGTGCGGACAAAGCATTGAACATTTTCCACATTGAATACATTTAGATAAATCACAGCTTGCAACACGTGTCGCCAATGCGCGCTTTTCATAACGGGACGTTCCCACAGGATATTGCCCTGCCCCAAAATTCCCGTCCACTTTGAATCGCGATACAGGTATATCGTCCCCCCGTCCTGCAACCATTTCACCAAGTGTCCCAGCTATTTCGGCCGGTGTATCCAACGTCATAGCAGGAACAAAATCTGGTGCAAATTCAGATACAGACGATGGCAATTCATACTTTTTCAAATAAGATTCAGCCGTATCAACCGCCGCCCAGTTTGCCTGAACAACATCCATACCTTTTTTCTTATACGTTTTTTCAATAGCATTTTTCGCAGCATCCTTTGCAACATTTGGTTCTATGACCTTTGTCAAATTAAAGAAATTCAACATTATAAACGTATTGATTCGATTGCCCAAACCCAATTCATTTGCAGCACGATTAGCATCCAAGAAATAAAGATTTGCACGCATACGAATTAAATGTTCTTGGGCTGTACGTGGCAAATTCATAAACGCTTCATCTGGCGACATAGACGTATTTATCATAACAGTCCCACCCGCCCGCAAAGCAGCAAATACATCAAACCTTTGCGCAATCATAAAATTAGAAACACATATAAAATCAGCACTTTCCACCAAATATTCACTTTTTATTGGATTTTGTGAAAACCGAATATGCGACTGAGTTATTCCACCGGATTTTTTTGAATCATACACAGCATACGATTGTGGATATAATTCAGAATTTTCCCCCACAATTTTTACTATGTTTTTAACAGCCCCAACAGTACCATCACTGCCAATACCATATAAAATTGCGGTCTTAACATCAGGATTTTCAATAGCAAAAGATTTATCAACATCCAAAGATAAATGTGTTAAATCATCATCTATGCCAACTGTGAAATTATGATGCAAATCACCACGCATCATATATTCAACAATAGCTTTGACATCACGTGGTTTAAATTCTTTGGACCCCAAACCATAGCGTCCACCAAATACAGATATTTTTGAATCTACAATACTGCGAACATTTTGATAAAGCGGTTCACCGATACTACCTGCCTCTTTTGTTCTGTCTAATACCGCAATTTGTTCAACAGATTTTGGCAAAGCATTTAAAAATGCTTCAACTGGGAAAGGATTGAATAAATGTACACGAACCAAGCCCACACCCATAGGTAAAAATGCCAAAGTTTCTTCAATAGTATCACAGCTTGATCCCATAGAAACAATTACATATTTTGCATTTTTATCTCCTACATAATCAACCAAACCATATTGACGCCCGGTTAACTTCGCAAATTCATCCATACAATCTTGCACTATTTGCGGAACCGAATCATAAAGCGAATTTGCCGCTTCGCGTCCTTGGAAATAAACATCAGGATTTTGCGCAGTTCCACGGACGTGCGGGTTATCAGGATCCATCCCACGCGCCCTATTTTTAGCAACAATATCATCCGGTAACATTTTACGCAAAACATCATCATCGATTCGATTTAATGCAGATTCTTCGTGGCTTGTCCGAAAACCATCAAAAAAATGCAAAAAAGGAACACGAGATTTCAAAGTCGCCGCGTGCGCAATAGCCGCCATATCATGCGCCTGTTGCACATTATGCGATGAAAGCAACGCAAAACCAGTTTGCCGCACAGCCATAACATCACTATGATCACCAAATATAGACAATGCGTGTGTTGCAATCGCACGCGCCGCCACGTGCATAACAAACGGGGTCTGTTCACCCGCAATTTTATACATATTCGGAATCATCAATAACAATCCCTGGGATGCAGTAAATGTCGTAGCCAGCGCCCCCATTTGCAAAGCGCCGTGCAATGTCCCCGCGGCCCCCGCCTCTGATTGCATTTCTATAATCTGTGGAATAACACCCCAAATATTTTTTTTATGTTGAAACGACCATTCGTCCGCTAATTCACCCATAGTGCTGCTGGGGGTAATAGGATAAATCGCCGCACAATCAACACACCTGTACGCAACATCTGCCGCCGCCCAATTTCCATCAACAATCAATTTAGCCATTTTAAAAATCCTAATATTTTTGAAAAAATTTTTAACTTTGAAAATATTACCGCTTTTGAGAAATTAAGGCAAGATTTATTATCAATAAAACTATTGACAAACATATTATTTTGTATTATTTATTACACTAATAAGCATACAAAGGAAAACCTGATGGCAAACGACATAAAAAACACAGTTATACAAAATAATATATACATAACAACAGCTATAAATAACGAAACTTGCAATAGTGTTATTATAAATTTAAGTCAATGGATTCAAGATTTACCATTCAAAGAAAAGAACCCATTAACTTTTGCTCCTTTTACCGAATTGCCCGCAGGAACACCGATATTAAACGTGTACATTTCTTCGTATGGTGGCGATATGGATGTTGCAAAATCTATTCTGTCATTATTAAACATTGCCAAAGCAAAAAATGTAATAGTAAAAACATATAATATATCAAATGCTCACAGTGGAGCCAGTATGATTGCAGTATCTGGAACTAAAGGATACAGATATATGGCACACAACGCATCAAATGGTATTCATTTCGGCAAACATACAGAAACAGTATCTCGTTTGCCTGAATTGCCACTGATGCTTGAAGATATGAATCGTGTTAAACAACAAATGAAAGATATATATCTAGAAAATACAAAATTAACAAAAAAAGAATTAACAAAATTCTTCACAACCGAAGGTTCCGGCACACTTAACGCCGTTCAATGTTTAACAAAAGGTATTTGCGACTATGTCATTACACCGAACGGTTGGACAAATAAACCAGAAGATTTAAAACAAATAACACGTTAAAAAAACGGGGCGATGCCCCATTTTTCATTTTTTCTTTTCTGATTTTTTATCAGCTTCTTTTTTCTCAGAATCTTTCTTGTCTTTGGATTCTTCCTTTTTTACATCTTTCACATCCACAAACTTTTCATCTTCATCTATTTTTTCAAGATTCTTTTTACCAATTTTTGACATAGCACGCACCATATCCATCGCACGTTGTAATTGATAATCACGTGCATCTTTTTCTTCATCTGTCAGATTTAGATAATCTTCCTCTTCGTCATCAGACTTATCTGATTTTTTAGAATCCTTTTTCTTGGCAGAATCACCTTTTTTTGAAGCATCGTTTTTAAGTGAATTTTTGAATGTCGCTTCGGTAAACATACCCTCTTTCTTTTCAATAACTTCTACTTTACTTTGTAAAACTTCAACATCAGGGGTAATACCTTCATTTTGTATAGATTTACCACTGGGGGTGTAATAGCGCGCAATGGTTATATGAATTGCAGAACCATCACCCAAAGGTTTTTGTTGCTGCACACTGCCTTTGCCAAAACTTTGCGAACCCATAACAATTGCACGACCATTATCTTGCAAAGCACCCGCCACAATCTCTGATGCAGATGCAGAGCCGTGATTTATTAAAACTACAATCGGTTTACCATTCACTAAATCCCCAGGTTTAGCAAACATTCTTTCTATATCAGCTTTGTCCTTGCCACGCGTAGAAACAATTTCACCTTCATCTAAAAATGCATCTGAAACATCCACAGCAGCGACCAAATACCCACCTGGATTATTGCGCAAATCCAAAACATACCCAACGACTTTCTTTTTTTCCAAATCTTTAATTGCGTCTTTCAATTCTTTAGTAGTTGTAGCACCAAAATCAGAAATACGAATATAACCGATCTTACCTGCTTTATCATCATCGGCAGCAACAGCATCTTCTTTTTCTGAAAACTTTACAGATTTCACCTTGATAATTGCCCGTTTAAGGGTTATTTCTTTTGGTTCTTCACCGGAATGTACAATTGTTAACTTAACCTTGGTTCCCGGTTTACCCTTCATTTTTTTAACAGCCTGATTTAATGTCAAATCAAAAACTTGTTCACCGTCTATATGCGTAATATAATCACCTGCTTCTATTCCTGCCTTGGCCGCAGGTGTATCATCGATTGGTGAAATAACACGCACAGCCCCCTTATCACTTGTTATCTGAATGCCCAACCCGCCAAATTCACCATGTGATTTATCATTAAATTCTTTAAAATCTTCCTTTGATAAATACGAAGAATGTGGATCCAAAGCACCCAACATACCGTTCATAGCCCCTTCTAACATCTTGCGTTCATCAGCTTCTTCGACAAATTTATCGCGAGCAGTTTCAAATACCAACGCCAACTTTTTTAATTCAGAATAAATCTCTTCATCGGTTAAATGTTCAACAGGTTCTTCTTTTTTCTTATTTTTTGGACTTGCATCTACAACCATCGGCATTAATAAAGCAAATAAAACAATGAATTTTTTGAACATAATTATTCCTTTTTCCTTAGATATACCGCCACAGCATACCTTAAAAAAGCCAGCCACGCAACAGTATTTTTTTATTATTCCTTGATTTACAATTTTTATATGTTTTGATACAATGCATACTATGTATTGGCCAAAGCTCATTTTCATAACAACTATTTGCAGCGTATTTATCACGCCAACATTTGCAAATAATGAATTGGCAAAAATACAAAATCAAATCAAACAAACAGAACAACAAAACAAACAAATTGAACAACAATTAAAAACTTCAACACGCGACGTAGAACAAACCAAAAAAAAATTGGTAAAGGCAGCATCTCAGGTCAGCACACTTGAAGAACAAAGAACCGCAATTTCAAAAAACATCGCAGAACTTGATGCACAACGCGATAAAATAAGCGCACAATTATCCAAAGATTACGATGGCATCTCTGACGCCACAAACAGCATCTTATTCATCGCGCTTAACCCATCTTTTGATGCAGACACAATGCACGAATACGTCTTAACATCTGCATTATTAGCATCCGCGGCGGAACAATTTGATAACAGAATTATGGATGCAACACAGAAAATCAAAGAACTTGATAAAATCCGCAACGAACGCGCAATAGAAAAAGAAAAACTGGACCGCAGTGCAAAACGATATAGTGATGAAAAAAACAATCTTGATAAATTATTAAAGACCAGATCTGCACAAAATGAAAAATTAAAAAATCAACAAATCGCAATCCAGGAAAAATTAAGAAACCTGTCAACACGCGCAAAAAATATTTCTGAATTGTCTGCGGGTGTGGGGTCATCAGAAATGTCATCTGACACGCGATTTTCTAAACGTAAATTAAACACACCTGTCCGTGGAAAGTTGGTTGTACGTTATGGTGAAAAAACACCACTTGGATTAAAATCAGACGGTTGGCGCATACATACACGTGGGGATGCATTGGTTATGGCACCTGCAGATGGGGTTGTAAAATTTGCAGACAATTTTCGTGGCTTTGGCAAAGTTATAATTATGTCCCACAAAAACGGATATAATACAGTTATGACAAATATGGGTTCAATTGATGCTTTGGTCGGCCAGGAAGTTTTGGCTGGCGAACCAATCGGCCGAATGAATTCAAATCGCCCAGAGATGTATATAGAAGTTCGCCGTGGCAACAAATCCGTAGATCCTGCCCGTCTATTTAATGAACCATAAAAAACATCGAAAAAATTTATTAAAATTCAAATCGTACACCAATCATTAAATTGGTATAGAACATATTTTCAGCGCTGAACCATTCACGGGTTTGCGAACCGTCAGCGTTTGCAATACTCCACGTTATTTTTGGAACGTACGTCACACGCGCACTTACATCCAAAAATGTATATTTTGCAATCCCATACGACACCCCCAGTGTCCCAGTCACTGCGATATTAGTAGACGAAGGATATTTATCTTTGTCGGTTGGATTATCAAATTGCAGAACGTTATTAGCGTTCACACTGCCGTAATTTTGCAAATCGTCATCTTCAGACAAATCACCGTAAATATCAGACAAATGTAACGTAGTTCTGGATATAGCATACCCCAATCCCAAACCCACATACGGAATAAAAGTATTTAATTTCTTAAAACTGCCGTCAAAGAAATCATAATATACCATTGCAGAAATTATATCTGTGGTAATCGTAGATCTTGCCCCGGTGCTAGACACTTGAACCGTCGTATCACCCAACTCACCACCAGTAAGTTTCAAATCACCCTGTAACAAAGGCATTTGGTTATATTCCGTTTCAGAAATATAATCATAATCTGCCGCCAATCTCCAATTAGTATGATAAGGTAAAGTAAATCCAACACTGGCACCAGCCGCAAACGCCTGCTTGCTAAAATCTTTACGCAATGGCAAAGTAGCCAAATCGCCATACCCCGCAGAAACATAACCATCTGGTTCATCGGCATTAATATATGCCAATTCAGATACTATATCGCCATTTTCGGGATTTATATAATACGCACCGTATAAACTGCCAATATCATTTTTCATCTTTGCGCGTGCCAAAGACAACCCACCACGAAATCCAATAACAAACCGTGAACCATCATCTTTATAATAGCCATCACGAATACGATAACCTTCGTACTGCCAACCACCTGCAAACGCAGACACGGACCAAAGCGACATTAAAACTGATAAAAAAGATATTTTCGTTTTCATAGCTGAAACAATTATATCACAAAAACGAACATAAAAAAAGAACAAAGCTACAAAAATTTAAAATAAAAAATAAAAAAAATGCCCAAATGGGCATTTTTTATTCAATTGATGTAACATCTATTTCAGTATAATCAGAACCTTTGTCTACATTACCATAAACAGTGACAATATCATCAACACGCACTGTCTTGCCGTTCCAATCTTCTTCATCTATTTCCAACATAATAGTTCCTGAAGAATCTTCGAACACATAAATATTATCACCCATATCCTTGGTTATACGCCCACGCATTGTGACAGGGCTGTTGTCTGGCAAAGAAACGACTTCCATCACAGACCAATATGTTGGTTGTGCCGTTTGTTTTTGCATCATTTGATTATTATTCATATTATGATTGTTCATACCAGAACCTGCAATTGCGCCACACATAGGTACCAGGGTAAGAATGGTTAACAAAGATATTTTTTTCATTGTGTTTTCTCCTTTGGTTTATTCCCCAAAGCCATGGCAAGGGGGGATTTTGTCTTCCACATCAAAATTATACCAAAAGGAGCATCAAAAATATCTAGGAACGATTTGATAAATCAACCATAAAAAAAACCGCCATATTGACGGTTTTTACAATTACGTTTATATTACATTTTAATATCTTCACACACAGGATCTTTTGTATCCGCAGTGCACGACATATTTCTGTTATTATGGAACCAAGATACCGAACCTGTCGTCTTGCAAGAATTAGTTGTTATAACACGACAGATATGACATATTCTGGTTTCACGATCAAACGTAGATGTCACATCTTTCACCACAGTACCTAAATCAGATGCACCACTTCCACCCAAATACGCTTTGTTTTCAAATGTTCCTGCCGAAGACGTAGAAGTCCCCGCACCACCTTGAACCAAATCAGCAGTGGTCAGACCTGCACCAACTTCATAAGAAATCGAATACGGCGCAACTAACGGTGTCTGTTCATTGATAGAATTAGCCAAACTAACCCCTGTTTCGCCAGCCGCTATCTTATTACACATATATTGTGCAATATCAGTAGATGCGTTTTGTGTTGCTTCTGAAATCGCAGTATTTATCTTTTTGTTATAGTTATCCTGTGCTTTACGCAACGCAGCCATAGCAATCATCACACGATATTGATTCAACAACTTTGGTGTTCGTGCTTCTGTCATTTCTGTTTTATTTTTCTTAGTTTTTCCTTTGATTTGCGACAAATCACGTCCAGTAATACAATATTGAATCTTTTGATCCGATTCAATCAAAGATATTGTTCTGTTAATCGAACCAGCGATATTATTCAATTCATCTTCAATAGAAGTAATAATCGCATCGGCATCTTTGACACCTTTATTTTTCTTTTTAATTTGCGCGATATAATCTTGAACACCAATTTCACCAGGTGCCAAAACCTTATCACCATCTTTGACAGTTCCTGCGGCATCACCCATCTTTATATTACCAAACGAAATCATTCCAGTCACACGATACGTCGCACCGTCTTTCTGGGATTTAACTGACGACGTTCCGATATATTCATCAGTCGCAAAAGAATTACAATCGGTCGTAGAACCACACAATTCAACCATTTTTTCTTCTGCCAGATTCTGACAATTTTCAAGTGCTTTGTTATCTATGTTCAAATATAACCCCATCAACATAGAATCCAAATCAGACATTTTGAAATCAGGATTTGCCTGTTTGCAAACTACCAATTTATCAATTGGACAAATATCGTGAATATAATTGAAATCCATACCAATACAATTCATAAAATCTGGACCGCATCTGTCTTCGGATGTAAAGCAATCTTTGACTTCTTTGGTACACGCATCAACACGCATAGCCGCTAATTTACTTTTCACATAATCCCAAATTTGTGGTTCCATACGTTCACACGGATCCAATTGAATCTTACAAAAAGACCGTGCCATCTCAGGCCGTGCCAAACACGCATCCATAGTTGCAACGCCCTTGCCTTCTATATCATCTTTACAAGCTGTTTGAATACACGCAGAAATATCACCCAAACAAGATTGACGTTTTTTTGATTCTACGTTTTGTTCAGCCAAACGAATAGTCGGCGCAGCTTCACGTAAAAAATCATCCCAAATATAATTACGCACCGCAACACAGCTGTCTAAAACCTTCTCACAAATGAAACGTTTCGCCTCTAAGATTTCCATAGTAGATGCAGTAATATCATATACATTGATTGTTGCAACTTTCGTTCCAACAACACTTGTCGATGCATTGTTTTGCATATTTTCAGATGCAATTGTGAACACACAATTACCCCAATCAGAACCGCACGCATCTTCGCTTTTCATACATTTTTTGTATTCAACCATACAGGTACCACGATCGTATTTGTTGGATTCTTCTAAACTTTCCTTTAACGCTGCACGCACATCAGCATTCGCAGACGCATATATAGATTTTGCCTCAGACAACTTTTGTTGCACACTATTCGCCAAACCTTTGCAATCAGAAACAATTTGACGAGAATACATCTGGGTCAACAAAGACAAATCTTTATCACAAGATTTATCTAATTGCTCTTTACACAATCTATGCGCAGCACTATACAAAGAACTTCCTGTTTTCGAAGCGATACCAGATAACAAATCTTCATCGTCTTCGTCATCATATTCTTCATCGTAATCTTCATCATAAAGCGATGACCACATAGTAGATTTTATATCTTTTTTATTTTTCGTAGCGTTCGTCGCGATAACATTATTGGTTTCATCATATTCTCTGGTGCCTTGGAAAATAATGTCAGCATTTGCACCCGCCTGAACTTTTTCAACTTCTTCTGTGCGAATACGTTCCGCCTCTGACAACATATGTTGTATTTGTGTCAAAGCCGATTCATATTGCGCTATCTCATCGCTGCAATTGCACGATCCACCCATTTCATTATCAACGATACAAAATTGATCCATACAACTGTAATAAGAATCATAACAATTCTGGTCGTAAATTCCCTTAGCATCCGTTCTGGCACGCACTTTGGTTCCCAAATTAATTGCAGCTTGTTTTTTTGTCGCTTTGGCTGCAAAAGAATCACCTGTTCCAACGAACACAGCTAACAATCCAACAACAAAACCAAAATTTAATATTTTTCTCATTTTTTTCTCCACTATTACATATTTATATCTTCACAGGATTCAATTTCCTGACAGAATTCTTCTTTGCCACCAGACATATAACCCAACACACCGGCCCCCACAGCACCAACAACACCACCAATTGCAGTACCCCAACCAGCGCTCAACATAGTGCCTGTAGATGCCCCCGCAGACAATCCACCTGCTGCAGATTTCAACGCAGACGACGCCTTAGATTCACCCCCGGTTTCGCAAACTTGTTGAATGCGACAAACGTGGCAATTACGCAAATCCGATTCGAATGATACAGTATGTATATAACTGTAATTGCTCTTGGAATCTTTCGGTGTTTCCGGTTTATAAGTATTCAAACACGTTTTCCGTGCAGTTTCGACGTCTTTTTGACGAGTTAATTCTGCAATCTTAGAATCTAATTCACGCAAATTACGATTTTCAGCAGACATCTTTGCCAACAATTTCGCAGTATTAAACACACTTATACCCATCGATTGCTTTCCTTTGACCTTTTTCGCTGGAACACTTTGAGAATCCGAACACGCAGCCACAGTTTTTTCCTGTTCAAACTGTTTAAAGAATTCTTCAACCGACGCATCGGAATTTGCGATAACTGTATTACGCAAATCAGATAAACCTTCGGCTGTATCTGGCAATTCAACCAAAGATTCAACCGCAGCATCAATCGGCAAACACGCCATATCTGTACCACAAACTTTTGACAGCTGTGTATCAAAATAATTTATACAACCCTGCAGCATCTGATAATCCATCTGTAATAACACAGATTGCACAATTACATCATACTGCTTTGCACCTTTGCACGATGGGAACATATCTTGCGGACAAAGCGATGCAATTTCATAAGGTTTTTTCCCGACACATTCTGCCTTGGTAAAATCGACACCACATTTATCTTGTAAACATTTATCAACATCGTTTTCACAGAATTTTGTCTGTAAATATTTCAGTTTATCATTAACAACCACTTGCAAGCCTGGGATTTTCGCATCACATTCTGTGATAACAGGACAAATTCCCGCTGCAACATTGACATCAACCAAACATTCAGAATTCGCCGATGTTGAACAACCTTCTTCCAAACAATCCTGAATCCGTGCTAAACAAGTTTGGCGTTCATATTTATCAGCATACTTTTCTGCTTCCTTTAAAACACTTTTAGATTCTGCCGCCCAATCTTGTTTAACATATTCACTTACCGCCATACACTGATCCAAAATATTTTCACACGCATTAGAACGACGCGCCAGTAATTTTGCATCTAAACAATTTTCAAAATTTACACCACAACCACCCTTGTCAGAAATGCAAGAACGATACGCCAACAAACATTCACCACGGTTGTATTTGTTCGTAGTATCTAACATCTCTAAACGCGCCTTGCGCACAGCAGATTCAGCAATACGCTTATTAGATTCTGCATTTGCTTTCTGATCTTTTAAATACGCATCATAACTTTTGCAATCTTGCGCAATCATACGCGTATAAAGTATGGTTTCCATTTCCGCCTTAGATGCACAAGATTCCAACTCAGACGCGCAATATTTCGCCGCCATTTTATATAAATCATCACCCAATGTAACGTCTTCGCCAACATCTACATCTTCATCATCATAATCTTCTTCATCAGCACCCAGCCACGACATAAAATCAGCAACTGAAACCTTGGTATTATTTGTATTTTCAGCAAACACCAACCGCGCCTTAGCACCCAGTTGTTCACGTTCAACACCTTCGGTAAATAATTTGTCTGCTTCTTCTTGAATTTTTAACACAGCCTGTATCTTGCTTCGCGCCAAATCTATGTTATCAGAACACGCACAACGTTCACCCTGGCTTTCATCTAACAAACAAAATTGATCCATACAATCACGATATGCATCCCGACAATCCCCGGATTTTTCAGCAACAACTTCTTCCTTTGGCGTTTCAGCAACAGGTTCCACAACAGACTCTTCAACAACCACCGATTCTGCCGGCTTTGATTCAGTCGTACTGACCGCCTGGGTTGTGATTGCTTTTATACCAGATACAGCCTTAACATCCGCAGCCGTTACCACGGGCATACGCGTTCCGCCAGTACTGGGTCGACCAAACCCAATACGCGCAGCATCCCCACGCGACGTAGCCCCAAATGCAGACATCGATACCGAAAACACACTAAACAGTGCCACAAAAATATTAAATTTTTTCATAATGATACATTCCTACATTATGTGATGATTTTATCAAAAAACCATTTGTATTGCAAGCGAATAAAAACTTCTTGCAATTTAAACCAATGATTAATATCATAGGAAAAACTTAAACAAACAGGATTTTGACATATGGCAAAAGATGATGTAATTGTTTTTTCTGGGACCGTCGAAGAAAGATTACCAAACACTATGTTTCGTGTTCGTTTGGAAAACGGTCATATGATATTGGCAACAATGTGTGGCAAAATGCGCAAAGCACGTATTTGGGTCAATACCGGTGAAAAGGTTCATGTTGAAATGACACCGTACGATTTGGACAAGGGTCGAATAACATTTGTTGAACGCACGCACGCAACAAACGAAAACCAATCTCAGAATTAAAAAAACCACATAATGTGGTTTTTTATTTTTGTTTTTTTGTAAAATACCCTTGCCTAAAATATCGTATTTTTGATATTATTATTTAGAAGTAAAGAAAAGGGATGAGAAAAATACTATCGATTTTTCTGGGTCTATGTTTTTGCATTGGCATTGCCAACGGTGCAACGCGTACCCAAAACGCCCTTACCCGAACAGACACAAATAATACATCCACGCGACAATCTGCGAACATACAAAAAACAAACTCTTCACGTGCACTAACAACACGCGCCGCAACAAACACGACAAATAACACACAAAAAAGAACTACTGCACGCAATACGGCAAAAAAAAGTGTATCTTCACGCACTGCAACAAACGCGCGCAACAATGTAATCTCGCGGACGGCGATACGACCAAATCGAATTTCGCGCGCAACATCAACATCTGGAACCAAAACAAAAACTTTTGGTGATAATTATAACGCGTGCAGAGACACATACTTTACGTGTATGGATTTATTCTGTGCAAACCAAAATGACCAATACAGAAGATGTGTATGTTCTTCACGATTAACAGAAATTCAAAACCAGGAAAAATCTTTGTCTCAAACATCCGATAGTTTGAAAGATTTTCATAATCTGAATATCGAAGTTATTGATAAAACAGCAGCAGAGGTAAAATCTATGGTTTCTGCATCTGATGGCGAAAAGGCGATGAAAAAGAAAGGGAAATCCGACGGAACCGGAACATTGGCAAACATATCAGATGTTTTGAAAACAACAAAACAAAAATCTTTATCAACAGGTGGCACTTTGGACATCGCCGGCGATATAAAATCAATATGGTCCACCACTGATTTGATTGGTGGTTCTGATATTGCAAATTTAACAGGCGAATCCTTGTATAATGCAGTTCACGCACAATGTTCTGAAATAGCCGCCCAAAATTGCAGCGCCAGTGATTTAAAAATGATAATTTCTGCATACGGAATGTACATAGAAAACGATTGTTCATTGCTTGCAAACAATCTTGATAAAAAAACAACAGAAGCAAACGCGGCCATACGCACAACCAGACACCAGATGCAAGATGCCAGATTAGAAAATTATGACGCGCATAATTCGCTTACTCTTAACGACTGTATTGCCCGTGTCCGCCAGGATTTAACCGCGTCAACGGCGTGCGGCGAAGGCTATGTCCACTGTCTTGATTTTACTGGCAAATATATTAATTCAACAACTGGCGAACCAATATATTCACCTGATTTTTATCAAATAGAAAATCAGTTATCTTTGTCTGGGGATATTTTAAAAAATACAAAAAATACATCATTTGTAAAAATGTTAGATAAAAAACGCATTTATGCAAAGAATTCTTTGGATTTATGCACTGATGATGCAGATTATGTATGGAACGAATTTTTACGCCAGGCTGTCGTTGAAATTTATCAGGCACAACAACAAGCTGTTCAAAAAGTAAAATCAGACTGTCTTGGTGTGGTAAATCAATGTTATTTGAAACAATCTGATACATTAAAAGAATTTTCAGATAATTCATATCAAATATTATTGGGCCAGGCATTAGAATTATCCGAAGAATTATGTTCTGAAAAATTGTCTACTTGCAGCAATCTATACGGCGGTGGTCCCGAAGGATTGGCATTATTAGTCAACACGCTTGCAGGAATCACAGATAAAGCAATTGCGCAAACTTGTCCAGATTTATTAACGAAATTTGCACAAAAAATCTGTGCGGTACCTGCAAATGATTCTAATCATATGTATCCTTATGGCTGTCGTGTTTATGCACCTGGTGAATCAAGATACGCCCGCGTTGACGTGTGTAATACAACATTGGTAAATCCTTTTTCAAAATCTGATATTTTAAGCACAAAAACAAGTGATATCTATAACACTTACTATACTTGTCCGAATGCAAACATCAGATACAAAAGCTGTGAATTTAATTATTATTTATATAACAGACCGAACGAATCCACAGAATGCAACGATACAAACAATTGGTGTTATAACGAAAACTTTGCAACAGAATGTCGTATATGTCCATCCGGTTATCTTTGCACAGGTGAAACTGCAGAACCAAAAAATCTTGATAAAAACTTATACGATTCTTGCGGACTTTACTACATAGGCAGTTTATATCAACAAATGGTTATATATGCATTGCAAAATTGCACGCGTCCGTCAAATGATGATACCGTATTACCAGAATCAATATTGGCCGACGTTGATATAGTGATGAAACAGGTTCAATCATCACTTATATCCGGATTAGCAGCTGAATGCGACAAACAAAATGGTATATGGGTTGAATTGCCCTGGACGGACGAGAATATGGATGGGTATCACGACATAACTGGGGATGTATTGTTAAAAGAATTCTATACATCAACTGGAACAAATAAACTTTGGGGATATTGTAAATAAAAAAGCCCAAAATAATTTCGGGCTTTTTTTCTTTTTAATCACAACGAAAAACTAAGCGGCTTTTTTATTTTCAGTAAATATTTCCACAGGTGCCTTTTTGCCGTTAACAACATCTGCATCTATGACAATCTCTTGCAAACCTTTTTTATCAGGTGCTTCAAACATCGGCTGTAATAAAATCTTTTCCAATATAGAACGCAACCCACGCGCACCGGTTTTACGTTCAACAGCCATTTTTGCAATCGCATTCAAACCGTCTTTGGTTATGTTCAATTTAATTCCGTCCATTTCCAACATGGCCGTATATTGTTTAACTATTGCATTCTTTGGTTCAGTTAAAATTTTTACCAACGCTTTTTCGTCCAACGCTTCCAAAGTAGTAATTATTGGCAAACGACCAATTAATTCTGGAATAATTCCAAAGCGCACCAAATCAGATGACTGCACATCGGCCAGATGATTTTGTTCTTCACGCATTTTTTTGTCTGAAACATTTGCACCAAAACCAATCCCTGCACGCGCGCAATTACGTGCACCAATAATTTTATTCAAACCATCAAATGCACCACCACAGATAAACAAAATCTTGCTTGTATCTAATTGTACAGTGGTTTCACCTGGATGTTTTCTTCCACCACCACCCGCAGGAACATTTGCAACAGTACCTTCTATCAACTTCAACAAAGCCTGTTGTACACCTTCGCCAGAAACATCACGTGTCAGCGACGGATTTTCAGATTTTCTTGAAATCTTATCAATTTCATCAATGTAAATAATTCCACGTTGCGCACGTTCCACATCAAAATTGGCGTTTTGCAACAAACGCGTTAACACAGATTCTACATCGTCCCCCACATAGCCCGCTTCGGTTAAAGTGGTGGCATCAGCAATCGCAAAAGGTACATCTAATACCCGCGCCAAGGTTTGGGCGAACAAAGTCTTACCAGTTCCAGTTGGACCAATCATCAAAATATTTGATTTTTGAATTTCAACATTAGATGCAAGTGATGCGCTGTTTCTTTTATAATGATTATACACAGCCACTGCCAAAGTTCTTTTTGCTTCATCCTGTCCAATAACATATTCATTTAAAAATTTATAAATCTGGGACGGTGTCGGCAAAGACTCAGCATCACGATTTATCTGTGTTTTTTTGTCATCAGCCATAATATCATTACACAAATTTATGCATTCATCACAAATGCAAACATTACGACCACTGACTAATTTTTTAACTTCATATACAGACTTACCACAAAAACTGCAAAACTGCTGAGCATTTTCCTGTGTGTTCTGTGTTTTTTCATCACTCATTTTTAAACCCCAGAATCTTTTATTTGCGTGTTAAAATTCCATCAATCAGACCAAATTTCTTAGCTTCTTCTGCCTGCATCCAATTATCGCGTTCCATTGCATCAAAAACTTCTTTTTCTTTGCGACCTGTAAATTCCATCATCTGTTTTATCATTGCTTTTTTGGTATATTGAACCTCTTTCAAATAAATTTCCATATCAGTCACTTTACCTTCTGTTCCAGACGATGGCTGATGAATCATAATCTGAGCATTTGGCAAAACAAAACGTTTACCCTTTTCCCCAGCAGCCAACAACACAGCCGCCATAGATGCAACCAACCCAATACCAATTGTAGAAACATTTGGTTTAATATATTGCATAGTGTCCATAATCGCCCACCCGGCACTAACATCACCACCCGGAGAATTTATATATAACGAAATGTCAGCATTTGGATTTTCAGATTCCAAAAACAGCAACTGCGCAACAATTGTATTCGCCATATTGGTTTCTATAGGCCCAGAAACCATAACAATTCTGTCCCGCAAAAGGCGCGAATAAATATCAAATGAACGCTCACCCTTTGGTGATTCTTCAATAACAATAGGTACCAACGACATAATAAAATCCTTTTTATAATATTGAATCATACCATAAAACAAGCCGATTCGCCAATTTTATAGTATAAAAATAAGGAAATTTTCCATTTTTGCAAGTGTGGCGATCAAAAATCCCCATTTGAACAAAACTCAGACTATTCGGTATTTTTCACATAAATCAAAGAATCACATTTGCCGACACATTTGGCCCAAGACGCCAAAGGTGATCTTTTTACCAATTTATACCCATTGCGACGCGCAACATTTTCTGAGCCAGTGTTTCCCGCATCAATATCTAAAATGATTTTATCAAACCCGAATTTGAATAATTCAGATTCCAACGCACCCAAAGCCTCGCCCATATATCCATTTCCATTTTCAGATTTAATCAACCAAAAACCTATTTCACACGCATTAGCTTTAACATCAAAAAAACGGATGCGACCAATTAAATTATTATTTTTATAAATACCAAACATAACACCTTCATTTTTAGCAATCTGTGCATACCTATATTCTAATTGACGAAGAACGTCTTCAACATTACGCAGATATTCAAAATGCCCCTGCCACGCTTCCAGATAATCACGATTTTTTTCAATGATATCAAAAATTATTTCTGCATTTTTTTGTGTCGGTTCAACAGCCCGCAACACTAAACGTGGGGTTTTGATATTTTTTGGAAATTGCGATAACAGCATTGCCATAATGTTATTTTTCATATTCGCTTGCAAGTTTTGTAAAAACTAACTGATCCATAAATGTACCGTCAGGCATCATTGTTGATGCTCGTACACAGCCATCAAGATGAAAACCGCTACTACTGATAGACTTTTGAGATTGTTTATTATCTGCCATACACTGCCGCATAATTCTATTTGCACCCAATTTCTCAAAAGCAATTTTTATTAACAAAGACCAAATTTCTTGGTTAAAGCCTTGTTGCTGCGCGGATTTTATAAACCAAACATTTCCAGATTGCATAGATTTGTTATTATCAAAATAAAAGACACCATGATGTCCTATCAGTTTACCATTGTAAAACACATACCACACCGCACCATTTGGAACAACATCGCGTTCTTGTTCTTGTTGCATTTGTTTTAAAGTTTCTTCCAACGATTCTGGCAATGGTTTTTTATAATCCGGGGTCCAATTAATATACTTAAAATCATCAGGATTTTCATTTTTCAAAACATCCCACACTACCTTTGCATTTTCCAATGTCGGTTCCAAAACCCGCAAATCCAAACGTTTTGTTTTCAAATTCCGTCTAAATAACTTATAAAATTTTTCCATCGTTGTTATCATCTATCTATTCCCTTTGATTTTGTTTAGATTGTTGCAACAGATTATAATCCGCCATCATTTTTTGCACTGTGCCTGGCAAATCAGTTTTAATTGCTTCTGGTGTTATATATTTGTTAACAAACGAATTTTCAAATGATTCTTGAACAGGTTTTTTAATAAATTCATAACAAATTAAATCAACTATGCGTTCTTTTAAATCCTGGGGAACTTTATATTTTTGAATAATTGGTTCTTCTATCAAAAGATGCACAAATTCGTGAAACAAAGTATTATATATTCCATATTCATTATCTAAAGATTCCGACATACGAAACTGAATCTGCGCAACATCATCACTTATCCGCCAATATCCCGCGCCATTACCATAGGCACATAAAATTTCCAGCCGTTTTGGCATAACCGCATTCCAAAAAGGAATCAAAGGAACTAAAAATTTATTGATACCACGTTCAAGATTTGGTTTCACCTTTTTTTCAAAAACATTATCAAATTTTTGCAAATGTTTTACATCATAAACTTTATTTACAAAAACATCGTGATATTTTTCTATTTCTTGTTCGGTTAAATTTTCTTTATCGAACATTTCACCAATGGCCTTGGGAACAAACCTGGTCTTAGTATATCCAAAATGTTTCAAAGTTGTTTGGAAATTTTGATACGTTCCCAAAATAAAATCCCAGGCTTCATCTGCCGTCATTGGTCGCATTGTTATTTGCACAGAAAAATCCTTTATCTATATTTATCCTATGGACAATTTTACCAAAAAAAGGCGAAAAATTAAACAAATTATTTCATCAATGCTTTGATGCCGGGCAATTCTTTGCCCTCAATAAATTCCAAGAACGCCCCACCCCCGGTGGAAACATATGTAATATCTTCGCGAACACCACATTCATCCAAAGCAGCCACTGTATCACCACCACCAACAAAACTTTTCAATTTGTTTTCTTTGGTCATCTTGGCCAAATGCCGAGCCAAATGAAACGAAGCATATCCCCACCGTTCACCCCATTCGGCCATTCCAAAGGTTCCGTTCCAAATCACAGTCTTGGCATCTTTCAATAATTCAATATTACGCGCAGTTGTTTTTTCGCCATCATCAATAATAACATCGTCGTCTTTGATTTGGGTTGCATCACGATTCGTGCGCGGTGAATCTTTGACAAAGTTTTTTCCAACACCCTTGTCCAACGGCAAAAATATTTCACAACCGTTTTTATCTGCGTCTTTCATTATCTCAACCGCAAAATCCGCCATAGATTCTTCGTACAAAGAATCCCCAACTGGTAACCCATTTGCAAAATTGAACGTAGTCCCCAACGCACCACCAATCACTATTTTATCAGCAATTGAAACAAATTTTTTCAACACACCCATCTTGGTCGAAACTTTTGACCCACCAATATAAACAACCAATGGATGCTGTGGATTTTCCATAACGTTTGAAATATTTTCAATTTCACTTATTAACAAATCACCCGCAAAGGACGGCAAATATTTAGTAATCGCAACCAAACTGGCCGCCGCACGATGTGAAACCGCAAACGCATCATTGACATAGATATCAAAACCCGCCGCTAACTTTTTTGCGAATTCATCATCATTTTCTTCTTCGCCAATATGAAACCGTAGATTTTCCATTAACACTACATCACCATTTTTCATTTCGCTTAAAAAATCTTTTTTTAAACAATCATCAATAAATGGAATATTCATATACTCTGCAACAACACGCAAAGACATATCAGGTACCACATGTCCTTTTGGCCGCCCCAAATGTGCACAAATCACGACACGCGCACCATTTTCACTCAACCGCTTTATAGTAGGCATAGATGCATCCAAACGAAAAGAATCTGTAATCACACCATCAACAATCTGAACATTAAAATCATCGCGCAACAAAACATATTTGCCCCGCACAGAATTATAATCAATCGCATTTATTTTCATTTTTCCTTCCTTGTTTTTTATCTCTATCTGGTCTCTCTATGCATATCTGCAATAAATGTCTGGGGCACACAATCCCACGAACAAAACGGTCTGCGTTCGTTCAAAGCACGCACCACAGCCGCCCAAGCCAGATTAGAAATCTTTGGCGATGAATTATGAAAAACAATTTTTTTCAGCTCTGGTTCTTTGTCAAGCAACTTGTCCATTTTTTCTTTCCTATTTACCTTTGGTCTTCACGCAAGTTCAGAGACCTTAAATTCCGTTTTATATTCCACAACAAAACCCCTTTTATCTAGCACGAAAATTTTATCAAAAACACCACAAAAAGTCAATAGTTTTCGCAGATTTCCAGGATTTTCTTCACTGGTCCATAACTTTTTCGATAATGTTCATTTATACCATATTTTTCGATTGCTTGCAAATGTTGTTTGGTTGGATATCCTGCATTTTTATCCCACGCATATTGCGGAAACTGTTTTGATAAATCGGACATAATTTTATCACGCGTTTGTTTTGCCAGAATTGATGCCGCCGCAATAGATAGTGATTTAGAATCGCCCTTTACCACCGCACATCCTTTAATATCGCACGGCATTTTATTCCCGTCAACAAGGCAATATTCATACCCCACCCCCAGCGCCCCAATTGCACGTTTCATCGCGGTTAATGACGCTTTTAAAATATTCATCTCATCAATCTCTGCCGCGCTGCATTGTGCAACCGCCCAAATAATATCTGGATTATTAGTAATCCAATCATATGCGATTTCGCGCTGTTTCTGCGACATCTGTTTTGAATCACGAATTATCGGCATATCATCAAAATCATATTTTTTAAAAATCACAGCACCTGCAACCACAGGTCCACACAATGGCCCCCGTCCTGCTTCATCAACACCAACAACCACTTTATATCCGCAATTTTTTTCGATTTCAAAATCAGGATTTACACGCATCACAAAAAACCGTTTTAATTACAAAGAAAATCTGTCGAACATCTGACTTTGTACATATTCATCTTCGCTGTTGTAATACGGCCAGTGTCCATCAGACAATTCTTTTAATGCAGTCAACGGTTGATTCAAACGCGCACGATACAACCACAAATTAGACATAACACGTTTGATATAATTTCGCGTTTCATACGCAGGGAAACTTTCTATATATAACAACGGATCCGACGTAGTAAAACTTTTTTCAAATTTAACCAGATTTCCCATACCTGCATTATAGGCCACCAACATTTTTATAATGTTATTTTGAATCAATTGATGCGATAACAAATCGACAATATATTGTTGACCCAAAAACATATTATGTTCGGGCTTTGACATATCTATATCAGACATTTTCATATCATTTTTACGCGCAACACGTTTTGCAGTATTCGGCATTAACTGCATTAAACCATTTGCCCCCGCAGTCGATTTAGCATTTGGTTTAAAACCGCTTTCCTGTTTTGTAATCGCCAACAAAAGCGCCCTGTCAATAGACCACCCACCCAACGGTTCCCAATTAGGCAACGGATATTGTGCAGAATAAATAATATCATCATTAATTTCCAAAACACCCCTGTCGCGCATAACACCAGACACCAAAATAGAAACCTGGGGCAAAGCATACATAGATGACACAGCATTAACCGCGTGCAACATTTTGTCGGAAGATTTTGCTGTTACCAAATATTTTAAATATTGTTCTGCACGTTCTTTGCGACCAACCTGCAAAAGCGCCAAAGCTTTGCGACCATATTTATTTTCCCGCAGTTCTACAATATCTTCATCAGAACATTCTTGATCAAAAAATTCATATTCAGGTGTATCTCCAGACATAGCCGCCGCCAACGCACCATAAAAAGACATAGGATGCGCCGCCGCGATTTTCAAATATTTTTTCGTATTTTCAGAATCACCAACCAAATCGGCCGCACGTGCTGCCCAGAAAGCAGCTTCTGTTTTTCGCGCATTATTTATCTGGGTCAGATTCAAAATTTCACTAAAATATTTTCTGCTTTCTTTGTATTTTTGTTCTTTGAAATATAATAATCCCATTGACCACAAACCATATTCTGATTTTGCATCAGATGCAACAAAGCCCCATTTTTTTGCCAATTCGTATTCGCCGTTTGTATAATATAAAAAAGATAAACGTCCCGCCAAACGACCATAATCTGCCTCTGACAATTTTGATTTAAATTTTTTATCCTCTAATATGACACGTGCTGTCTTGGAACTGCCAGACCGGATAGCTTTTTTGAATTTATCTATATTTTTTGTAATCTTTTCGTTATATGTCTTGGCGGTCCAATTTTCAGATTGTGCTGTTTCTATATATTCTTTACCTGTCACAATATGCGGTACCACAGGCTTACGCACAGTAGCTTTTTTTATCTGGGCGATTTTTGATAACCGCTCTGCCCCTGGCATATCATAATATTTTTCCATCCACTTTTGTAATTCACTGCCCTTGGTATGATAAGTTTTTGAAATATATCGTTGATATAAAACTTCATTCATTAAAAATTTATCAGACAATTTATCTTCTAATTTTTTAGCCGCATCAATTTTTTCTTTGTCCTGTAAATTAAATATTTGCACATAAATGGCCGCATCGTCATCTGTCAAAACATCGACAGATTCCGCCGCCCACGCCCCCAGCGATATAATAAACGCGACAAAACAAGATAATAATTTTTTCATTTTCAGAACAGTGATGTCTTTGGTAAATCACAGACGACCGCATCATCATCTGCCTCTGGGATTTGACTAATTATTTTCTTAAAATCCGCAACCTTGGAAAATTTTCTGTATACAGAAACAAATCTTATAAACGCAATAGGATCCAAATTTAACAAAGAATCTGAAACCATCTGTCCAACCTGGGAACTGGTCACAGTATCATCAGCAGTTTCTGTTTCCAATCTACGTTGAATAGATGCAACCAACCGATCAATCTGTTCATCCCGAACATCACGATTACGACAAGCCAACTTAATACTGCGAAATAATTTATCACGGTCAAAAGGTTCCATTTTTCCACTATTTTTCCGAACCATCAAATCGCGCATTTGTATCCGTTCAACCGTTGTGAATTTCGCCCCACATTGATTACAAACACGCCGACGCCGTATAACTGCATCGCCAATATCCGGACGTGAATCCGCCACCCTGCTATCCGTAGAATTACAATATGGACATCTCATAATCTTAAAAGATAGAAAAAATTCATCTTGTTGTAAAGCAGAATTTATAATTAAAAAAATTGCTTTTTGATAAAAATCAAGTGTTTTTTTTCAAAAGCGATTCGCAGTGCACTTTTTTATTTCACGTAAAAATGGTAAAATACTGGCAAAGATTATATATTTTTTTAACCTTAGAGAGAATGTAACCTATGCAAAAATATCTGAACAAAATTTTGTGCGGTGATTGTGTTGAAATAATGCGCAAAATTCCAGATGCATCCGTGGATGCTGTTTTTGCAGACTCTCCGTATAATTTACAATTGGGTGAAAAAACGCTTTACAGACCCGAAGATCAAACCGCTGCACGTGCAGTACGCGACGAATGGGATGCGTTTGAATCACAAAAAGAATATGATGAATTTACACGTCAGTGGCTAACAGAATGCAAACGAATTTTAAAACCAGACGGCGCAATGTGGGTTATTGGTTCTTATCATAATATTTTCCGTGTGGGCTCTATCTTGCAAGACCTTGGGTTTTGGATTTTAAATGACATAGTATGGGTAAAAACAAATCCTATGCCTAATTTCCGCGGAACACGCTTCACAAACGCCCACGAAACATTGATTTGGGCAACCCCTACCAAGACGGGTAAATATACATTTAATTACGAAACAATGAAAAAATTAAATGGCGGAAAACAAATGCGTTCTGACTGGGATTTAAACATATGTCTGGGTGAAGAGCGCATCAAAGGCGCCGATGGAAAAAGTTTGCATAACACGCAAAAACCTATGGATTTATTGCGACGCGTGATTTTATCGTCAACTAAGCAAGGCGATATTATCTTGGATCCATTTGTTGGTTCTGGAACAACCGCCGCAGCTGCAAAAGAACTAGGACGACAGTTTATCGGTATAGATCGTGAAGCAACCTATGTGAATGCAGCACGCGAACGTGTCGAAAAAATAACACCGATAGATTTATCAGATATCGAAGTTTGCGCACCAAAACGCGACGCGATTAAGATTGCTTTCCGTGAATTGATTGATGCAGGATTATTATACGTCGGTCAAACATTGATCAGCCCGCATGGCGAACGTGTCATGATTACACACGACGCACAGTTAATGCATACACTTTATGGCAAAGCTTCTATACACGTTATGGCTGCCCGCATCCAACACAGCGTCAGCTTTAATGGTTGGGATTATTGGTCTGCAGAAAAACAAGATGGTGGTTTAATAGCTATTGATGAATTACGAAAATACTTACGCAACATAAAACAAAATATGAAAAAAGCAGCATAATGAATACACCAGAAATTGGCGCAAATTATCGCCATTACAAAGGAAACATTTATCAAGTTATTGCCATTGGCAAACATTCTGAAACACTTGAAGAACTTGTAATTTACAAAGCCCTTTATGAATCAAAAGATTTCCCATACGGACAAATATGGTGTCGGCCATTAAAAATGCGACAAGACACAGTAAATAACAAACCCAGATTTGAAAAAATCGAAAAGAAATAATATAAAAAAATAAATTTCCCACGGGCTTACGCCCGGGGTATTACGTTAGAACAATAAACATAAAAAATGCCGAAAAATATTTCGGCATTTTATCTTTCAAATATTAACCTTTATTCTATACCATACAAACTGGCCACAGCTTCATTCATTAAACACATACTGCCAACCATTTTGCAAGCATACGATACAGTCTGTCTTTTGTTATTCTGTTTAAGGATTATCGACGCATTCCAACAATCTTCCGAATTACCCAGGAATTCAGAACACGCCACACCCCACGAATTCTTATCGACAACTGGCGTATTAGCCAAAACTGTATCTGGGATATTAAGCCCACGTTTGACATAGAAATCTTTTAAAGAATCAATCTTATAATTCTTGCCCAACGCCACAGCACCAAGATTATTGCCAACTTTGCATTTGATGTTGCTGCTTTCAATCAACGCAGTTATACCTGTTGCCAAACCACCAACACCCGCACCAGTCAAACCACCAATCAACATGCCCTTGCCTACACTTGGTGCAGAATTTTCAGGTGTCACCATCGCAATATTATTCAACAAACTTCTCATACGACTTAATTCATCTTTGATTTTCCGTATATCCACACATTCACTACCTGTTTCGCACAGTGGATTATTGCTGTTATCGGTTAAATAACCCTTTTGCAAAGTCTTGAACATACATTGACTTTTAAAATTGTTAACATCCACTTCGGTTATATCTGTATCCACAGATTCACAAGTCACACGTCCATGTATACACATTTTAACGTCGCCATTTTCTTTGACTAATTCCAAATCATCAAAAACGACATCTTGGTTTGTTTCTGGGAATGTATTCAAAATCCGAATATTCTTAGAATTCGCTTCACATGCACGAATTGCATCATCGTAAAGTTTAGCTTTTGAATACAAATCTAAAATCAAATTACATTGCGTTTCTGTCAAATTATAGAAATCAACAGATGCCACTTCACCGTTCTTTTTCTGTTTAGATGGCAACACACCATTATCGAAATAAGATGATACCAACATATCATTATTAGTCGATTTAATCTGATTGCCCAGTTTCTTACGATAATCACTGCTATCACACGGATTAGCCAACGCTTTGTTTTGTTTTGCTTTGGCAATAATTCCGCCAGTCGCCGCACCGACAATCGCTCCCCCAGGTATCGCGGTTGCCGCAACAGTTGCTGTATCGTTCAACAACGAAAATCCGAACAAATCTTTGTTACAAGTAAACGAAGATCCCGTTGGCAGGCACGCTTCAGCGTAACGTTCATCTCCAGCAGCACCAAACAGCCAACTGTTTTTAATCTGAATTTCTTTGTTATGCGCGGTTACACAAACAATGCATTCAGCATCCACTGCATCCCACTTTCCACCGATATTCAAACAAGTCTTTTTTGCTTGGTTTGGTGTCAAACCTGTTTTATACAAAACAAAATTGTAATATTCAGGCATCAAGATTTTTGTTTTGAAATCCATCCAAATTGGTCTGATACCAGTATAAACCTTATGACAATTGACACGAATATCTAAACATTTATCAATAACATTTTGACAAATATTCAATCCACCATTCAAAAGTCTGTTAAACATATCTTCGTTAAACAACCCATGCAAACCGCCAGACACTGCCCCGGCATCGATACATTGTTGCAATTCAGCCATACACATAGAAACCGTATATTCAGTATTTTTCACACCACCATCTGGACAGTCTGGCTGTGGTTGTGGTTCCGGCTCTGGCTCTGGGTCAGGATCTGGATGTGGTGGGGTTGGCGGTGTTGGAATAATAATCCCCTGATTATTAACCCCCGCAGGTTCAGAAATAGTATGAACCGCCGGATTTCCAATAGTATTCATCGTCACAATAGGCATAATCGGCATACGCGCACTGGTCGCAGATGATGAACCATTAACCACAGTATTCGGCATCATACTGGCCCGACCACGATCATTTTCCGCTGCATCAACAGACAAAACAACCACGCAAGCCGCGAAAAAACCGGCAGATTTGATAAATAAATTCTTCATATTCATAGTATTTCCCTCAATTTCTCTTTGACAAATTATACCATACAAAAGACCCAAAAAAAAGCATTTTTTAACAAACAATCAACCAAAGTTTTATTTTTAACAACTTATTTGACAAACTTTTACAATTGTCTATAATATAAAATATGACGAAGTTATCAAATTTCTTAAAAACTAACAAAATATTGCTGCGATGGACAGTATGGTATTTTGTATGTTTATGGGCAATTCTGCGATTTGTATTTGATTTCAATATGCTTTCAAAAAATTGCTGGGTAAAATTTTTTAATGAAACCCTGCACGGATTCTGGGGATTAGTGTTCGTAGTCATTATTTATGGTGCAATTTTAATATATGTTGCATCAGCAATGATAATATATCGAAAAAACAAACCGATAATGGAAATCCCTGTCCCAGACAGCATAAAAAAAATCCCATCAAACATATCAAAAATATTTTCAGAAACAAAAACAGATACAAAATCTGACGAAAATAAAAAAACAGAAAATAATTCAGACATTAACGATGACGGATATCCACGTAATTTACCACCCGAATTGTATGTTCCATATATGCGCGCAAAAAACCATATGACTGCAAATACCGCCATATCTGATTTCAACAAACAACCAGATGAAAACGCAACGCCTGCCCCAGAACCCCAACAAGCACAACCAGAAACCGAATCGTTTCCAATACCAACTGATTTTGACATCTCAGATGATTTGACCGACACAACACAATCACAACAAAACAATTCGGTTCCTGTATTCAAAGATTTAGATTTTGATACACCCATAGAACAAACCAAACAAGACACTGCACAAGACAATAATAAAAACACAGTCATAAAATATTGCGAAAAAAATGGTCTGGAATATGAAATCCTGGACGATTTTGTAATGATGAAAAAATATTTGATTTACGACCACAACGACGAAGATTTCTGGATAATGGACGACGACAACTGGTTCGCATCAGGCAAACAGAAAAAATCCCCAGTTAATAGATTAATAGATTTATCCGAACAATACACCGTATCCCCAGTTATATATTTCGAAACGAAAAACATTTTGGACATAGAACACGTAATCACAGGACTTGAAAAACACGGCATTCGTGTGATTATGGATTTATCTGAATTACCATAGTTTCAATTATAAACGATATCAAAGAACAAAAAACCGCCCATCCAGGCGGTTTTAAATTTTAACCACGTCCACCAGAGCCGGAACCACCGGACATAGATCCACCAGTTCCGCTGCCATCAGGATTCAAGACGCCCCCCCACCAGAACCACCATTATTATCAGAACAATTAAATACATCTGAATTTGGTGAATTCCATTCCTTCATCTGATATTTTTCGTATGTAACCTTTGTGTGTTCGTCATCATCACTAGAATACCATTTTACACACTTGTCTCTACGATTACGCGATCCTGCGGTTCTTTCACACGCATAAGTCCAAACCTTAACAGTACAAACATTCGTTTCCGGATCATAGGAGGGTCTTCTTTTTTCTGTTTGTAACCCAGCATTAGGAATACTCCTGTTACTTTCATCTTCTCCATAAGCGCTGCAACCGGTGGCTCTAGAGCAGAAATTCGGCTCTTGATAATACTTTTCATTATTTTTATCTGTACATTCTTCCTGATTTGATTCATCCTGTACCTGTTTCATTTGCGACACCAAATCTGCATCAGCCATAAGTGCTGCGTATTCTTCTGCAGTCAACGCACAGATTTCTTTGTTTGCAATCTTCAAAGCCAATTCTTGCGCCAAAATTTTTTGACGACGTTCTCTAATTGCATCATACATTTCATCACGTTTACCAGACTCCAAATAAGCAGTCAGGGAAGTATTATAATCAGATAAAATAGAATTCATCAACTGATTACCAACTGAAACGTGCAAACTGTCCATCAAATTTTGGAACCGACGTGTATCTCTAGAACCTGTCCCCTCTGCGTAGTTCTTAGAATAAGTGGTACCATTATTTTCCCCTTTTTCACCACGTTGTTCACTAGTTGAAATCATCTGGAAAGTTTTACCATTGATACAAGCATCAACCGTTGGATCTGATTCCGCCTGGGATACAGTATTACCAAAATCACGATTCATACTGTCAATAATCATATTCAAAAATTCGTTATTATTATCTGTGTACCCATCAGCAACCTTACGTATCGGGTCTTTATCAACAACATAAAAATATTTACCGGACTCAGTAGAATTTGCACCCTCCCCTGCTTTACCCGACTTATCAAAACCAAGCAGTGATAAATCCATTTTCCCAGTTAAACGTGGTTCAATAACATTACGTTTAATTCTATCATCTGTAATTTTGCTAGAAAACAAATCATCATAACACTCTGCCTTTCCTTTTCTACAATACTGCCATTTGAAAGCATTTTTGATTTCATTGCTAGATAAAACCAATCCTGGACAAGCCTGAGAATTTTCATCGTCATCACTAGAGACGCCACAAACACGTTCCATCGCAGCATTAGCGGCGTTTTGACAAGTTTGCGCAAAAGTATTATCAATATTCAACGCTAAACCTTGCGCCACACGTGCGATATAATCACGAACACCATCTGTCTTAAACTTTTCCTGACACGCAATAAGCTTTTCTTCTGCACACAAATCAACAATCGTATCAGTATCCAAACCTATACACGCAGAATAATCTTCACCGCATCTGTCTTCAGAAGTTAAACATTCTTTAACTTCCAAAGTACATTTATCGACACGAATAGCCGCCAATTTTGCCTTTACATAATTCCAAACTTTGTCTTGCACAGAAACAGTATCGCCAACGCCACCACAACGTGCCAATTCAAGCTTACAAGACGCCGCGACCAAATCTGGATCAGACAAACACGCGTCATAATTGTCTGAATTTTCATCCCATTGTGAACCGCAAACCTTTTGCACACAAGACACAGCCGTGCTGATACAATTCATACGACTATTTGACGCCGCAGAATATTCCGCAGTATAAACCGCCGGCACAATTTCTTTCAACACAGTTTTCCAAACTGCATCATTTTTATTCGCGTTAACACATTGTTTGGTAACGTGCTGACACATTTCCTTCTTGCTGCCGTTCAAAATATCATACGTCGCAGAACTGATAGTTATAGTAGTAACACCTGTTTTAACCGCAGTTGTCGGAATTGTGCCACTTTTAGAACCCTTGCCACTGCCATACAAAGCCTGCAAAATTGCAGTATCTGCAATACAGCCCGAAAAATCACTGCCACATTCTGCGGTCGTTTGCAAACACTGTTTGAATTGGATTGTGCATTGACCTAAATCATATTTATTTTCATTTTCATACATTTCCAACGCCGCATCACGCAAAGCCTTTTGCGCAGTCTGCAATTTTTGCTGGCTGGAATTACGTTGCTGTTTCAAACTGTTTTCATACGCAGAACAATCAGAACGAACCTTTTGCGCATATGTCAATTGCAATATACCCGCCGAAGGCGAACATTTTTCAGACAACTGTCTTGTGCACAATTTTGCCGCCGCGTTGTGCAAATCGTCGCCTTTTTTGTCTGCAAATTTTGTTTCCATAGTCGTCAAAGAATCACCGAATATGTCATCATCTTCTTCGTCATCACTGAACAAATTTGTATTCCACGCAGACAAATCCAAAGTTCTGCTTTTCTTGGTTGTTTGTTTAGATGATTCCAAAGTTTCCTTAGCCACCTTGTCAGCCGCCGCCTTGGCACGCGACATAATAACATCGGCATTATCACCCATCTGGATACGTTCGACACCTTCGGTCGCCAAAGCATAACTTTGTTCATCCAATTTCAAAATTTCTTCCAAAACAACATCTAATTCTGCATTTCTGTCGCTGCATTGGCAACGCCCACCCGACGCGTTATCCAGCATACAAAACGCATCCATACATCCATAATACGCATCTTGACATTCCTGGTCTACCAAAGTATTTTCCTTGGCAACTTCAACCTTGGTCCCTGTTTGAATAACCTTTTTCGTAGTTCCCGCACGCGCCGCAACAACATTGTTTTGCTTTGTGGCCGCACGCGCCGTTGTCGACGCAGGTTTTGCCGTCGTCCGTGTTGCAGAACGCGCAGACGACACCGCCGCATTATTCGCATTTTTAATCGCGTTTCGCGCCGTAGCAGCACGCGCCGCCACAGTTGGTGCAGCATTCGTCGCAGGCGCAGACACAGCCGGCGCATTTGATACATCTGTATTACCACGTGAAGAACGCGACGCGGCACCAAACGACGCAAAACTGACGACACAAAGCGCCAGAATTACTGGGAAAAACAAGATTTTACGCATAAAATACTCCTTACCTTTCTTGGTAATTTTATCACAAAACCGCACCCCGCGCAAGACGTATTTATAAAAAAGCATAAAAAACAATAACAAAAAAAACCGCCCAAAATGGGCGGTAAAAAATTCACGTTTTTTTAATTATTTGCCAGTGGCACGACGTTTAACAGCAACAGTCTTTTTTGCCGCACTTGCCTTTGGCGCCGCAGCCTTTTTTTCAGCTGCAACTTTTGTTGCCTTTGGCGCAGCTGCTTTTTTGACTTCTTTTTCTTCTTTGGCAACAGGTTCAACTGCTTCTGCCGCAACTGTTTTTGGTGCAACTTTCTTGGCATTTTCGTCCCTATCAACCAATTCAATTATCGCCATAGGCGCCGCATCACCATAACGGAAACCTGCTTTCAAAACGCGAGTATAACCGCCCGGACGTTTTGCATAACGTGGCCCCAAAACAGAAAACAATTTTTTCACAGTTGCTGCCGATGAATTGCCCAATTCAGATGCAGTCAAACGACGATTTGCAACAGTATCAACCTTTGCGCGAGTAATCAATTTTTCGACAACACCGCGTAAATCTTTTGCCTTTGGCAAAGTTGTTTTAATTTGTTCTTTTTCAATCAAGTTTTTCGCCAAACCAATAAACATTGCTTTGCGCGCATTTGTATCGCGATTAAAAGTGCGACCTGCTTTCATATGTCTCATCAATTACTCCTTTTGTTTCTGCCCCACATACCGGGGATTCGTGAGACGCCGTGCCCTAAAAAAATTTTTTTCAGCAACACGAGTTTTTTAACCATATTCTTGCTTTGCGCAAGAAATTAAATTATGTGCTAGGATTGGAAGCGATTGACGTTTCGCAGTGTACAGACGCTACATAAGAAACGACAATCGCGACAAGTCCGCACAGAATTTAATTTATTTATAGGGGTCTTCGTATTTCTTGGACAACTCCGCAATATTTTCCGGTGGCCATCCAGGAACTTCCATACCCAAAGACAATCCCATAGCTTCCAATTGAACTTTGATTTCGTTCAAAGATTTGCGACCAAAATTAGGTGTTTTCAACATATCATTTTCTGTCTTTTGCACCAATTCGCCCAACCAATTAATCTTGTCGTTTTTCAAACAATTTGTTGCACGTACAGACAATTCCAATTCATCAACGTGTTTCAACAATTTTGGATCAAATGGCAAAACATCTTTTGTTTTTTCTTCTTCGGTAATTGCATTGACTTGGTTTGGATCTTCAAAATTGATAAACACAGTCAATTGATCAGTCAAAATGCGCGCTGCATATGCGATTGCATCTTCAGGAGTTACCGAACCATTTGTTTTAACAACCAATTCCAATTTATCATAATCAGTGCTTTGCCCAACACGAGTTTGAGATACACTTGATGCTACGTTCAAAATCGGAGAATAAATAGAATCCACAGGAATTGTTCCCAATGGCAAATCTACAGCATTCACACTTGCCGGAACATAACCACGACCAGATGCCAAAGTAATTTCCATATCTAAACTAGCACCTGCATCCAAAGTGCAAATTTCTGCATCTTTGTTCATAACTTCAACACTGCCAGATGTTTCAATCATTCCAGCTGTCACAACCGCAGGACCTTTAACTTTTAATACGGCCTTGTGTTGACCTTCGGTCAAAGCTTTAAAATAAACACCCTTTAAATTCAAAATAATATCTGTCACATCTTCACGAACCCCAGATAAACTGCTGAATTCATGCTGCACACCATCAATTTTGATATAAATAGGTGCACATCCTTGAAGTGAAGACAACAAAATACGACGCAACGCCGTTCCCAACGTCAAGCCAAAACCTTTTTCCAAAGGTTCCGCAATCAACGTAGCAATGTTTGGATTATGTTCATCGACTTTGATATTTAACTTTTTTGGCTTAATCAAAGTCATCCAGTTTTTTTCTATCATATTTAAACCCCTATGGCTTAGTTTATTATTTTCACCATTTAATGACGCATCAAAAAACTTGATACGCCCGCGCATTTTAAACAAAAAATCAAGACAAGTCAATTATTTTATAAGAAAAAATCAATAAAATTATTGGAAAATAACACTTGGCGAAGTTATATCACGCTCAGACACAGAACCATCTGTTGGCCAAGAAAAACTACCGCCATTACCAACAAAACTACTTGCACTTTGAACAGAACATTCAGATGCAGACAACGCCCCCAAGCCTTCAGTCGTTTTTCCACCCGAACAACGTTCACAGCCACCCTTAATCACCCCCACGGCAGGCATAGTAATAGCATAACACATACCACCATCACGGTTAGTATTCGTACAAACACTTTGAAAAGCTGTATAAGCTGATTGACACGGCAAATCACCGGTTGCATACGTACCTTTTTTACAAATGTGCGCAACATATCCATAACAGCAATTTCCTGCCGGACAGGCTTCACATTTTGTCTTATCTGGCGAAACATATGGTGCCCTTAAAACATTACCATTTCGATCAGTAATACATATTTTACATTCCTCAGCGCCTTGTACATCCATATATTGTCCATTTGGACACGGCCGACAGGTAATATTTACATCATCACCATCTTCACTTGGCGCAGGTGCATACGTACCCTTGGCACACTTTGAACAACCGGCACTGCCCGCAGAACTGGCATAACGACCACCGCCACATTTTTTACACACAGAACTTCCACCTGGACTATACCAACCAGGATCGCATTTTATACACCCCTCTTCTTCGCCATAAAAACCATACCCAGCCACACAATTCACATTAATACAAGCCGTATTCACATTATCACCATCTGGTTCCGGAGAATACATCCCCGCAGGACATTTAGAACAACTTTCACTGCCACCATTTTCAGAATAATATCCACCACCACATTTTTGACACTCAGAATTTCCACCTGGACTGAACCACCCCGCCTCACAAACAACACACCCACCGGCTTCACTAGAATATCCAGATCCGGGCGCACAATTAATTTCATCCGCAAACGCACCAAACACCAAAGCGCCAGACACAAAAAAACATAATAAAAACGCACTAAATTTTTTCAAATTCGTCCTTTCCTATGCAACCTAGTTTAAAAAAAATACACATATTCGGTCAAGATATTTTTACAAAAAAATATCGCCACAATTGTGGCGACATAAATAACATTTGCAAATTAAACACGACGCACTTTCTTCGGACGGCACCCATTGTGTGGAATACGCGTTGTGTCAGTAATAGATTGAACAACCAATCCAGCATTTGCCAATCCACGAACAGCAGATTCACGTCCCTGGCCAATACCACGCATCAAAACATCAACCGTTTTCATTCCCATTTCAGCAACTTTTTTGCCAACTGCATCTGCAACGACCGTCGCCGCATACGGTGTAGATTTCTTTGCACCTTTGAAATTATTAGCCCCAGCGGTTGCCCAAGTCAACACAGCCCCGCTTTGATCTGTTATAGTAATACGTGTATTATTATTAGTTGCAACCACATGAGCAATCCCATGTGATACTTTTTTTACAACTTTCTTTTTTGATTTTGTAACTGCCATTTGTGTTTTTCCTTTTTAGATGTCTTCAATTAACTATTGTGTTAATCTCTACCCAATTAAACTTATTTACCCTTGGTCGCAGAACCCGCAACAACCACACGTTTACCCTTACGAGTACGTGCATTAGTTTGCGTGCGTTGACCACGAACCGGCAAACGATTACGATGACGAATACCGCGATAAGTTTTTAAATCTTGCAAACGTTTAATATTCATTGCAACTTCGCGACGAACATCACCTTCTACTTTGAAATTTTGTTCAATATAATTTGAAATTTTGATAACATCCTCGTCGGTTAAATCTTTTGCGCGCAGACCGTCTTTTAATTTCAAAGCTGAACAAATCTGTGCAGACCTAGCCGGCCCAATACCGTGAATATATTGCAACGCAATTTCGATGCGTTTTTCACTTGGAATGTTAACACCTGCTATACGTGCCATCTTTTATTTTCCTTTTTCTTGTCCCACCAAGCCCTAACAAAGTGGGATTGTTTTTTGTTTCATTCTGGATGTTTCCATCCATACCAACATTCAAAATCCACACGTTCTTGAATGTTTTCTGATTTTCGCAACGGCTATTTTATTACAGAACCGAACAAAAATCAAATTTCATTTTACATTTCCGATTAATTGCGGAAACGTCCTTTTTTCTGAGTGCTGCCAACAACACCATTATATTGTCTTTCAACCAAATAAGATTTCACCTGGTTCATAGTATCCAATACAACACCAGCAACGATTAAAACACTGGTTCCACCAATCATCAAAGGCATTCCACCACGAGTATTCAAAATAATAGGTACAACGCAAACGACAATTAAATACACAACACCTATTGCTGTTATCTTTGAAACAACATCGTCTAAATAATGCATTGTCTGTTCACCCGGACGAACACCTGGAATATAACCACCCATATTTTTCAAATTATTACTGGTCTCTTCCGAATTAAATACAACAGCAGTTTGAAAATACGCAAAGAACGCAATCAACACAGTGTACATAATCATATATGACCATGTTCCATACGTAAAGAATCCTAAGATATTTTGCACAACCAAATTTTCACTTTGTACAAAACGTTGAATAAACGCAGGCAACATCATAATAGAAGCGGCAAATACAGGTCCCATAACACCAGACATATTAACCTTTAACGGTAAATACGAAGCATTAGTATTCATGACACCATTTGCCATCGCCTGGCGGGGATATAAAATCTGGATACGACGTTGTGCTTGTTCCATAAAAGCAATCAACGCAACGATACCAACAACAAAACCCAACACCATAGCAATCATCGCAGGCGACATTTGTCCAACACCTGCCAATGAAAACAGCTTTGCAACACCACCTGGGATTTCTGCAACAATACCTGCAAAAATCAACAATGATGCACCCTGACCGATACCACGAGATGTAACCTGTTCTGCTAACCACATAACAAACACAGTTCCACCAACCAAAGCAATTATCGCCGACAATTCAAACGCAAACCCTGGATTTGCAACCGCTGCAATGCCATTAACTGGTGCCATAGATTCCAACCCACGAACAACAGCCCAACCCTGAACGACAGCCAACAATACCGCCAAATAACGTGTATACTGATTGATTTTTACACGTCCAGATTCGCCCTCTTTGCGTAAATCATTCAAAGATTTGCTGGTTGCACTTAACAATTGAATAACGATTGATGCCGAAATGTATGGGAAAATATTCAAAGCCAACACAGACATACGCGACAATGAACCGCCCGAAAACATATCAAACATCCCCATCATACCATTATCGCCATTAAACAAATGCAAAACAGCACTGGCATTAACGCCCGGCAATGGTATAAAAGAACCAATACGATAAACAATCAACGCACACAAAGTAAACAGGATACGCTTTTGCAAATCAGACAAATTTCTAAAAATATTTCTAAAAGATTTCATAGGTTTTAATCTTTAATGTATCAATACATCTGTGAAAAAATTCACAGATGTATCGGTTGAACTATTTAGATTGGATTTTTCCACCTGCCTTGACAATCGCTGCTTCTGCGGCCTTAGACCATTTTGTTGCAACGACGTTAACGGCTGTTTTAATTTCGCCTTTGGCCAAAACTTTCAAACCATCCAATTTGCGATTAATAATTTTTGCATCAAACAAAGAATCAATATTAATCTCTTTTTTCGCATCAATTTTCCCAGATGCAATAAATTTTTCAATATCACCTAAATTGATAGTTGCATATTGTTTAGCAAAAGGATTGTTAAAACCAAATTTTGGAAAACGACGTAAAATCGGCATTTGACCACCTTGGAAAGTAGCCTGTTTTCTTGATCCAGCACGTGCCTTTTGCCCTTTGGTTCCACGACCAGCTGTCTTACCATAACCAGACGCCATACCACGACCAACACGTTTGATACCTTTACGAGCACCAAAATTATCCATCAAAGCATTTAATTTCATTTCTTTTTCCTTTTAGTCCTATGACCAATATATAGTCAGTTTCGCACATAATACAAGATTATATACTCGGTTTTCTTAAATTATTTTTCTTCTGTGGCAACTTCTAATTTTTTACCATCACGACCAGCGATGATTTCAGCCACGCTTTTACCACGACGTGCAGCCACAGTCTTTGGCGAATTCATTTTTTCAAAAGCCAAAAACGCAGCACGAATCATATTGTTCGGATTATTTGAACCTTGAGATTTCACAACAACGTCTTGAACGCCCAAACATTCAAACACTGCACGCAAAGCACCACCAGCAATGATACCAGTTCCAGGAACCGCACTACGCACGACCAATTTGCTTGCGCCGTATTTCGCAGCGCTATCATGATGCAATGTACGACCTTCTTTCAAAGGAACACGAATCATTTTTGCTTTTGCTGCCTTGGTTGCTTTCTGAACAGCGGCCTGCACTTCCAATGCTTTACCTTTGCCAAATCCAACCAAACCAGATTTATCACCAACCACAACCAGCGCAGAGAACGACATATTGCGTCCACCTTTCACTGTCTTAGAAACGCGGTTGATAGAAACTAATTTATCTACCAAATTATCTGTCTGTAATTTTTTATCATCAAAACGTGCCATTGTTTTTTGCTCCATATATTAAATTTTCATTCCGTTTGCGCGCATAGAATCGCCCAAAGCTTTTACACGACCGTGATACAGATAACAACCACGATCAAAATAACAATTATCTTTGATACCGGCCTTTGCTGCACGTTCTGCAAACATTTTGCCAACCATCTCAGCCCCAGCGATATTCCAACCTTTGCCTTTGAAATCTTTTTCTTTTGACGATGCAGCGCACAGTGTGCAACCTTTTACATCATCAATAGCCTGAACTTCGATATGACGTCCGGAACGGAATACACACAAACGAATTTTTTCAGGATTCTTGCTTTTCAACGAACGGCGATTTGCCAATTTACGTCTTTCTTCAGAAGATAAATGTTTTAACATTTTATTTTTCCTTTGTTTCAATTCCCGTAACAGCGGGAATTATATTATTTTATTATTTCTTTTTGCCTTCTTTACGACGGACATATTCGTCTTTATAGAAGATACCTTTACCTTTATACGGATCAGCTTTGCGAATTTTGTGAATTTTGTCAGCAAACTGACCCAATAAATTCTTGTCTATGCCAGAAATTGTAAATTCCGTTGGTGTTTCACCCATAACAACAGTCAAACCCGCTGGTATATGCATAACAACATCGTGTGAGAAACCAACAACCAATGTGAAAACATCACCTTTGACCGATGCCTTATAACCAACACCTTTCATGTACATAGATTTAGAAAAACCTTCTGTCACACCTTTGACCGCAGATTTAATATTACGCGCCATAGTTCCCCACATAGCACGCGAAGCTTTGTCTTCTGCATCTTTTGGTGTAATAACAATATTAGCATCTTCAATTTTAACATCAACCAAACCGGCATTCTTAGTATCCAAAGCTACCTTCAATTCGCCCTTTGGTCCCTTAACAATTATGGCATTGTCAATCATTTCAACCGACACACCATTTTTAATTTCTACTGGATATTTTCCTGCACGAGACATAACAAATTCCTTTGATTAAATAACTTTGCATAACACTTCGCCACCGACATTCATCAAACGAGCTTTGTGATCTGTCATAACACCATTAGGTGTGGAAACAATAGCGATACCCAACCCATTCAACACGCGTGGCATCTTTGCACAACCAGAATATACACGGCGTCCCGGTTTAGACACTGTAGTAATCTCTTGAATTGCACCATTACCATTAACATATTTTAATTCAACGATTAAATTCGCACGCTTTTCATCAAGTTGTTCTTTGCGAAAATCTGTTATGAAACCTTCGTCTTTCAAAACAGACAAAACTGCAGCACGCAATTTGCTGTTTGGAACAGTGACGAATTCTTTTCCTGCATTCTGACCATTGCGAATGCGGGTAATCATATCTCCGATTGGATGTGATAATGACATATTTTACTCCTTATATTCGCAGGATAAACCTGCACTTGGGCTGCATTGTCCACAGCTTGCATTTTGTTAAACGATTACCAACTGGATTTGCGAACACCTGGCAATTTACCTTCAGAAGCCTGTGTACGAACCTGTTGACGGCACAAACCAAACATTCTGAAAAATCCGCGTGCACGCCCAGTTACAGAACAGCGATTATGCAAACGTGTTGGATTTGCATTACGTGGCAACTTTGCCAACTTTTTCATAGCATCCATACGTTCTTCAGGTGTTGCATTGCGAGACATTTTCTCTTTAAGCGCAGCACGTTTCGCAGCATACTTTTTAACTTGCTTTGCACGTCTTTCGTTTTTATTTATCAGTGCTAATTTAGCCATTTTTCTTTCCTTATATTATTTCAAAACCAATGGCAAGCCGATTTTTGTCAGCAATGCGCGGGCTTCATCATCTGTTTTTGCTGTTGTAACGATAACAATATCCATACCACGGATAGCATCAATCTTATCAACAGAAATTTCTGGGAATATCAAATGTTCTTTGATACCAAACGCATAATTTCCACGACCATCAAATTTAGATTTTGACAATCCACGAAAATCCTTAACACGTGGCAAAGCCACTGTAATCAATTTGTCTAAGAAATCATACATTCTTTTACCACGAAGTGTAACTTTGGCACCAATCGCCTGACCTTCACGTAAACGATATGTAGCGATGGATTTCTTCGCGTGTGTAATTATACATTTCTGTGCTGCAATCGCGGTCAAATCGGTTGCTGCAGAATCCAATTTCTTTTTATCAGACACAGCTTCCCCAACGCCCATATTCAAAACGATTTTAGACAATTTAGGAACTGCGAATTTATTTTTGTACCCGAATTCTTTAACCAATTCAGGAACAATATTTTTTTCATAAATATCACGCAATCTGCTTTGCATTTTTTTGCCTTTTATTTTCAATTCCGTAACAGCGGAATTATTACATTAAATTTCTGTCCCAGATTTTTTTGAAACGCGAACTTTCTTATCACCAGAAACCTTATAACCAACACGTGTTGGCTTTTTAGTTTTCGGGTCTACCAATGCAACATTAGAAACGTGGATTGGTGCTTCGCGATCAACAATATGACCTGGTTGTTCTTGTGTTGGTTTGATGTGCCATTTATGACGGTTCACACCTTCGACAACAACGCGGGACTCTTCTGGACGTGCTTGTAATACTTTACCTTTGACGCCTTTGTATTTTCCCGAAATAACTACGACTTCGTCGCCTTTCTTGATTTTCATATTTTCGCCTTTTATCTTAATAGTCAAAAGTACTTATATTACCTCCGGAGCCAAAGACACTATCTTCTGAACGTCATATTTACGACGAACTTCACGTGCAATTGGTCCAAAAATACGAGTTCCAATTGGTTCAAAATTGTTTTTATTAATCAAAACAACTGCGTTATCATCAAAACGAATAATAGATCCGTCTGGACGTTTTACCGGGAATTTTGTTCTTACGATAATAGCGCGCTGAACAGTTCCCTTTTGAACCTTGCCACGTGGAATGGCATCTTTAATAGCGACAACGATTTTATCGCCCACAGTTGCATAACGGCGGTGAGAACCACCCAAAACCTTGATGCACATCGCTTTGCGCGCACCAGAGTTATCTGCAACAGTCATAACTGTTTCATTTTGTATCATAACTTTTTTCCTTAATCCTGCAAATGGGGCAATCCCCCACCGCTTTGTTAACGGGTTTCGACTGTTTTGAATTTAAGAAAAAATCAAAACCTCAAAAAACCCAACCATAAAAACTAGTCAACATTAACAGAAGTGTCTTTGCTGACCCCAACACGACCCTTTACAATCCAAGATTTTGTTTTGGATATAGGGCGATGTTCTTCAATAGCAACGATTTCACCAACTTTGTATTCGTTGTTTTCATCGTGTGCCTTGTATTTTTTATTCTGCTTAACGAACTTTCCATACAACGGATGACGGAAACGACGTTCAACTTCTACAACGACAGTTTTATCATTCGCCACACTTTTCACAGTTCCTTGCAGTATACGTCTTGGCATAACTTTTGTCCTTATTTTTCTTACTTTTCGGCCTTTGATTTTACACTAAAAAAACCAAAAGTCAAAGATTTAGTTATTTATCCGCATTCAACTTCGTTTTTACACGTGCAATTTCACGGCGAGTTTTACGCAAAACGTGGGTTTTTGGTAATTGACCCGCAGCCAGTTGAAAACGTTGATTCATTTGTTCTTTCTTCAAATCAACCAATTTACTTTGCAAAGCTTCTTTGGTCAAAGCATCTTTATCGGCTGTTTTTTTCACTTTTTTTTCTGCCATAATCTTAACCTTTTTTGCACTGTCTTAGTTTACTTTGCGTTCTACAACTTTTGTTTTAACTGGCAATTTTGCAGATGCTAACGCAAACGCTTCATATGCGACTTCAGGTTTAACACCATCCAATTCAAACATAATGCGTCCTGGTTTAACACGGCAAATCCAGTATTCAACGGCACCTTTACCTTTACCCATACGAACACCACCTGGCTTTGATGTCACAGGAACATCTGGGAAAATACGAATCCATAATTTACCCATACGTTTCATATGACGCGTAATGGCACGACGAGCGGCTTCTATCTGACGAGCAGTCACACGTTCCGGCGACATTGCTCTTAATCCAAACGAACCAAACGCCAATTCACTTCCACCTTTGGTAACCCCGTGAATACGACCTTTGTGCTGTTTGCGAAATTTTGTTTTATTTGGCATTAACATAATAAACACCTTTTAATTATTTGCTTTTCTTTTCGCTGCTGCCGGCATATTCAGTCGGACGCGCCATTTCAGACGCCAGCTTTTCTTTGTTCACAACATCACCAGTGTAAATCCAAACTTTTACGCCGATAACACCATATGTTGTTTTTGCTTGGATTGCCGCATAGTCAATATCTGCACGCAATGTATGAAGCGGAATACGACCTTCGCGAATTTGTTCGCTGCGCGCAATTTCTGCACCATTCAAACGACCAGAACACATAACTTTGATACCTTGGGCACCTGCTTTCTGAGCATTTTGAACAGCTTTCTTCATTGCACGTTTGAACGAAACACGACCTTCGATTTGTTGTGCGATATTTTGTGCAACCAGTTGTGCATTCAAATCTGGGCGGCGAACTTCATAGATATTAACAACAACTTGGTCATTTTTAACCAATTTCTTAATATCGTTGCGCAACGCTTCGATATCTGCACCATTTTTACCAATAATCATACCCGGACGAGATGTGTGGATGGTAACAACCACCTTCTTAGCAAAACGTTCGATAACGACCTTGGCCAATCCTGCTTTCTTTAATTTCTTTTCAACGAATTTACGGATTTTTACATCTTCTGCCAACAGAATTGCATAATCTTTTTTACCTGCAATCCAGCGAGAATCAGTAATTTTATTTATAAATTCGCGTAATGAAATTGGTGATACTTTTTGTCCCATTTTTCTTTACCCCATTTTTATTTTGTTTCTTTCTTATTTTGTTTTTTTTCAGGAGCCACCCCAGATTCCAAAACAATTGTCAAATTAGAAAATGGTTTCAAAATTGGACGAGCACTTCCACGAGGTCCCGGCATAATACGTTTCATAGTTAACGCTTTGCCACACCAGATTTCTTTGATGAACAAAGTATCCACAGGCAAATTTTTATTGTGTTCTGCATTTGCAACCGCAGACAACAATGTTTTCAAAACTTCACCAGCAACACGCTTTTTTGAAAATTTCAAAACGTCAACCGCACGGTCAACTGGCAAGCCGCGAACCATATCACAAACCAGATTTAATTTCTGGTGGCTGATGCGAATCATTTTATTGAACGCACGAACCTGATTGTCTTTTATTCCATATCTTGTCATAATTAACCTACCTTATTTTGCTGCTGCTTTCTTGTTTGCTGCGTGACCTTTGAAAGTACGCGTTGGTGCAAATTCACCCAATTTATGTCCAATCATGTCTTCTACGATTGACACAGGAACAAATTTATTACCATTATGAACTTCAAACGTCAAACCAACCATAGGTGGCACAATCGTGCTGCCTCTGGACCAAGTTTTAATAGGTTTATGATCATTCTTTTCAATCGCAACCGCAACCTTTTTCAAGATAGACGGATGAACATAAGGACCTTTCCATACTGAACGAGACATTTATACACTCCTATTATTTCTTCTTTGCCAAATGTCTGCTGCGAATAATCATCTTTGCAGTACGTTTATTGCTACGCGTACGATATCCCTTGGCTGGAATACCTGTGCGAGATACAGGTTCATGTCCTTTGGAATGACCATTACCACCACCCATCGGGTGATCGTTAGGATTCATTGCCATACCACGTGTAGATGGGCGAATACCCAACCAACGCGCACGACCCGCTTTACCTAAATTGACATTACGTTGCTCAGGGTTAGAAACACTGCCAACCGTTGCCAAACATTCAGAATGAACTTTGCGTAATTCACCGCTATTCATTTTAATCTGGGCATACACACCATCTTTACCCATTAATTGAGCATAACAACCTGCACTACGTGCCAATTGACCACCAGCACCAGGTTTCAACTCAACATTATGCACAATCGTTCCGATTGGCATATTTTTCAATGGCATCGCATTACCTGGTTTAATATCTTCACGTGTTCCAGAAATCACAACATCACCTGGTTTCAAATCACGTGGTGCCAAGATATACGAACGCACACCATCTTTGTATTCAATCAATGCAATAAATGCAGTACGATTTGGATCATATTCCAAACGAACTACTGTTGCAGGAATATCTTTCTTTTTACGGTCAAAATCAATCAAACGATATTTACGTTTATGTCCCCCACCCTGATGCGGAACTGTAACGTGACCAAAATTATTACGTCCACCCTTGGACTTTAAACCAACAGTCAAAGACTTTTCCGGCGCACCCTTGTGCAATTCACTGTGGTCAATCAAAGTCAAACCACGTGTTCCCGGTGTTGTTGGCTTGTAATGTTTTAATGCCATTTTTTTTACCTTTGTTTATGTCTTGACACTAATACCCGAAGATACAGGTTCTCTGTCAAAACGTTATTTTATATCTGCTGACAAATCCAAATTTGCATCTGCCGGCAAAGATACGTATGCTTTTTTAACCTTACGTTGTGTTCCAGTGCTACGACCACGGAAAGTCTTTACTTTACCTTTGGTAATAACAATATTAATTTTTGTTGGTTTAACGTTGAATAATACTTCAACCGCTTTGGCAACATCTTCTTTGGTTGCAGACATTGCAACTTCGAACACAACACCATTGCTTTCGGATAACTTTGCAGCCTTTTCCGAAATGATTGGACGGCGCAATACATCATATGTATTGGCAGTCGCAACTAATTTCTTTTCAACTTTTTTTTCTGCCATATCTTCAAACCTTTAATTAAGCCAATCTCGCTTCCACAGCTTTAACTGCATCTGCTGTCAAAACCAATTTTTCGTGCTTCAAGATATCCAGAACATTCAAACCAATTGTTGGCAAAACGTCAACATTGATAATATTCGCAGCAGATTTCTTGAAATTTTCATCCAATTCTTTGGCCCCAACAAACAAAGCAGAACCAATGTTCATTTTCTTTAATTGTTTTGCCAAAGTGTTTGTCTTAGCAGCTTTCATTTTTTCACTATCGATAACAATCAAAGAACCATCTTTGACCTTTGAAGACAAAGCCATTTTCAAACCCAAGCTACGTATTTTCTTTGGTAAATCGATACCGTGATCACGAACAACAGGACCGTGAACCACACCACCGCCACGCATATGAACATTGTATCTTTCACCTTGACGTGCGTTTCCTGTTTTCTTTTGTTTAAATGCTTTTTTACCACTTCCTGCGACATCAGACACAGTTTTCACTGCGTGAGTCCCAGCACGCGCATTTGCACGTTGCCATACCACAACACGGTGCAAAATGTCTGCACGTGGATCAATTCCAAAGATGCTGTCTTGCAATTCTACTTTTCCGACAGATTTGCCATCTAAATTTAAAATATCTACTTGCATTTTATTCACCTTATATTGTGTCGTTATGCTTGTTCAGCTTCATTAACTGTTTCATTGGATTCAACTGCAGCATTATTCACAGTCGGCACAGGCAAATTTTCCTGAACTTTCTTAACTGCATCAGAAACCAAAACAAATGTCCCATTGCTACCTGGAACTGCGCCCTCTACATAAATCAGATTTTCAGCTGCATCTGTTCCAAAAACTTTCAAATTTTGAACTGTCACAGTTTCATTTCCCATCTGACCGGACATCTTTTTACCTTTTAACACACGACCTGGCCATTCGCGCATACCTGTACCACCAAGTGAACGATGCGCCTTTAAAACACCGTGAGTTGCTTCTTTACCACCAAAATTATGGCGTTTCATAGCACCCTGAAAACCTTTACCCTTGCTGGTCGCTTGAACATCGACATATTGACCGGCAATAAAATGTGTGGCAGACAACTGTGTCCCAACAGGTATAACACAATCATCAGAAACGCGGAATTCTACAACCTTACGATAAGGTTTTACCCCCGCTTTTTCTGCCGCTTTGGCCTGAGGTTTCGCAACATGCTTTGCCTTGGCTTCGCGCAAACCTAAAATATTTGCCACATAACCATTTTTTTCTGTTGAACGATTTCCAATAACAGCGCAATCCCCAACAGATAAAACTGTCACTGCATGGGCAACCCCACCTTCATCATAAAGGCGAGTCATCCCTATTTTTGTTGTAATTAATCCGCTACGTTTCATTTTTTTGCCTTTTTGTCAGTGGTTAATGGACACACCTTCCATTAACATACACATTTTTATAATTTAATTTTTACATCAACACCAGATGCCAAATCCAACTTCATCAATGCATCGACTGTCTGAGGGGTTGGATTAACAATATCGACAACCGCTTTGTGATTGCGAATTTCGAATTGTTCACGTGATTTTTTATCAACGTGTGGAGAACGGTTCACTGTAAACTTTTGAATCAAAGTTGGCAAGCGAACGGGTCCAACGACATCCGCGCCTGTGCGCTTTGCTGTTTTAACTATTTCTTCTACTGATTCCATCAAGACCCTGTGGTCAAAAGCAATCAATTTGATGCGAATCTTAGATGCTGGTACCATTGTTCGTTTTCCTTATTTTTTATTTACCTATTATTGTTTTTGCGGGCTATAGGATAAACCCATAACCCGCAAATTGCAACAATTATTTAATGATTTTTGATACAACACCTGCACCAACTGTGCGTCCGCCTTCACGGATAGCAAAGCGGCGACCTTCGCTCATAGCAATAGGTGCAATCAATTGCACGCTGATACGAACGTTATCACCTGGCAAGACCATTTCTTTGTCTGCTGGCAA
>JAZLBV010000010.1:0-43964 GCA_045613925.1 Candidatus Enterousia sp.
AAATATGTGCGAACCATCGGATTCGAATCAATGCGCCGCGGGATACCATTACGTTGCTGGCTTTAATGCATCGACAATGGCAACAACAATCGGCACAGGCGCAGCAATTGGATATACATCGAACACTTATGAGGGTAGCGATTATGATACCTCCGGCATGTCGCATGACATAATAGCAAACGACCCCATGGCATTTGCGGTAGATTACGGCAATAACAAGGGTATGATAAAGGGCCACGGAAGATGTAGTACACAAGAAGGTACAAATAATGGTTATACATGGTCAAACCCAACAACATTTACAACCCTAACGGATGAAACGGGTCAAACTGGGGCGGGGTATTGCTATTGCCATGTAGAAAGCTATACCTTAAATGGTGCCACACAAAGTTTGTCGGCTCCGTGGGTGTTCTTCATCGGCGCGAGCGCGGACTATTGCGCGTACGGCAACTGCGCGTACGACTGTGCGGGCGGCCTGGAGGAAGGTGATGCGAATGCCCTCGCGTTCCGTTCTGCGGTGTTCGGTTCGATTCAATCTGGTCCTGCACAATGTTCGGCAAATGAGATAACAATTAATTGGGGCGGATATGGTGCAAACAATGACCAGAATGAAACGAATACATGTACGTATGATGAAACATTGACCGCACCATCAACGGCACCAACGAAACGTGGACACAACTTCACGGGTTGGACCTTTGGTCAACAATAACAAAGTTACGTTTTTCCCCAAAAAACGAAGCATCCCCAAGAGAAATCTTGGGGTGTTTTTTATTCCCCAGCCACGCTAATAAAAAAAACACCGCCGTTGGGCGGTATTTGCTTTCTCAGAATGACATTGGTATTTAGTTAGGATGTTGTTCCCCTGGGAAATATAAAAACAAATCCTTGCACCAGTTTATGGGATTTTTTATAATATACCCATGGCAAAAACGGCAGACCTTTTTATTCGTGCAGAACACGCAGATTTATTGAAAAAATTAAATGCGTGGGATATTGCGTATCATCAAAACGATGCACCAATTGTTGATGATGCGACATACGACGATGCCAAAACGCGTATATTAGAAATTGAATCTGAATACCCAGAATTGGCAAAAAATGGATTTTCTACACACGTGGGGGCGGCGGTTTCTGATAAATTCAAATCATATCCGCATTCTGTGCCTATGTTGTCTATATCTGATGTGTTTAACGAAAGCGAAGTTGAAAATTGGTTTGATAAACTGACCAGCAAAGATTTATTTGTTGAATTAAAGGTTGATGGTCTATCATTTTCTGCGCGTTATGAAAATGGTATTTTGGTGCGCGGACTTACGCGGGGCAGCGGCACAATGGGTGAAGATATTACTGCGAATTTGAAAACTATTTCTGACATACCGCAAAAACTTTCTGGTGAATTCCCAGAAATCATAGAGGTTCGGGGCGAAGTATATATGTCGCGCGCTGATTTTATAGCAATAAATGAAACATCAAATAAAAAATTCGCAAATCCACGTAATGCGGCGGCGGGTTCTTTGCGACAATTAAATCCTGCAATTACCGCGTCTCGAAAATTAAGTGCATTTGGTTATACCTATGGCACAGTTTCAGAACGCAACTGGCAGACACAATCTGAATATTTTGAAAAATTAGAATCTTGGGGATTTAAAACAACGCGGGAATTCGCACGTCGCGTAGATTCTGTATCTGCCGTTCAAGATTTTTATAATGAAATTATGTTGCGCCGGGACGAAATACCTTTTGACATAGATGGTCTGGTTATCAAGGTAAATTCTATCGCAATCCAGGAAAAAATGGGTGCGCGCGCGAACAGTCCGCGTTGGGAAATTGCGTATAAATTTCCCGCGGCACGTGGAATTACAAAATTAAACAATATTACCATTCAGGTTGGACGCACCGGGGTTTTAACACCTGTTGCAGAATTAGAACCTATTAATATCGGCGGTGTTCTGGTATCGCGTGCAACGCTGCATAATGCAGATGAAATTGCGCGCCTGGAACTGCATATTGGCGACAAAGTTATTGTGCAAAGGGCGGGCGATGTTATACCACAAATCATAGGTGTCGCAGAACGTGGCGAAAATTCAGTTGAATTTGTTTTTCCGGATATATGTCCTGTGTGTGGTGGCGCGGTGGTTCGGGAATCTGGCGCAGTCGCACGGCGTTGTGTGAATTCTTTGTCGTGTCCGGCACAAATTCGCGGGGAACTGGAACATTTTGTTTCACGCCACGCATTTGATATCGAAGGTCTGGGTCAAAAACAAATTGAATTATTTACTTCGCTGAATTGGATAACCCAGGCATCTGATATTTTTACTTTGATTAAAAATCACGGTGATGATTTAAGGAAAATGGATGGTTTTGGTGAAAAATCTGTATCTAATTTGGAACAATCCATAGAAAAATCTAGAAATGTAGATTTGCATCGTGTAATTTATGCAATCGGAATTCCAGATGTTGGCGAAGCAACCGCAAAAATTTTAGCACGTGAATTTAAATCCATAGATTCTTTGCGCAATGCGACGATTGAACGCTTGGTTGAAATAGATGGTATCGGCGAAGTTATGGCAAATGAAATAGTATCTTTTTTTGCTGATCCGCACACGATATCTGCGTTGGATAATTTATTGCAACAAATCAATATCAAAAACCCAGACATTAAAATAACTGAAAATGTTTTGTTAAATGGAAAACGTGTAGTGTTGACGGGAACATTGGAAAAATACACTCGCGATGAAGCACACGAAATTTTAGAACGTATGGGCGCCAAACCGCAATCATCTGTATCGCAAAAAACAGATATAGTTATTGCCGGGGCAAACGCGGGTTCTAAATTGTCAGATGCTGAAAAATTGGGTATAACCATATGGTCTGAATCTGACTTTGACAATGCAATAAAATAATGTAGAATAATATATGACGGGGGGATTTTCGACGTGGCAAAATCCGATAAAAAAAAACATTCGTTTAAATATTGGGTGTTTATATTTTTTATGAATGTGTTTTTGGTTGCAATTGCGGCCACTGGTTTATATATTCTATTTGTCTTTTTGCAAATGCCGTCTTTGGATTCAATATTACACGAAACACGAAAGCCTGCGATTATATTCCTTGATAAAAATGGAAATGAAATTCGTTCTATGGGTCGAATTATGGGGACCCCTGTATCTGTAGAATCTTTGCCACCGCACGTATGGCAGGCAATTATATCAATCGAAGATAAACGCTTTTTCAAACACGGCGCGGTTTCTGTTCGTGGGATTGTGCGTGCTGCGATTATAAATGCTGTTCATGGACGTTTTTCTGCGGGTGGATCAACAATTACACAACAGACTGCGAAAAATATATTTTTGTCGCGTGATAAAAAAATGTCCCGTAAAATCCAAGAATTAATATTGTCGCAATGGCTGGAAAACAGGTTCACGAAAAATCAAATTTTGGATTTATATATGAACAGGGTTTCTTTGATTGGCGGTCTGCGTGGCATAGATGCAGCTGCAACGGCTTTGTTTGGGCACGGCGCAGATAAATTGACTGTCGCAGAATCCGCACAAATTGCCGCTATGTTAAAGGCGCCTACTTTATATAGCCCGCTTAAAAACCCCGAACGTAATATAAATCGTGCAAAAATCATACTTTCAGAAATGGCAAACCAGGGCTATATAACGCCCCAAATCGCAAAACAGGCTGCCACAGAATTAAAACCCGTTTCTGTGAAACAGGACAACAATATCTATCGTTATTGGACGGATTTTGTTATGGACGAAGTTGAATCGCGTGTTGGTGATATCAATAGCGATTTGTACGTGTATACCACCATAGATACTAAATTACAGAAACACGTTGCCGCGATTTTATCTGATAAAATTTCTGAATACCAGGGTGCCATAGTCGCAATTGAACGCGATGGTGCGATTCAGGCTATGGTTGGTGGTGATGATTATCAAATAAGTCAATTTAATCGTGTCTTGGCTCCTCGTCAACCAGGTTCTGCGTTCAAACCGGTTGTGTATCTGGTTGCACTTGAAAATGGTATGACGCCGGAATCTTATGTAAATGATTCCCCATTTTCGATTGGTGATTATAATCCTAAGAATTATGATGAACGTTATTATGGTGGTATAGATTTGGCCACAGCATTTGCAAAAAGTGTAAATTCGGTTCCGCTTAAATTAACCAAAGAATATGGCATAGACACAGTATTAAATATGGCGGCGCGCCTGGGGGTTGGTAATAAATTGCGGCGCGAATATTCAACTGTATTAGGTGCTTCGGAAATGAGTTTGCTTGATTTAACCACGATTTATTCTGTTATTTGGAATGATGGAAAATCGGTTCATCCGTATTCTATATACAAGATAAGGGATGCGTCTGGTAATGTGTTATATGAACGTAATCCATCTGAAGAAATGACAATATTATCACCACAAACGGTCGAATATATGAAACAGATGTTATATGAAGTTGTTACCAAAGGCACAGGTAAACGCGCATATACTCCCGATGTTTTTGGTGGAAAAACAGGAACCAGTAATGATAACCGTGATGCGTGGTTTATTGGGGCGACGGCTGATTATGTAATGGGGGTTTGGATTGGCAAAGACGACAATACGCCAATGTCGTCTAAAATCGTAGGTGGCACATTACCCGCCACAATTTTCCACGACATTGTTATAAAATAATTGTAAATATCAAGAATCTATTTGGATTTAAAATCAACCAGTTATTAAATATTTTTTATGTAAATTAAAGGAACCTTTAAATCAACTGTTTTTTACGAATTTCTTCATTTTTTTATTTTTGCAAAAAAAACCAGAAAACCAATATGTCCAGCGTTTTTTATAGCTTTTTATAAAACAAGCAGTGTTGGTCTTACACAAAGGTTGGTTTGTGTAATAGTGCCCCCCAGGGGGTATTTATGAATAACAAAAGCACTGCAAAAATAAAAAATATCACAGCATTACCAAAAGACTTATGGAATTTTTACTGGGGGTATGGTCTACAAGGTTATAAAACTTTGTTATTCTGGTGGATGATTGCTGTTTTGGTAATGTTTTCTGGTGGTGTAATTTGGCCTAATGTTCAACGTTGGGTGGTTGCTTTGTTTGAAAATCCTGTGCCAGATGGTTTTTCGTTTGTCGTATATGCGATACCGACAATAATTCTTGTTACTATTTTGAATATGTTAATGACAGCCACTGAATTAGTTCGTGAAACATTGGGTTCGCATCTTTGGCCACGCATAACAAATCAAATTTCAGAAATTTTAACTACATACACACATAAACAATCAATGGCGTTTTGGACAGGAAAAATGTCTGGTTCCATAAATACCCAGATTGGTTATATAAATGAAGGATTGTCCGGTGGTCTTTCAGAATTGTGGTTTTGCATAGGACGTTTAGGAGTAATTTTAATAAATGGTTTGTTGTTGTTAGCTATTAATAAATGGGTTGCATATTTATTTGTTTTTTCGTTGTTTTTCAGAATAATATACGCATATCGTATGCGCACTCGTGTTAAAAAAGCGAGCGAAGCTGCATCTGGTGCCCATAGTGCATTAAACGGCAAATTAGTAGACAGTTTTTCCAATTATTCCATTGTTCAATTGTTTGCGGGTGCTGATAAAGAACGCCAAATTTTAGAAACACCACGTGAAAAACGCATTGAAACACAAATGTATTCACGATACACAATGCGGCTTTTTTGGGCTATACCTGGTTTTTTATGGGATTTATTATTTGGTACCACGATTTTTTTATGCTGTGTTCTTTATCAACACGGTCAGATAACCGTTTCAGAAATAGTATTCACTATATCCGTATATCTGCAGGTTATGGGCGCAATTTCAATGCTTATAAACAGATTCCCAGATATCATAGATAAAATGGCAGCTGCCAAAAAGGCGTATAAAGAATTAGTTATTCCATTAGAGATTGTTGACAAAAATAACGCAAAACTTTTGCGAATTAAACACGGTGCAATTGAATTTTCGCACGTATATTTTAAATACAGAAAACGCTATATATTAAAAGATTTATCTTTGACAATAAATCCAGGCGAACGTGTTGGTATTGTTGGTGCATCTGGTGCAGGAAAAACGACTTTGGTGAATTTATTAATGCGTTTTTACGAAGCGCAACATGGTGATATTTTCATAGATAACCAAAACATTATTGATGTTAAACAACAATCTTTGCGTGAACATATTGCGTTTATTCCCCAAGAACCGACTATGTTTAACCGCACAATCGGGGAAAATATTGCATACGGCAAATGGGGTGCGTCAATGAAGAATATTAGAGATGCCGCAAAAAAAGCATCTGCTGATAAATTTATAATGGATACGGAAAAAGGCTATGATTCTTTGGTTGGTGATCGTGGAATAAAATTGTCTGGTGGTCAACGGCAAAGAATTGCGATTGCGCGTGCTTTTTTGAAAAATGCCCCGATTTTAGTGTTGGACGAAGCAACCTCTGCTTTGGATAGTGAAACCGAAATTGCGATACAAAAGGCGTTTGATAAATTATCAAAGGGTCGAACAACTATCGCTATAGCGCACAGGTTATCAACATTACGCAATATGGACAGAATAATAGTTTTGGACCACGGCGTCATAGTGGAACAGGGCTCTCATACCAATTTGTTGCGTAAACGTGGACTGTATTACCATTTGTGGCAAATGCAAAGTGGCGGATTTTTGCAAGAAGATATTTAATTTGATTTTTTTATCATATGTTGATATGCTTTATCCTGCAAAAGAGTATTTTATGTCTATAAAAACTAAACGTTTTTTTAAAAAACTTGTCAGTTATGCCGGATTATTCTTTTTTGTTTTGGCCGCAGGAATGCTTTATTGGCAATTACGTAATTATTCTTGGCGGGAAATAGCGCACGCGCTTTGGAACATTCCTTTTGTTAATCTTGTTATGGCGTGTGTGGCGTGCCTGGGGGGGTATCTGGTATTATCTCTTTATGATTTTTTGGCGTTAAAATATATCGGTCGCAATGTTTCCTGGTGGAAATGGATGTTGGCTGGGATGTTGGGGTTTGCTATAAGTAATAACGCTGGGAATGCGATGGTCAGTGGCGGTGCGATTCGGTATCGTTTATATACACGTTGGCGGATTCCTGCGGGCGATATCATAAAAATGCTAACTTTTTCAGGTTTTACATATTTTCTTGGGTTCGCAGCGGTTGAAATAATCGGGTATTTTCTGGTTTCTGCTGGGTTGTCAGAACAATCAACCGGGATGTCGTTCGGTCTGAACGGATTATTCATCGCGTGTTTGTCATTGATTTTGGCGTATTATGCGATGACAATTGCATTCTGTGATAAAAGTATTAAAACTGGGCAAATAAAATTCAAAATCCCATCAATTGGAACTGCGTTGACTCAAACAGCATTGGGTATGATGGATGCGCTTTGTGCGGGTTTGGTTCTGTATTTTTGTTTGCGTCCGTATGTTTCTGCCCAGATTATGCCATTTGGTATGTTTATTGGTCTGTTTGTGGTTGCAATGGTTGCCGGCGTGTTCAGCCAGGTTCCTGGTGGTATAGGTGTTTTTGAATCTATATTTATTTCTGCATTGCCTGATAGTGTCGACAAAGCCAGCATTTTTGGCGCACTATTGGCGTTCAGAATAATTTATTACGTTTTGCCATTGATTGGTATCGGTGGATTGTTTTTCATCTATGAACGTTGGTTGCGTGCGCGTATGCGTCGCTGGTTGGAAGAAGCCAAGCAAAAAATCCCTAAAATTCCATTACCACATCACAAACATAAATTAGAATCCGAACAATAAAAAACTTGCCTTTGGATTGTTGAACTGCTATGTTATATAGCGTTGTATAAAATGGGGTAAATTGTGTTTGTGTTATCACTTTTTACATTAATGCGAGTCGCGCTGTTTGTCATCATTGCGTGCATCCTTGGCATGGGCGGGGAAGCCCCACGGGAACGCATTGCTTTCATTTCATACACCCACAACACAAAAGGATTATTAAATGTCAAAAAAGATATATGTGGATGGGGTTCATCCCGAAGAAACCCGGGTGGTGGTGGTGGATGCTGCCACGAACAGGGTGTCTGATTTTGACGTAGAAACAACGACTAAACCTCAGATAAAGGGTAATATTTATCTGGCCAAGGTTATACGTGTTGAACCGTCGCTTCAGGCAGCTTTCATAGATTACGGAACCGGAAAAAATGGTTTTTTACCGTTTTCTGAAATTCATCCTGATTATTACCAGGTCACACCTGAACAAAAGAAAAAGTTAATGGAATTGGCACACGCCAACATTGTTGACGACGATGACGATCCGAATGATGAAGAAGACGAAGTCGCTGAATATGACGATCACAGTGCGGGTGAAGATAACAAAGAATTTCTTAAACGCGCACACGAATTCAAAATTCAAGACGTCATAAAACCAAAACAAATTTTGTTGGTCCAGGGTGTCAAAGAAGAACGCGGTCAAAAGGGCGCATCAATGACGACTTATTTGTCATTGGCGGGTCGTTTTGCAGTGTTGATGCCTAATTCCAGAAAACGCAACAGTTATGGTGTTTCTAAGAAAATATCAGACAAAGCAGAACGTGCGCGTTTGCGTGAAATTTTGCACACTTTGAAAATACCAAAGGGTATGACTGTTGTTTTGCGTACTGCGGCTATGGATGCCAAAGCAGAAGAAATCACCAAAGATTATGATTATTTAACATCGCTGTGGAACGATATTCGCAAAACTACTTTGGAATCAATTGCACCTGTGACGATACACACCGAAGATTCACTTTTGCGCCGTGTGGTTCGTGATTTCATAACAGATAAAAACGATGTTATGTATGTTCAAGGCGATGAGGTTTTTGACGAAGTTAAATCTTATTTCCAACAAATGTACGGTCGTGCACCACGGAAACAATTGATTCAATACAAAGATGCTGCGGTTCCATTGATGACCAAGGCTGGTGTTGAAAAACAATTAGAAGGCTTGCACGGTCCATATGTTGGTTTGCCGTCTGGTGGGTCTATTGTTATCAACCAAACCGAAGCAATGGTGACGATTGACGTTAACTCATCCCGTGCGATTAAAGAAAAAGATATAGAACAAACCGCGCTTAATACCAATTTAGAAGCAGCAGAAGAAATCGCATTGCAATTGCGTTTGCGTGATTTGGCGGGTATTGTCGCCATAGACTTTATTGATATGGAAGACGAAAAAAACAATCGCAAATTGGAACAGAAAATGCGCGAAGTTATGAAACACGATCGTGCGCGCACCCAAGTTGCGAAAATCAACGCATTTGGTGTGCTGATGTTATCGCGTCAACGTATGCGCAGCAGCTTTATTGAATCTTCGTATGTTGTTTGTCCGCATTGTATGGGGGCAGGCGTGGTACCAAGTATTCAGACTGCATCTATTATTCTTTTCCGCCATTTACAGGAAAAATTGTTGGCCAAGGCGGCTCAGAAAATCATAATGACAGTGCCTAGTGATGTTGCAATTTATCTGTTAAATCAAAAACGTGCTGAATTGGCAGAAATGGAAAAAGAATTTGGAACTGAAATAGTCATTGTTGGCGACGACAGTTTGATGAATATCGACCAATATTCGATTCAACGTGTCGCAGCAGAAAATGTCAAAACTGATGATGTTTTATCCGCCTATGAACCGTCTACTGATGTTAAAAAGAAAAACGCACAGCATACCGAAGCTAAGCGTATAACATCAAATGCACCACGTCACCGTGGTAAAAAGAAAAAGCCACAAAATAAAAAGTCTTTGTGGAAAAAACTGGTCGGGTAATTTTGTTATGTTTTTGTTACATAAAACGCCATTTGATTGTTCAAATGGCGTTTGCTATTGAAATTTTATGATTTTTCTCTATAATAAATAGAGAAAACAAACAAAGGAGTTAAAAATGGCTACAAGTAGTTTCGAAAAGGGGATGTTGAATTCTTTAAAAGAATTATTAAAGAAAGCAACAGATTTAGAAATAAAATATGAACATAATGGTGCTACAGATCCGTATTTTACCTACACTGTTAAAGATGGCGGGACAGAGGTTTTTTATCTTAAATACAGCCGCGAAGAAAAACGAAAAGATAATCCAATTACGTTCAGATTGTTTGGTAAAACACAACAAAATTGGTCTGATGAAGCAATTGAAGAATTGCATAAGGCAGCGGATGATGCCTGGTGGGCCCAAGATAAAAGAAAAAGAGAAGCAGAAGAACAATCTAAGACAGATAAAGTTAAAGCTGCTCAGAACGAATTGAAATCCAAAATGGATGATTTGTTGTTAAGAAAGGGTATTGAAAAGGTTGTTTATCAAATTTAAGATGTTTTGAATAACAAAACACCGCCATTTTGGCGGTGTTTTTTTGTATCAACAGTCGTTTTTTGCTGGTGGGGCATTATCGAATAATCTGGTTTGGAGCGATAATATTATGTTTTTCAAAATAATTCAAAATTATATTTTGTATTTTAGCGGTTCTTATATCTAACAAATTTGACTCAGACTTCTCGTTTGTTTCGATTTTTGTTTTTCGAATCTGCCAAACTTGATTGAACAAGTCATAAAATTGTGGGGGATTTATAATTTTTTGATTGTTTTTATACACATATCGCCCACTTTTTTTCAAACTGATTTCAAACATTGGCTTAAATTTACCAACGGGATAGACTGTAAAAAATACTGACATATCGCTTTGTTCGTCGAATTTACATAGTGGCAAAAGTTCGTTTGTTGATTTTGTAATTATAATCCCGATTGGTGTGTTATTAGGTAAAACAAAGCCAGAATTATAACCTGGATAAATTTCTACAGGTTCGGTCTTTAAACGTTTTAATAACCGTTTCATAGTTTTACCATCAATACTGTTTTGCTTTTGTTCCATTTGATTGCCTGAACTTTCCCATTAATGTTATGTGAAAAAATCCAGAAATCAATAAAAATAAAATTTTATAAATTTGCACGATATTGCATTAAAACCGACGGTTTTTGCGTTTTTTCAATTATTGCACAATATATTTCCTGGACAATATTTGAATCCCAGTTTTGTTCGCGACCTTTAATATACAGTTGCAATATGTTTTCTTTGTTTTTAGCGATTCTGTTCATAATTATACATACTTCGTGTCGCGATATAACGTGGAATATATGAATCAAATTATTTTGCATTTCCCGTTGTTCACCGTATGCCCTTTTGTTCGGAATCAAAATAGAATCTTGCCAGGAATCTATATATCAAAAATTGATGTTGATTGATGCTAAGATTATCTTGATAATTTTGCGCTTTGTGCATTTTTATAATATCTGATAATAACTTATCAAAAGACTCTGACCCAAAAGGACTGAAAATTTGTTCATCTTTGACACAGATTATATCTTCAATCAGACTGCTATCCCGAGTTATAGAAAAAATCTTTTCATTTGTTTTTTTATCAAACACAGAATAATCAAAATCAGTTTTATTTCCCTTAACTATATAAATGTCGGTTTTATACAATATTTTTGAAAGTTTTATAATAACCTTTTCTCTGAAATCAGATGCATATTTCATATTCACCTCCATTATTTTGAAATTATTAACCGCCACAAAAGGGCGGTTGGAGGTTCATAACTATAATAACCAGAAAATAGCGTGCTTATTCAACATATTCGCAACCCTCCAACCGATTGTTGGAGGTAATTAATGTCCCCGCGGACACTGGTTTTTATGGGTTATGACGCCCCACCACAGAACCTTTCTGTGATGTGATAATTATATATTGAAAAAAACGCAAATTCAATATTTTATTATTTTTTCAAAATATCGCCGGATTTTATGTATTCCGGGCTGTCTTTTTTTGATTTTTTTTGCGCCAATTTAGCATATTTTTTCGCGTTTTGCATATCGCCGTTCATTTTATAAAATTCCGCCATTGCCCAATCGGATTCCCCATCATCTGTCGCACGCGCCAAAATCCAATACGCTAAAGGTGCAGGTTCTGTCAAAATGACGTGTTTAACCAATTCGCGCGCCCGCGTTTTGTCATCTGATTTGTTGCGTTCTGACAAAACCAATGCCAATGCAGTTTCAATCTGTGGCGCATTTTCAGCCAAAGATAATGCCTTTTCATATGCGTTAATACTGTCATCATAATGCCCATATTGAAATTCTATGTCGCCCAACAATTCATAGAAATAGGGTATATTTGGATGTCGGGTAATAAGCGTTAGGGTTCCTGTTTTCGCGATGTCCAGATTCCCAGTTCGCATATTTGCAATTGCACGTGCATAAATTGCCGCATCTGATTTATCAGAATACGGATAAAGCGTTAAAACATTTTTATCGTTATCAAGATAGCCAATCAATTTAGCGCGCAGCATATCATAATCTGCGTTTTCTTTTGCTATCTGTCCAGATGATTTGCTTGGGATTTTTTTCAAATTTTTAATTTTTGTTTTTGCGTTATTTAACCGTTCGCTTGTCAAGGGATGGTTAATTCTGTTTGGATTTACGCGGGTTTCAAATGCTTCGGTCATATCGCGCATTTGTTCAAAAACCTGAATCAATCCGTTTGGGTCTTGATTCGCATCAACCATTAAATCAACCGCAAAATCATCGGCTATGCGTTCTTCGTCGCGCGAAAAAGACAACATAGATTGCTGTGCAATTCCGGTTGAACCCGCCAGAACCCCCATTCCCGCGGTCGGATTGCCACCCGCAACCATTAATCCAACACCCAACGCCTGAATTATTAAAGTCCGCATCATTTCTGCACGTTGACGGTCAGTCATTTGCACAATGTGCCCACCAATAGTATGCCCCAGTTCGTGTGCTATTACTGCACGCAATGCGTTCGGAGTTTTGATTTGTTTAAGCAACCCGGTATAAATAAAAATATCTTCGCCCCCACGAACAAACGCATTAAAATCATCGTCGTGCACAATGTATATTTTCAATCTGTCTTCAGATATATTTGCAGCCCGAACCACAGGCATAATGATTTCGCTAATCCCGCGTTCTATTTCTGTATCGTTAATAAGTGTTGCTGCACGTGCTGCATTTGCGAATAATAAACAACATAAAAATACCAGGATTTTTTTCATTACGCCCCCGCTACGGTTGAACAATCGAAAATCAAACGCAAATCATAGGCCCATTTCTCATCAGTTGCATTATTATTCATTGCGGCAGATTGTGCCAATTTGAATAAATCCCTGTGTTCGCGATAATCAACAAAATAGTATTGAATCCAACCACTTTGACGCGTGCCAAGTAATTCGCCAACGCCACGCATCATTAAATCTTGTTCTGCGATAACAAAACCATCATCTGTTTCACATAAAATATCTAATCTTTTTAATCCATCAGGACTTATATTATTCCCGTACAGCAATATGCAATACGATTGTTTATCGCCACGTCCAACGCGCCCACGCAATTGATGCAACGCGGCCAAACCAAATCGTTCTGCATTTTCAATAACCATTATGGTCGCAGATGGAACATCAATTCCAACCTCTATAACCGTGGTGGATACCAATACACGCATATCTGAATTTGATTCTGCAAATTTTTGCATAACTGCATCGCGTTCTTTTTTATCCATTTGTCCGTGGCAAAGCCCAGTATGCGGAAAATATTTTTTTAATTCATCAAATCGTGATTGCGCCGCAGTCATATCTGAAATCTCAGATTCTTCAACCAATGGACATACCCAAAAAACCTTGGCACCATTGGCAACCTGGGGGGCAATACGCGCAATCAAATCATTTGTCCGCATCACTGAAATTTTCGAAGTTTTAATTGGGATTCGCCCCGCCGGCTTTTCATTTACAATTGAAATATCCATATCACCATACACTGTCATAGAAAGCGTTCGCGGAATAGGTGTTGCAGAAAGCGCCAACATATCTGGGTTGTTTCCTTTGTTTCGCATCGCAGTCCGCTGGGCAACACCAAAACGATGTTGTTCATCAATCACAATCAAACTTAAATCTTTGTATTCCACATCATCTGAAAAAAGCGCGTGTGTTCCAATTGCTATCTTTGTTCGTCCAGATCGCAAAGAAATCAATTTTTCACGTCGCGCTGCACCTTTGTCGCGACCGGTCAAAATATCACATACTAATCCTAATTTTTCGCACATTGGTTGCAATTTTGCAAAATGCTGTTGCGCCAAAGTATCCGTCGGTGCCAATAACACAGATTGCGCACCAGATTCAGCCATTTTTATCATCGCTGCGCACGCGACCACAGTTTTTCCGGACCCTACATCGCCCTGAACCAATCGCATCATTGGAACAGGTTTATTAAAATCAGAAAAAATTTCATCAATAGTGCGCCGTTGTGCGCCGGTCAGCGTAAACGGTAAAATATCATAGAATTTATCAATTAAATCATATTTTTTTGCACGCACAGGACGACAATTTTTTTGTTCAATACGTGCACGACGATTAATAGCAATCGCACTTTGATGTGCGAACAATTCGCAATACGCCAATTTTGCAACGTATACATTGTTCGGCGCCAAATCGTCGTTAGTCGAGGGATAATGTATATGTTCCAATGCATCAATAAATTCCATCATCCTTTCGTCATTTACATACGCGGCAATCTGTTCGTGGATTATCTTGAAAATCTGGTCGCGCACAGACGAAAAAGTTTTTTGACTTAAACCTTCTCCAGATGGATATATTGCCTGGTGCTTTGGTATTTTATCTGCGTTTTCAGGAATTTCTATAAATTCAGGATGATTTATAACTGCACCCCTTCGTGAATTGAAATCCAGTTTGCCACTTACAATTCGCCATTGACCAATTGGTAATTTTTCAGTCCAATAATCCAAAAATTTCACATTAAAAAATTGTATTGTTATTGGTGCTGCGAATTTATCAGTGCATATAATCTGGGTTGGACGTCGACGTCCGCGAAAAACGCCACCTTGTTTATGTGATTTTACCAAAACGGAAATAGTAATCGTATCGCCATTTTGCGCTCCCACTACAGAATCTAAAATTGCACGCCCGCGAACATATGATGGTTTATGTAATAAAAAATCCAGAACGCGTCGCCCCCCCAATATATCGTTAAAACGCGCAGCCAACACAGGCCCCACACCGTGTATAAATTGCAAATCAGTATTAAAGAAATCAAAAACTTGTTTATTCATATAAATAAATGTAGCAAATTTGATACGTTCTGTTCAATAAAAAAACCAGTGGTTCTCCACTGGTTTATATATCATAACAAATATTTTTATCTTTGTTTCTGAGCAAACGAATATTGCATTTTCAAATGATTTGGATTGTACGTACCGTTCATAATTGCAATCGTGTCTTCGACAATCACCAATTCTTCATTTGTTGCAATCATAAAGATTTTGACTTTGGAATCAGGTGCGCTGATTACCGCTTCGTCAACACCTTTGCGTGCCAGGGCGTTTTTGTTTGCCTCTTTGTCCAATTTGATGCCAAATTCTTCCAACCCAGAACAGAATTTTTCGCGTAAATAATCATCGTTTTCACCAACACCCGCGGTAAACACAATCGCATCCACATGACCCAATTCAAATGAAAAAGCACCCATATATTTTTTTACAGTATGTGTTTCAACATCAATAGCTAATTGGCAATCTGGATTTGTTTCGCGATTTTCTTCGACATCACGACGATCAGCAAAACATTTTGTTATACCCATCAAACCTGAATCTTTGTTTAAATGCTTGGTCATTTGTTCAGGGGTCAAATTCAATTTTTCCATAACATACAATAATGCTGCTGCGTCAACATCGCCCGGACGTGTTCCCATAACCAGACCTGCAGTTGGCGTCATACCCAACGTAGTATCAACGGCAACACCATTTTTGATTGCAACCCCAGATGCCCCAGAACCAATATGCATAGTAATTAAATTGCATTGATCCGCAGGTTTGCCTAACATAGCCGCTGCGCGTTTAGAAACATACAAATGCGATGTTCCGTGAAACCCATAGCGACGCAGCCCCAGGTTTTTATACCACGCTTCTGGAACGGCATAACGATATGAATGTTCCGGCATAGTTTGCAAAAATGCGGTATCAAACACAGCAACCTGTTTTGCATTAGGCAACGTCTGACGCGCACTTTCTATGCCCATCAATGACGCAGGAATATGCAACGGCATTAAATCGCGCCATTCTGCGATTGCACGCATAACTTCGTCATTTATTTCTACGGACGAAGCAAACTTAGACCCACCCATAACAACACGATGTCCAACACCACCAATTTCGTTCATATCAATAGATGCTTCGCGCAACATAAACAAAACAACATTTAATGCTTCGTTGTGATTTTTCATCTCAGTAATTTTTTTGTCTTTGTGGCCGTCTGGATATTTTTGTGTTAAAAAAGAATCTGGTGAACCGATTTTTTCAACATTTCCACCAACTATGGCCTTTTTAGAATCTGCATCAAAAACCTGGTATTTAAGGGACGAAGACCCACAATTCAAAGCAAGTATATACATCATTAATCCTTTTGTTTGTTGTGTTTTTTATGGCCAAAGCATAGCAAATGATTTTACCTGTTTCAATAATAATATTTTTTTGAATTTTCACAAAAAAAGACGGCGTAATAAACGCCGTCTATTTAACAAAAATACATCAAAACTACGCCGCATTAGCATAATCGTTCTTGTATTGCACGGCTAACGATTGTAGCTTTTCATCACGTTTTCTTTGAACACGTTTTGTGCTTATACGGAACAGAGTTTTTGTTTTTCCAGTTTGCAAAAGTTTCCAGAAACCCATCAATTCAGCGTATGCTTCTTTCGTTTTTTTGCTTTTTTTATCAAATGCATCATTGCGTCCCTGGATGCTTTGTTCATAGAAAGCGATTTCATCTTCGATTCCGTCGTAAATATCACCGTTTTCTTGTTTTTGTTTTAATTCGTCCAGAGTTGCTTGATCCTTAGCATTTTGTGCATCGCGATTTTTAGACGCTTCTTGCAATTCTTTGTTGTTTTTTAAATATTCGTTTTCATCAGATTTTCTGACACCGGTTCCAATGCGTCTTATCCCGTTGACCGCCGCTGCTGCTGTATACCCCACAATCTTTACAGTTCCTTTAAGGGCAAAATCAACACCCTTGGCCAAACCACGAATAGCTTCGCTTCCAGGATTTTTGCCTTGCATATAGGACATTTTTGAATCGCTGAAAACCGTAAAGTCCATTTGGTTGATTGCATTCATTCTTCTGCTGTCAATCAAATCATATGACATAACCTTTAACACTTCCATAGCGGTTTTTGCTTCTTCCAATTTATTGTCTGCAACAGCTTTGTCCCATACATTTGTTATCAATTTATGCAATTCTTGACCATTTCGCAGTGCACTTTTGAACGAATCTGTATTTGATAAGCTTTTCATTGTTTTTACAAACCAATCAAAATGTTCGGCTGCTCGTGGCGATTTTGCCTGTAATTTTCCAGCGATTGCATCTGCTTTGTCAAGTATACCTTTGATGCCGTCAGTAGGTTTAAGATTGAAATCTGCACCTGTCATTACGTTAACAATTGGCTTTGCGGTATTTTCCAGGGCATAAATGTGATCTGGACGCAAAGTAAGCCATTTTTTCAGCGTATTATCGTAAACATTTTGTGCTGTGTTTTCTATTCTTTGACGAAGAGTTTTTCTATCGTCAACCTTTTCAGGAACAAAATCTTTTTTTGTGATTTCACCGGTATAATCAGTTTTTGCAATTGCTTTTTCCAATTGTTCTGAAATCTTGCCATTGTCAAAACGTTTGAAATCTGTCGCAACCTTTGGTTCATTATGTAGAGTATTCAAAACATCTGTATATCTGGATTTTAACTTTCTGATGTCTATTTCTTGTGGTTCTTTTTCCTGAGATAAACCATTCAAGATTTTTGTTAACTCTCCTTCTCTGGCAAGTTTGTTTAATTTTTCACCAACTTCTTGAAAGCCCTGGTATTCTGTCAAGTCGACATTTTGCAGACTTCTAACCATTTTTACCAATTTTTTTCTTACATCGGCTTTCTTTTCATATTCAACTTTTGCAACTGATTTTTTGAATTCTTCGTAATCTGCCTTTGTTGCATCTTCAACCCCAGCATAAGCATTGAACAAAGAATATCCATTTGCATCGTTAAGAACATCTCTATAAAACCCCCCAACCGCCAGCATAGTTTCACCATCTAATGGGATTGGTTCAAATACTTTACCTTTGCCAAAATTTTCATCTAAGAATTCAACCGTTTTTTTATCTAAAGAATCGCGGTCCAAATCCATACCAACAAGTGCGTGCTGCAAAGTGATATAAAGTCTGTTCCAATCTTCATCACTAAGTTCAGCAGTTGCATCAGGCAAATCCTTGTGAACATAGTGTCCATCGGGTTGAATATCTTTATCTTTAAATGGTTTACCATCAGCATTTTTTGCCAACAGATCATCTGCCCACGATTTCATATCACCGCGAAAATCATTATGGTCAACATATATGTCAAATTGTGCCCGAACGGGTTCTGGCATAGAATTAAAATGAAGTTGACGGAAATACAAAAGTAAAAAATCTTTCATCGACATTGCCATAGCATCACCTCTTGGTTATGTTGTTAACCCACTCAACAACTTAATTATAGTAATTTTTTTGAAAAATTCAAGGGTCTGAGCGTTTTTTGTTGGATTTTGTTCCTGTAAACAAAATAGGGGGACTGGTATATAATTTTTGTATGAATTTTATTAACTTGATTTTAAAAATGATACCATATGTTCTGTCCATTGCGGGAGGTGTCTTTGTTTTTGATTTTTCCCAAAAATATGTGCATAGCGCGGGCTGGATAGATTTAATGGACAACGTAGCAGCATCGCTTTTGGCAATACCTTTGGTTTTTTTGTTTTACGATTATTCTAATTATTTGGTAACTCGCCGGGTACACAAACATCAACATACTGCTTTGATAAATACTCTTGACGGCCATTTGTTTAAAATTTTAGCACAAATGAAAAACATTATCGGGTTGCCACGCATAGAAGTTCCTATGCAGGATTTGAATATCAACACGCGCAAATTGAATCTTGATAAAAAATACATCCGCGCAATTCGCAAACAATTAAACCAAATGGAAGATTTACTTTACAAATCGGACAAAATAGACGTCTTGGATGCGCAACACACCCAGATTTTATCGTTTATCACCCAGGAATTAAATCAAATCCTTAACGAATACAGATTTCACAATTCACCGCGGGAAATAGCACGTTATATCGAAACAACACTATCTATGATAGACGACTGGTTTTCCGCTACTGGGTATACCACACGTAAGAAATTGCGATCCAATCCGAATTAGTTTCATAGCGGAATATTTACCAATTCGGCATATAAGCATATAAATATATAATATCACATTTTTTTCTTGATTTTCTTTTTTTTATGTGGCAAAATTGCCCCCGAACGCTGATGAAACGGTTCAGTTTTGGAGACATAGCTCAGTTGGTAGAGCAAATGACTTTTAATCATTGGGTCCAGGGTTCGAATCCCTGTGTCTCCACCAAGAAAAATCCCCGCTTTATGCGGGGAATTTTTATAACATAGATTTGAAATTGCAATAAAATATGGATTCAGACACATTATCACTTTTGAATTGGAAAACAAAAAGTTAGTTTTGATAATCGCGCCTGAACCCACGGCTTAATTATGCCAAATTTTAGCATTTTGAACAATTTGTATATATGCCTAGGTTTTTATTCGCGTTGATAATTATTTTTTACTTGGGTGGCTTTATAGTTTGTGTTATTGTCTTGGTATGAAAAATAAAAATCAAACAATTTGTGCAATTGTTGCGGTTGGTCCAGATAATGTTATTGGACGCGATGGTGTTATGCCGTGGCATTGTGTGTCTGATTTATATCATTTTCGCAAAATGACGTTGCATAATCCGTGTATTTTTGGTCGTGTTACGTTTGAAAATCTGCCGATTAAACCATTGCCAGAACGCCTTAATTTAGTATGCAGTTCTTCATATAAAAACGAATATAAAGATGGTGTTTTTTATGCTAAATCGATTGATACTGCAATGGATATGTGCCCAGATGTAGACAAAATTTTTATCTGTGGCGGGGCAGGTGCATACAAGTATGCCTTGGAACACGATTTGATAGATATAATGTATTTAACAGTTATTAGAAATGCCGATTTACAATCTAAAATAAAATCAGAACCCAATAAATATGCGCGTTTCCCGGTTGATATATCGATTTTTTTTAATTTTACACAATGGAGACCAATGCCAATGATATATTCCCCGGGGGTTTTGCCCAAAGATAACAATGGAACAACTGCTATGTTTTTCAAATCTGTCCGTGTGCGATAAATTCGGTATTTTTTTGTAAATAAAATTTGATTTTGTCAATTTTCTAATTATAATGGGCCTGATAAAAAGGTTTTGTGTATGAAAATCTCTATAGATTTAGACCAGGTGATATTTAATCTTGGCCCATTATATAAAAAGGCCTTTAAAATTGTGGGTAAAAAATATAAATTGCCCACAGATTATGATATCTATAAATGTTATGGTTCAGAAATAGCTGATATATTAATGGATTTGTTTCAAAGTGATTATTTGTATCAAATGCCACTTGTTTATCCAACTATTCCAAAGGTTTTGAATAGTTTGATGCAAAAACCTGGAATAGAAATTGCTTTTGTCACAGAACGTGTGAAAAAACAACCTGATAAAACGTTCAGACAACTACGCGATGCAGGAATTCATTGTTCTGTGTCCCAGGTTTATGATATGCAGGGCTTTAAACCAGATATTTTAAAAACTATTGCCCCAGACGTTCATTATGATGATTCCCCAAATGTGGTGTTGGGTTGTATAGAAAGACAAATTCCAGTAGTATTGATAAGCAATGCAAAAACGCCATACAATCATCATCTTTGCGAAATTGTCGAAAACTACAGGGGACTTTTAACAGCGTTAATGGCCGAAGGTCTTTACCAACCGAAAAGACAGATATAATTTTAACCAAGGAAAAAACAAATGTCAGAAATCAAAGAGCAAGAACACATTGTCAAAGTATTTGTTGCCAAGCCAGGATTTACAAAAATGATTACAAACGGCCAAGAAATGGAGGCTCCCACCGATGTTCTTAACCAGAATTCTGGATTAAAATTTCGTGAAGGTATTTACGTTGTTCACAACGAATCTTTCATTTACAGTGGTCTTTGTTGTCTTTTTCAAGACGGTAAAATTTATGATTTGAACAAATTGCCTGAAAATTTCACGATTTATGGTGATGTAGATTTGTCAAAGCAAAACTTTCAAAATTTGCCGAATTTATCAACGACTACCGTTATGGGCAAATTTGATTGTTCGCAAAATTTGAATTTAATGTCCCTAAGGGGCGCCCCAAAGGCAGCAAAAGAATTCAATGCATCTGTTTGTCCACGGTTAACAAATTTGAAATATGGACCACAACACGTGCGTGTTTACAGAATAAATGGAAACCCACAAATCAAAGATTTGCAAGATTTACCACAGGAATTTGACTATCTTGATATCCAAGATGGCCCAAAACATATTGATATCAAAAACAAGAAGATAAAAATTATCAACATAGGTTATTGTTTCCGTCGCACCGATTTAGCAGATATTCCGTCCAGTGTAGACCAGGTTTTGTATGATCATTGCGCTAATATTGATATGAACGAAATCGCAAAATACAATCACCGTCGTCGTGAATACTTGGCAAAGCAAATGCAACTAGAATTGGAACTTTAATGCGGGCGCTTATGATATAAAAATGTGAACCTGGCGCCTGCATAGCGACCGACGAAACGACTTAAAAATGCAGCCAGTTTCCACTTTAATGCCCAAATTGCAATACGACCACCGCGTTCGCTTGTCCGTAAACAGTGTGCAACAACCTTTTGCGGGGATAATCCGTGCCACACTAATTTGCGTTTTCCGTTGCTGGCAACGTTGGCAAAATTAGTACTTACACTACCAGGGCAAAGTGCGCATACACCAATGCCACGTTCTTTTAATTCTGCAGCCAATCCCATAGAAAACGATAACACATATGATTTTGTAGCTGCATAAACCGCAAAATTACCCAACGGCATAAACGCAGCCAAACTAGCAACGTTTATAATCCTGCTGCCTTGCTTCATATACGGTAACGCAATGCCGCAAAGTCCGGTCAGTGCAGTACAATTTAAATCAACCATTGCGGTCTCACGATATGGGTCTGTTTCTATAAATGGACCATATGTTCCAAATCCAGCATCGTTTATCAACAAATCAATAACGAATTTACCCTCTTTGGCTTCGTCTGTTAATAATTTTTCAACACTACGAACACCAGATACCCCCGACAAATCCATAGCAAAGGAACGTATCTTAACAGTTTTACCTAATTCTTTTTCTATTGCATCCAAGCCTGGTTTGTCATAGGCAATCAACCACATTTCAACATCTTTGACATCCGCTCTGTTTTGTGTTTTTTTATGAACTTGACGAACGAATTCTGCGCCCATCCCAGAACTGGCACCTGTAATAATAACAATTTTTTTCATTTCTTTTCCATTTTGTGTGTACATTTTTTTTAATACCAAAAAATCAAAAATAAATCAATACGATTTTTATTTCCCGATAACCAAAGATGCAACATATATAGCATACATAATAACGAACACTATTCCACCAAATCGCCCAAGTCGTTTATGTCGATACGTAAATAATATCAACATAATAACAGCTAACAAAGCCAAAGCACCATCGAAAATAAAAACAGAATCAAATGGAATAGGTGATATTATACCTGATAATCCCAAAACAAAAAGAATATTAAATATATTAGAACCAATTATATTCCCAATTGCAATGTCAGATTGTCTTTTTATTGCCGCAACAACACATGTCACCAATTCCGGGACACTGGTTCCAAACGCAATAATGGTCAGTCCGATTATACGCTCTGATACACCAATACGACGTGCAATATCCACAGCAGAATTCACTGTTAAATGTCCGCCGATAATCAAAGCACTTAAACCACCAATTACATAAAGTGCGATTTTTTTACCACTTATTTGTTGTATTTCAATATCTTGTTTTTTATTCTTTTTCGCTATGATATACAAATATCCCAAAAACAAAACGAATAGTCCCAATAATACTAATGCACACCCCCGTGTGATTACACCATATTTCATGCCCATCCAACACAGCAACACGGTAATAAATGCAACAAAAGGCATTTCGTATTTCAAAGTATTTTTTTTCACTTTTAATACGTAAACAATAGCGGTAATCCCCAGTATTAAAAATATATTCGCAATATTAGAACCGATTACATTTCCAATTGCAATCGCATTAGAACCACGCAACGCAGACATTATGCTGATAAATGCTTCTGGTGCGCTGGTTCCCATCGCAACGACGGTCAACCCGATTACTATCTCAGGAATGCGCAATTTAACAGCCAACCCAGATGCCCCATCAACAAAATAATCTGCACCTTTGGTTAACAAGACAAATCCAACAATTAATAAAATTATACTAAATAACATATTTTTCCTTTCTGTGCCGATTATATCACAAAGCAATGTATTATGTGAAAGAATAAATTCATCGTTTGAATTTAACAAGATATTGTTTCTGCTTGTCAGGTATACGGCAAGATTCAACGGATTTTTGAATTGTCTTGTTATGTGTCCATAAATCAAGTTTATTTGTTTTTAAAATTCCGATAACTTCATCCCAATTTTTAGCTAACGCAGTTGCGAAATACCACGCACGCATCATATTTATGTAGTATTCATCACTTTTGATGTTTGCAACCATATTTGCATACCCCGGTTGAAATTTATCACCTAGATAAAAACGCATTAATAAACCAATTGCAAATCGGACTGTATACGTGTTATTTGACTTAATCCACTTTTCTATATATGGCAAAAGTTTATCAGTGTTTTTGATAAATATTTTTGGAATTAATTGATCACAGGTTGCCCAATTATCAATATATGGTAAAAATTTTTCGACCATATCAATACATATATTAAAATCGCGAATTTCTGATAAAACAAAAGCGTGAATTTGATTTTCTTCAAAATATTTATGCGGCAACTTGTCTAAGAATATAGCAGGATTTTGTAAATTTTTAGCATATTTTTTTAATTCGGATGTACGAATTCCAATAATATTTTCACGATTAACCCCGGGCAACAAATTTGCATTAAATTTTGCAAATTTGTTGTCCTGCATAATCAATAATTCAGATACTATTTTATTTTGCATAATTAAATCTTTTCAGAAAAACTACAAAATATCAATTCATTGTTTCCATTGTGCCAAAAATTATGATGGAAACAAGTTGAATATAATAAAATTTAAGCTACTATCATAATTATGATAGACAAGTGGACTTTTAATAATGATGAATTATTTGATTTGGTTGCATGCGGAAAAAAGCATGGTACGTGTTCTTTGTATTCTGACGACAAATCTTTATCCCGTATTGGTGATATAAACATAATTTACAATTCTAAAAATGAACAAATAAAAATCAAAATAACCAATATCCGTAAATGCCGTTTTTGTGATGTTAATAAAATTTGGGCGAAAATAGAGGGCGAAGGGGATTTGTCTTTAGCATATTGGCAAAATGTCCATAAAAATTTTTTCAAAAACATAAAGCCCGATTTCAAGGAAACTGATATGTTGGAATTAAATGAATTTACTATGTTATAAAATCAAAAATATATCAATGGTAAATAATGTGATAGTAAAAAAACTTCCCTAAACTTTGTCGATTTTACAGTGTAAATTCATTGACCAGTACGTACTTTTGCCGGTGGTTCAGGAAATTAAAATTTGCGTTTTAAACTTATACCCAAACTCCCTTTATCATATTCACGTGATTCTATATTTGAATCTTTTCTTATATAACTTACAGTTATAAGTGGTATCAATCCCTTTATATCAAATTCAGTATTGGCCAAAGACATAGTATACTGTTGTACAAAACTTTTTTCTTTGGTTGGCTGATAAATATCACCTTTTTTGATATAGCGTTCACCATCATAATTTATCCATAAGAAAGAAGGTTCTAAAGACACGCGAAAACCATAATGCATTTCTGTCACGAAACCTATACTAAAACCATATTTATTATTGGCAAACGCATCTAATTTTGCATTCACACGTTCTAATTTGCCACGGAAAAAAACATATTTTACAGAATCAAAAACATAACTTACATGAGATGTCAAAGTATACGACTGACCATTCATCCATTCACCATATTCATCATATAAATTATCCAGAAACTGAAAATTCAAACTGCTTGATACTTTACGAGACCAATCATAACTAGTATCAATTTTCGTACCATACGATCCCAGATATTTTTCCTTTCCATACCAGCTACGATTTGCAATACCTGCAAGCCAAATATCTCCATTTTTAAATATATAGTGTGGACCAGTTGCAGCAGACAACGATAAATAATCATATTTAGTGAAATCATAAATATACGTATCAATTGAACCTTCTGTTTTCCAGCGTCAATCTTCAGACAATTTAAATTCATAATCACCGCCAAGTGCAAAATTTACACCAATGACTTTTTCTATTTCTGGCAATTTATGACAAACATTTTGCCCATTTATTTGTATGCATTCTTCTCCACCATGGGCCTGACTTGCATATGTATCAGGTGCTGCACCAAAATTAAACCAAAAATTCCAATATTTGTTTTTACGTACAACATAACGCAAATTTAACATTTGTTGTTTTACTTCTTCGGGGATATCTTCGCCAGCCATTGCAAGACGCAAATTATAATCTGCACGATACCAGCGTTCCGTTTTTATATAACAAAGCGCAAGTTCGTAACGCACCGTCACCAAACCAGGATTTTCATCAAGAATGTCTTGATAAATTTTTATAGCTTCTTCAAAATTGCCTTGTTTTTGTTCGTTTTTAGCCGACAAATACAATTTCTTGATTTTGGTAGATACGTCTGCAGGCAAATGTATTTCCACTGAAATATCTTGTGCCTTTGTATCAACAATATTGTTTTTTGAGGTGTTTAGCGTCCCGGCCACCGAAACCATCGGTAAAGTCAAGGCTATAAAAAATAAAAGTAATTTGTTGGACATGTATATTATCATAATGAAAAAAATCCTGAAAAGCAAAGGATGAATTTATCTGTTGCAAATTAAACAAAATAAAGATTAGTAAAGATGTTATTGAACGGCTATCTATCGTGGCTCAGAAATTTGAATATTTGAACATCGGTCGTGTAGGGGAAGTCTTAGATTTGCTTGAACTTGGTAAAAATGTTTCAAATTTAAAGAAACGGTTTCGAACATAAAATGTGTCACCCCAGCAGGAATCAGACAAAAACGCCTAAAACATCTATTTGTCACCTCATCTGCTCAACTGACATACGGATTAACAGCAGGTCACAGAATTTCAGAAAAAATTTTTATGAACATCGTGTGTGACGCGGAAATCATGGAGTTGCGGATTGTGTAGCCGTGTATCCAGCGTGTAGCCAATTTTTGTTGTGTAGCTATTGTGTAGAGAAAAAATTGTGTTGTTGTGTATCTGTATGTATCTAGAGCATACAAAAAAACGTTCTTAAAAATTGATCCACGGAATTTTTTTTATAAATGCACAATTTCAATATCTGGTAATTGTGCTGTAATATATTCGGCGGCTAATCTGCGATGACATTGTATTGCAGATTTTTCTGTACACAACAAACATATCCTATCAAGTTTTGATATATCGCACTTTTGCAACGGATTGCGTTTTTGCAATAATTCGCGATACATTTTTTCGTATTCTGCCCATGTAATTTTTTTATCTTTATACGCCGCTAAAATATCAGAAGTTGGCGCAAATTCTGGATGATATTCATAGCGATTGCTCAAAACTTTTGCTAAATTATCACCGTTATAATATGGGACATAGGTGCTAGTCCGCCATTGGCGGATATCCCAAACACAACTTATGCGCGCCGCATTCAACACATCCAGAAATGCTTCTGGGGTTTTACCACTGAAACCAATCGTGAATATCTTTGTCATATCAGTATAAAAATAGCCCATTAAGCATTAAATAGCAATGATTTATCTTGTGTGTAAAAAATGTTCAATGGCAAACAGGTAACAACCACATAACTTCCGTTGTAAAAGCAAGGAATCGTGGTGCTATAAACAAATTATTCTTAAAACCGAACACAATATAAATTGAATTATAAAAAATACTGGCACGCCCAATAAAGGAATAAAAAATACCTTTTCCCTATAAATAGGTGCAAGAACATACCCAATCCACATCAATAGTCCAAGTACTATAAATATGCAAAAAATATCATTATTTGCCATCCAAACCTGTTGTTGATTCCCATTCATATGGGAATATGTGTTTATCCAAATGCTTTCATATTTTGCAATCCTACTAAAGTAAGCTAAATCACACAAAAAGGTATATAAAGTGCCGAATAAAAATCCGGCAATTATATACATAAAAAGGTACATTTTTTGTTTCATGGTTAATATTCTACATTGATAATCAAATCATGTCCATTGTTTTTGAACCAATCAGTAAAACCGTCCATGCCTGATGTTAAATCTATACAACCAGCAGAGCCAGGTGTCGCACCGCCATGAATAGAAAAACCGTCTCTTCCAAAAGTATTTGTTTCTTTGGATGGTTCTAACCATACTCGCGAATTGCCCCAACTAGATTCGCCACCCGGCCAAGAAGTGTATCGTTTTATAACATTATAATCAGAACGATATTGTAATTCATTTTGTCGGGCAACATATGTACCTTTTGGTATTGGCCCTTTGTTTTTTTGATCTTGATATTCGGGGGTTTGAAATCCATCTTTTCCGGATACCGCATTCCAGAATAAAATTGTATTATCACCATCATAAACTGTTAATTTTTGTCCGTCAAATACGGCGTATTGACCATCTTTAACATCTATTTTTGTTTCAAAAGTATTACCCTTATATCTATAAGGTTCTTGTTGTTGTTTTAATTCTTCTTTTATTTTTACTTCGGTCCAATGACCTGGTTTTACGGCACCATTTTCTTTGATTTTATTTTCTTTTCTAAAATTTTCTATCGCTTCAAATAATCTCTGATTTGGATATTGATTTAGTTTTTTATCAGATTCTCCAGCTCTGGAATCAGGGGTATAGTAGCCAAGTTTGAACAAAGCCCTTTTTAACCATTTGATATCGCGAGTATTCACACTTCTATCGCTTGCAACATCTTGATGCAAATGAGAATCATGATAGTGTGCATTTTCTATATCTTCCATACTTAACACACAACGACAGTTGGGGTGAAACGGTGGTCCAGACACGACTTCGTCGTCAACAATCAAAGCCACACATCCGCCGCAATCACCACCGCAATCTATGGTAGCATAAGTATGTTCTACTTCATCTTCATCATATTCTTCATCAAAATCATCTTCTGAATATTCATCAACCTCATCATCGGTTTCATCTGTTTTTATTTCTGGTTCTATTTGCGGTGGATTTGCATAAACATCAATATGTAAAACTCCGTTTTCGTCCCAATATGCACCGTTCCAATTTGTATCCATATAAAACTCCTTTGTTAAATAAAAAAGCCCGCACATCGGGCCCCGCAAAATTGCAAAATTTTGTGGGTGATATTGCAGGCAATAAAAAACGGCACAAAATGTGCCTTTGAAGTTAAGAGTATTATACCACAAAACAACAAAAAAATCAATATAATATGGATAAGCAACAGTAGTTTTTAATAAAAAAATATATGCTTTTTCTATCAAAATTACATCTGGTAAAAACGGTCGTTTTTTGACCGAGTGACGCCGATGAACAAAAAATCATATAATTTAATATTGTTGTATTTTTTATTGCTTTTGATTGTTTTTGATAGTTTTGACTAGTTTTTGATTGCTTTTAGATCGTCAAAAAAGTGCAATTTTCTGCGGTTTTTAGAAGATTTTTGTTTTTTAATGTGCTATAAATTATATGTACGGATATTAAAAAATGTTGCAATATTTGACGATATCTTGAGACATTTTTAAACCGGACAAAAACCATCAAAACCCAAAGGAGAAAAACATGGAACAAGAGTTCAAAAAAAATTGGGGGATGGAGAGAGATACAAGTTGTTATTTTATAAACGAAAACGGAGAAAAAGATAAACTTATGACGCCAAGACAGTTGGCTCAATATCTTGAATCATCCATTTCGGCATTAAGTCAATATCGTGCGCTGGGTACTGGACCGGAATACTTTAAAATCGGCAAAATGGTGCGATATCGCAAATCCGATGTGAATCAATGGTTGGAACAACAAAGAATCGGCAAAAAATAGTTGTTTTTACTTGCTATTTTATTTGTGTGTTGCACTGTGTAGTCGCAACCAAAGGAGTTACACATATGGAAAAGCAATGGAAATGCTATACGAAGCCGTTTCGCGATACTTGGATACATTTGTTGCGTTCTGATGTAAATTTACAGGTAAGCGATGGAACAATCCCCGGATTGTTTCTGCGGTATTCCGCATCAACGCGCGCAATCAGATTTTTCTTGGGATGTAAAATCGATAACAAGAAATGCAATCTTTATATCGGGCGATATAACGATTATTCAATTAAAGACATTCGTGAAATGGCATGGAATTTGCGGCGTCAAATTGCAAATGGTCAAGACCCGCGTCGTGAAAAAACAGAACAACAGGAAGATCTTGGTGAAAAATTCGAAGATCTATTTCCCCAATACATGGAAAAATATGCCAAGGTTTACAAGAAACCAAGAACGCAAGATTCCAATTGGGGCGAATATCGATTATACCTGGGGCCCATGTTTGATAAATTATACATGCGCCAGATAGAAGAAAAGCATGTAATGGACGCCTATGCCAAATGGGTGAAAAAGATATCGTTTTCAACCGCAAATAAAGCATTGTCGTTATTTTCAAATTTCTGGGACTGGTGCGAAATGTATAAATACGTGGATCGAAATACTAATCCATGTAAATATGTTCGCAAAGGGGCAAATAAGGTATATAAACCGCAGATACTTGATCAAGAAGGATATAGGGCATTATCGCATGCGCTGGATGTCGGGCCAAAAGCGTCCAGAATGCATCCACGATTATTCAATGCATTGAAGGTTTTAATGCTAACCGGATGTCGTGCATCAGAAATAACAGGACTGGAAGTAGACGAGTTGGCACTGATGCACAAAGTGATTCATTTGAAAGACAGTAAGACCGGGGCAAGGGATGTTAAGTTATGTGATGCGGTTATACCATATTTACAGGCTGCGCTGGATGAAGCGACTGCGTTGGGCAGTAAATATGTCTTCCCAGGCGTAGGCAATATCCGCCGCCCAATAAATAACATCCGTAAACCGTTTGAATGGGCGCTTGAATACGCAAAGTTGCCACACATGCGAATACACGATCTGCGGCATTCTTTCATCAGTATGGGGGCGAATATAGGCGAAAATATGGCGGCTATGAAAGAAGCGGCCGGGCATTCCCGTATAACCACCACCGAAGGGTACACGCACATCATGGATAGTAGCACTTATCGCGCAATAAATAACGTTGCGAACGCAATATGCGGATAGTATTTTGAAAACATATTTTTGATATTTTGCGATGGTTTAATCGCATCGATAGCACTTTTTTATTCTTAAAAAAACACCTGAAATCAATATTGAAATCAGAACAAATTTCACACCAGAAATCACGATAGAAATCATCAGTAGAAGAAGAGAAAGAAGAAATATATATAAATAAAAATAAAATTAAAAGGAAGAGAAAGAAGAAATGCAAAAAAAATTGTTGAAAACTTGTTGAGAAATTACGTACAAGTATCGAAATGTCAATAATGTTTTTAAAAGTGTTCATAGATATTTCAATCAATCTGGATGTATTATAAAATATCAAGGTGTTTTTCTTGGCAAATGTTATGATCGTGGATGTTTTTCGTTTCAATCCACAATTGAAAAAAATGGCACAAATCTGCGGAAAAAATAAAATAGGTTCTGTGACAGATGTTTTTTATCGAGGGTAACGGCGAGCGCACCACCTCGCTACACACAGAACTAAAAAAACGGTCCGCAGTCCGCACCTTGCAGAAAAAAGAATCGTATTTTCAATATGTTAAGTGCGGACCCAGGGTGCGGACCTGGTGCGGACACATTTTGGTATTTTTTCATTTTTGGAGGAATTTCAGAAGTAATTTGCTTGAAAAGTGGTCGTATGTGCCAATTTATATCAATTTGTATCAAAGCGCATTTAAATGTTTCAATAGATGTTTAAATACAAAAATTTCTCATTTTTTGGGTTAAATGTATCATGGTGTATCATCATGTATCAACGCTAAAATCCGCAGAAAATAAAGACTTTACAAATGAAATTTTTTCCTGCATGGTGTTCATGTAAAGGAGTAAAAGCACACTGCCAAACAATGCTGATTGGGACACAGATCGGCGAACAACAAAAATGGTGAAAAATTATGAAAAATGATCAAAAATTATCATTTTTTACAAATAAATGTGATTTTTTCACATTTGTCTTGACTTTTTGGTCGAAATTTGATATTTTTGATCATAAAGAAGAGGTGTTCAAATGTTAATAAACTTTTCTGTTTCAAATTTTGCATCATTCAAAAACAAGGTGACATTGTCCATGGAAAAGACCGCCATTCAACAGCATCCAGAACATATCTTGGATAAACGAGTGTTGTCTGGGGTGGCTTTGTATGGGGCAAATGCATCTGGAAAAACAAACCTGCTACGGGCAATAGGTTTTGTGCCGATGTTTGCATATCCGAACAGCATTTTGCAGTTGAATGCCTTGAATTCCTTTATGCAACAATCCGATGTACCAACAGAGTTTGAAATTGAATTTGAATCAAACGGGGTAAATTATATTTATAAAATATCCTTTGATTCCAAGGAAATATTAAGCGAAGAAATCTCGTTTGCAGAAAAGACCAAACGAAATTTGATCTTTAAGAGAACGGGGCTTAATGCTGAATATGGGAAGAAGTTTCAGACCGAATGGTATAAAAACAGAACGTGCCCAAAAGATGTCACATTGATGTCCAAAATACTTAGCGATGGGATAATCGATAACAAGATATCCGGCTATCAACATTTTGTGAACATTGATGAATTCTTGCGGGGAATTGCGTTCTTTGATCCTAAAACAGAGGTGCCTGCGGGCTACATATACAACGGATTTAAAGAACCACAATTCAAAAAATTCTTGAAAGGGTTGTTGCGTCAGGCCGATACAGGAATAACCGATGTTGATTTGACGGAATTACCACCGGCAACGCCTGAACAAATCGCAAAGGATCCAGACTTGTCAAGGTTATTGCCTGGGCATGCTTTGATCCGCCAATATGGGGATGATTATTATGTGTTTACAGCAGAGCGTGGAACGATAAGAGTGCAAAGATTAACAACTATGCATGGGGATGTTTCTTTTACGCTGTCAAAGGAATCTGCAGGGACAATAAAGTTGTTCAAACTTGGATTCTTGTTGTATTCATACAAAAACATGCCGGGAAGCAAATTGCTGTTGTTGGACGAATTTGATGGATTGTTTCATCCGTTCTTGACGAAAGTGTTGCTTAAAAGTTTGTTAAACAACCATATGGGCGGGCAGTTCATCGCCGCATTACACAATACCATGTTGTTGAGTCATGACATATGGCGTGTTGATGAAATTTGGTTTACAGAAAAAGACGAAGACGGTGCAAGTGATTTGTATCCTTTGACCGATATCAACCCGCGGTTTGATAAAGATCTTGAAAAAGATTATATCAACGGGCGATATGGGGCGGTTCCGTTTTTAGGAGATGAAAGGGCATGGGAAGAAATAGTGAAGTAACTTTTCGTCGCAGAATTCCTAAAAAGGTGATTTATCTGGCGTGTGAAGGCGGCACCACCGGAACCGAAGGAACATACATCAAACAATTATGTGCCGCGTATAATTGTACGCTGATTCCGATGTACAAAGGATCCGCCGATCCATTAACCTTGGCTGTTGCGGCAATACGCTTTGTTAGTGGCGGGCCAGAGTTGCCGGAAAAATCCGAAGTTTGGGTTGTGTTTGATAACGATGACCCCAAAAAAGTAAAAGCGGCATTTAAACATATTGATGCTTACAATTCTGAATGCGAACCCGGTGCCCCAAAAATATGGATTGCATTTAATGCACCATCAATAGAATCCTGGGGCCTGTTGTGTTGCGGACAAAAGGTTGCCGAAGATCCAAAGGTGAATCAAAGCAGATTAAGCAATTGTATGCCAAAATATCATCATACCAAAAACCCACGTTTTGATTTTGATATGATGGAATCGGGTTATGATGATGCTTTGCAAAGGGCCAAAGATTGGCAAAAATCCGCAGGCGATTCACCAGAATATACATGCCACTTTTTCGCCGGCATCTACAAATTGGTTGAACACATAAAAGGATGAAAATAGAATAGGTTTTAAGGGTTTTACTAAACTATCACATTGATAATGAAAAATTTTCTCATTATTTGTAGATTTTTTTGAACATTTGTCCTACTATACCCCAAAAGGGTTCATATATGGCTTTGTTCAATAATAAAATACAGTTATTTGATAATATAAACAACAGGTTAGCAGATGATCTAAAAACCGAAATAAAAAAGCATTCCAAACTGTCGATCGCGGCGGCGTGTTTTTCTATTTATGCATACCAAGATTTGAAAAAACAGTTGGAAAATATAGACGAATTGCGTTTTATATTTACATCGCCAACATTTTTAAGTGGTACCAATCACAAAGAACAGCGCGAATTTTATATTCCGCGTCAAGAACGCGAACAAAGTTTGTACGGAACTGATTTTGAATTGCGGTTACGTAACCAAATGACACAAAAAGCAATATCTAAAGAATGTGCAGATTGGATCCGAGCCAAAGTGCAATTTAAATCCAACAAAACAAACCGTTTTATACAGCCTTTTATAAACATTGGGGACAAATATACCTACATCGGAATGAACGGTTTTACAACGACAGATTTGGGCACAGAAAAGGGCAATGCGTTGGCGATGTATATCAACCGCTTGGAAAATGAAAACAGCAAGCAATATTTGAATCTGTTCAATGAAATTTGGAATGATCCAGAGCAAATGGAAGATGTAAAACAGCGAATTCTGGAACATATTGAAACAATTTATGCAGAAAATGCACCAGAATACATCTATATGGTGACTTTATATAACATTTTCAAAGAATTTTTGAACGATATTTCTGATGATGTTCTGCCGAATGAAGCAACAGGATTTAAACAAAGCCAGATATGGAATAAGTTGTTTGCGTTTCAAAAAGATGCAGCCAGGGATATAATTCACAAATTGGAAAAATATAATGGATGTATTTTGGCGGATTCGGTCGGTCTTGGTAAAACATTTACTGCGCTGGCGGTTATAAAATACTATGAATGTCGTAATAAGAGTGTATTGGTTTTGTGCCCAAAGAAATTGCAAGATAACTGGGCAACATACAAAGAAAATTATTTAAACAATCCTGTGGCAAAAGATAGATTGCGCTATGATGTTTTATATCATACCGATTTGTCACGCGATCACGGTATGTCTGGCAATATAGATTTATCCAAAATCAATTGGGGCAACTATGATTTGCTTGTGATTGATGAAAGTCATAATTTTAGAAATGGTGGTAAAACAACTGTCGATGAAGACGGTATAGAATCATACAATCGTTATAATCAATTGATGGAAAAAGTTATTAAATCTGGTGTAAAAACAAAAGTATTGATGTTATCTGCAACACCGGTAAACAATCGGTTTGTTGATTTAAAATATCAATTGGAACTTGCTTATGAAGGTATGGAAGATGAGATAAATGAAAAACTGAATACTAAGAAAAGTTTAAGTGTCATCTTTAACAATGCCCAGCGTGCCTTTAATGATTGGAGCAAATTGCCGGAAGAAAAACGCACAACAGAGGCTTTGTTAAACAAATTGGATCAAGACTTTTTTGAGGTGCTGGATTCCGTAACAATTGCCAGAAGTCGTAAGCATATTGAAAAGAGTTATGATATTTCCGAAATTGGAAAATTTCCGACTCGCCTTGAACCAGATAACAGATATCCAGCGATAACTTTGGATGAAAGCTTAGGGATAAATTATGCGGATTTATTCGGAAAATTAGAACATTTGTATCTTAGTGTTTATTCGCCATCAAAATTCATATTCCCAAGTAAATTACCAAAATATGAATCCAAATATGGTAAAAAAGCAGGGAAAGGTATTTCGCTTACCGGCCGAGAAATGGGAACCCGCAAGTTGATGGCAATCAATTTGATGAAGCGTCTGGAAAGTTCGTGGTTCTCTTTTAATGAAACGGCCAAATCCATAGCAGATAAAATCAATAAAGCGGTATCAGCGATAGAAAAGTTCAAAAAATCCCACTCTGCTAAAGGATTCAAACTCGATATATTTGATATTGATGACGACGATGAACAAATTGATACGACATATGGTGAATACAGCATCGATTTCAATGATATGGATTATGAATCTTGGTTGCGCGAATTGCAAAATGATCAGGCGATTTTTAACGATATCATAGAATTGTTCAGTCACATGACCCCAGAGTTAGATAACAAGTTAAATGAACTGAAAACTATCATCAAAAATAAGATCGAACATCCATTAAATACGAATAATAAAAAGGTTTTGATATTTACCGCATGGGCCGATACGGCACAATATTTGTACGACAACATATCAAAATATGTATCCAAAGAATTTGGTTTGAATACAGGTGTTGTGACTGGTGATGCAAATACTAGTGACTCTACAATTAAACGTAATGGTGATAAAGGCAAATTCGATTTCAATGAATTGTTAACTATGTTTTCACCAGTGTCCAAAGATCGCGATGTGTTGAATAATATGCCATCCGAAGATATTGATATTCTGATTGGTACAGATTGTATCAGTGAAGGTCAAAACTTACAAGATTGCGATTATATGGTGAATTTTGATATTCATTGGAATCCTGTTCGCATTGTTCAACGTTTTGGGCGTATTGATCGTATTGGAAGTAAAAACGATAAAATCCAGATGGTTAACTTCTGGCCGGAACGTGAGTTGGATAAATACATTGATTTGACTAATCGTGTTCAAAACCGTATGACTGGGGTTGCAATTACCAGTACTGGTATAAACGTCATCGGCAAAGATCAAGATTTGCAATACAGAAAGGCTCAGCTTGAAAAGATTAAAACAGAGACGCCAGATCTGGAAGACATGAATACTGGTGTCAATATTATGGATTTAGGATTAAACGAATTCAGATTAGAAGTTGTTGATTATCGCAAGACACATCCAGAGATTGAACACGCGGCTAAGGGAATGCACGCAGTTGTCGCGGCAAAATCAGATATGCCATCCGGGGTAATATTTGTTCTGCGTAATGTCAACAATGGTGAAAAAATAGATAAACAAAACAGATTGCATCCATTCTATATGGTTTATTTGTCTGAAAATGGTGACGTGGTTTGCGACCATTTAAGTGCTAAAAAGATGTTAGATATAATGGGGCGGTTATGCAAAGGACAGATTGCACCGAATAAGGCGTTGTGCAAAAGTTTTAATGCAGAAACAAAGGATGGTTTTGACATGAAACATTATTCAGAAATGCTGAACAAATCCATCCAGACGATCATAAATGTCAAAGAAGAATCCGATGTGAATAGCATATTCACCTATGGGGGATCTACGCTGGGGGTAAACAATATCCAAGGTTTAGATGATTTTGAACTTATTTGTTTTGTGGTGGTGAAATGAATTGGCCAAAAACGACCGAAATCGGTAAATTTTTAGCAAAAGAACGCTTTTATGCCCAGAACACACTAACTGGGACGTTGAAACAGGCTTTGGTTGATGATATTGAAAAAATAACAATATCAAATCGTTTGGCTCGTGATACTTTGAATGTCGATGCAGGCACAGAATTTCCAGAAATATTGGTTCTGAAGATCAAATTAAAGCATAAGAAGATAAACGAAAAATTGTTGGATGCGTTGGATAAAACAATTTGCGCTGGCTATGTTCTGTTTATCCTTGAATATGGCGACAAACAATGTGCCAGCATCGCCCATAAAACGATAAATTCTAAAGATTCCAGTACAATAGATAAGCGATGGACAACCGATTGGGTTGATGCCATGAATTTAGAGTTACACGGCACCACATTGGATAAAATATATAATGGATTCATAGAACAAATATCTGGTGGACGCGTAAAAACCGAAGGTGTCTGTCTGCAAAATGCGGTTGATAGAGATATAGAACGTACCAAATTGGAAAAACAAATATCTGATTTGGAACAAAAACTGCACAATACAGTGCAATTAAATAAAAAGTTTGAAATAAAAGATCAAATTCGTAAAATAAAAGCGAAAGTAAAGGAGCTGTCATGACCGAGAAGTTAAAAATGGAACAAAATCCATTATCTGCCACAGTAGAAAAGATTAAAGAAATTTGCCCTGGTGCGGTGACCAGAGAGGGCAAAATTGACTTTGAAGAGTTAAAGACGGCTCTCAGGGATGATGTAGCATCCGATACAATTGAGAAATATGAATTTACATGGGTTGGTAAAAATACGGCCAAAGCGGAAGCAAACCGTCCAATTCGTAAAACTTTACGTCCGGTTATAGAGGATTCAAAAAATTGGGATACAACACAGAATTTGTATATCGAAGGTGACAACCTGGATACATTAAAATTGTTGCAGGAATCATACCTGGGCAAGGTTAAAATGATTTATATTGATCCGCCATACAATACCGGTAATGATTTTGTATATTGTGATGAATTTTCCGTCGGATGCGAAGAATATTTGGATAAAAAGGGGCAATGTGATGCCGATGGTAACCGTTTGTTTGTGAATACTGAGACTAACGGCAGATTTCATTCTGATTGGTGTTCAATGATGTATTCGCGTTTGAAACTTTCGCGTGACTTATTGTCTGATGACGGGGCGATATTTATATCAATTGATGACCACGAAGTTGATAATTTGAAAAAAATATGTACCGAAGTTTTCGGCTATGACAATGTAGAAACTATGGTTTGGCATAAAATCGGTGATGGTGATGCCGGCGCCGGCCGAATGAAAATAGTTAATCGCTTCCGAACCGAACACGAATATATTGTGATAGCTTATAAAGATAAACAAAATGTATTTTTCAATAAGTTAAAAGAAGTTCCGAATTTCAAAAATGAATATACAAACCCGGATAATGATCCGAGAGGTCCGTATAAAGCCGGTAATATGTCAAAAACAGAGGAAAAATCAAGTCCGAATGGAAAAAATTATTATTCAATAACCAGTCCGGATGGAGTGAATACCTACACTCGTCAATGGCATTATTCCAAAGAGGAATTTGAGGATCTTTTGAAAGATAACAGGATATACTGGGGAAAGTCCGGAAATGCCGTACCGAGTATAAAAATCTTTGTAAATGAGGCCCGAGAAGTGGTCCCTGTTTCATTACTTGAAAACGTAGGGTCGGCAACATCTGCCAACAAATACATGGAAACGCTTTTCGGCGCCAGAATATTTAATAATCCCAAGCCGATATCTTTAATAAGCAAATTGCTTTTTGAAGTGAGCAATAAAGATTCCGTCATTCTTGACTTTTTCTCAGGTTCTGCAACGACTGCCCATGCTGTGATGCAATTAAATGCCGAAGATGGCGGCCATCGTAAGTTTATAATGGTTCAATTGCCGGAAAAATGCGAAGAAGATTCCGAAGCATTCAAAACTGGGTACAAGAATATTTGTGAAATCGGCAAAGAACGAATTCGTCGTGCTGGGGAAAAAATAAAATCAGAAAATCCAGATAAAGATTTGGATATAGGATTCCGAGTGTTGCGGGTTGATTCAAGCAACATGAAAGATGTTTTTTACAAACCGTCTGATACAACACAAAAAACACTGTTGGATTCCATAGATAATATCAAAGAAGATCGTTCCGATATGGATTTATTGTTTGGGGTGATGGTTGATTGTGGATTACCGTTGGATATGCCAATTGAAACACGCAAATGTGAAGGTAAAAAATACTACGTTGTAAATGGCGAAGATTATCTGGTTGCTTGTTTTGAACCCGAAGTATCTGAAAAATTGGTTTATGAAATCGCAAATCTAAAACCGACTATCGCTGTATTTCGTGATAGTTCATTTGCAGATGCAAAAGATAAAGTGAATGTATCTGAAATTTTTAAAAACATTACCGGTCATGATGATTGTGTAAAGGTACTTTAATCATGGAGAGACACAATGGTCATGAAGATAAAATATAAAAGTCAAGATTTTCAAACAGATGCAACAAATGCCATTTGCGATGTGTTTATTGGACAACCAAAACAACGTGCGCAAACATACATTCTGGATCCCGGACAATCCAATGATAATACAAATGATTTGATTCATTTTGATGCTTATGCGAATCCTGCGCTGGCAATAAGTAATGATGTTTTGTTGGAAAATATTAACAAACAACAAATCAAAGCCGGAATTAAGCCAAATGAAGATCCAATAAACGGGATATTGAATTTATCCGTAGAGATGGAAACTGGTACCGGGAAAACCTACACATACACCAAAACAATGTATGAATTGAATAAACGGTACGGATGGTCGAAATTTATTGTGATTGTTCCATCTGTTGCAATTCGTGAAGGTGTTTATAAATCATTTCAATCCACCGCAGAACATTTCAAAGATCAATATGGCAAGGCAATTCGATTCTTTATTTATAATTCTGCACATCCTAATGATATTGAAGGCTTTGCAACGGATTCAAACATTCACGTAATGATTATAAATATGCAGGCATTTGCATCGCGTGGTGAAGATGCACGCAGAATCTATATGAAATTGGATACGTTCCGTTCTCGTCGCCCGATTGATGTTTTGGCAGCAACGCATCCGATATTGATTTTGGATGAACCACAATCTATGGGTGGACCGGTTGTTACAAGAATGATGCAAAGTTTTAATCCATTGTTTATATTGCGGTATTCGGCTACACATCGTGATCCACACTATATGGTTTATCGTTTGGATGCGCTAGATGCATATAATAGAAAGTTGGTTAAAAAGATCGCTGTTCGTGGCATATCTGTTTTGGGTGATACGGCAACAAATGGTTATATTTATGTATCAAAGATAAATGTGTTCCCAAATAAAAATCCAACGGTTACCATGGAAATAGATTATCAAAATGCGACCCAAATCACAAAAAGAACATTAAATTTTGAGTATGGCGATAATTTATATGACAGATCTAATAAATTGGAAGAATACAAAGATCGTTGGGTTATAACAGATATTGATGCCCGCGATGATTCTGTGCATTTTGAAAATGGCACGGTGTTACATGTTGGTGATGGCATAGGTAACATGAACGAAGAACAAATTCGTCGTATTCAAATTCGCGAAACAATCAATGCCCATCTGGAACAAGAAGAAAGATTGTTTGATCGTGGTATCAAAGTGTTATCTTTGTTCTTTATTGACGAAGTTGCCAAATACCGTACAGCTGATGATCAAGGTGGTGTTTATGCCCAGATGTTTGAACAAGAATATGTTGCCGCAGTAGAAGATCGGTTGTCACAATTGGGGTTAAATCCAGAATACGAAGAATTTTTAAAAGGAACCAACGCGCATAAATCGCACGCTGGGTATTTTTCTATTGATAAAAAAGGCAAATTCCAAGACAGTAAACTCAGTCGTTCTGAAACATCGGCAAGCAAAGAGGGTGATATTGCCGCATATGATTTGATTATGAAGGATAAAGAACGCTTGTTGTCACGTGAAGAACCGGTTCGATTCATATTTTCGCATTCTGCATTGCGTGAAGGATGGGATAATCAGAATGTGTTCCAAATTTGTACGCTGAAACAAAGCACAAACGATGTATCAAGACGTCAAGAATTGGGCCGCGGTATGCGTTTATGTGTAAACCAAAATGGCGATCGTATGGATTATTCTGTTTTGGGTGAAGGTATTCATAAAATAAATGTTTTGACCGTTGTTGCATCTGAAAGTTATGAAGCCTTTGCAAAAGGATTGCAATCTGAATATAACGAAGAATTGAAGAATCGTCCGCGTATTATAACGCCACAGTTGTTCAAACAGGCAATCAGATTGGAAACAGGTGAAATGCATCCGGTAACCGAAGAAGAATCTAGACGCATCTACAATCACTTCATTCGGAAAAATTACATTGATGATAATGGCAATTTAACGCAAGATTTTTATACCGCGAAAGCTACCGGTGCGCTGGTTATGCCAGAAGGATTCCCGGCGGATGAAGTCATCAGGATAGCGGAGTCTGTGTACAAGCCGATCGATATTGAAAATCGCAACAAAACACGCGTCAATATCGCCATAAATAAAAAGAACTTTGCAAAACAAGAATTTCAGGAATTATGGAACAGAATTAACAAAAAATCTGCATATACGGTTGATTTTGTATCCAAAGAATTGGAAGAAAAGGCTATTAACAGTCTGAATAATAACTTACACATTACTCCAGTAACGGTCATGGTTACCGGGGGATCGATCAAAGAAATTACAGAAAATGGATTTATAGATGGAGAACAAACGGCCAGAAGGACGGTTGTAAAAACGGCGGAAGTAGATCTGAAATACGACTTGATTGGTAAAATTGCCGAAGGTACACAATTGACCAGAAAGTGTGTTGCGAATATACTGTGCGGTATTCATAAAGAGGTTTTTGACCAGTTCAAAGCCAACCCGCAAGATTTTATTACCAAGGTTATTGGTCTGATAAATAATGAAAAAGCGACAACAATCATTGAACATGTAGCGTACAATAAGATAGACGATTGTTTTGATATTGATATATTTACTGAACCGGGTAAACAAATTTTGGCAGATAAATCAGTCGAAACACCAAATCATCATATATATAACTATGTTGATGCGGATTCTGAAATTGAAAAGAAGATGGCTGCAGAATTGGAACGCCAGGAAGATGTGTGTGTTTATGCTAAATTGCCACGCGGATTTTACATCAATACACCAGTTGGGCGGTATAATCCGGATTGGGCCATTGCATTTAAAGAAGGTACTGTAAAACATATTTATTTTGTTGCCGAAACCAAGGGGACAATGGAAACTTTGAGTTTGAAACCAGTGGAAAAGGCTAAAATTGATTGTGCCAAGAAACACTTCAAGGCGATTAGCAGCGATGATGTAAAATACGATGTGGTTGATACGTACGAGAACCTTATTAACAAGGTGATGAAATAAAAATGCGACCTTAGGAATTACAAAGTTGTAAAAAATAATTTTTTAGGCGTTGGCAAATTTTACTTGACTTTTTGCTTCTTTGATGTATAATGATGCATAGAAATACAAAAAGGAGCAAAAAGATGGCCTTTGAATTTGAAAGATTTGAAAAAATAGGATCGATATTTAAAAGTCGCGTATCGATTTCTCGCACCGGTGTGATCAGTTTTACAGAGGGTGCCAAGAATTTGTTCAAATTGACACCAGAAAATGCGAAATATGTCGAATTATATTATGATAAGCATGCACGTGTTATAGGGCTTAATTTTGTGCCAGAACAGAATGGGGCGGTTGTGACAACGCACTTTCGCGAAACAGGCTTGGATTTCGCAACCAAAGCGTTTTTAGATTATTATGATATTTTGCCCAAAGAAACTTCGTTTTATGAGGTGGAAAAGGACGAGACGTCAGGGTATATAATAATAAAATTAGATACGGCGAAAATTCGTAAAACCGGAAAGGATACGCAACGTAATGAAGGGGTATACAATAATGTTGAAAATGCGGAATCTTTGGTTTAAAAGAAATAAAACACCCTGCTGGAACAGGGTGAATTATCGGGACATGTCCCGGGTTATTTTGGTAATAACTCATGACTATTATAACCTGTCTCGAAAGCAATTGCAACAGAAAGTTGCTCTTCGATCAAAGGGATATGATCGAATACAAAAAAAGACAGGAGACAATCATGCAAATACTTGCACGAAATTTGCCTGGTTATAAATATAATCAGGATGTTCCATCAGGATATATGTCTTGGCTGGATTATTGGCAAAAAAAGCGCGGTTTGGTTGCTGGAACTTGCCGGTGTTGCGGGAAACGTTGCAATGATTTGGTCGGAGGTCATGTGGAGGCAATTGGTTATACTGGCGTTTATATTGTGCCGTTGTGCGCAAGTTGTAACAGTTCAGAAAATCGTAGAACCTTTTACGTGGACGATCAAGATTTTGTAAAAGTTTTACGTTAAAATCTACATATTCAATATGCCGAATTTATATTTAAGTTCGGCATGTTTTATATTGTGTGTCGATATCACACAAACAATCCCCCAAAATTGTATAAAACGACCTTTTTTTACCAAAAATTGTATTCGGGTTAAATTTATGCTATAATTCTCATGACAACATAGGAGTTTTTATTATGGCGCGTGGGATTATATATATTTTAACCAATGATGCGATGCCTGGTTACATCAAAATTGGGCGCACAGATAAAACGGTTGAACAACGCATGAAGCAACTTGATAAAACAGGCGTTCCATTGCCGTTCAGATGCCATTTCGCCGTCAGGGTTGATAATTATGAAGAAAATGAAGCGTATGCACACAGAATCTTTGCCGGCAGCCGCGTAAGATCAAATCGTGAATTCTTTAGAGTTGCGCCAGAAGATGCGGTTGCTTTGTTGGAAGTACTGGCCAAAGGGTTCAAAGGCGAAGAGATAAAAACAGACAATACCATGTTTGGTGAAGATGGTGTGGTGAAAGATGAAGATATCCAAACAACATCCGATAA
>JAZLBV010000011.1:0-152471 GCA_045613925.1 Candidatus Enterousia sp.
CCTTCTTTCAAGTCATTATACTTGTCAAAAGACATACCGAATTCAACGCCACCAGATACTTCTTTGACTTCGTTCTTTTCACGACGCAATTGCCCAATTTTGCCGTCATATATAACAACATTGTTGCGTAACAGACGGACAAAGGCATCTTTCTTAATCGTGCCTTCGGTCATGCGACAGCCGGCAACGCGTACGCCTTTGCCAACCGTGAACAACGCGATAACATCGGCATATCCAATAAACGTTTCACGCTTTTCAGGGGCCAATTTACCAGACAATATTTCTTTGATTTCATCTGTGATACGATATACAACACTGTGATAACGAATATCAACACCGTTATTGCGTGCCATATCTCGCACAGCGGAATCAGCACGAACGTTAAACGCAATTATAACTGCCCCAGATGCAGTTGCCAGACGTATGTCGCCTTCGGTAATTTGACCAACACCCGCAGACAACAATTCTACCGCCGCTTTGTCAGAATTAAATCCACGCAACATATCAGAAATCGCTTCTACTGAACCCTGGACATCTGCACGTAAAATAATTGGCAAAGTCAATTTTTTCGTTTCATCGCGTTTCGCGAATAACTCTTCAAGAGAAGAACGTTTCACAGCATTTGCTTTGTCTTTCGCTTTTTGGACACGATAGGCCGCAACTTCACGGGTTTGCGCTTCTGTTTCCATAACGTGCAATTCATCACCTGCGGCCGGGACAGAATCTAACCCCAACACCATCACAGGTTGTCCTGGTTTAACACTTTTTACGCGAACACCATTTGAATTTATCAAACCACGAACACGTCCAAATGTTTCACCAACCACAAACACATCACCAACAGAAAGTGTACCCTGGCGAATCAGTACAGTTGCAACCGCGCCAAGTCCTTTTTCCATTTTGGCTTCGACAACATACGCAGATGCCAAAATATCTGGATCAGCGCGCAAATCCATCAATTCCGCCTGTAATAAAATTGCTTCTTCTAATTTATCAAGACCCATTTTGGTTTTAGCAGAAATTTCAACACATTGAATATCACCACCCATATCTTCAACCTGAACTTCTTGTTGCAAAAGGTCTGTTTTGACACGCTGTGGGTCCGCTTCTGGTAAATCACATTTATTGATTGCAACGATAAATGGAACTTTGGCAGCACGAATATGATTTATAGCCTCTATCGTTTGTGGCATAATAGAATCATTTGCCGCAACCACCAAAACGACTATATCTGCCATTTGTGCACCACGCGCACGCATCGCAGTAAATGTTTCGTGTCCTGGCGTATCAAGAAACGTTATAACCGCACCAGATTTTGTTTTAACCTCATATGAAGAAATATGCTGGGTAATTCCACCAGCTTCGCCTGCAACAACGTTTGCATTGCGAAAAGCATCCAAAAGTGAAGTTTTACCGTGGTCTACGTGGCCAACAACTGTGACGACTGGCGCGCGTGGTTGTAAATTATCTGGGTTTGGTTGTTGTTCTAAAATATTAGCGTATGGTTTTACATCTACACGTTTAACAGTTGCACCAAATTCAGTTGCTATTAATTCCGCAGTATCCGCATCAATAGATTGGTTTTGAGATGCCATCATACCCATTTCCATCAATTTTTTGATAACATTACCAACCTTTTCTGCCATAGCGGCTGCCAAATCTTTCACTGTAATTGTGTCAGACAGTGTAACGACGTGTTCAACTTTTTGCGGTGCAGTAAACACAGCGCGCGCCTTTTCACGAAAACGTTTTAATGACGCTTCACTTCTGCGGCGATTTGCACCACGAATACCGATTTCATCGTCGTCATCATCTTCGCCGCCACCTATGACAATATCGTGTATGGATATTTTGCCACCTTTTTTGAAATCTTTTTTGAAGCGATTTTGTTTTCCAAAACGATTATTGTCTTCGTCATCATTGAAAGAACGATTATTATGGTTTTGTGTGGCAACATTATTCTTTTTATTTTCGTGAGTATTTTCACGCACAGGCAAATTTACAACTTCGTCCACAGGTGCATCATTTTGAACATCATTTTCGCGTTGTGCCAATTGTTCTTTGACAGCTTCATATTCGCGATTTTCACGTTCGATTTCTGCTTCGCGTGCACGACGGGCAGCTTCTTCCTGGGCTTCGCGTTTTTTGCGTTCTTCATCTCGTGCCTTAGCGGCCGCCAATACTGCACGCAATTTTTCATCAGCCGCATTATGAACAGTTTCAACCTTTTTGGGTTCTTCACGTAATTCATTATTTCCCGGTGCAACAATGCGACGACGACGTTCTACGAATACAGCATCGCCTTTCTTGCTTTGTACTGCACCTATGGTGACTGATTTTCCTAATGTTAATGTTGCCATTTTTCAACCTTTGGTTAAAAATTAAACCTTATTCTTCATCTGTTTCTGGAACAATACCGTACGCCAATTCACGTGCCTTCATAACCACACGTTCAGCAAGACGTTGCGACATAGTATCTTCACCCAAAATTTCTACTAATTCATCAGATGCTAAATCTGCCAAATCAGACAAAGATTTTATACCATTTTCACCCAATTTCATAATAATTGGACGTTTGATAAAATCAAATTTCAACAAATCATCACTCATCCCAATTTTGTGGCCATTGTCGAAATAATCTTGTTCTTGTTTGGCCAGATATGCCTTTGCACGATTTTGCAATTCAGTTGCCAATTCTGTGTTGAATCCTTCGATAGATTCCAATTCAGATTGTTCAACATACGCGATTTCTTCGATTGTTCTGAAACCTTCGGTAATAAGCAACTGTGCAATAGTTTCATCAACATCCAATGCGCCAGTGAACAATTCTGTTTTTTCTTTGAATTCTTTCGCGCGACGTTCTGCTTCTTCGGCTTCGTTCATAACGTCAATATTCCAACCTGTTAATTGAGAAGCCAGACGGACATTTTGACCGCGACGACCGATTGCCAAAGATTGTTGATCTTCGGTAACAACAACAGCCGCAGTATGTGTATCTTCATCAACAATGATTTTTGCAACTTTCGCCGGTTGCATTGCGTTTACGATGAACACAGCTGGGTCTTCGGAATATAAAATAACGTCGATTTTTTCACCGTGGCATTCATTTATCACAGGTTGAATACGTGTTCCCTTAATACCCACAGTCATACCAACCGCATCAATAGATGGGTCCTGGGTTTCCACTGCGATTTTAGCGTGTGAACCTGGGGCACGAGATACAGATTTAATTTTAATAATACCTTCGTAAATTTCTGGCACTTCTTGGGTAAACAATTTTTCCATAAATGTTGGATGTGTTCTGGTCAAGAAAATTTGTGGCCCAGAATTAGAACGCACAACGTCCATAATCAAAGCACGCACACGATCACCCACCGCCAAACGTTCGCCTGGGATTAATTCTGTATTTTTGATATAACCTTCGGCTTTGCCATTAATATCAACAAAAACATTTCCAAATTCAATACGTTTAACAACACCATTAACAATATCGCCAATGTTATCTTTGAATTCTTCGTATTGGTTGCCTTTTTCTGCATCACGAACGCGTGCAGTCATAATCTGACGTGCGGTTTGAAACGCCATACGACCAAATTCAGGTTCTGGCAACATATCTTCAACAACATCGCCAACAGACGGATTTTTTGCATATTTTTTAGCCTGGTCCACCGTCAACATAGTATTTGCATCATATTCATCACCAACAGATTCTGGCGATTCAATAACAGTAAATAAACGTTTTACGTGAATTGCGCCATTTTTTCTGTCTATCTCAGCAACAATATTAAATTCTTCGCCGTATTTATGTTTAGCAATTTTTGCGATAGCAATCTCTAACGATTCAATAACGGTTTCACGATCTATCATTTTTTCCTGGGCCAAAGAATCAATGGCTAATAATAAATCCTGACGTGGCATAGATTCAAAAGACATTTTGGTTTCTCCTTACGTGTTGTTATTGTCTTTTTTATTTTTAAAGGCGGGGTTTTTTGAACCCCGCCCTTAAAAAGATTTATTTTTTAAGAACGTTCATATTATTAATCCCGAATCGCGTAAATGCAAGGGAAAAAATACAATTTCACCATTTTTTAACAAATGATAATATTGCTATTATTCTTGACGGGTGTTGGTTTGGGTTTTATACTTTGAATTATGAATATAATACGCAGATATTTTATACGCCAATTGCTTGGTATTTTTATTATGTTGTTGCTTATCCTGACGGGGTTGGCCTGGATGATGCAGGTTATGGCAATGATGAAATTTTTGATTGCTTATGGCGTTCGGTTATCCAGTTTTATGTATCTTATTTCGTTGATGATACCGTTCATTGTATCTATTATAATCCCGTTTGTGGCCTTTATCGCGGTGATATTCGTTTACAATAAAATGATTTCCGAAAATGAAATAACCGTTATGATGTCATCTGGTTTATCACCATGGCAGGTTGCAAAACCAGCAATAAAATTTGCAGCAGTTTTAACGGTTATCCATTTGATTTTAAATATTTGGTTGGTTCCTTATAGCCAGGCGAAATTTTACAGTACTCAATGGAATTTGCGTTATGGTTTGGCACATTTGAAATTGCAAGAATCTGCGTTTACTAAGTTGGCTAATGGGTTGGTGGTGTATGTTGATAATGTTTCTGGAAATGATTTGAATCAAATTATGTTGTCAGATATGCGTGATGATAAAAATCAAATGCTGATTTTCGCAGAACGTGGAAAATTGGTTTCTACGGTACACGGTTTATCTATTGTTACCAATAATGGTTCATTACAGATGCAGGGAAAAAATGGTTTTACAACCGGAACATTTGATAATTTTGATATGGATTTAAATTTAGTTGAAGATGATGCAGATGTTGCTTTCAGGGTTCGTCGTATACCAACGCTGAAATTAATCCAAGATGTCATTTCGCAAGACAGTGCCGATCAACATCATTTGACATTGGTTGAATTATGCACACGTTTAATAAACCCATTTATGAATTTGATTTTGACTATTGTCTGCACTTTGATTTTATTAAAAACATCGCTTTTGCGTCGGCGCGCCAGTTTTGCGCCTGCAATGGCAGTATTGTCGATGGCGGCCATAATGGCGATGTATATGTCTGTATCAAATATGGTGAACAGTTTGACTGATGTTTGTTTATTGGCAATTGGTGTATTTATGTTGTTATTTGGTTTAATTGGTTTATTATTAAAAAAATGAAATATTTAAAAAAATCTTGGTTGGTTTGTCTGATGATAACCGATGCTTTTGCATTGGGTGTTAATATGGACGAAGCAAAAACCGTTAAATCAGACGAAATTGAATACAATATAAAATCCCAAGAAATAAAAACATCTGGAAATACAGAGGTTGTTAACGCATCTGGACAACGTATAAAACTTGATAGTTTGTCTTTATCTAAAAATAATTCTAAGATTGCTGCAAATGATGTGGAATTGTGGTTGGGCAGCCATGTGTATGTAAAGGCAGAAAACATAACCCGCGACAACCAAGAAACTATCGCGCATAACGCAACATTTACAGCGTGTGATGGATGCGATGAATTTGGAAATGCCTGGGAAATTTCAGGAAACACCATCATTCACGACGCAGACGAAAAAATGTTATATTTTCACAATGCTGCATTTTGGTTATATAACGATAATATCCCTGTGTTTTGGTTGCCGTATTATGAAATGCCAGATCCGTCTGTGAAATACAAAACAGGATTTTTAACGCCAAGCTTCAATTCAACAAACGGTATGGGAACACAATTTAATATTCCTTTTTATATCAACATATCTGATAGGCACGATTTAACACCAACTTTTTCATATCTGACAAATGAAAATCCATTATTTCAATTGGAACACAGGTTGAATCTGTCTCGTTCTGAATTCAGAACATGGGGGTCATATACACACAACAAACAGGGTGAAAATCGTTGGCATATATACAATAATGATAAAATAGAACTGGGACAAAATGCACGCGCCACCGTATATGTGCAAAGAACATCTGATAAAACATATCTGCAGAAATATGGATTTTATGACTATCAGCCATATCTTGATTCTGGGGCCAAAGTGGAATTGTTTGGCCAGACCAGCTACGTTGTTGCAGATACACATATATTCCAAGAATTGCGTCAACCTGTTGGAAATCAGACTTTGGTATCTGGAAACATTTTGCCAAACATTCGTGGTGTTTATCAGACGAATCCATTATTTGCAGAAACTTACATAAATTTAAGCGGTGATATATTGGGTGTATCTGGGAGTCATGCGTCGTCTCAACGTGTCATAGGCGAAGCGCAAATTGTATCACCTTGGACATTGTGGGGCGGGAATCGATTAACAGCCAGCGCATCTGCGCGGTATGATGTGTACAATTTTGATAATACCAGTATTTACGAAGGGGACTCTGTCGTAGATTCTTACAATGGTGTTAAAACCAGATTTTTACCAAGTGGTTTTATTGAATGGGGATTACCATTATTCAGTGTTGAAAATGATTGGACATATATCATTGAACCACGTGCAAGATTGACAGTTATGGAACGCACAGACAAAAAATCTGTGTTTGCTGTTGATAATGATTCTGCGGGACGTTTTTTATCTGATACTACGCTGTTTTCAGATAACAGGTATGCGGGTCTTGATGTGTGGGAAAATGGAAATTTTGCCGATTATGGCGCACGTTGGATGGCATTTAATGATAATCACAACATAGAAGTTTTTATGGGACAAACCTATGATTTTAATACCGTAGAACAAGACTTTAATGACAATGGATTCAGAAATGGTTTTTCTGATTATGTTGGGCGTGTTTCATACAGCAACAACAATAATATCCAATTATCAACACGTTTTCGTTTTGACAGAACAAATATAGATCTTAATCACATAGAAAATTCTGTATATTTCGGCAAAAATAATACTTATCTGACAATGGGGCATATTTGGGATTCTCAACCGATTGATATATATTCAACAAACGATAAAGATACTCATGAAATAATAGCTGGGGCAGGATTACAAATAACAAAAAGAATAAATATTAGTGGTAATGTAGTTTATGATATGTATGACCATACGATTCAAAGACATTCTGGTGGAATATTTTATAATCACCCTTGTTATTTCTTGTCTTTTGAATATCATAGTGATAATTCTGCAAAATATGACTATAATGGAAATACAACCTTTAAATTCAAATTTGGTATAAGTGTTGATGGTAAACACTATTAAAGAAAGGAAAAATTAATGAAAAAAACGTGTATTTTTATCACTTTGTTTTTAAATATACTGTCTGCTAAGGCTGCAACGGTGGTGGCTACTGTAAACGGCAACCCAATAACAGATGCAGATATTACTGCACGTACTGAATTAATGGCAAAACAAGGCAATGTATCCGCAACCAATCGTCGTGATGCATTTAAAAACATTGTTGATGATTATGTCAAATTAAACTATGCGGCAAATTTTAATGTTAAACCCACAGATAAAGATGCAGATACAGAATTAAAAAAAATGAATCTGGGCGATATGAATGAAACTATGTGGGCTATGGCACGTCTGGCGGTACGGTCAGACATTGCATGGGGCGTGGTAATGTCGCGGACTATTGTTCCAACCATAGATGTTTCACGTGAAGAAATTCAGCGTGAACGTCGTGATTTAATCCGCGAACGTGGATTACCAATTGAAATGGAAATTGTTCGCTTGGTTGATATCCCAGATGATATGACACAAAAATTAACAAAACCTAAAAATTGCGACGCAGCTGTTAGTATGGTTGAAAAATTGGGTGGCGATCCACAAAGATTTACAGCTGTGCAGTATGAATTATCATCTGATATTCGCAACAGAATTGCCGATTTACCATCCTTGACTTGGTCGCCTGTCAAAGACAATTCTGTAATTTTAGTGTGCAGCGAAAAAAAGACAAATGAATACAAAAATCTTGATGAAATAATTAAACAAAATGCCATTTATCGCAAAGCATCTTTTGTTTCAGATCAACAATTAAAGCAACTTCGCCGCAAAGCTGTTATTATCATAAATGACGATAGATATAAATTATGAAAACTGTACTTTTTGATTTAAACAAAACAGAACTTGAAAAATTCGTCGCTGATATGGGACTGCCACGGTTTCGCGCACAACAAATACGCGATTGGTTAAATCGTGGGGCGCCAGATTTTGATATTATGAAGAATTTGCCTATTGAATTACGTACGAAATTAAAAGATTGCGCACAAACTTTGCCTGTAAAAATTGTAAAGCGGTTAGACAGCAGCGATAATCAAACGACTAAATTTTTATTAGAATTAAATGATGGCGAACAAATCGAATGTGTCTTGATGCGCACAACCTATGGGAACAGTGTTTGTGTTTCTTCCCAGGCTGGTTGCGCAATGGGATGCAAATTTTGTGCCAGCACCCTGCTTGGTTTAAAGCGCAATTTGACAGTTAATGAAATGTATGCCCAGGTTTTAACCGCACAATGGGAATTACGTCGTAATCGTTTTGACAAAGAAAATGTTCATCCGAACGGCGATGCTAATAATGGCGATGTTTCCCACATAGTTGTTATGGGCACCGGTGAACCATTACAAAACACACAAAATGTTATCGGATTTCTGGAACGTGCAAATTCTGAATTAAATATATCGTGGCGTCGTATAACTGTTTCCACGTGCGGAATTGTTCCTGGGATACAAGAACTCAGCACGTGGGGGCGTCCGATAAATCTAGCCATATCTTTGCACGCACCAGTTGATGAATTGCGTTCACAAATTATGCCTATTAATAACAAATACAAATTGATTGATGTTTTGAATGCCGCTTTTGATTTTTCAGACCAACAAAACCGCCAATTGATGATTGAATATATATTACTGGGTAAACGCGACGAAAATGATGAAATAGTTCTTTATAATTGTTCAAATGAATATGCGGAAAAATTATCAGAACTTTTGCGTGGACATAATGTTATGGTAAATTTAATTCCGTGGAATACTGTGGACGAACGTGATTTTGCATCCATTTCTGGTAATGCAGTTCACAGATTCCAAGATATTTTAATAAAAAACGGTATTCACACACGAATTCGCCGTGAACGTGGCGCAGATATAGGTTCTGCGTGCGGGCAATTAAGATTAAAAAAGGGGTAAAAATGCAATTACGTTATATAACTTGTTCGGATCCACGGGAACACAATCCAATCCAAAAAATCATAACACTTGGAAAACTGCCAAGGGCCGAAATAGCTGTTCAGTGTCATCCATCAAAAATGTCAGACGGTATGCCACGTAATGTCTGGTTTAAAGAACTATTGCATCAAGCATACGATATCCCAAAACTTAATTTAGCAATACATATAAACAATGATTGGGCAAACGATATATGTGTAAACGGAAAAATTCCTGATGAAATAATAAATTTTTTAGGTGCACGCAATTCGGCGAAAAAACCTGCTATTAAACGTATCCAGATAAATATGCCTGTCTTGACTGCAGATAACATCAATCCAGCCGCCGTGGCAAGGATAATCCATGATTTTTGCACACGTGAATTCATATTCCAGTATAATGATAGCACAAAATCTGCGGTGGAAAAATTACACCAAACAGGTGCGAAATTTTCTCTGTTATTTGATGCTTCGGGTGGCAATGGCGTTCAACCAAAATGTTGGGAAAAACCAATTTATGAAACACATCCTATGGGATATGCTGGTGGAATATCACCAGATAATGTTATGCATAATTTACGGCAAATTAATGCGCTGGTTCCACAAACATCATCTATTTGGATTGATGCCGAAGGTCGCCTTAAATCAAATGATTTGTATGATAATAAATTAAAATTTGATACAAATTTGGCGCGAATATATATAATTCAGGCAAATAATTTTATAAATCAAAAATAAAAAATGCCGGGATAGCCGGCAGATTAAAATTATTTCTGGATACCCAAAGAATTCTGCAATGCAAACGTCTTTGCATTATTTAATGCCTTGTTGAAATCTATCGCTTTGATTTCAGTATTTGATTTGGGTTTAATCTGGATTTCTTTGGCGGATTTCGCTTTCTTTCTCTGTATGGTTTCAGAAACAGATTTTACTATATAACGCGTGAACATAAACAATGCAGCTGAAGCTATTACCGCAAGTACAACCGTCATTGCAGTATCAAATTTAGAGTTTTTTTGTTCGCTGTTTTCAATATTTCTTTCTGGCATTGATGCACCCCTATTTCGTTATATTCTGACTCAACGGTATCACAAAAATACAAAATGTCAATATTTTTACAAAAAACTCCTTCGTTCTCGTCTCTAACCATCCCCAGGCACAAATAAAAAAACGCCATTGTGGCGTTAAATCTAAATGTAGGGATGTTAAAGACTCGCTCGGCAACTTACATTGCCTACGCGGCAACCGTTAGCGCTCAAACTTCTCTTCGCTCGTTTTCGCTTACTTATTGTCGAACTCCTTCGTTCTCGTCTCTAACCATCCCCAAGCACAAATAAAAAAACGCCATTGTGGCGTTTTAGAATAAATGTTGGGATGTTAAAGACTCGCTCGGCAACTTACGTTGCCTGCGCGGCAACCGTAACGATTTGATTGCGCTACGCTTATCAAATCTACTTGTTGTCGAACTCCTGCGTTCTCGTCTCTAACCATCCCCAAGCACAAATAAAAAAACGCCATTGCGGCGTTTTTTTATTTGTGGTGGATGTTAAGAGACTCGAACTCCTGACCCTCTCGGTGTAAACGAGATGCTCTAGCCAACTGAGCTAAACATCCAGGAAAGCAGCGTTATAATAACCTGTTTTTTCCCTGTTGTCCAGTTTTTTTTAATTGAACGTAAAACCACCTGTTACTTTAGCCATAATTTCGTCGATTAAGACATCGGCTTTTCCTTTTGCATCCCTGTATGCGGTTGCAACTAATTCAGAAACAGTTTCTGCACCCCGCGATAATGTTTCTGAATTTATAACAACAGACACCACATCATATTTTCCTGTCATATCAACAATAACCGCACCATTATCAGCGATACCTTTAACATGCATTTCTGAAAGAGAATCTTGGGCTTTGGCTATTTTATTTTGCAGTCCCTGGGCATTTGCCATCAATGATTCCATATCCATTTCTAATCCTTAATTCTTATTAAAAAGGGCGAATTGTTCGCCCTTTGTCATAAAGTTTTTATTTTATTTCTTTACCAGTTTTTTGATCGATACCAACCATTGAAAAACGTGTTTTACCGCGTTTATCAGCGCCCAGATACCGAACATAAACTTTATCACCAACATTTAATTTGGTGTCTTCTATTTTGGCGATGCGTTCACCGGTGATTTCAGAAATATGAACCATAGATTCAAAATTCTTCAATATTTTTACGAACAAACCAAAATCTTTGATTCCAGAAATAACACCTTCATAAATTTCGCCTACCTCTGGTTCTGCGACAATTTCTTTAATGCGCGCAATTGCAGCGTCTGCGAAATCTTTAGACGAAGCCAATATCTTAACCGTGCCATCGTCTTCAAGGTCAATTTGTGTATCTGTTTCACGTGTCAAAGCCTGAATAACAGAACCACCCTTGCCTATTACTTCACGAACTTTTTCAGGATCGATTTTCATAGTATAGATTTGTGGTGCAAATTCAGACAATTTTTTGCGTGGTTCTTTAATCGCATTTTCTATTTTACCTAAAATATGCATACGGCCGTCTTTTGCCTGGCTTAATGCGTGTTCCATAATTTCAAATGTAATAGAAGTGATTTTGATATCCATTTGCAAAGCTGTAATACCGCGATCCGTTCCAGTCACTTTGAAATCCATATCACCAAGATGGTCTTCATCACCCAAAATATCGGTCAAAATGGCATAATCATCGCCCTCTTTTATCAACCCCATAGCAATCCCAGCCACAGGTCTTTTCATCGGAACGCCACCATCCATCATAGCCAATGTCGCACCACAAGTGGTCGCCATAGACGAAGAACCATTAGATTCCAAAATATCAGAACAAATACGTATCACATAATCAAATTCTTTACGTGTTGGAATCATAGGATGAACCGCACGCCACGCCAAATTACCGTGCCCCAATTCACGACGTCCTGGGGATTTTAATCCCTTAGCTTCGCCAACGGAAAATCCAGGAAAATTATAATTCAATATAAATTCACGTTCGCTTTCACCATCCAAAGATTCAATCGGCAAAGCATCCTGGCCAGATCCCAGCGTTAAAGATACCAAAGCCTGGGTTTCACCACGCGTAAACAATGCAGAACCGTGTGCACGTGGCAAAACACCCAATTCAATTTCAATTGGACGCACTGTCTTGGTATCACGACCGTCGATACGTGGTTTACCAGCCAAAATATTTCCACGCATAATACGCGCAGTAATATTTTCAATAATTTCATCAGCCCAAGATTCCAACGTAGATGTCGCAGTTGTTGTATCTGGGAATAATTCTACTATACGAGTTTTTGCCGCTGCGTGAATTTGTGCCAAAGTGTCCAAACGAACCAATTTTTCTTTGATTAACAAAGCTTTTTCAATGTCATTCGAATATTGTTCGAAATCTTTTTCCATTTCGATATATTCTGGTGTTTTTTCTGGTATCGCCCAACGTTCTTTGCCAGCTTTAGCCACCAAATCGTTAATTGCAGCAATCGCAGTCTGCTGTGCGTCAAAACCAAACTTCACAGCGCCCAACGTTGTTGCTTCGTCCAATTCACCAATTTCAGATTCCACCATCAACACACCATCTTTGGTTGCAGCAACCACCAAATCCATTTGGGAATCTTCGGTTTCTTTTTTAGATGGATTCAAGACATATTTGCCATCTTTATAACCAACACGTGCCGCACCAATAGGCCCAAAGAATGGAACCCCAGACAAAGCCAAAGCTGCACTGGATGCAATCATTGCCAAAATATCAGGTTGATTTTTTCTATCATAAGAGAACACCTGTGCAATTATTTGAACCTTGTTTTTAAATGTTTCTGGGAACAGTGGACGGATAGGTCTGTCTATCAAACGTGCAATCAAAGTTTCATTTACGCTTGGTTTACCTTCGCGTCTATCACGAGAGCCCGGAATACGCCCAGCAGATGCAAACTTTTCCTGGTAATCAACGGTCAAAGGAAAGAAATCTTGTCCTTCTACCGCTGTTTTTTCAGCACACACTGTTGCCAAAACCATTGTTTCACCCATTGTCGCCATAACTGCGCCAGTTGCCTGTTTCGCATAGCGACCTGTTTCTAAACGTACAGTTTCATCACCATATTTGAATTCTACCGCAATCGGGTTATTCAAAACATTTTTTTCAGATTTACTAAAAAATTTAAACATATAATTTTCTCCATTTATTTGTTTTTTTACAAGTGCAGAGACAAATTATTCGTTTTTGTATTCAAAAAAAATACAAGAAGGAACAATCTCGTCCCTGCGATTTCGTGAATTGATTATAAAGTAATTTTCTGTTTTTGCAACAAAATTACCCGATATTTATTAAAAGTTTTTATTTTGGTTTTATCTGACTTTTTTTAATTTTTTTTCTACAAAAGGAACAACAACCAAACCATCGTCAGATAAATCCAGCGCACGCATATACGCCTTTTGCGCAGCATCTTTGTTGCCTTTCTTCTTATGCATATCACCAATATGCTCGTACAAAGATGATGTAGATACAGATATCTCACCCACCCTGTCCAGCAATTCAAGCGCTGCATCCACACCTTCGCGTTTTTCAACGATAACACCTAAGATATCCCACGCTTCCACGTCAGAAGTATTTCTTTTGACCAAAGTCATTGCATAATCATAAGCATCATCCAGATTGCGATTTTGCGCCGCCCAAATACGCGCCTGTAATAATAAAACATCTGATAATAACCGGTCATCTATGTTCTGCACAGCTTTTAAATCCCTTTGTGCTTTCTTAGGCTGGTTAAACATTAAATAAATATTCGCACGATGTTTCAAGAAAAACACACGGCCTTCATCTGTTAAATTCTTTTGATTTAATGCACGATTTACGACCTTTAATGCAGAATGTTTATCGCCGTGTTGTATATCGTTTGCTATTATCACCCTAGCCGCCGGAATAAACAAAGGATTTTTATGCACTAATTTGCGCATCATTCCTATATCGCCGTTCTTTTCAGCAATTTTCATCTGGCCAAATAAATACAATGGGCTTTTTTTATCTATTGCATTAAAACTCTTCTCGCAATCGCCAAAATTATAAAAATAATACTGTCCAAGATAATAATTTATTGCGTCCTGATTAGTGTCTGGCGACACGACATATGCAAATTTAAGCAACATCAAAGCCAAATCTGTAAAAATCATTATCTGTGTATGTGAAACATTTTGAACAATACTGAACACCAGATTATTTTTGTATCCTGCGTAATTAGACCAATCTGGAATATCATCATAATCAAAAACATACATACCACCAGGTTTTGCCAGAAAATCATCACGCAGAATATCCATATCTTCGGTCATATTGTTTTCTTTGTAAAAAGACATTAAATACAGATAATCATTTATATTCATAAAGTCAGGATGAACATCTGCAAATTCCTTAGCAGCTTGTTTAACATCATTGTTTAAAACTGCGATTTGACCACGAACAAATGCTTTCCAAGAACTATTCGTTTTTAAAGAATCAACATATTTTTTGGCATCTGCGATTTTACCCTGATGTACAGATGAAAATATACGTAATGGTGCCACAAACATAGAATCGTCTTTGGCATGGCGCGAATAAAGCGTCTTCCAATCATCTTTACCAATAAGATATGCATCATAAATTAAACGTGATGCTAAATCTTTTGAATCTTTCAACGAATCGACATTATTGGGCATTTTCCCCATAAAAAAATCACTTAACCCACGCGATTGATTTACAACATCCAGATTAACATTAACGTTTTCTAACATCTTAGACGCAGAATCAAAATCATTAACATATAACGCATGCTGGGCAGCCAAAAAATCCCCAAACTCTGTGTTAATCACAGCCTTTTGATTCGTATATCTATCAACAAAAAAATTGTTTATCTTTTGCCCTATAACACAAGAACAAACGACAACAGCACCAATCAAAATAGTGCCTTTGTAAAAACTTTTTATATCTTTCATAACAAAATGATGTTAGAATAAAAGTTATGGATAATAAAGAAAAATTTGTAAAATACGAAAAATTATTAAAACAATGGTCTGAAAAAATGAACCTTGTCGCACCAAGCACTTTGGTCGACATTCAGCACAGACATTTTGACGACAGCGCCCAATTGGCCGATTTTATCCCAAAAAACGCAAAAATTATCGATTTAGGAAGCGGTGCAGGTTTTCCGGGTGTAGTTCTGGCAATTTTGGGTTGGAACGTCATTTGTATCGAATCAATTTCAAAAAAGGCCGGCTTTTTATCAATTTTGAAGCAAGAATTAGATTTACCAAACCTGACTATTATTAACGATAGAATAGAAAATTTTTTTGCGAAAAGGCCGGTAAATGCCGGGGATTTTATATTGACCGCACGGGCATTTGCACCGTTGATAAAGATTTTTGATTATACACACCGAACAAATTTCCGGCTTTTTTTGCTAAAAGGCCGGGAAATCAAAACCGAAATTGCGACTGCAAAAAAGAAATATAAATTCGATTATGAATTACACCCATCAAAAACTGGCGACGGTTTTATTATTTGCGTAAAAAACTTAAAATAAAAACATTATTTCATATGAAACAAAATACAACTTTTTGTTTTTAGTGTATTTTTATTTTATATTGACTATTTTTCTTTTATTTTATATTCTTGGTTTTGAAAGATTAAGGAAACAAAAAATGGCAAAAATAATATCTTTTGCAAATCAAAAAGGCGGTGTAGGAAAAACAACAACAGCCATAAACATTGCAGCATCGTTGGCTGCTATAAAAAAACGTGTCTTGTTGATAGACTTGGATTCACAGGGAAATGCTGGTACTGGATTGGGTTTTGTTCGCGCTTCACACAAACAAAGTATTTACGGTGTATTGATGGGAAATGCCGGTATTATTGAAAATATTTTAACCACAGCAATACCAAACATGCATATTTTACCGGCATCTGCAAAATTAGCCGGCGCAGAATTAGATATGCTTGATATGGAACAACGCGAATACCGCCTGCGCGATGCTTTAAAAACAGTAGATAACAACTATGATTATATATTGATTGATTGCCCACCTGCCCTGGGAATTTTAACAATAAATGCACTTAGTGCATCAGATTACGTTATTATACCATTACAGTGTGAATTTTTCGCCCTGGAAGGTGTTCAACAATTACTATCAACTATTACGGCCATACAACAAAAATGGAATTCAAAACTTGAAATTTTGGGTATGGTATTGACCATGTATGATAAGAAACTAGGCCTTACACGCGCAGTAGAAGAAGACGTCCGAAATACGTTTGGCAACAAAGTTTTCAAGACGGTTATTCCACGAAATGTACGCATTTCAGAAGCCCCCAGCCATGGTAAACCCGCCCTATTCTATGATTTCAAATCATCGGGCGCCCAGGCATATTTACGTGTCGCAACTGAAGTTGTTAACGCATTGGAACAAAAGGATATAAAATGACATCTAAATTTTTGGGAAAATCTCTTGCACAATTAAATCAAGAAATGGGGCAAATACCGGATATTTCTGTATTAACTGGGGGTGAACGCGTGGTTGTAAAACCTATTCCATTGGTACAAATTAGCCCAAACCCTGATCAACCACGAAAAACTTTTTCAGAAGCAGAATTGCGGGATTTATCAGAATCTATACGTGAAAAAGGCGTATTGGTTCCAATTATATTGCGAACCGTTCAAAACAAACCATATGTTTATGAAATTGTCGCGGGCGAACGTCGATATCGTGCAGCACAAATGGCCGGATTAAGCGAAATTCCGGCATTGGTAAAGACTATGACAAATCAAAACGCAATGGAAATTGCATTAATTGAAAACGTACAACGTGAAAACCTGAACCCAATAGAAGAGGCCGAAGGTTATAAAAACCTGATGGAAAAGTGCGGATACACTATTGCAGATGTATCAAAATTAATTGGAAAATCTGAAAGCTATATTCGCAACCTTACACGCATAGTTTCATTGCCTGAATCTGTCAAAGAATTGGTAAAAAGCGGTGAATTGTCGGCATCACACGCACGTACAATCGCAGTATCAGATAATCCAGAACAGCTTGCACACGATATTATAAATAATAAACTATCTGTTGCAGATGCACAAAAATGTGTAAAAGATACCAATCGTTCAAAACGTTGCCGGTCTTTCGTTAAAACAACATTAAACAAAGAATATGTTGAAAAAATCGAATCAAAATTGCAAAAAACTTTAAAAACACCGGTAAAATTGCGTGAAAAACGGGGTGGGGCTGGCGAAATTATTATTTCATTCGGCAGTCGTATCCAAATGGAAGATTTAATTGAAAAACTAACAAAATAGGATGAAAATAAAAATAAAAAAATACCGGCAAATGCCGGTATTTTTTTATTTTTCAACAATTATTTAACTGTTGTTGTTGCATTACGATTGTATTTCCAAACATCTTCGCCAGTACCTTTGACCAATGGACGTTCTTTACCATAAGAAATAGTGGAAATACGACGTGCATCTATACCATCATTAACCATAACTTTCTTTGCAGCGTTTGCACGACGTGCACCCAAAGCCAAGTTGTATTCTGTGGAACCACGTTCGTCGCAATTACCAGCAATTTGGATTTTTGTATCTTCGTGGTTTTTCATATACAAAGATTGGCCCAACAAGTTATCGCGTGCTTCGTCTGAAATTTCAGCAGAGTTGAAAGCAAAGAAAACACGTTGATCGTTCAAATCAGTTGGTTCAACAATACTGGAACAGCCGCAACCAGCCAACAGTCCAGCAACACCAGCCAATAAAGCAAAATTTTTTATTTTCATGAAAATACTCCCTTGAGTTTTTGTTGCTCAGCGTTTATTGTATACTAATGAATAAAAAAAATCAAGGACAAAACGATGTGGTATGATGCTTTACAAGATTTACATATGGCAGGAGTTAGGTGGGAATTATCTGAAAACACAAAAAATGTAGTAAAAAACGCGCCACGAAATACATCAGTCCAAAACACACCATCAAAACCGGTTATTGTTCCAGCATCTGCCCCCATTACATTAGAGATTGCAAAATCTATGGCAACACGCCCGAATGATATAGAATCTCTTGTTCGTATGATTTTGGAATTTAACCACCCACTGCGTATTGGTGCAACAAATGTTGTTATACCAAACATAGCAACATCTGCAAATGGTTTGGTTATTATTACAGACATGCCCAGTACTGATGATGATTTATCTGGGAAAATTTTGTCTGGGGCCGCAGGTGAAATGATGGATAAAATGTTGTCCGCTATTGAAATGGGTCGCGATAGTGTTTCTATTGTGCCTTTGGTTTTTTGGCGCACCCCCGGGGGAAGAAGCCCTACACGCGAAGAATTAGATTTGATTCGTCCGTTTATTGATAAAATGTTAGAAATGTTAAACCCAAAAATCGTTATAACGCTTGGAACATTGGCTTCAACCGAAATAGGGCAGATAAATTTAACCTCTAATCACGGCGCCCAAATCCAAAGCGACAAAGGTTTCACTATTATCCCTATGTATCATCCGAATTATTTGATTTTAAAACCTAGTGCCAAGCGGGATGTTTGGACTGTATTGCAAAATGTGCAAAAGATGTTGAAAAACCCTTAAAAATATTTAATAATCCATAGGTATTATTAAAGGAGCACAACGATTAAACCAACAAATAATAACAAAGCCCGTGATATGGGCCCACGTGTGAACGATAAAATTTTTGCTAAAACTGTCCAGGTAATAAGCCAAGATGGACAAAATCTGGGTGTTATGAATACGGCTGATGCAATTAATATGGCATATGACCAAGATATGGATTTGGTTGAAATAAATGCATCTGCAACGCCTGTGTTGGTAAAAATTATGGATTATGGTAAATATAAATACGAACAAAAAAAACGTGCTAATGAAGCACGCAAAAAACAAAAAATTGTTGAATTAAAAGAAGTGTGGATAACACCTGTTATTGAAGAAAATGATTTAAACATCAAACTGAAAAAAGTGTTTGAATTTTTAGCACAGGGAAACAAAGTAAAAATCGCAGTTATGACACAGGGTGATAAACGTGTATTGGCACGCAGTCGTGAAGCTGTTCCGCAATTATTTGCACGAATTATTGAATTAATTGGCGACAAAGGAACAATGGAATCCAAATCAAAACCTGAAGAAAGAACTAAATCGATTATTATTGCACCTGTGAAATAAATAAAACGCCCAAAAACAGGGCGTTTTTTATTAAAGAAATAATTGTTTATTTGTTGCAAACAAATCTTTTATGCGGTATCTTGCAATCGATGAACCAAAGGAAATATATTATGGATTCCAACAAACTTTCTTTTGAAGAAGCATATAAACAATTAACTGAATTGGTTAAAAAAATGGAATCAGGCGAAATGTCGTTGGCTGATTATGTTGCGGCATACGAACAAGGTATTAAATTAAAGGCGTATTGTGAACAATTGCTGAAAGAGGCCGAATTAAAAATTGAAACGTTAAAGGTATCAAACGCAGGTGAATAATATGGTCAAACAAAATAAACTTTCACCTGTTATGCAACAATACGTTGATATGAAATCTGAAAATCCAGATGCATTGTTGATGTTTCGTCTGGGCGATTTTTATGAGGCTTTTTTTGAAGATGCAAAAACAGTTAGTGAAACGCTTAGTTTGGTTTTGACACATCGTGGCACAGATGGTTTTGGCGAAAATGTACCTATGTGCGGGATTCCTTGGCATGCTGCAGATAATTATTTTGGTCGCTTGGTTCGTGCAGGATTCAAGGTTGCACTGGTTGAACAAATGGAAACCCCACAGCAAGCCAAGCAACGTGGACATAAGTTTATAGAAAGAAAAGTTGTTCGTGTTTTAACCGCTGGGACCATAACTGATGAAAATTTATTGGCACCAAAAATTTCTAATTTTTTAATTTCACTGGTGCCTGTATCTGTATCAAAATTTGATATTGCGGGCTGCGATATTTCAACCGGGGAAATTTTTATTGGTCAAACAGATTCTGTGTTTGACGATATGATTCGCATAAATCCTGCAGAAATAATTTACCCAGAACAAAGCGCAGAAAATACCATTATAAAGAATTTGCGTGGCATTTATAAAACCACACCTGTGTATGAAAAATTGTATGTTCGTTCAGACATAAATTTAATTGTATCACACGTGTTTGGCGGAAATGTTAAATCTGATAATACAGAAAATATTTCTGCAATAAAATTATTAGCAGGTTATTTATTTAACACACAACGCGGGGCAAATATATCTTTTCGGACACCATATGATTTTAAATCTGGACGGCAATTATTAATAGATTCTGCAACCTGGAAAAGTTTGGAAATAGATTCGCCTATAAACGATGGTGGCGCGTGTTTATTAGATGTTTTGGATAAAACTATAACAGCATCAGGCGCGCGAAAAATGCGTTCTTATTTGCGCACATTACCCGGGGATAAAGATGTTATTTTATCACGCCAAGACCATATTGGACATTTATTATTAAACCATCCTTTGATGACAGAAATATCCGGTATTTTGTCGCGCACCCCAGATGTAAATCGCGCAATTTCACGATTGATGTCTGGACGTGGAACGCCACGCGATTTAAAAAACGTTTCTGAATTTTTAATGGTACTGGATGCGATAAAGGGTATCGGAACAAAGCTTGATTCTGATTTATCTGATAAATTTGTAAACATAAATACACATAACAATATTGCCAACGAATTAATGTTGGCGTTAAACGATGAATTGCCAAGTTTTTTCAGGGACGGCAATATTATTAAGCCCGGTTTTAATGTCGCACTTGATAATATGCGCAACTTGTCCAACGGTGCAATGGGGACGATTGCTGAATTACAGGCAAAATATATATCCCAAACAAACATAAATACTCTAAAAATCAAATTTAACAACATTTTGGGGTATTTTATAGAGGTTCCATCCACACGTGCTGATATGCTGATGGCACCAGAATCTGGTTTCATACATCGTCAAACTATGGCGGGAAACATGCGTTTTACAACACCGCAATTGATTGATTTAGATAACGATATACGCAGTGCATCTGAAAAGGCTGCCGCCATAGAAGCTGAAATTGTAGACAACATAATTGAAAAAATTCGTGATATATCTAATGATTTGATGAATACCGCAGATTTAATTGCAGATTTAGATGTTTGGTTGGCACTGGCAACGTGCGCAGATTTATATTCTTGGGTGCGCCCAGAAATAACAAATGATACAGAATTTGAGATAATTGGTGGTCGTCATCCGGTAATAGAATATGTTCTGCGCGGGCGGGGTGATAACTTTGTCAAAAACGATTGTAATTTAAATGATAAATCTGTCGCATTATTAACAGGACCAAATATGGCGGGTAAATCCACATATTTACGTCAGAATGCAATTTTGGTTATTCTGGCACATTTGGGTTCTTTTGTTCCGGCTACGCGTGCCACAATTGGGATTTGCGATCAATTATTCAGTCGAGTAGGGGCATCAGATAATTTGGCGGCAGGACAATCTACGTTTATGGTTGAAATGGTCGAAACGGCGAACATATTAAATCGTGCAACAAAAAAATCTTTTATAATATTTGATGAAATAGGGCGCGGTACATCAACTTTTGATGGTATGGCGATAGCTCAGGCTATTTTGGAGCACGTCAATAATCTGGGGCCACGAACTTTGTTTGCCACGCATTATCATGAATTGACCGGGTTAATAGATGATGAAAATTTAACAAATGTGTCGTGTTTGACTATTGATGTTCGTGAACATAATAATGACATAGTATTTTTACATAAAATTATACCAGGGGTGGCGAATCGCTCATACGGAATAGCGGTTGCTAAGATGGCAGGAATGCCAAATGCTATTGTTGACCGTGCTGAACAGATTTTGGGAACATTGGAATCTAATTCACCAAATTCAACTCAAAAGACAATAGTGGATGTTAAACCATCTGTGAAACCTGTGGTTGAAGAAAAAAAGAATAATTCGCAATTGTCTTTGTTTGGTTAAAAAAATGGATGGAATTATTGTCTTAGATAAAGATTCTGGGGTGTTCAGCAGAACCGCAGGCTTTCGCATTGCAAAAATGTTTGGTGAAAAAAAATTTGGTCATATCGGAACACTGGACCCGATGGCCAGTGGTGTTTTGCCCATTGCCATTGGAAACGCAACCAAGATGATTCCTTTCATCGAAGAAATTTGCCCAAACCAAAAAGAATATTTATTCGGTTTGCGGTTTGGAATTGAAACTGATTCTTTGGATATTACCGGCAAAATCATCAAAAAGACCGGGAAAATACCAACTGATGACGATATAAAATTAGCCGTTGAAAATATACGTAAAACAACTGAACAGGTGCCACCGGCTTTTTCTGCGATTCACATAAACGGGAAAAGGGCATATGAATTGGCACGCCAGGGCGAAACAACAGATTTACCCGCACGTCCGATAAAAATATACGAATTAGAATATACCGGTAAAAATGACGAAGAATACAATTTTCGCGTTCTTTGTTCACGTGGAACGTATGTTCGCGCTATTGTTCGCGATATTGCAACATTTTGTGGCACAATTGCAACCACTACATACATACGGCGAACGCTTTCCAATGGATTTTTGATAAAAAATGCGGTAAAACTTGATTTTTTAGAAAATCTGGTTAATAATAACGGGGCCAAGGAAGAATATTTGATGGCACCAGATTGTGCACTGGGGGACATTCCGGTAATCAATTTGGGTAATGAAGATGCCAAATTATATAAAAATGGCGGATTCATAAAAACTGATGAAACGAACGGTTTGCGACGTGTTTATTGCGGTAAAAAATTTATCGGCATAGGGCGCATAGAAAACGGTTTAATTCATCCAAAAAGAACTATGTAAAAAAATATAAAGGATTAACAAATGTCCATAACAAAAGAAAAAAAAGGCGAATTAATCGCTGCATTTAAAACGACAGAAAATGATAATGGTGGTTCTGCGGCTTCTCAGGTTGCTGTGTTAACAGAACGTATTCGCAATTTAACGGCGCATATGAAAAAAAATCACAAAGACGAACATTCAAAACGTGGTTTGTTGTTGATGGTTAATCGTCGTAAAAAATTGTTGGCGTACATCAAAAAACATGATGTCGCAGAATACGAAGAACTTATCAAGAAATTGGGTATTCGTAAATAACACCAATTTTATTAACACTAAACGGTATCGTTTGATGCCGTTTTTTTTATTCATTGTTATCAACATAATATGCCGTCTCAGACAATTTTATATTATCAAGGCATTCCGATACAACGTGAAGATGATGTTTGTCAGCGTTTTTATCAAATTCCCCTTTGAAGTCATATTCGTCATCATACAAAAAATGGTTTGATTTGATTCGAACAGCCCCAGGTGCAATCTCTTTTCGTTCAAATTCAAATCGCCCCATACGTCCATCGTGTTCAAAGAACACAAAATCAATCTGTTTATTTGGGAATTTTTTATTTAAACATTTTATTGCATATTTTATATCTTTATCAGGAACCGACTTTTCCAATATTGCACGTTGTTCCCACAAAGTACTTAACCAACAAATCAATATTTTATTTGATTTAGTAAATGCATCTTGCAATCTTTCTGCGCGACGTTGCATAGTTTCAACAAAAGTCGACATATATTCTTCGATACTTTTGTTTATTGGGAAATGATGAACAAATCTTATGTGTGTACGCGTATTTACAACATTGTGATGTTCTTTGTTTCCGGTCCATTCTGATACATATTGAAAATCTTTAGGTATCATATATTCAGAAAAATCATTACAAATTGCATCTATTTTTTCGCGAAATCTGGTATCTCGATAAACCCCGGGCAAACGATTCCATTTTTCTGGCACCATCCCACCAGTCCATTCAAACGGCGTTGAAAAACGTCTTAAATTAAACATATTCAAAAAATCTGTTATAAAACACGTGGAACCTATGGCAAAAATCAAGTCATATTCTGTACTGCGTCCTGGTAATAATTGTTTTCCATTATTATGTTGTAGCCATTGGGATTTTATTTTCAAATATTCTTGTTCTTTTATATTCGTTTCTTGGTTTGATTGTTCTGGTTCTGTGTGATTTAGTTCTTCAAACATTTTTTGTAAATTTATAATTTGTGTGTGTAAGTCTGTAATTTGGGTTTGTAAATCTGAAACTGTTATTGGCAAATTCATCCAATCCATAACCTTACGCCTTGCCATATGACGTTTATGGCGCGAAACAAAAAACATAGCAATCACATTTGCAATAAAATGTTTCATTTTAACCCCTTTGTAAACAAATACCGCCAAATAATCAGGCGGCTGGAGGTTAGAAACAATTCAAGATGAAATTGCGTGTTTTATTCAACATATTCAACACCCTCCAACCAAAGTTGGAGATTTAACGTCCATTTAGACGCATCTTGACAAGGGTTTCTAAGCCCCATCAGCAAAAACTCTTGCTGATAATGTTCATTTTATCAAAATAATATTAGTTAATAAAGAAATTATTTATTCATATCTTAAACTGTCTATTGGGTTTAATTTGGCAGCTTTGATTGCAGGCATAACCCCAGATGACAGCCCCACAACAACCGCAACCGTAACAGATAAAAGCACTGGCCAGGCACTAAATGGGACATTATAGTGCAATATAAATCGACCAACGCCTTGGGAAAGACCAACCCCCAATATTAATCCTATCATTGACCCGATAAAAGATATTAAAACCGATTCAGACAAAAATTGGATAATTATTACACGTTCGCGCGCACCAACGGCCTTACGAACACCTATTTCGCGCGTGCGTTCTACAACAGAAACCAACATCATATTCATAATTCCTATTGACCCAACCAACAAAGATACTGCCGCTATAGCAACCAACAATAATTTCAAATAACCCGTCACAGTATCCATTGTTTCCATAATTTGTTTCATATCTGTAATTTGAAAATCGTCTTCATCGCCGTCTTTTAATCTGTGGCGTTGACGCAGCAGGGCGTTTATTTGATCCGTCACAACTGCGTTATCTGCATCCGGATATATTTTTAATGCAATCATTGTGACCGAATCAGGAAAAGGCGAACCCTGTAATCGTTTTTTTAATGTAGTAATTGGGATAATTATCATATCATCTTGGGAACCAAAGGACGAATCACCACGTGCCTTCATTACACCTATGATTACAAAAGGCATATTTTGAATACGTATAATTTCCCCAACTGGATTATCTGGCAGACCTAATTCGCGCGCTGTATCTGGTCCAATCACTGCATAAGTTGATGCATTTTTCACAGCCGTCATATCAAAAAATGTTCCGTTTTCAATTTCTATATCTTGGATAACTGTATAATCAGGATATGTTCCCAACATCATAGTTGACCAATTTTTATTACCATAAATTACCTGGGCAGAACCACTTTGTGCAGGGGTTATGGACATAACATCTGGCAATTTTCGAATTTGTTCTGAATCTGTTATTGTTAAAGTATTTCGATTACCAGAACGAATACCACCGCGACGTGCTGCGCCCGCACGAATAACTATTGTGTTTGTGCCCAGGGCTGAAAATTGATCTGTAATTGATTGTTGGACCGTTTCACCCACAGCAACCATTATCACCACAGCCATTACACCAATAATAATACCCAATACGGTCAAAAAAGAACGCAGTTTATTCCCGCTTATGGACAACCAAGATTCTTTTAAAATGTCAGATATGGTCATTTGTGATGTTCCTTGTCTAACTTTAATAATACGTTTTCGTTCTTGGGTACAGGGCCATTGAAAGTAATATGACCGTCATATATGTGTATAAGACGTTGTGCATATTGCGCGATTTCAAATTCGTGTGTAATCATTACTATGGTTATTCCCATATCTCGATTTAATTCTTTGAAAAATTTTAAAATTTCATTCCCCATTTTTGAATCCAGTGATCCAGTAGGTTCATCCGCCAAAATTAACTTAGGATTTCCTGATAAAGCGCGCGCAATTGCAACACGTTGTTTCATACCGCCCGATAATTGTGTTGGTAAATATGATTCAAAATTTTCCAATCCAACAAGTTTTAACATCTCACGCGAACGGCGGTTTCTGTCGTCTATAGACAATCCACGATACATCAAAGGCAACATAACATTGTCCAAGATGTTTCTTTTTGGTAATAAATTAAAATTTTGAAAAACAAATCCGATGTATTCGTTGCGGACAGTTGCTAATTCATCTGGGGTCATTGTTGTAATATCTTTGCCAGATAATTCGTATTTCCCACTGGTTGCAGAATCAAGCGCCCCGATTATATTCATACACGTTGATTTTCCAGAACCACTGGGCCCCATAATCGCAACAAATTCCCCAATATTTATATCAAAAGTTATGTCAAATAAAACCTGTTGTTGACCGCCGATTTCAAGCGGAAAAATTTTACAGATTTTTTGCAAAGAAATTATTGGTGGTTCCGGTTTCATAGACTACATCCTTGGTCTGCCGCCGCCAAGCGTGCTTTTGTTTGTAGAAACCTGACCTGAAAAACCAACAACCAATTTATCGTTTTCTTTGATTTCATCCGATATTAATTGTGTTTCAGTCGGGGTGGTTAATCCTTTGGTATATGGAACAAAAATTATATCATTATCGCGCTTTATGGCCAGATGCGTTTGAGGGGTAATATTATCAGGCACTTGGTCAACCAATGTTTTATATGAACGAATCAAAAGCCCGGCATTTTTTGTTTTCCACGCATTTTTAGCGTCTGCAATTAACACCGTAACAAATGCTGTCATTCCAGGCATTAATCGCAAATCGGAATTATCAACATTTATGACAACAGTATAAACAACTACATTTGATACGGTTGTTGGAGACAATCTTATTTGATGAACGTTGCCTTTAAATGTTTGATTTGGATACGCATCAACAGTAAAGCTGACTGGTTGTCCTTCTTTAATCATACCAATATCTGCCTCTGATACGGCGGTTTCAATCTGCATTTTCGATAAATCTTCAGCTATTTCAAAAAGATCAGGTGTTTGGAAAGATGCAGCCACAGTTTGACCTTTGTCTACTTTGCGTGAAATAACGGTTCCATCTACGGGTGAAGTAATTGTTGCATACCCAAGATTTGTAACGGCACGGTCATATGAATATTGCGCTTTGTTAACTGCTTGTTTTGCTTGTTCGTGAATATTTTGAGATTTTTCCATTTCCGCGCGCGATATAAAACCGTCTGCGTATAACAATTGATTTCGTTTATATTCAGATTCGGCGTATGCTAATTCTGATTTTGCAGAATCAAGTGATGCTTTGGCTTCGTCCACAGATGATTTCAGCACAGATGGTTCTATGGTTAATAAAATATCACCTTTGTTCACGTGCGAATTGTAATCTACAAAAATGTCTTCTATGGTGCCAGAAACCTGAGAGCCAACATTTACAGTATTTACCGGTTGAATTTCACCAGTTGCTGTTACAGTCTGTGTTATATCTCCACGTGTTATATCAACTGTTATATAGTTTTTCTTTTTGTTTACACGTGTCGCAAGCACCCACCAAATTATTCCGCTGATAATAATGATGGATAATAAAATCCACCATTTCTTGTTCCAAACACGTCGCCAAAACGAAGTTTTTTTAATTTCCGCTTCCGTCATCTTTTATCCCAGATTTAATATCGCCTATGGCCAATGCAACTGCGGCACGTTTTATAAACAAATCATATTTTGCAGAATTATGTTGATTACGTGCATCTGCTAATTCAGATTGTGCAGTCTGCCAATCAAGCATTGTACTGCGTCCTACTTTATACATACCAGATGTTACGCGTTCATTTTCTTTTGCAGATTTCAACAGTGTTTGGGTTTGGGTTAAAACTGTTTTGGCTGTTTTATAATTTTGGTATGCACTGAATACATCCATCATAGCATTATCTGAAACATTTTGTTGGTTATATTTCGCATTTTCATAATCTGAATTTGCAGAACGTGCATTATAGAAATTAGAAAAACCCGCAAAAATCGGCATAGAAACAGAAAAACCTATGGTTCCATCAACTTTAAGCGACATATGTTCAAACATTCCACCAAATGTGTTGTCTTTGACACCAACAGTTCCATTAACAGAAAACGATGGTAAATTTTTAAGAAACGCACTGTTTCTGCGATGCCACGCCGCAGCAGTCTGTGCATCAGCTTTTAATAAATCAGGCCTTTTCTTTTGCGCAATCGCTATTAATTCATCAAGTTTTTCTATTTCTGCATCAGAACCGAAACTGGCCGGCATATCTTTGATTGTTATATTTTGGTCTGCTGGGAAAGAAAGTGTGTTTAACAATGTTCCTTTGGCTATTTCACGATTATTTTTCGCGCGTTCCAAAACCAATTGAGATGATGCCAAATTAGTTTCGGCTTTGTACACATCTGCTTTTGCAACCGCGCCAGAGTTATATTTTTTATCTGCTATATTTTTTGCGGTTTGCGCCACAGTCAAAGCAGATTTCGCAGATTCAACACCTGCATCTGCATTAAGCAATTCATAATATGCGCCTATGATAGAATAAACAAAATTTTGAATCGTTTCATCATAATCAAAACCTGCAGCACGATATACAGCCAAAGTCTGGGCAAAATCAGATTCCCTTTTGCCGAAATCAAAAATCAAATATGATGCAGAAAGTGATGCGTTATATGTCCAATCTTCGTGATTTGTGTGTGAACGTTGTGCATTGTTGGTTGCTGATACAGTTGGCAAATAATATGAATGCGCAGCATTTTTTGTATACCGCGCAGATTGCAAAGCTGCGTATGCCGCCGCAGTACGCGGATTACGGCAAAGCCCCAGATTTATAACCTGTTGCAACGTCATTTCATTAGACGGAACTGTGCGCGTTGTTGCACAATTTGTGTCTGCGTGCGCACACCAAGGTACCATAAAAATAAAAAACACCAACCGTTTCATATCTTACCCGTTTATATAAGTATCAAGATACCATGTTTATAATGCTTAAAACATCGGAACAAATTCATCTTTGAATATTTGAATTTTTATGTTGAAAAGTGATTATTTTTTGCCTAAGATGTTTCTGCGAAAAGGCCAGGTGGCAGAGTGGTTATGCAGAGGACTGCAAATCCTTGGATGCCGGTTCGATTCCGACCCTGGCCTCCAGTTTATTAAAATGATAAATCAAATCACTATTACCAATTTCAGAAATCATACATCTTCCAGAATTAAAACGGGTGGTGTAAAAAATATTATTATTACTGGGTTAAATGGTGCTGGTAAAACCGCTATATTAGAGGCAATATCGTTATTATCTGGCGAACGTGGATTACGTGGTGCAGAAATGCAAATGTTGGCGCGGTTTAATGGCGATGGGGGATTTTCTGTATTTGCAACAACCGATGACGATACAGATGTTTGTGTTTTTTTGAATACTGGTGAAACAAATCGTCGCGCAAAAATAGACAATGAAAATGTCGCGCTATCTGAATTAGCAAAAAAACTACGTATCGTTTGGCTGACCCCACGTGAAGATAGAATCTTTGTTGAATCGGCATCTGAACGCCGGGCGTTTTTTGATCATCTGGTTGCAAGTTTTGAACCATCGCATATTGGACGTATAACACGCCTTAATAAATTATTGTCAGAAAGGGCGGGGGCGTTAAAATCGTGCGCTGATAAAAATTGGATGGATGCAATTGACACCCAGATTGCTGCGACTGCGGTTGCCGTTGGGGCAGGGCGTATACGATATGCATCAGAAATAAACTATTTTTTTGAAACAGGCGCTGTGTCCGTCGACGGTATGATTGAAAAATTGATATTGGAAAACACTTTGACAAATGCAGAAAAAATCTATTTTGAGTATCTGATGCAAAATCGCACTTTGAACGGCGATAAAATGGTGATAGACGGCGCACACAAATCTGATTTTGGCGTATTTAACAAAATACTTAGTTTACCGGCAAACATAACCAGTACCGGACAACAGAAATCTATTTTAATTGATTTAATTCTGGCGCACGCAAAATTGATACATATAAAAACAGGTCAAAATCCTTTGATTTTATTGGATGAAGCGGCCGCACATCTGGACGAAAACGCGCGTAAAAAATTATTTACAGAATTAAATAATGCCGAAGCTCAGGTTTGGGCCACAGGATTAGATAAAAATATTTTCTACGATATTCCAAACGCTGCATTTGTTGCTTGCCAAAACGGGGAAATAAGTAATATAGTTATGCCAAGGAATTAAATATGCATAAGATAGATTATCAACAATTATTAGATAACGCATTAAAATCCGTGGTTAAAGAAGCTTTAATTTATGCACAATTTAACGGATTGGGTGATGATGCAGGATTTTTTATAACCTTTAAAACGCGTGATCCTGGGGTTGTGTTGCCTGATTTTTTGCGGATGCGATATCCGGATATTATGACAATAGTGTTACAATATTCGTATAACAATTTAAATGTTTCGGACAAAGAATTTGGCGTGCAATTGACCTTTGATGGGCGTCCATTTTTTATTCGTGTTCCGTTTTCTGCATTGGTTGAATTCAAGGATCCGTCCACAGAATTTATGTTGTCATTCCATCCGAAACAACCACAGTCCGCAAATTCAGATAAAGACATAGAATTACCATTAGAAGAAAAACCAGGCACAGTCCCCGATGACAAACGCGTTGTATCATTAGACGAATTTAGAAAAAGAAGAAATTCATAAAAAATACCGGCATCCGCTTCCGCTTTGCTACAGCGAGATTAGACGCCGGTGTTTTTATTCTTTTGTTTCTTCTTCTGGGATTTTTTCTGATTCCTTTTCAGATTCCAGAAAAGTTTCCAGCCAATGATTATCTGTCTTTAATTGGCGAACATCGGAATTATTTAACAATTTTTTCTGAAGTGGGATTGTGGTTTTTACACCCTCTATCACGAATTCATCCAGCGCACGCTGGGCACGCATAATACACGCCGGGCGCGATTGCGCGTGGACTATTAATTTCGCAATCATAGAATCGTATGTGGGCGGAATTGTATAACCGCTATACACTGCAGAATCAACACGAACCCCCAATCCGCCAGACGGCGCATAAAGTGATATTGTGCCTGGATTTGGAATAAACGTATCTGGATCTTCGGCATTAATACGAAATTCAATTGCGTGGCCGTGCGCAACCAGGTTTGATTGTGTGTACCCCAATTTTTCACCCGCTGCAATTCTGATTTGTTCACGAACCAAATCAATACCATAAACCATTTCCGTGACAGGATGTTCAACCTGAAGCCGCGTATTCATTTCTAAGAAATAAAATTTACCATCTTCGAACATAAATTCAAAAGTTCCCGCGTTGGTATATTTCATTTTCTTGGCCGCAGTTTTGCAAATTTCAATCATATCATCGCGTTGTTTTTGGGTTAAAATGGCCGCAGGGCATTCTTCCATAACCTTTTGATTTTTTCTTTGCAATGAACAATCGCGTTCACCAAAAATCACAACATTACCGTGTTTATCACCCAAAACCTGGAATTCAATATGACGCGGGTGTAATAACAATTTTTCCATATAAAGAGTATCATCACCAAATGCCGATTTAGCTTCTGCCTTGACAATTGGGAAAAATTCTTTCAATTCATTTGCATTATGCACAGCGCGCATACCGCGACCACCACCACCAGATGCAGCTTTAATCATAACAGGATAACCGATTTTTTCCGCCCAAATGGTTGCATCATCCAAATTTTTCAATGCACCGTCAGAACCCGGCACCACAGGCAAACCACATTTAATCGCAGTTTGTTTAGCGTTAACTTTGTCGCCCATCTTACGAATCATATTCGCATCAGGTCCAATCCAGATAAGTCCATGCTGTTCCACTTTGTCCACAAAATCGGCACGTTCTGATAAAAATCCATAACCCGGATGAATCGCATCTGCATTTGTCAATAATGCAGCCGTCAAAATCGCAGATTCATTAAGATATGATTCGCTGCTTTGCGCCGGGCCGATACATACGGATTCATCCGCCAATTTCACATGCATAGCATCCCTGTCTGCAGTAGAATACACCGCAACAGTTCGTATCCCCATATCACGACACGCACGAATAACACGCAGTGCGATTTCGCCGCGATTCGCAATTAAAACTTTCTTGATTTGTGGCATAATAAAACCTATTCAATTACGATAATTGGTGTATCAAATTCAACCGCAGCGCCATCCACGACCAAGATTTCTTTGACAACACCATCTATATCAGATTTAATCGGGTTAAATGTTTTCATCGCCTCTACCAATGCGACTGTATCACCCGCCTTGACAGAATCGCCAATTTTTACAAATGGCTTTGCGCCCGGTTCTGGTGCCAAATACGCAACACCAACCATTGGTGATTTAAGCGCATGTCCAGAAATTTTTTCATCGTCTTTTGTTTTTTGTTGTGAAACAAATCCCACAGGTGCAGCCACAGCCTGTTGTTTAGAAAGATGAATATGTTTACGATATAAACCCAATAACAGTTGACGTTCCAAATCTAATTCAGTTATGCCCATTTCATCCATCAATTTGGACATATTTTCAACTGTTGCACGAAAAGATGTCATAATTATAAATCCTTTTTACATATTTGTATATAAATTCTATCACAATGTTTTTTTATGTCAAGGCACAGGATCATACCCGTATCCACCACCTGGACGACAACGAGAAATTCGTTTTAACCCCAACCAACAACCACGTATTATACCATATTTTTCAATTGACTGGCGTGTATATTCACTGCAAGTCGGTGTAAATCTGCACGTAGCACGTCCACCAACAAACGGCGATATAGCCATTTGATAAAATCGTACCAAACCACAGCCAAATTTTGTAAAAAAACTATTTTGCACAGCCATTTATTTTGCGATATTTGATAATTCGGCGAAATGCACGACGCGCGGCTTCGCGTCCTTCGTCACGTGTTGCACCTAAAATATCTTTGTATATGATGAAAATGTAATCAAATTCATCAAGCATTAAATTTTCATTATAAAAAATCCAATCTCGTAATAATCGTTTAGCACGATTTCTGTCCACAGCCGCCTTAAAAACACGTTTTGGCGCAATAATACCATAACGAGGATCTTTTGGATATTTTGCCACTTTTGTTTTTAATATAAAATACGGCGAACGCGCACAAAGGTCATCGCGAGATGTAAGAAAATCTTTATAAGCACGTATAGTTTTACGTTTCATAGTTCTAATAATACCAAAATATATTGATTTGCAAATAAAAAAGCAAAATTTATTGCCCTGCGCACTTGATTTTTTTAAGACCTGTTTTATAATGCGAAAAACCAAGCCAAAAAAGGAAGTTGTAATATGTATAATTGGTTATTGAAATTTTTTTCCACGGATATGGCCATTGATTTAGGAACTGCAAATACTTTGATTTATGTCAAAGGTCGTGGTATCGTTCTTAACGAACCCTCTGTTGTCGCAGTTGCTGAAAATCGTCTTTTGGGACGCAAAGAAATTTTGGCCGTAGGTGCCGAAGCTAAACAAATGTTTGGTCGTACACCAGGCACTATTTCTGCAGTTCGTCCATTGCGCGACGGGGTTATTGCGGATTTTGAAGTTGCCGAAGAAATGATAAAATACTTTATTCGCAAAGTGCACCAGAAAAACCCGTTGGCGGCACCTTTGATTATTATATGTGTACCATCGTGTGCGACCCAGGTGGAACGTCGTGCTATACAAGAAGCCGCCGATGCTGCCGGTGCACGCAAAGTATATATTGTCGAAGAATCAACGGCTGCAGCAATTGGTGCGGGGTTGCCGGTCGAAAAACCTTTGGGATCTATGGTATTAGACATCGGTGGCGGAACAACCGAAGTTGCAGTTATGTCTTTGGGCGGAATTGTGTATTCAAATGCGGTGAGAACTGCCGGCGATCAAATGGATGAAGATATTATTGAATACGTTCGCAAAAATAAAAATTTATTAATTGGTGAAAATACCGCAGAAGAAATCAAAAAGAAAATTGGTACTGCGATTATGCCAAAAGATAAAACCAATGAATTAACTATGAAGATTAAGGGTCGCGATTTAATGTCTGGAACACCACGAGAAACTGTTGTAACAGAATCCCAGATTGCAAACGCGCTTTCACAAACAGTTAACAAAATTGTAAATACGGTGCATTTGGCGTTGGAATCCACACCACCTGAATTATCTGCAGATATTGCTGATTTGGGTATTGCGATGACAGGTGGTGGTTCGCTTTTGCGTGGATTGGATGCTGCTATACGTGCTGCAACAGGATTGCCAGCATTTTTGGTTGATAATCCGATGGCTTGCGTTGCAATGGGCAGTGGTAAAATGTTGTCCAATATTGATAAAAGCAAACACATTTTACAAACGATGTATTAATACATTGAAATTTCTAGAAAAGGCCGGTAAATACCGGCCTTTTTTATTAGTTTTTTTAAAAAATAAGTTTTTAAGTGTTTTTATTTGCAAATCCAAAATTTATTGCTATAATGCGGTTGTTTTGGGTGGTTAGCTCAGTTGGTTAGAGCGTTACGTTGACATCGTAAAGGTCGTTGGTTCGAGTCCAATACCACCCACCAAAAAAGATAAAGAACATGAAACGAATGCAAATTTAATTTTGATAAAAAAATAAACGGGATTCATTGGACGCCCCGTTTGCGTCCATTTTTTATAAAAAAACCAAGGAACAAATACAATGGGACAAAAATATCTTATAACTTCTGCATTACCATATATAAACGGTGTATTACATATTGGTCATTTGGTTGGCTGTTGGTTGCCAAGTGATGTATATGCCAGATTTTGCCGTGCCCTGGGTCGTGATGTTCTTTATATAGGTGGCGCTGATGAACATGGAACACCTGCGTTGGTTGGTGCTTTAAAAGAAAATATGCCCATACTAGAATATACTGATAAATATTATGAAAAACATTTGCGGGCTGTATCTGATTTTAATTTGTCTTTTGATTTATATGGACGAACACATACCCAATTACAGCAAGAATTAATTCACGATTTGTTTAAACGTTTGGAAGAACGTGGTTTGATTGAAGAACGCGAAACAATTCAACCGTTTTGTGTGGATGACGATATGTTCTTGGCAGACAGACAATTAGAAGGCACTTGTCCGAAATGTGGTTATGACAAAGCACGTGGCGACCAATGCGATAATTGCAGTGCAACATACGAAGCCGATGAATTATTAAGCCCACGGTCTGCGATTTCTGGGTCAACCAATATCGAAATGCGAAAAACAAAAAACTTGTTTTTTATGGCCTCTAAGATAGAAAAAGACTGGCGAAAATGGTTATTGGAGCATGCACCAAAATGGTCTAAGACCGCTTCGGCTATTGCACAAGGTTGGGCTAATGAAGGTTTACGCGACACATCTATTACCCGTGATTTAAAATGGGGAATTCCTGTGAACAAACCAGGGTATGAAAACAAGGTTTTTTATGTATGGTTTGATGCACCGTGGGGTTATGTTTCTATATCCCAAGCCGCAAATAAAGATTGGGAATCTTGGTGGAAAAATCCAGATTGTTTTTATGCACAATTTATGGGCAAAGACAATGTAAAATTCCATTCTGTATTTTTCCCAGAACAACAATTAGCAATGGATGATAATTGGAAAACTGTGGATTTATTAAAATCTTTGAATTTCTTGAATTTCGAAGGCGGAAAAATTTCTAAATCAACAGGAAACGGAATCTTTTTAGATAATGCGCTTGATATCGCACCAAGTGATTGTTGGCGATATGCACTGATGGCGTCAGCACCCGAAACAGACGACACAGATTTCACTATGGCGCGTTTTGTCGATATTGTGAACAAAGATTTAAATGGTTTGCTTGGTAATTTTGTATCACGTGTTTGCAAATTAAGTGCTAAAAATTTCGGTGATGTTGTACCAAATGGTGGCGATATAGATCCTGAATTAGCAAATAAAATTAATGAAAAAATTGATGAATTAACAAATGCTTTGGAAAAATGCGAATTCAGAAAATCTATTGTTGCACTGCGTGAAATTTACGGTATTGCAAATGAATATATGACCATCAAAGAGCCGTGGGCATTGGTTAAAAATGGTGATTTAGATGGTGCCGCATCTGCGTTAAACGAATGTTTTCAACTGATTGATTTATTCGCACGTGTGTCTGCACCGTTTATCCCAGATGCTGCCAACAAAATTCAAAATATATTTGAAATAAAACACGATTTTTCATGGCCAACAAAATACGAACACAGAATACAAAATGGCGAAAAATTCGTGGTTCCAGAAAATTTGTTTAATAGGCTTGAAATAAAAGAAGATTAAATATGAAAAAGAAACGAAACCCAAGAATTGATATAGATTATACAGATTTTTCCTGTACACAAATTAATTTAAATGATGGTTGTGTAGATGAATTCACAATAAAAAATTGGCGCGATTTTACTAATTATGCTAAATTATTAACAGCCCCTGTTGAAATCAAAGCGCACTATCAAAAGCATTTTATTGATTTATGGCAGGGACGCGGAGATGAAGATTCGCCACACCCAATTATACATACAATTAACAAAAATCTGGAATTTGTGATTGTTGCTGACAAACAAGAATTCAATGCTGTTTTTGCAAAAACAAATACTAAATACGACGGTTTGGTTGTAAACAAGAAAATACATATAATTTTACCAAAACAAACAGATACTATTGATTATACAATTTATGCCTATTTTAATAGAATAGAGATACCAACTAGAAATGGTCGATAAAATAAAATTGGTTTTAATGTCTTGTTGTGCACCATGTTCGTGCGGCGCAATTAAACAACTTGCAGACGGGGAAATTCCCGGCATAGACGATTTTATTGTCATGTTTTTTAATCCAAATATTTTTCCAGATAGCGAATATCAAAAGCGTTTACAAGAACAAATAAAATACTGTGAAAAATTGGGTGTGAAATATGTTGTTGGCGATTACAATCACGATGCTTGGCGTGATTATGTGCGCGGATTAGAAAACGAACCCGAACGTGGTGCACGATGCAGTAAATGTTTCGCATATCGTTTTTGTTTCGCACGCGATTGGGCAATAAAAAATGGTTTTAATGCAATTGCATCTGTGTTTGGTGTATCTCGACACAAAGATCAATCTCAGGTCGATTGTGCTGCAGAAACATCCTGTGGTGATATAAAATATTTGCCAATAAAATGGGATGAAAAATTACGCAACAAAATCAACCGTGAATCTGAATTTTACAGACAAAATTATTGCGGTTGTGAATTTTCAGTGCGTAAATAGTAGTTTATGCATAATAATTTGATTTTTGCTTTTAATTTTCTATAATTTATGGGGTAAAATAAAAAAAGGACAAATATGTCATCTATACTTGTTTTTCCAGGCCAGGGTTCACAAACTGTCGGTATGGGGCGCGAATTGTATGAAAACAATGCAGATGCACGCGCTGTGTTTGACGAAGTGGACGATGCTTTGAATGAAAAATTATCAGATATTATTTTTAATGGGACAATGGATGATTTAACACTTACCCGCAATGTACAGCCTGCAATTATGGCAACATCTATTGCAATGTTTCGTGCAGCTAAGGTACCGCTTAGCGAATATGTTGCTGGACATTCATTGGGTGAATATACTGCACTGTGTGCGGCGGGCGCGTTGTCGTTGAAAGATACTGCAAAATTATTGCGCTTGCGTGGAGATGCTATGCAACGCGCTGTACCGGTTGGACAGGGGTTAACCGCAGTCATTTTAGGATTGGACATAGATGTTGTTCGTGATATTTGTGCACAAACAGATTGTGATGTTGCAAATGACAACTCTCCGGGTCAGGTTGTAATTTCTGGTGCACGCGACGTTGTTGAAAAAACAATGGAAATGGCGCGTGATGCAGGGGCAAAACGTGCTTTGCCGTTGGCATTATCTGTGCCTGTACATTGCAGAATTCAAGAACCTGCGGCAGAAGAAATGCGCGAAGCGTTGGAAAAAACAATTATAAATAACCCAAATGCAAAATTGATTTCAAATAAAACATGCAGTCCTATATCAGATGCAAACGAAATTCGCGAAACATTGGTATATCAAATGACACATGGTGTTCGCTGGCGCGAAAGTGTGTTAGAGATGCAAAAAATTGGTATAGATGAAACGATAGAGGTTGGACCTGGGGCGGTTTTAACAGGTTTGATAAAACGTATTTGTCCCGACATGAACGCAATTAAGTTAGAGGTATAAATAATGAAAAAGAATAGACGTTCAAAAAACAAACGCGACTGGTATTACAATGGTAAAATTGCTGGTGGTTATTCATTAAACCGAAATCCGCGTGGCGTATTGTTTGAACCAGTGGAGAATATGGAAATAATTGATGCAGCCAAGGCAGCATATCATCTTGCGTTGCATCATAAAATAGATGTTGTAATGAATTTTAATGGGGTCAAATTAAACGTCACTTGTCAAAATGGGGCAAAGCCAGAAAACATCGCCAAAAAATATTATAAATTCTGTAATAACAAAACAAGATAAGAAAACAAAGGAAACAAAAATGTTCAATTTAAAAGATAAAGTTGTTTTAATAACTGGCGCAACTGGTGGAATTGGCGGTGAAATTGCTAAACAGATGAAAAATGCGGGGGCAACAGTTGTTGTTTCTGGGCGCGGAATTGATAAGTTAAATTCTGAATTTGATGACGGTTTTATAAAAATAGCATCTGATTTATCAACAGATGGTGCAACCGAAAAATTAATTGCGGATACAATTGAACGCACAGGTCGCATAGATGTTTTAATCAACAATGCCGGAATTACCGCAGATACATTGATGATGCGAATGTCAGATGAACAATTTGACAATGTTATAAATGTTAATTTGCGCGCAACGTTTAAATTATGTCGGGCAGTATTGATGCCTATGATGAAACAACGTTTTGGACGTATAATAAATATGGCATCGATTATCGGTACTATTGGTGGCCCGGGTCAGGCAAATTATGCCGCATCAAAGGGCGGAATGATTGCAATGACTAAATCCATAGCGGCCGAAGTTGCTTCGCGTGGAATCACTGCAAATTGCATTGCCCCAGGTTTTATAAAAACACCTATGACTGATGTATTGCCAGATGAATTAAAGAAAACTTATTTATCACAAATACCGGCTGGACGTTTTGGGGAACCGATTGATATTGCAAACACTTGCGTGTTTTTGGCATCCGACGAAGCGTCATATATCAATGGTCAAACAATCCACGTAAACGGCGGAATAGGGAGGTTTTAATTATGAAACCACAAGAATTTAAAATACTAAAGACTAAAAATTTAAAATTAAAACCACTGGTTGCAACATTCAAATTTGCAAATGAATTATTTGATATTATTGATACTAACCGGGATTTTTTCAAATATATGCCCTGGGCAGATGTAGAAAAACCAGAACAGGAATTTGTTTATTTACGCGATTCAGAAAAGGGCTGGAAAAATAATACCAAGGCCAATTATGGTTTATTTCTGCACGATAGTGAAGATTTTGTTGGCGTTTGTGGGATGTTCAACATAAATTGGGAAAACGAAAGTGGTGAAATCGGGTATTGGATGAATCCAAAATACGCAGGCAAAGGTTTTATGAGCGAAGCTGTTAATGCTATTTCTTCTGAATTCCTGAACATAGGGTTTAAACGTATTGTAATATTGGCAAATCCGGAAAACATTGCTTCGTGTAAAGTCGCCGAAAAATGCGGTTTTGAACGCGAAGGTATTATGCGCAGTTATGATTTTTTGCCTGTTTTGAATAAACGCGAAGATATTGTGTTATACGCGAAAATAAACGAAAAATAGATGCAAGAATTTGATGTTATTGTTATTGGTGGTGGACACGCGGGTGTTGAAGCAGCAACCGCATCTGCGCGACGTGGGGCAAAAACACTGTTATTAACAATGCGTGAAAGTGATATAGGTGCAATGTCGTGTAATCCATCTATTGGTGGGCCCGGAAAATCGCAAATGGTTGCCGAAATGGCCGCATTTGGGGGTGTTATGCCGTGTGCGGCGGATTCTGCAGGAATTCATTGGCGAACATTGAATGCAACGCACGGGGCGGCAACCCAGGCTTTGCGTGCACAGATTGATAGAAATTTTTATCATAATGCGGTAATGAAAATTTTAGAAAACACCGGTAATTTGACGGTAATTTTTGAAAAAGTCATCGATTTAGATATTGAAAAAAAATCTGTTAATAAAAAATATACTGCAAAATCGTTGGTGTTAACAACCGGGACTTTTCTGTGGGGGCTTGTCACGCGCGGAAATGAAAAAATTGAATCTGGGCGTTTAATGGACGATGGAAAATATCAAGAAAATGATACGGTGATATCAAAAATTCTTAAAAAGGCCGGCTTTGAACTGTTGCGGTTAAAGACGGGAACACCTGCACGAATTTATCGCGATAGTATTGATTTTAGGGTTTGTGAAGAACAACCCGGTGATTTTCCACACGATTGGTTTGGTGTGGGGGACGATAAAAACACATATAATGACAAATGTTTCATCACGCATACGAATGAAAAAACACATGAAATTATTCGGGAAAATATAAAAAACGCACCTATGTATAACGGCGATATCAGGGGGCTGGGTCCGCGTTATTGTCCGTCTTTGGAAGATAAAGTAATGCGTTTTCCAGAACACACTTCACACCACGTGTTCTTAGAACCCGAAGGTTTCAACAGCGATTTAATTTATCCAAACGGTATATCAACCAGTTTTGGTTCGGATATTCAAGATATTTGGATACGGACTATTCCTGGGTTAGAAAACGCCCGCATAGCGCGATATGGATACGCGATTGAATATGATGCAATTGATGCACGAAAATTAAAAACTACACTGGAATCAAAAGATATACCAGGGCTTTTTTTTGCGGGACAAATCAATGGAACATCTGGATACGAAGAAGCTGCAGCCCAAGGTCTGGTTGCTGGGGCAAATGCCGCTGCGTATGCATTAAATGTTGCACCATTGGTTTTAGATAGAACAAATTCTATGATTGGTGTTTTGATTGATGATATAACAACATTGGGGGTTGACGAACCATATCGTATGTTCACCTCTCGGGCAGAATACAGATTAAACCTGCGCGCAGATAATGCAATATTCAGATTGGGCTATACGGCACAATCTCTGGGATTGATAGATTCAGAAACATTTGAAAAAATAAAAAACATACGTGAAAAAGTTACCATAGAAAATGACAAATTTTATGCAGGTTATATATCACGTAATGAACGCGAAATTGAAAACTATAAAAAAGATGCCGAATTAAAAATCCCACACGATTTTGATTATAAATCTATGCCGGGTTTAACAAACGAATTGGTTGAAAAATTAACAAAAACACGTCCTGAAAATATCGCCGCTTTATCACGAATTCCGGGTATGACACCGGCTGGAATTATTGTTGTTTTACGCAAAATAAAATGTGGAAATAAATAAAAATATGTATTAAGATTCCTGCAAGTTGCCGGTTTAGCTCAGCTGGTAGAGCATCTCATTCGTAATGAGGGGGTCGTAGGTTCAAGTCCTATAACCGGCACCAGAAAATTTCTTATATTTTTTTATCTGATGAATTACACCATTTTGAAACCGGACAGTTTGCACAATTTGGATGCAGAGCTTTACACGTATAACGACCATGCAGAACCATTGTATGATTTGTTATTGCATGATATTTTTTGGGGATTATTTTAAGCAGTTTTTCTTCGACCCGTTCCGGGGTGTTATCGTTTTCATCACACCAATTAAAACGATGTGAAAGCCGGAAAACATGTGTATCAACACCTATGTTCGGCGCATTCCAAAGCACGTTCATTATAACGTTTGCCGTTTTTTGTCCCACACCTGGCAATTTCATTAATTCATGTCGCGTGTGATATTTTGTCGGAAATTTATAATTTATATCATCGCTGTTTTCATCTTTTAATTGTTGGGACAGGGCGATAATCGATTTTGCTTTATTATTAAAAAAAGATATTACTTTGATGTGTTTTTTTAATCCGTCCAATCCCAATGTCAACATTTTATCGGGCGTTGGCGCAATACGAAAAAGTTCGGGGGTAACTTCATTCACTTTTTTATCAGTGGCCTGGGCTGACAAAATCACCGCCACAGCAAATGTAAATTCATTTGTCGAATATAACTCTGACCGGATGTTCATATTCAATGTTGGACAAACATTTTCAAAATAAACATCCGGTGTAAGAGTTATTTTTTGTTTACGCATTTACTTTTTCAATATTTATAGATATATCGTATTCTTCAATTTTATCAGAATATTGATTGGCATTGCCAAAGTTCATTTCAACGATTAACGCTTCGTGCATAAGGTATTTTTTATGCAACTCTATTGCATCGCGCAAGGCAGAATCCGCCGTATAGGTCAATTTTATTCTGTCTGAAACATCCAGATTCGCCGCTTTGCGTGAATCTTGGATAAAGCGTTTTACTTCATTGGCCAAACCTTCGGCAAAAAGTTCTGAATTAATCTCTATATTCAAAACTACAACCGCGGTGTTATCAGGTAATGTTGCGCCAGTTATACCTTCTTTGATAGTCAAACGATTTTCAAATTCGTCGCCATTCAAAGTATATTCGCCAACAATTAATTTATCATTTTCAATTTTATAATCACCACGTTTTACCATTGGGACTATATCTTTCAAAGCACCACCCAGACGCGCGCCAATTTTTGGTGTGATTAAATATACAAAAGAATCAGCAACTTCATTTATATTTTCAACAAATTTGATTTCTTTGACATTTAATTCATCGCGGATAATATCGCTATATTCGCGCATATCAACATCCGCAATTGTTGCGTCTTGCAAAGGCAAACGATTACGCAATTTATATTGTTCGCGCAACTGTTTCCCAGTAGATACTATCATTTGAACACGACGCATATCGTTCACTGTTTTTGTGTCAATATCGCCAGCCGTTGGCCAATCTTCAAGATGTACAGATTCTTTGCCTGTTAAATTTTTGAATATGTATTCAGAAATAAACGGTGCAAATGGTGCCAAAACCTTACAAAATGTCGTCAAAACATAGTGCAATGTTTCAAATGCACTTTCATCTTCATCCCAAAAGCGGTCGCGATTACGACGAATGTACCAATTATTTAAGACGTCTAAGAATCGTACAAATTCTTTGACTGCTATATCTGGTTTGTATTCATTCAGCGCATTTGTTGTTGTGTTTATCAAATCGTTCAATTCAGACACTATGTATTTATCAAGCAAATTATCCAATTGCGGCGCACGCGATACAGTAATATTCGCAGCATTCGCATATAAAGTAAAGAAATGATATGCATTCCAAAGCGGTGTTAATATTGTTTTGATTGTATCATTAAAAACACGACCTTCTTTGTCTATGCCAACAGATTCAGCCTTCATAAAATTGCTGCCCTGGATAAACAAACGAATTGCATCTGCACCGTATGTTTCTATTTGTTCACTTGGGTCAACATAGTTATGCAAAGATTTAGAAAACTTTCTTTTTTGTTCATCGCAAATCATACCATTTGCAGACACAACCTTGAACGCAGGTTTATCAAACAAAGCAACTGCGATAACCATCAAAGAATAAAACCATCCGCGTGTTTGATCTTGACCTTCGATAATATAATCAGCAGGGAAGGTTGCTTCGAATTTATCTTTGTTTTCAAACGGGTAATGCAAGGATGCAAACGGCATAGAACCACTTTCCACCCAACAATCCAAAACATCAGTTATACGATGCCAACCATCTTTTGTTAAATTATCTAATGTTGGACGATGTAAATCTTTGATTTCAACACCAAAGAAATCTTGCATTTCTTTGATAGACCCAAATACTTTGTATTCACCATCTTTTTCCCAAATTGGTAATGGAACACCCCAGAATCTATTTCTTGATATTCCCCACGGACGTGCGTTTTCTATCCAGGCCAAAAATCTGTTTCCCGCAGACGTCCAATTTGTTTGTGTTTTTGTTATCTCTACCAGACGTTCCCGCACTTTTGGAACATCAATATACCAGGCATCAGTTGCACGGTATATCAATTTTTCTTTGCTGCGTGGACCAAAAGGATAACTGTGTTTGTGTTGATCTTTTTTAACCAATAAACCGTTCGCACGCAAATAATCTATGATTTTTGGATTTGCCACAAATATATTTTCACCAGCCCAATCTTTCACAGTGTTATCAAAATTACCATAATCATCAACATTCAATATGATTGGGAATTTTGGATCTATGGCCTTAGCAACAAAATAATCATCTTCACCATATGCCGGTGCAATATGAACAATACCCGTACCATCAGAATCACTGACATAATCACCAGGGATTATTTGATATAATAAATCACTTGTTCCTTCATAGTAATTGAATAATGGTTTATAATGCATACCGACCAATTCAGAACCCTTGACTGTTCCCAAATTTTCTGATGTTGCAAATATTTTTTCATAAGCCTTTAATCTGGATTCAGCCAAAACATAAACATGGCCGTCATCGTGTTTCATACGAACATAAGTCATATTCGGATTTACCGCCAACGCAGAATTCGCAGGTAATGTCCAAGGTGTAGTTGTCCAGGCAATAGCTCTGTCGCCATTTTGTAATTCAAACCAAACCGTCACAGTATCATCAACAATATCTTGGTATTCGGATGATGCTTCGGAATTAGAAAGCACTGTCCCCAATTTCCAATCAAATGGATTTACTTTGAAATCTTTATAAAGTAATCCCTGGTCATATAATTGTTTTAAACCCCAGATTACAGATTCCATATAATTAGTATCCATGGTACGATATCCAAAATCGTCACCGCCATCAACCCAACGACCTATGCGTTCTATATAACGCAACCATTCATTAGTATATGTCAAAACATCGCTTTTACACATATCACAAAAAGTAGATATACCATCATTTGCAACAATATCTTTGGCACTACGATTTTGTTTCTTTTCAACACTATTTTCAGCCGGTAATCCGTGGCAATCCCAACCAAGTTCGCGTTCAACATAATTACCACACATCGTTTGAAAACGAGAAACCATATCTTTAATCGCAGAAACACCCAAATGCCCCCAATGTGGCAAACCGTTTCCGAACGGTGGACCGTCATAAAAACTGAACGGATGCCCCTGTTTAGTCTTGTTCAAAGATTTATGAAATGTGTCATCTTTGCGCCAAAATTCCATTACTTCATTTTCAAGTTTTGGAAAATCAGCCTTGGTTTCTGTTTTGCGATATGTCATTGTTTTCTACCTTTTTTGTTGCATTTAAAAAGGGCGCTTACGCGCCCCAGCCACCGCTAAAGCGCAGCGCCTTTTATTTAATAATAATTATTGCTTTTTGTTTCATAATGATATTTATACAATGATTTTATTAAAAAATCAAGTTGTGATTATAATTTTTATGCGCGCAATTTCGCACCACATTTTGTTTCAACATTTGCAATAATCGTATTTTGGATTTTCAATAAATCTTCATCCGTCATATTTTGTTCTGGATAAATAGTTATTGTAAATGCCACTGATTTTTTACCGTCGCCCATATCAAACGAATCAAATATAACCGCATTTGATATACGCGAATCACAAGATAATGCCGTTGATATTATCTTTTGTGATTCATAATCTTTGTCAACTACAAACGCAAAATCACGTGTAATCGGCATAAAATCCGTCATTGGGATTTTTTTATACTTTAATTTCTTTGGCAATAATTCAATGTCTTCAACAATTGCAACCATCACAGGTGTTTTTATATGCAATTTTTTCGCTATTGACGGATGTAATTCACCAAATTGTGCCAAAACACGTGGCCCCTGGGTAATCGCTCCGTATTTATACGGGTGCGCCCAAAGAGGCGGATTTTTTGTATCTATGTTGAATTTTTGTGAACCAAGCAAAGATAAAACATCCGCTTTAACATCAAAAACATCAACATTACGATTGCGTTTCTGCCAATGTTTTGGCGATGTAGCACCGGTTCTGACTATGCAAATAGAGTTATGTTGTTCACCCGGTTTATCACCATCAAACACTGTTCCTAATTCAAACATATTCATATCTGGAAATCCGCGTTTTTCATTTTTTGCAACCGCAATCAATAAATTTTCCAACAAATTATTTCGTGCAGTATCTAAATCAACAATGATTGGATTGGCAATTTTGATTATTGATTTTGTCGTTAACATCTCTTCGATTTTTGAATTGCCAAAACCAAAAGTGATTGCTTCGTTTAATCCACGATTTGCTAATTTTTCTTTTAATGATAAATTCATATCATTATGCACAATATTCGTTTTGTTTTCTGGTAATGAATCAAAACCTATTTTTTCATAACCATAGATACGAATTAAATCAGAAACTATGTTTTCAGGAATCACTACATCCACACGCTGTGGATTTGGTATTATAACCCAATTACCATTTTTGTCGTCTGTGATTTTATATTGTAATTTTTCAAGTATTTCACGTTGTGTTTTTTCATCTAAATCAATACCTGTTTTTTGTTTGAAATAAGATGGTTTATACACGACGGATTCTGGTGTATAGGATGCACGACCTGCAACTGATACATTTACAATTTTACCGCCACACGCATCCATTATTATTTTGGCAGCATAGGCCAAGGCGCGTGCGGTTCCATCTGGATTAATACCACGTTCATATCTGTACGAAGAATCAGTTGATATACCGTGTCTTTTTGATGATTTACGTACGAACACAGGGTCAAAATACGCTGATTCCAAGATAATATTTTTTGTGTTATCGTTTGTCATACCACGCGCACCACCAATTACACCGGCCAAAGCCAAAACACCAGCATCATCTGCGATAACCAAATCTTTGTCGCAAAGTTCGTGTTCATTTCCGAACAGGTCTGTGAATTTTTCTTTATCTTTGGCCATACGAACAGTTATGTCGCCCTTGATTTCATCAGCATCAAAACAATGCATAGGTTGTGCCAAATCATAGCAAATGTAATTAGTAGCATCCACCGGTGCATTTTTTGGATTAATGTCTGCAGAACGTAATCTGTTTTGAATTTTTTTATCTGACGGTGCGTTTTTAATTCCGTGTATTTCGCAGAAACGATATGTTTTGCACGCATCAGGCGCCAATAAATTCACTTTGCGATAATTTTCTTTTGAATCAGATCTTTTTTCTTCTCTATCTGCTATAGTTTCATCAATATTGTTTGCAATATATTTTCCGGCACCCGCAGCGGCCAAATCCAAAGCAATTCCACGCACAGATAAATAATCTGGACGATTTGGGGTAATAGATGTTTCCAATACCGCAGACGCAGAATCCTGCATAGCAGATATAGGTTGACCGATAGCTTCTTCTTTTTCGTTTAATTCGATAATACCGTCATCATCGGTTCCTATGCCCATTTCAGCAGCGCTGCACATCATACCATTTGATTCAACACCACGTAATTTTCCAGGTTGAATTACAAAATCGCCGATTTTACAGCCCGGCAATGCCAGCGCAGAAACCAATCCAACACGTGCATTTGGCGCACCACATACAACCTGGCGTAATTTACCAGAACCATCATCCACTTTTAACACATGTAAATGATCACTGTCTGGATGCTGGGCACATTCGACAATTTTTGCGGCAATTGGCAATATAGGCAATGATAAATCTTCAACCTCTAACCCAATCGCGTTTAATTTATCAGCAATTTGTTCTGGGGTTAAATCTGTATCAAGATATTCTTTTAACCATTCATAAGACCATTTCATTGTTTTTACCCCTTTAATTAAAAACCACTATTTTTTAACCAACGAATATCGCCGTCATATATTGGGCGTATATCATTCAAACCATATTTTAACATTGCCATTCTGTCCCAACCAAAACCAAATGCAAAACCCTGATATTCATCTGGATTTATATTACAGTTTTTTAGAACATTTGGGTGAACCATTCCGGCACCACATATTTCAAGCCATTTTCCGTTATCCCATTTCATATCAAATTCAACCGATGGTTCTGTGAATGGAAAGTACGACGGACGTATACGTAATTCTATGTCGCGTTCAAAAAACTTTGACAGCAGCGCACGCAATGTCCCGATTAAATCAGACATTGTTATGTTTTTATCAACATATAATGCCTCCATCTGACCAAACATAGGTGCGTGCGTCGCATCCCATTCTTTGCGGTATGTAGCCCCAATTGCAAATATCTTAATCGGAGCACCCATTTTTTCCATAGCACGAATTTGTATTGCAGATGTCTGTGTCCGCATAACATTGCCATTTTCAAGAAAGAAAGTATCTTGCATATCGCGTGCAGGGTGATAATCCGGTGTATTCAAAGCAGTAAAATTATGCCAATCATCTTCGATTTCGGGGCCAGTCCAAAGTGTAAAACCAAAAGACTCCATTACGGCAGATAATTCCTTTAACGCTTGTGTCATTGGGTGCAAGGTTCCGCGATTTTCGGGTTCTGTATCCAATGTCACATCAACATATTCCGTTGCCAATTTTGCGTTTAACGCCGCGTTTTCAAGTTCAGTTTGTTTATCTTTGAATAATTGACGTAATTCAGAATTTTCAGCATTTACAACCGCACGTTCTTCATTGGAAAGCGCAGCCATATTTTTCAATTTGGCCGTCATCGTGCCATTCTTACCAAATGTTTCGGTATATAAAACCTGTAATTCTTCAAGCGATGACACGTTTTTTATTTTATCTTTCATTTTTACCCCGTTTTTCACGTTTATACACTAAAAAATAAGACCGTAATACTTTACGGTCTTATATTCTGACAAAACAAAACATTGCCGTAAAGCATTATTTAGCGGTTTCGGCAATAAATCGTTTTGCTGTTTCAATCAAACTATTAAAGTTTTTATCAGCATCGTACGCCATTTGGGCCAAAACTTTGCGGTCCAAAGTAATACCTGCTTTTTTCAAACCGTTCATAAATTGACTATATGTCAAACCATTTGGACGAACCGCAGCATTGATACGAACAATCCAAAGAGAGCGAAAATCACGTTTCTTTTGACGACGATCGCGATATGCATACTGTCCAGCCTTTTCGGTTTTTTCACGTGCAGCACGATACGTTGAATGATGACGACCAAGATAACCCTTAGCCCGTTCAAGTATCTTGTTATGTTTTTGTTTAACGGTTGTTCCACGTTTTACCCTTGCCATAATATGCCCCCTTTTATTTCAATCCGTATGGAGCCAAGATTTTCGCCTGACCCATCATATTTTCGTTTAAATACTGTGGCTTTGTCCCAGCGTTATTTGCACGCTTTGATTTATGCGACAGACATTTATGGTGAGCATTTCTAGCAACGCGAACCTTTCCGGTTGCAGTCATAGAAGCACGTTTTTTTAAATAAGATTTTGTTTTTAATTTTGGCATTTTTAATCCTTTTTTTTATAATCCTCGTGGCAATGCCTGCCATTTCGGTTGCTGTTATTCTGACACATAAAAAAGAAAAATCAAGTTTTTATTGAATATTAAAATTTTTGCGGTTAAAGTACTTTTCATGACCAAGGACAAATTATCTTATAAATTAACAAAAATTATAAAATCTGTATTAGCGGCACTGGCGGTGCCTGTTTTTGTTATTTATATCATTGTCGCAAAGCCTGATTATACCATTATGAACGGGTTGGCGTATGTTGTATTACCCGTGGCAAATTGGGTTGGTGATATTATAACCTGGCCGGTGCGCGTTGTTGGTCAGGGTGTAGATTGGGTACGCGAAACAGCAAAAATACGGTCTGAAAACGAAGAATTAAGGAAGAAATTGGATACAGCATTGGCAAATAAATATGCCTGTGATATCGCGATGGCGGAAAATCAAAAGCTTGAAAATGAAATAGGCGTAAAAAATGCATCGCCATACAAAACAGTTGTTGCAGATGTGCAATTTAATGATTCTGTATTTCATCATAATACATTTTTAATAAATCGTGGAAAAAAAGATGGTTTGGCTCGCGGGATGGTGGTTGTTTCTTTTGATAATCGATTAATTGGAATGATTGTTGATTGTGGCTCTGAATTTTGCCGTGTACGTGGTCTGTGTGATGCAGATTCTAATATTGCTGTGCGTGTTGCAGGCAGTGATATTTCCGGGTTTTTACAGGGAAATGGAAAAACGCGTGCTTCTATTGGCTTTTTCAGCGATCCACAATTTGTGGCAAGGCCCGGATTAAAGATTATAACAAGTAATATAAGTGGGATTTTGCCATCTGGTGTGTATATAGGCGATATGATTAATGAAACCTATGTTGATGTTTTACCGGCAAATAAGTATTCACGGGTTTTGGTTTTGAAATATAACGGTTCGGGTTCGTATAATTGATGAATAATTTTATTGTTCTTTTTCGACATATTGCGCCATTTTTAATAACTTTATTTTTATGGCGTTTAAATGTTCAGTTTTGGAATCCTGGGGGGATATTGGCATTGATACCCGTGTTTTATTATACATTTGTTCGACCAATTAATTGGTTTGCTGGGTTTGGTTTATTGGTTTGTTTTTTGATAGATTACAGATGTAATTTGTCTTTGTTTTGGACATCTATGTTTTGTTTGTTTTATGCTATAAATGGGTTTCAAAATTATGTAGAAATAGAACATGTTGATAAAAATGCGCTTTATATTTTTATGCTTTTTATTGGTTCTGGTATTTTTTTATTGATATTTTCAGCATTAACCTGGATGAATTTTATAAATAATATTTGGATGTTTATTTGGTTGTCGGTTTTGTATATTCCTATAACATCTTTGGACAGATGGATAAAACGATGATAGATACCGAAGTGGCACGCACTTTTGATCGACGCAGCGCACTGTTTTTAACAGGCGGTGTGGTATTGACATCTGTTCTGGTGCTGCGTATGTTGCAAATGCAGATTTTTAATTACAAAGAATATTCACGCAAAAGCGAAAACAATTCGTTCAGAATTCAGGCTATTATGCCACAGCGCGGAAATATTTTATCAGAATCAGGAACAATCATCTCACGTGATGCGCCTATTTATAGAATCTATATTATTCCCGAAGAATCTGACGACATAGAATCGCTGGTTGACACAGTTGCAAAGGATTTAAACCTTAGAAAAAAAACTGTCGACAGAATATGGCGCGATATAAAAAAACAAAAAGCTTTTCAACCTGTTTTGATAAGTGAAAATTCCAATTGGAATACACTTGCAAAATTAGCAGCTAAAAATATTTCTGGAATTCATATAAACGAAGGTTTTTCACGTGTATACGAAATGGGACCTGCTGGGGCCCAGGTGTTTGGGTATGTAGGTGCACCGAAAAAACCTGTTCCTAATGCGCCATTTTTCACAACTGGTATAAATGGTTTAGAAAAAAAATTTAATGATGATATTGCAGGCGAAATGGGGCAAACAGTATTAATAACCAATGCAATCGGTCGTATAACAGGTGAAGATAAAACTCAATATATTTCACCTGTAAATGGTCCAGATATTAAAACAACTATTCGGGAAGACATTCAAAAAACATTGTATGATGCCCTGGCAATGAATCGTGCAGGGTGTGGTGTTGTTTTAGATATTGAAAATGGCGCAATACTTGCGATGGCATCTACACCTAGTTTTGATCCAAATAATTTCAAAACAGATGACGGCGAAGAATATATATCATCGCTTTTAACAGATGTCGCTAAACCTTTTATGAACAAAACAATAGAAGGATTATATCCGCCCGGATCTACATTTAAAATTGTTGTTGCGCTGGCCGCTTTGGAAAGTGGTGCAATAACTGTAAATGAAAAGATTTTCTGTCCTGGGTATTGGGAATATGGTAATCATAAATATCATTGTTGGGAAAAACACGGGCATGGGTATGTTGATTTATACGGTGCGTTAAAACATTCTTGCGACGTATATTTTTATCAGGTTGCTTTGCGCATAGGTATTGATGCAATAAAACAAATGGCGTTAAAATTGGGTTTAAATCAAAAATATATGGATGATATATTGGCGCACGAAATGCCTGGGGTTATACCTGATAGGCGTTGGAAGGAAAAAAATATTGGTGCTCCGTGGGTTCATGGGGATACTGTTATTTCTGGGATTGGTCAGGGATTTATTTTAACAAATTGTTTACAATTGGCAGTTATGATAGCACGCGTGGCGTCTAATAAAGAAGTTGTTCCACATCTTATTTATTCTGAAGAAAAACCAAAATTTAAGAATTTAGGTATTTTGGATAAAAACATTAAACACGTTTTAAATGGTTTGGAACAGGTTACACAAAAGGGTGGCACCGCATCAGGCAGTGCGATAAACGTAAACGGCAAAAAAATGGGTGGCAAAACAGGAACATCTCAGGTAAGAAATATTTCTAAATCTGAACGCGCCAGTGGCGTGTTAACAAACGAACAATTAAAATGGAATTTGCGTAATCACGGGTTATTTGTTGGTTATGCTCCGACGAACGCCCCAAAATACGCCGTATGCGTAATTATGGAACACGCAGGTGGCAGCGGACCTGCTGCGCGCGCAACCGCCAGTATAATGAAGGAATTATTAAAATAAAATGACAACAACACGTGTTTCAAATGCAAATATGATGACGTTTAGTGAAAAACTATCACGTTTTTCGTGGGTGTTATTTATTCCTATGTGTATAGTGTTGGCTTTGTCTTTGGTTGTGCTTTATTCTGCAGGTGGTGGTTCTTGGACCCCGTTTGCGATGTCGCAACTATTAAAAATTGTTTTTGGCATGGTAATCTTTTTTGCTGTGGCATTTTCTAATATAAAAACGTGGATAAAATCTGCATACTTTATATATGCAATCGCTTTGATTTTAATTGTTTTGGTTACGTTTATTGGTGATGTTGGTATGGGTGCACAAAGGTGGCTATCTGTGGGGGGAATAAACATACAACCATCTGAATTTATCAAAATAGCACTGGTTTTGGCTTTGGCGCGGTATTTTGCGTGGCAAAACAGCGTTGAATTGACACAATTCAAAAATTATCTGGTTCCTATTGCGTTGTTGTTGGTACCTTTTGTTTTGATTTGTGCACAACCTGATTTAGGAACAGGTATTTCATTAGCGTTAATTACAGTTGGGATGTTTTATATTGTTGGTGCAAATAAAAAATGGTTTTTAATAGCAGGCATATTGGCCTTGATGGCGGCACCTGCAGTTTGGTATGGTGCAATGCATGATTATCAACGTGGCCGAATTATAACATTTTTAAATCCTGAAATGGATTCACGTGGGGCAGGATATCAGATAAACCAGGCAAAAATTGCATTTGGTTCGGGCGGAATAATTGGCAAAGGCTATCTATCTGGTACCCAGGCGCAACAATCATTTCTGCCAGAAAAGCAGACAGATTTCATATTTACTATGTTGGGTGAAGAATTTGGGTTCATTGGTGCGTTTTTATTATTGGTAATATACAGTTTTATTGTGGTTGTTCTTTTTTGGTCGGCAAAAACATGCAGAAATAGATTTGGACAATTAATCTGTTTCGGTTTTATGTTGAACTTTTTTATTTATTACTCTATAAATATTTCTATGGTATTGGGATTGATGCCAACAGTTGGTGTTCCGTTGCCATTAATGTCTTTTGGTGGAAGCAGTTTGATATCTTTGCTGTTTGGATTCGGTTTATGTCAAAATGCACATATCCACAAAGATCAACAATTATCGTCCAAAGGGTTTTAAAAAATGAATTTATTAATCGTAGAATCTCCATCAAAAGCAAAAACTATTGAAAAATATCTTGGCAAAGACTGGCGTGTTGTTGCATCTGTTGGGCATGTGCGTGATTTAGTTCCAGAAAGCGGCAGTGTTGATACTGAACACGATTTTAAACCAAAATGGCAAATTATGCCCGGTAAAGAAAAACAATTAAAAATTATTATAGATGAATTAAAAAAAGCAGATGCAATATATCTTGCATCCGATCCTGACCGCGAAGGGGAAGCTATTGCGTGGCACATAAACGATATATTGACATCGCGCGATGTGTTAAAAAATAAAAAAGTATATCGTGTTGCGTTTCACGAAATTACAAAAAATGCGGTTATAGAAGCAATTAAAAATCCACGTGAAATTGATGATAATTTAGTGGATGCTTATCTGGTTCGGCGTATTCTGGATTATTTAATCGGTTTTGGTATATCACCGCTTTTGTGGCGACGCAATCTGGGGAAATCTGCCGGACGCGTACAAAGTGTTGCTGTGAAATTAGTTGTTGAACGCGAAAAAGAAATTGAAAATTTCAAACCTGTTGAATATTGGAGTGTTGCTGCCAAGTGCGGGTTTAATAAAAATGAATTTGATGCTGCGCTGGTAAAATTCAATGGTGAAAAAATTGAAAAAATGACCATAGAAAATAAAGATATGGTCGATAAAATTGCATCAAGTATAAAAACCCCAACGCTTGGTGTTGTGGCCAATATAGATAAAAAGAAAGTCCAACGACGTCCATCTGCACCGTTTACAACATCTACTTTGCAACAAGAAGCTGCGCGTAAATTGAATTTTTCATCAAAGCGGACTATGGCGACTGCACAAAAGTTATATGAACAAGGTTTTATCACATATATGCGAACTGATGCTACTAATTTATCAAACGAAGCTATTAGTGAAATTCGCGAATACATAAACAAAGAATATGGAAATAATTTTGTTCCAAGTAATCCTAATATTTATATTACAAAATCTAAAAATGCACAAGAAGCACACGAAGCAATTCGTCCTACACATTTTATCAATAATGATGTTCAACTGTCTGGAGATGAATTAAAATTATATAATTTGATTTGGAAAAGAACCATTGCGTGCCAAATGTCTAATGCACAATTTGATTCTGTATCTGTTGATATAGATGTTAAAAATTCTGTATTCCATTGTGTTGGAACTACACGGACATTTGATGGATTTATGAAAGTTTATATTGAAGATATAGACGAAGAAAAAGAAGACAAAGAAATAAAATTACCACCATTAAATATTAATGATGAAATAGAAATAAAATCTTTAAATTGCGAACAACACTTTACTCAACCACCTGCACGTTTTACAGAAGCATCGCTGGTAAAAAAACTTGAAGAGCTTGGTATTGGGCGTCCATCCACGTATGCAACTATTATGTCTACGATTGTCGACAGAAAATATGTTGAGCAAGATAAACAACACCGTTTTCATCCAACTGTATCCGGATGGGTGTTGGTATCTTATTTATCTGAATATTTCAAAGATTTGGTTGATGTGAATTTTACTGCGAAAACAGAAGACACTTTGGATGATGTATCAAATGGAAATCAAAATAAATTATCTGCTTTGAATTCTTTCTGGACACCAACAAACAAAACTATTGATTCTGTGCGTGGAATCAAGACAGCCGATATTATTGATAACATAAATAAATTTATGCATCAACATTTATTCAAAGAAACAGATGATAAATGTCCAAAATGTGGTGGAATTTTGGGTATAAAATTATCTAAATATGGGCCATTTATTGGATGCAGTAATTATCCGACGTGTAATTATACTGTGAAATTATCTGATGATGTTATGGAAAACAAAACAGAAAATAATGATGAAACACCAAAAGAAAAAGATTTAGGTGAAAATATTATTTTCAAAATTGGAAAATATGGGCCATATGTTACAGATGGTCAAAAAAACGCATCTGCAAAAAAATATGATATAAATACTATTACTTTAGAAATAGCCAAAGAATTATTGGCAAATGATAAAAAGAAAATAGAACCTGTTATTATCGGGAAAAATCCATCTACTGATAAACCAATATATTATTATCCAGATGGTCGGTATGGACCTTATTTATCATCTAATCGTGTAAATGTTTCAGTCAAAGAACAACCAAATTTAGACGAAGCAATTGAATTAATAAATAACAAAAATACAAATAAAAAATCTTTTTCAAAAAGGTCAAAATAATTGTCAAAATTTGATAATTCCTTTACCGATGAATTAAGACAACGCTTGTCGATTGTAGACGTTGTTTCTCGCCGTATACCGCTTGTTAAACGTGGTCAAAATTATTGGGGTTGTTGCCCGTTTCATAATGAAAAAACACCTTCGTTTGCGGTATCAGAAGATAAAGGTTTTTATCATTGTTTTGGTTGTGGTGAACACGGTGATATTATTTCATTTGTTATGAAATCTGAAAATGTTGATTTTAAAACAGCTATATCTGAATTGGCAGATATGGCGGGTGTAAAAATGCCAGAGATAAAACAAAAATCGCAACAACAAATTGAAAATGAAGAACATTATATAAAAATCACTGATGCGGCAGCAAAAATTTATCAAGATTTGTTATATGGTGAATCTGGAAAAATTGCTTTGGATTATATAAAACGGCGCGGATTTAGCGATGAAATGATAAAAAAATATCGTATAGGTTATGCGCCCAAAAACAATACTATTTCAGCAAAATTTTCAAATATAAACCAAGATAAACTTATTGCCACAGGGCTTGTCCGTCTTGGAAATTACGGTCCATATGATTTTTTTCGTGATAAATTGATGTTTCCTATATTTAATGCACATAATCAAATTGTTGCTTTTTCTGGACGTTCTTTGGACGGTAGTGAGCCAAAATATATAAATACTGCTGATACAGAATTATTTCATAAACGTCAAACTATATTTGGTTTTAATTTCGCACGCGATGCAATACATCGTCAAAATCGCAGTATTGTTGTAGAGGGTCAAATTGATGCTATACAAATGCAAAATCATGGATTCCCAGAAACTGTTGCACCACTTGGTACCGCTTTGACAGAAGATCATATTGCAATGCTTTGTAAATCAAATCGAAATATTGTGTTTTGTTTTGACGGTGATAATGCAGGACAAAAAGCCGCTATACGGGCTGCTATGCTGGTTTTGCCGTTTTTACGTGAAACAAGCGATGTTAAATTTGCTTTTGTTAGTGGTGGTAAAGATCCAGATGAAATATTAAAAACAGCTGGTGAATCTGCTATGCACAAAATCATAGATAACGCAGAACCTTTGGTTGATTTCTTATGGGATGTTGTAAATAAAAATTATCTGGTTAATACACCTGGTGGACGTACACAGGCTGAAAAATATCTGAAAGATTGTGTATCAAAAATTCAAGATAAAATATTTCAAAATGAAATTGAACAAGAGTATAACAATCGCAAATTTAATCAATGGCATAAATGGAAACAACAAAAATATACACCAATCATTGAAATGCCTGATACAGATGTGATGACTATAAATATTATAAAATCTATTGTTCAAACATATCCTACAATTTCTGAAAAATATGTTGATTTCCTGGCATCACTTGGTATTTCGTTCGATGAAAATGCGCAAAAAACGGATTTAAGTTCAGATGCTGCTGAAAAATTCATAGTTTCTTTTAAATTGCAAAAATATCTAAAAAAATTAGAGGATGAAAAACAACAAATTTTATCAAATGCATTGAAAAACAATATTGATTGTTCAGAAAACCTGGCTGAAATTAATAATAAAATAAATCAAGCCAGGGAAAAATTAGAACTTTTGTTGGATATAAAATAAATCAAAGCGTATTTATATTTACCAATTTTTCTATGTTTTTTGCCACATTTTTTGATAAGTTTTTATGTTTTAATATACAATATAGTGCAAATATAGCGACACCTATAAACACATATGTTTCTTCAGGTTGAATTAAATTATACACAAATTTACTATGACCCTGGATATACAAAGTTCCCAACGCAAGCGCAAGCATAACATACGATGAATATTTCCCTGTCGCAAATAATATACGTGCCATTTCTGTATTTCTGGAAATCTTTTTCAAAACATTTATTTGTTTATCGTTCAGATTTTGGGTTAAACCTGTTTTTTCAGCGTTTTGAAAGGTGTTTAATCCATTACCTTTGTAATAAGACACAATTGAACAAGATGATAATGCCAATTTTTGTAAGCAATTTATATATTCGCATTTTTCATCATTTGTTAATTCTTTATCACTTTTGATTTCAGTTGCAAGTTCATTAATATCACGGATTTGCGATAAAACATCTTCTGCAGACTGACCAATATCAGCATATTTTCCACAATTTCTTTTTGGAATTTTTCTTAAAATTTTTGCCATTATTTTAACCCTTGGTATTTTTGTATAAATTTATCACATATTTTTATTTTGTCAAATTAAATATAAATCAAAAAATTACCGGCCTTTTTGAAATTTTTTATCGAAAAGGCCGGTATTTTTTAATATTTTAAACATTGAACAGGAAATGGCAAATATCACCTTCTTGCATAATATATTCTTTGCCAACAAGACGCATTTTGCCGGCTTCTTTAACTGCAACTTCACCACCGTATTGAATATAATCATTTGGTGATATAATTTCTGCACGTATAAACCCGCGTTCAAAATCAGTATGAATTTTGCCAGCTGCCTGTGGTGCGGTCATACCTTTGGTAATTGTCCAAGCATGCGCTTCTTTTGGTCCAACTGTATAAAATGTTTGAAGCCCCAATGTATCATATCCTGTATGTATAACCTGGTCCAGACCAGATTGTGATAACCCCAGTTCATTCAAAAACATTTTTCGTTCATCTATATCGATAATCTGCGCAATCTCCATTTCTATCTTTGACGATATTATTAACACAGGTGCAGTCTTAGAAAATTTTTCACGAACCATATCGGAATATTTATTACCGGTGCTTGCAGCTGATTCTTCGACATTACATACATAAATTACCGGTTTTTTTGTTAATAAATTAAATGGTGTTGCATCAACATCTTGGTCGCGGGCCGGTATAGATTGTTCAAGACCCTGTTTTATTTTGATTGCAGCATCTAACAAGACGGCTGCATTTTTATCCTGTCCATGAACCTTTTTTTCAAGTTTTTTTATTTGATTATCCAAACTTTCTATATCAGCCAACATTAATTCTGTTTCTATGGTTTCTATATCAGATAATGGGTCTATGCGGCCGTTCACATGAACTATATCATCATTTTCAAAACAACGAACAACGTGAATTATTGCATCTGTTTCAAGAATATTTGATAAAAATTTATTACCAAGACCTTCACCGCTAGATGCACCTTTGACAAGGCCAGCTATATCAACAATTTCAAGTTGTGTTGGAATAATACGATCTGCACCAGCAATAGATGCCAATTTCAAAAGTGTTTCATCAGGAACAACTACGCGGCCTGTATTTGGTTCAATAGTGCAAAACGGATAGTTTTGTGCATCCGCAGCAGCACTTTGTGTCAATGCATTAAATAAAGTAGATTTTCCAACATTTGGCAATCCAACTATACCACAATTAAATCCCATATTTTTTCACCAATTTTTTGTTTGTTTTTTATTTATTATATTTTATTATGAATATATATTAATTCAGGATTAAATATGTCATACCTTTGGCAAGAATTCAATATAAAAACTTTCCCGGCGGAAACTTTGGTTTTTCGTGATGGTGTTTTTTATGATGATTTATCTGATTATGAAAATGGATATTTTGATTCTGAAAAAAATTTAATAATTATAAATAAAACTCCAAAATTGCCGGTACATATTATATATATTGGTGAAATTGCCGGGAATTTTGATATAAATGTTGATTTATCTGCACAAAATACTAATGTTTTTTTAACAGCAAAAATAATTAACAAAAAGCCGGCCTTTTTGAACATTTTTATCAAAAACACCGGAAAAAATAGTGTATTAAAAGGACAAATTATAGCACAAAATTATAATTTGCTGAAAATAGAAGAAAAAGCACAACATTTTTGCGAAAATACCGGTATTTTCTTAAAAAATCGCATTTTGGCACATAAAAATTCAGATACAGAATTAAATGGCTATGCGATTATAGATAAAAATTTACCAAATTGTGATTCTGATGTGTCTTTTTCTGTTATGGCTGATAAAGATGCAAAAATAAAAATGAAGCCGACACAATATATAAAATCAGTTCCAAATTCTGCAAAACATTCAGCGTCTTTATATACCCCTACAGAAAATCAAATAAATTATTTACGTGAATCTGGACTTTCTGGGGTTGAAGTCAAAGATCTTTTACAAGAGGCGTTTTTAAGCCAAGAATAAAAAAAAATACCCATGAAATGGGTATAAAAACATCATCCAATCGGATTTTATTTTCTTTTAAATCCTTGCTTTGCCTTTAACTTAGGATTAGAAGGATCAATCAAAATAACCTGTTTTCCACGGCGAATCTGTTTAATATTACCACGTTTTTTCCAGGCCTTTAACGAACTTAAAAATTTCATATCAAAATCCTTTTTGCTTTGTGCATTATAAACAAGTTTTAGAAAAAATCAAATATTTATTATATTTTATTGTTTTTATTGTACCTGTTTATTGTATTAAAAACGTTTTTAAACTTTTTTTAAACAAGTTTTCAACAAAAAAATCTTTATTTTCTGGTATTTTTAGAGAAATTGTTGAAAATGTTATAATTATAAATATTGTGTTGAAAAATACAGATTTTTTAATATTTTCAACAATTTTTAATGTTTTTACTTTTATGCTTGTTGAAAAAAGTTGAAATTGTTATAATTGAAATAACCAGGAGAGGATTTTGAAACAAAAAGTTTTAAAAGCTTTGGCAAATCCGCCGCGCATATTTTATGTGCCTTATTCGTTAGCGCTTTTGAATTTTTTTGTTTGGTTTTTAACTTTTGTGGTTTCTATGGTGGTTTTTCTGATATTTACAGGAAATATTCCTATGTCTTTGCCACTTGTTTTTTTGGGTGTTTTATCTTTTTTTCATGCACTTTTGGGTGTTTATGCAAAAAAAGATTATCAAATTGCCCAAATTTTAATTGCAAGTTTTCAAGTTTTTAAAAATAAAATACCAAGAAGATTAGTGTCATAAAAATGGAAGAATTATTTAATTATTTTGCCGGTAATACAAATTCTATGACTTTGATTTTTGTCATAGTTGCTATGTCTGTATTATTGGTTTTTATTGTGTTTTTGATGTATATTCCGGCGTTGACTAAAAAGATTTTGCCAAAATTTGGTTATGCGAAATATTCTGATTATTTACCTTTTACCAGTGTTTATGATGATAACAGTATTGGAATCAGGGATGGTTCTTTGGTTCGGGTATATAAAATTGCTGGTAAACAGACCAGTATGATGGATGAAAAAAATCGTGAAAAACTGCTTGATTTGCGGGCGCAATTATTTAATCAAATTCAAGATCCTGATGTTCATTTACGCTTTTTTAGTATTCGTGATAGGGCGGATGAAAAAACCAATTATGAATTTCATCAACCTGTATTACAAAAAATATATGATAAATGGAATAACCAGGGGTTAAAGATATTTATTAATAGTTATTATGTTGTTATTTCTGTCAAAGGTCAAAATAATCGTGAAAAATTAAATCAATATTGTAATTATATTGAATCTATATTGTCTGCGTATGATCCAAAATTATTAAAACATAATGGTGTTGATAACATAGCAACATTTTTTGGTCGCATTTTATCACCTGTTAGTAAACCTGTGTTAAAAAGATGTGATGGTGATATTGCAAGTTTAGTTGCTGTGGATGATGTAGAATTTTTGAAAAATGGGATTATAAAGTATTCCAGCGGTAATAAAGCATATTATGCAGCTGCGTTGTCTTTTAAAGTTGCACCAGATTATTTAGATGAAGAATTTTTTAATTCTGTTTTAACAATTCAAAACGAAATGATTTGTATGAATGGTTTTCATATTTTAAGACCAAATGATGTAGAAGCTTTGATTCGTCAACATCGTTCGACTATGACAGAAGAAAATCAATTATCAACAATAGAGCAAATAAGTGAAGCCCAGATATCTTTGGATGAAAATATAACAGGGGCACAGACTTTGGTTGATTATTATCCGTTGTTTATGTTGTTTGGATATAATCTGGATGAACTTGATGATAGTATATCTGAATTTAAAAAGATTTGTGCATCGTTTGGTGTTGCACCTGTGGTTGAAAATTTTGCAGCCAAAGTTTCATTTTTTGCACAAATCCCTGGTTTTGATATTTTCCCACGCAGTTTTAAGATGTTGTCAAAGACTGCCGCTGTAAGTATACCTTTGTCTACTATGCCAACGGGTATAAAAAATAGTGATTGGGGTCCGGGACCTTTGGTTGTATTTCCAACCGCGCAAGGTACACCATATCAATTTCAATTCCATGTTTCTGATAAACCGGCGGCGGTGGGACATACTTTGACAATTGGGCCAACTGGTGGTGGTAAGACAACTTTGTTCTCGTTCTTGATTGCTCAGTCATTAAGACATCAAAAGTTGAAAGCGTTTTTCTTTGACAGAAATAAAGGTGCAGAAGTATTTACTTTGGCCGTGGATGGAAAATATATAACTATGAATGGCAAAGAAAAAGATTCTAAAAAAGATGTATTTTTAACACATTTGAATCCATTAAAAATGCCTGATACAGCTGCAAATCGTGCGTTTTTAAGACGTTGGTTGTCTATGATAACTGGGCAAAATGATGTTTTATCTAATGATGAAATTGCGCGTGCTGTGTCTGTTAATTTTGATTATTTATCAAATAAAGATAGATTATTAAAAAATCTTTACGAAAGTTGTTTTTCTTCGAATGGAACCATGCGTGGTGAATTAAGAAAATGGGTAGATCCATTGCAATATGGTGATATTTTTAATGAAAATGAAGATACTTTGGATTTAAATTCTCGGTTAACCACTTTTGATTTTACTGAGATTTTACAAGATGAAGTTTTAGCGCCTGCGGTTATATCTTATATATTACATAGAATTAATAATATAACTGTGTCTGGGGGAAATCCATCGTTGATTATGATTGATGAAACAGCGCCTATGTTAGAAAACAAAATGTTCCGCGATAGTTTTGTTGCAGGATTACAAGAAGGTCGTAAGAATCGCCAGGCCTATATGGTTGCTTTTCAGCGTGCAAATGTTTTAGATAAACTTGGGATAGGTGATGTTGTTCGTGGCCAGACCCAGACTGTGTTATTCTTCCGTAATCCGGCGGCAGATGTTTCTGATTATGAAAAATGGAATTTGAATCCTTTGGAAATGGCATTTATTCAGGGCAAAGCATATCCAAATCTTAAACGTGCTGTGTTGTTATTACGTCGTGTTAATAATGAATCTGTTATTTTAAATACAGAATTAGGCGGGCTTGGTAATTTATTACGGTTGTTTGAATCTGGGCGTAAATCTGTGCTTTTGGCAGAAGAATTATACAAAAACTATGGCGATAGTTTTGTTTCGGAATATCTTAAAAAACAGGGATAATTTTGCTGTGTTTAATAAGATTTTTATTATCATAGTTTGTTTGTTTTCATTTTCTGTTATGGCGGATGATAATTGTCTGCGGTTTAGATATGATGTAGATATTAATATAAAAAATAATACAGACAATAATGTTGTTGTTGAAAAATCTGCTGAAAATCTGGTTGGTCGCTTGGGGTATACTGTTTCAAATATTACGTATAGTTATCAGTTGTTAATGGTGCCTGTTCGGGTGGAAAATGGGTATTGTTTGTCTTTGCGGTCAATAGATATAGATGTTTCGCCAAAGTTTAATATTGTATTAGATAAACGTTTAAAAGAAAATTCTTGTGCTTATAAAATTGTTTATCAACACGAACAAGACCATAAAGATGTTTATGAAAAAATATTAAAAGATAATATTGATAATATAAAATCTGCGGTTATAGAGGCAACTAAATCTGTAAAACCTGTATTTTTAAAAAATATAGATAAAGCGAACGATGTGGAAATAGAAATATCAAATAAATTAGAAAAATATTCTGAAGTTGAAAAAATCAAAGAAAAAATCAAAAATTTAACAGATGAAGAAAATAAAAAAATAGACACACGTGGAGATGACTATAAAATTTGGAAATGCAAAGATTTCTTTGATGAAATGAAGGAATTTTATGGTTCTATGACCATAGATTAAAGATATGTATAAATTTATTTTATTATTTTTTCAAATGTTTTTGTTTGTTTCAATGGCTGGCGCTGTTGATGATTGTTTAGGGTATAAATTAACACCTAATATTTCTGTGCGTGTGCCGATGTGGGAAAAAAATGTTGTGCAACCACTTCAAAAAATGGATGTTTTGCACGGTAATGTTATTGCTACGATGGTTGATAATTATGAAATAAATACAGATATTACTTCTATTGAAGATGGTTTTTGTGTTGCGTTAAAAGGTGTTGATGCAATAGTTGGATATACTGATTTTTTGGTGCAAATCGATATTTCACATCGTCCAAATTCTTGTTCATATAATGCTATTTTATCACACGAAGATGAACATATACGTGCATATTTATCAATCATAGATGATAATTATGATTTAATAAAAAAATCTTTGATGTCAGCAGCAAATTCTATTACACCGATTTTTGTTGAAAAACAATCTGATATAGAATTTGCTATTGATAATTTAAATGAACAGATTCAAACACATCCTGATATAATTTTATTGAAACAACAAATTAAAGCAGCCGAAGAAATACGTAATAAACATGTTGATCAAACTGATAATGGTCGACAATTAAAAGATTGTTTCTAATTTATCCGAAATAAACCCAAATTGCAAATGGTGCGATGACCGCTGTCATAAGACCAGAAATTACTATACCAAGTGAACTAAATGAACCTTCTATTTTACCCATTTCCATTGCTTTGACTGTACCGGCAGCGTGTGAAGCATTACCGATTGCCAATCCGCGTGATATAGGATTTTTTAATTTCATCCATTTACATAATTTATCACTTACTGATGCACCAAGAATACCTGTGATTATAACCGCAGATACGGTCAAAGATACCATACCACCCAATTTTTGTGTAATACCTATTGCCAGTGCTGTGGTGACAGATATAGAAACCAATGAACGTGCTATAATGTCTGAAAGACCAAGCAGTATGACAAGTATGCTTATAGATAATACAGAACCAATAACCCCAATTAACATAGCAAATAAAATTGACCAGATGTGTTTTTTCAATAATGGTAATTGACGATACATAGGAACCGCAAAACATACCGTCACAGGTGTTAAAAAATATGTCAGATATTTCGCACTTTCGTTATATGTTTTATATGGAATATTAAATGACAATAACACAATAATAACAAATATAGTTGCTAAGAATAATGGTGTTGTGAACGGATTTTTCCAATATTTATTTATTATGCTGGCCATAACAAAAAGCGCAATTGTTATTGCAGCACCAAAATATGTAGAATTTGTAATTAAATCTAGCATTTTTTACGTTTTCCCCTATGTTCCAGGAAATAATCTGCGGTTTTCCCGGTTAAAACCATTGTTACAAAATATGCAGCAACCAGTAAAAACACCAGATAATACCAAATGTCGGAAATATCAGCCCAGATATCTATGACTGCTACTGCGGGCGCAACAAAAAACAAAGCCATTATACTATGAAACCAATCTGCAATATCTGCCACCCATTTTAATTTTATTATGTGTAAACAAAGCGCAAGAAATAAAAGCAATAATCCATAAATACTGCCGGCAATAGGCAGATTTATAAAATGTTCGCAGATTTCACCTAAGAATACGAACAATAATATAATCATAAATTGAACAAGATATTTCATAATCTCTCTCTGTTGAGTTTGATTATATAAAAATAAAATAATTTTTGGAATATAAAAATTCGAATTATCGCAATTTATATTTGATGTTTTTGTATATATTCAATAATGTCCACGCGCTTAACATAACATCCATAAGCGCAGATGGGTAGGCGCCTACGTAAAAATCGTGCACAAACCAAAGCATCAAATTTATTATCAGCGCAAAACGTATTTGTTGTTCATTTCGTGTTAAATGTAAAAATATAGTATATATTACAGATGCAGCCATTGGAAATAATCCAATAATTCCGCGATTGTTGGCTATCAGTCCAAACATAATGCATAATATTACTAAGACAATTGTTATTTTCTTTGATAGTTTGTTTTTATAGGCCAAAATATCGCGAATCAATGCTATTGAATTTGTTGTTAATGCAGAATATGTAATCAAGGCTATGTTAGATAAAATGCAAAAAACAACCTCTAAAATTTGCCACATCAAAAGTGATGCTGTTGTTTTTTTAAATACTGAAACACCCAGGCAAATTGCTGCAATCAGTGAAAATATATTCCCAAGTATAAAATACGTCTGCATAAAAACTCCATTCTATATAATCTGGGGATAAATATAAAAACTACAGTTAAAAAAATCTAGATAAAAATTATATATCTACAATTTTAATATCATATAAAAAATACAAAGATTTAGCGGTATTACATAAGATTTAAATTGTATTTAATCAAAAATTTTGCTATCATATCTGAGGTGAGAGAAAATTTATGAAGAAAATCTTGTTAATATTGTTTTTTGGATACACTGTATCGGTTTTAGCACGTACAGAGCCTATACCGTATTATTTTAGTGATGAATTAAAAAATGCTATCTCTAATTGCACACCATATTCAGAGGATATATATAAAAAAAATCCTGATATGAGAGAACAGGCAGAATCTTTTGCAAAGGTGCTTTTTGATAAAATAGATTTATCTGAATCAAGAATGATTTTAAGTGTTCAAGGTCCTAAAGAAGACAAATGTCAAATAATTATAAAATCGGATTATGAATTTCCTGTGGCTTTGGAACAAGAATGTTTTTTATCACATGATATGCAAAAAAGATTATTAGATGCAATGAATGATAAATCAACAGAAACAAAAACAAGAAAAATTACGAACAATGGTTTTTATATGACTATGACGGCCAGAGAATTTGATTTAACATTTTCAGAAATACAAAATAATTTTTGTAAAGAAATAGAACACAGCTCAGCAGAAGAAGAACAAAAAATGAAAGAACTTCAGCATAAAATGACGAGTTTTTCTGATAAATTCAAAAATTCATTGAAAAATTGTTCTCCAGATAAAGATACTTTTAGTATGTTTGGCATCAAAGTTAGCGAAATAGAAATAAAAGGAAATGATCAAGGAAAATGCCATATAGTTTCTCAGGGATTTCATATTTTGCTTAATGATGATGAATTATCTTTGTCCAGCTTTGATGAATTATACAACCTATTGACAGATGAGACAAGGGTTGTTTACCATCCATCATATAAATACAAAGGTGTACTTTTTGCCCTAAACGAATGTGAACAAAAAAAATCTTTTGATTATGGAAATGACACGATAACTCTTGGTAAAGATAAAATAAAAATTCTGCATGGTGTCAGCAGTTCTTATAAAAACAATGTATGTCAAGTACGAGTTTCTCTAATAATAACCAAAAACAACAAAAAAGAAGATTACTCACTACTTTGTGATATACAAGAAAACGATATATCATCATATACAAAACCATATTCTAAATTGATAGAACAATTTGCACCAAAAACTATAAAAAAGGATAATACCACCATCTATCAGGCAGGAACACAGAATGACTATGTCTCAGCAGCAGACAGGGAAATATTTGTAAAAATGTACAAAGCTGGTATATGTAAAAAACTAAACAAAAAAGATGATGTATCTATGGTGCCCTAAGCAAGAATCGGACTTGCGACTCGTCCTTACCAAGGACGTGTTTTACCACTAGACTATTAGGGCAACTGTTCCCAATTATAACGAGAAACACGCAAAAATCAACATTATTTTTGTTGTGCGTTCATTGCTTGTATGCAACGGGTTAGTGCGTTCTGCCAATTTTCTATCTTTACTCCAAAAGTGTTGATGATTTTAGATTTATCAAGAACACTATATTTTGGTCTGATGGCTCTAGTTTTGTATTCATATGATGTTGTTGGTAAAACTTTGCATTTTAATCCAGACAGTTTCATAATTTCGCATGCGAAATCATACCATGAACATTCACCTGTGTTAGAATAATGATAAACCCCACGATTTTTAAATGTTAATTGTGGAATAATTTGTGCTATGGCTTCGGCCAGATCAGCAGCATAAGTTGGTGTGCCGATTTGATCATCAACCACACTTATACTGTCGCGGGTTTCGCCCAAATTGCGCATAGTTTTTACAAAATTTTTGCCGTATGGTGAATATAACCACGAAGTACGAATTATCGCGTATTCTGCAGAATTTTTCATAACATAAGATTCACCAACCAATTTTGTCCAACCATATACAGAACACGGTTCTGTTTCGTCGCCGGTTTGATATGGTGTTTTAGATTGGCCGTTAAAAACATAATCAGTTGAAATATGAATCAATTTACAACCTGTTTCGGCAAGATTTTTCGGTCCAGTTGAATTTATATTTTTTGCGTTGAAATAATCGTCTTCTGCCGCGTCAACCGCCGTATACGCCGCACAATTAATTATGGTATTAATACGATTTTTCTGGGTAAAATCACGTACAGAAACAAAATCTGTTATATCAAGTTCCTGGTGTGATGGCGTAATCGCGTTTGGCAGTATTTTTGATAATTCTGTTCCTAGTTGTCCACTTGCCCCGGTTATAAGAATATTCATATTTTTGCGCCTTTTGTCTTTTTCCGGCGCTAATCATAATAAACAATTCTAGAAAATCAACAAAAAATATGATTTTTGTCAAGAATTATAGAGTTTTTTATATTCTTGTTTTATAGTTTGCAGAAAATCATTAAGAATCGGGTTTTTATCAACAAGTGTTTTTGAAAAATCACTAAATCCGACTTCTTCCCAATCAATAAAAGATGTTATTTTAAATGTTTTTTCATCTATCATAAAATTGTCCAGCAAATCACAATGGTGCCAACCATAGAAAAATCCAGGTTTGTCATCTGGGTTGTCTTTGTATTTTTTTATAGCCTTGGGGTCTGTTTCTGCGATTTTATACAGGAAATAAGCAACCTGGTGTGCCAAATATTGTTTATATTTATTGTAAATTTTCTTTTGTTTTATTAATTCGCGCAAAGATATACCGTGAACTATGTCATAACGACGTAAAATTTTATCCTGGAATTTCAAAAGTGTTGGAACAGGGATATATATAGGTGATATTTTTGATAATTCTGTTGTGATATCGCGTTCACGTATTTCTATATCTGGGGCAAAATTGCATTTTTGTGTTGGATATTTATAGATATATTTATCATTAACCCTGATAAGTAAATTACGACCGCGAAACCCAGTGATTATTTTATATTTCGGATGTTTTATTTGTGAATCTTTTTTTATAAAAATCAACAAAGATAACAAAGGTGAATTTAATGCCGCACGAACACGTTTGCGGGTGGTTTGATTGTATATTAATCCGCAAATCATATTTGTTAAAAAATGGCGTATTTTTACAGATATCATAACGGTATTTATTACACTATATTTTATAGGTAAAATCAAATAATTTTATATAAATCTTTTTTATAACAATATATTTTTAATGTTATGCACCTAATATTATCAATTTTTTGTATATGATTAAAAACTTTTTATTTGACACCTTGACAAAAAGATATATAATAACAATCACTTATCGCGGGATAGAGCAGTCCGGTAGCTCGTCAGGCTCATAACCTGAAGGTCGGTGGTTCAAATCCATCTCCCGCAACCACGATTTACAAAACCGTCCACAAGGGCGGTTTTTTGTTAGATTCCCAATACCTACAAAAAGTTCGAAAGTTTGTTTTTCAAACGTGTCAAAATTCTTTTAACTTTTGAACCCTTATGTATTAATAATTTCAATTTCCGCATAACAATCAGCAAATCAAAAAAATCGTTTGTCTTATATTGAACCGTATCGGGTGCAATTTGGATAACACCTTTTATTTTTTGAACATGTAATTGCGCTTGTTCTGAATCCTTATATTGCAAGGTTAAAGTAAAATGTTTTGGCAAAGTAATTTTAAATTTTTTTTGGTTTTTATGAAATTCATTTCGTGCATATGTAAAATCAGTTTTTATATTTTCTAAAACATCATTTACTGATAACATAAAAGATTTCGGCGTATTAAATTTTTTTGTTATTGTTCCAACAATATTTGGATTTATAGACTGTGCCTCTGTTACCGCACCATAATCGCCACACACATAAATTAACGGCACACAAAAATATGCGGCGGTATACACAGAAAAAGTCGTTTCGCCGGCTATTTTACCATTTAATGTAAATTTACCTAACTTTCGTGATGAAAATGTATGTGCCAAAGGTGACAATTTAGTTCCTGCGGCTGCATGATATCCATGTAAAATAGCAAAATCAAATTTTTTATAATCAATTCCGCGCATCATATTTGTTGGCTCTTTATTCCACCCCTGAATAAGTTGAACATTTTGTTGAAAAAATTTCTTCAAAATATTTCTGCCATTACCATGTGCGTCACGTATTAAAAAACTTGATTTTTTACCAGCAGATTTGACCAATGTAGCCAATTCAACGCTCATAATTGTTCGGGATACACCATAAATTAATGTACTTTCATTACACTCTGACCAGTTCGTTACAGTCGCACATCCTTCAATATCACTTGAAATATAAATATTTTGTTTCATGTAAAAACCTTTAACACACTACATCTTAGCATACTATTTGTTTTTTAGAAAGATATAATTCATCAATCTTTCTACCTATTTCCAATAATTCGGCTCGGGAACTGCACACACTGCACAACCAGTTAAATAAAAATCGCACTCAAATGGTGCGATTTTTATTTAAGTTGTTCTGGAATTATTGGTTTGTGTCATACAACAAAGTTGTTTGGTTCAAAATTTGTATATGAGAACAAGCATTAGCGACGTTCGAATAACTACAAATTTGCGCACAGCCGGCGCATTGGTGTGCCGGGCGAGCGAATTCCATCTCCTGCAACCAAGATTTAATAAAAAGACACCCTTGTGGTGTATTTTTTATTAAATATGTGTATTGAGTTTGAGCCACTTCAATGCAAGTTTTTGTTTTTTAAGTAAAAATCTAGTGCACGATATGCGCTATCAAAAGCCAAAGGAAGTTTTATCAAATCTTGTTGATTTTCCACAGAACACCATTTGACATCAGATACTTCATCGCGTTGCAAATTGAATACTGCATCATCTGAAATTGTTGCAACAAAAAAAGCATCACAGGTTTTGTATTGAAAATTTTTATATTCGTATGTATTAGGAAAAGTACACAAATATTTTAAAATGGTTATATCAACACCTAATTCTTCATGACATTCACGAATACAGGCTTGTTCGGTGCTTTCATCGTGTTCTACAAAACCACCGGGTAAATCAAATAAACCAATTTTTGGTTCTTTGGCACGTATTTCTAGTAATATTTGCCCTTGTTTATTTATAATAATTACACCAACTGCTGTTGCAGAATTGTTATATAAAACAAACCCACAATCCAAACATTCCCACTTACGATTGTTTGTGTTGATGACTTTTTGACTGGCGCAAAGTGGGCAAAATTTGAAATCGTTTTTCATACAAGCCGTCCTAGTTTTGATTTTTTATATCAATAATTTTTGCATATCCAGTTAAATTGTATACCAAAATATTTAATCTTTCAATGTGGATAACTGACAGGTTATGCCTGCTTGCATTGTTTGGTTTTTGTTGCTATGATTGGCGTGCAAGGTTTAAAAATGAAGAAATCATTAAAAAAATCTTTTAAACGTTTCTTTCGTGTTCTGTATGGTTGGGGCGTGGTGCAGTGGGTGCTTGCGCTGGTTTATTATATTCTGATTTGGTTTGTGTATTTTACATCAAAGAAAAATATCAAAGGTTATAAAATTTTAAAAGAATATAGCAGAAAACCGGCTATATTTGTGTTTTGGCATGGGCGAACAATGATGTTGTCGCCTGTTATCGCTTTGGCGCGGGTGCGTGGTTATGCAATCGCAGACAGCAGAAAAGATGGTCGCGCCATTGCGAAAATGGAAAAATTGTTTGGATTAAAAACTATTTACGGATCTTCATCCGCCGGTGGGGTTTCTGTGTTGCGCAAAGGTGTTTCGGCGTTGCGTCGTGGTGGAAATTGTTTGGCGCTTTCCCCAGATGGGCCACGTGGGCCATCTTTGCGGTTTCACGATGGGGCTTTGTATTTTGCTAAGATGACAGGTGCGCCAATTATTCCAGTATGTTATTCGTCGTCAAGACCTTGGTTTTTATGTCGTTGGGACAGGTATTTGTTGACTAAGCCTTTTTCAATTATTGCAGGTGAAATTGGAGAGCCTATATTCATAGATAAAAAAACAAAAATCGAAGATTTTGAATCAATCAGAAAAAATTTGGAAGATATAATGTTAAAACAGGCGCATAATCTTGATAAAAGATTCACTGATTTTACACCTGAACAAGATTTAACACCTGAAAATTTTGAAGAGAAATGTCAAAAATGAAAACGCCACGTTGGTTTTTAAAAAGAAATTTGGTTGCGTATTTGTTATATCCGCTTAGCGGTTTATATTATCTGGCATCGCGTGTTGTTTTTAATATTAGAAAAATGCATCAATATTCTTCAAAAAGACCTGTTATTTGTTTTGGAAATATATTGTCTGGTGGGGTTGGAAAAACACCTATTGTTAGGAATGTAGCACATTTTTTTGATGCTCCTGTGGTTATGCGTGGGTATAAAAAAAATGAATATACTGATAATGTTGGTGATGAAGCAAAAATGTTGATGCAAGATGGGATTTTGGTGCATGTTGGCGACAGGAAAAGTAATCTTGTTTTATTGAATAAACAAAAAGCAAAAACACCTATTGTTATGGATGATGGTTTTCAAAATTCTTCGATTAAAAAAGATATTTCTGTGTTGGTTTTTGATGAAGCAATTGGTTTTGGTAATGGTTTGTTGTTGCCTGCGGGACCATTAAGAGAACCTGTGTCCGCAATTAATCGCGCAGATGCTATTATTGTTATAAAAAGAAAAAAGGTGGCACCGAATTTTGCTTTGCCAACCAATGTTCCGTTGTTTTTTGCGCATAATAGTGAAATTTGTCCATATGATAAAAATACGAAAGTTGTGGCTTTTGCAGGGATTGGATATCCACAGAAGTTTTTTGATAGTTTGCCGTTATGTATAGTTGAAAAGCGTGTTTTTCCAGATCATTATCAATACACAGATGAAGATATTCAAAAATTAATTGATATTGCACAGAAAAAAAATGCAAAGTTGATTACTACTGAGAAAGATTGGGTTCGTTTGCCAAGTTGGGCGCAAAAACAGATTAAATTTTCTGGTTTGCAAACAGAAATAGATGCTGGTTTTTTTGATTGGATTAAAGGAAGGATCGATGACATCAATCGTTAAAAAGGTAAAGTTATCTGGGGTGGGGATTCATTCTGGGGAAACTGTGAATATTACAGTGTTGCCTTCGAAAGATAAGGGAATTTTTTTTAAACGAATTGATATTGATAATTCGGAACTTATACCGGCTAGTTTTGATAATGTTGGTGAAGCTAAGATGCGAAACACCACAATTGGTAATCTTAAAGGTGCATATGTTCAAACCATAGAGCATTTAATGGCGGCTTTGTTTGTGCTGGGTATAGATAGTGCAATTATTGAAATAGATGGAAATGAAACACCTATATTAGATGGCAGTGCGTATGAATTTATTCAAGGCTTGCAAAAAGTTGTTGGGCCAAAAACAAAGATGAAAAAGATAATTGTAAAAAAGACTGTTGTTGCGCGTCGTAATGAATTGACGAAGCAATTGCCGTTTTTTAAGCGAATTAAAACTATGTTTTTGAATTTGACGATTTGGCGCAAAGGAAATGGGTTTGTAAAATTATCGCCTAATAAAGATGGATTAAAGATAGATGCAACGTTGGTGTATCCTGAAAAAATTATAGGAAGTCAAAGTTTTTCTTGTTTTTTAGATGGTAGTGAAAAAACAAAAGACATTTTTATTAATGATATATCAAAATCGCGCACGTTTGGAAAATATTCTGAATGGGAGTGGTTAAAAAAGCACGGTATGGCGCGTGGTGCAAATGAACATAATATTATCGCTTTAAATGATGCTGGGGATGGAACGTTGAATAATTTGCTTTATCCTGATGAATTTGTGCGGCATAAAATTATAGATGCTGTGGGTGATATGTTTACAAGTTCAGGGTTTGTTTATGGGACACTTGAATCCGTAAAGGGGTCGCACGCATTAAATAATTTGGTTTTACGTAAATTGTTCAGTGATAAATCTAATTATGAAATAAAGGAGGAATAATATGAAAAAATTAATGTTGTTGTGTTTAATGGGTTTGGTGTGTGGTTGTGCAGAATCTACAAAAGAAGGTACTGGTTTGACTAGATTGACTGCAGAACCAACAAATTGCGAATTTTTATATACGATTGATTCATCTGTGTCTTCGTATAAATTGGCGGATGCGTATGAATTTTTAGAAACAAGAATTCTTGAAGAAAAAGGTTTTGGGGATTCTTATTATGTTTCTATGGAAGATAGTGTGAAAAATCCTGGGGCTATATTTGGTCCAAAAAACACATATAAACTGAAAGCGAAAGTATATAAATGCAAAAATTAAAACAAAGTCATAAAATATAAGTTTTTATTATAAATTTCGGCTTTATTTTTTTTGTGCGTTTGTGTTATAATGTGTTCAAACAGAGAGAGAATTGATAAAACAAGTAATAACTATTCAGCGTAGAAAGTTTGCAACTGGGCTGTTTTGGCAGCCCGTGACTGCTGGTGTTAATCCGTATGTATATGCCAGACAATTGTCTGAAAAAGGGGCTAAAAAATATACATTATTTGTAGAATATAAATCTATGGTTGGTTTGGGGAATTCGCATGATGGTATTCGTTCTGGGATGCCTAGTGCGGCGGCTATGGTGACAAGTGCGTTGGCTGGATTTATATCTTTCTTGGGTGTGTTTCAGGTTGATGGTTATTTTTATCTGGTTGCTGCACGTAATGACGTTATTATTCGTGATATTTTGATTGAATCAGAAGTAGAAGCCCGTAAAATTTATGCTGAATTGTCCAATATTCCAGATTGGGGGGCATTGTTTGCACCTGCATCGTGGGGTATGCCTAGATCACAAGAAAAATTTTTATCTGATTTGTTGGTAAATGGGGCTATTGAAAAACTTCGTCAAATCAGTATGACAAAATCAATTATGTTGTCTATAGGTTTGGGTGTTGGATTTTTAGCTGTTTTGGGTGGTTTTTTATATTCACCTGTGATGGAAATGTTTTCGCCAAAAACCAAGATAGAAGTTAATTCTGAATTGATGGAAGAATATAAACGTCAGATAGAAGAAAAAAACAAAGAATTGGACAAACAGTTTGAGATAGTAAAGAAAGAAATAAAACCGCTTGATTATCCATATAATCATTTACCAGATGTTGCAGAACGTGCAAGTCTTTGTTATAAGGCGATTGGTTTCATGATGCAGCCTGTTATGGGTTGGAATCAAAGAACTACTAGGTGTGATATGGATAGTGCGACTGTGGTATTTTATCGTGGTTTTGGAACACTGAATGATTTTTATTCTATTGGTGGCGAGATATTGCCTGGGGGTATTGTTGATCAGATTTCTGATAATGAAATAAGTGTTCGGGTAAAATTGCCAGAATTAAAAACGTATGCGTCTCTGGATGAACGAGATCAGGCAACGGTTATGCGTGATATAATTTCTATATTTCAACAGATAAATGTAAGTGGTTCTGTAAAGGTTTCTAATATTACCGTGAAAAATGAAGATACCAGCGAGAAAGTTAATATGTTGGTTGTTAATGCAGCTTCCAAATTAATACCATCTGAATTTATGCAAATATTTGATGGTTTTAATGGTGTATATATGCGGTCTGTCAAATGGGATGTGTCATCACGTTTGTGGAGCTATGATGTTGTTGTTTACACAAAATAAAAGGGTGAAAAATGTTGAAAAAGTTGTGTTCAGTTTTATTTGTTAGTGTTCTTTCTTTTGGGGTTAATTTTTATGCATCTGCAGAAGATGATTTCTATGATATTATGGATGTTGAAGAAATTACCCAGGAAAATGCAGATGTTGTTTCTGCAGGGGCGTTGGAAGATTATCAAACAGAAGGTTCTTTGTTTGAAAGAATTACAAATCTTGAACAGGACAAAGTTGTTATGCAGCTTGAAGCAGAACGCGCAAAAATGGATTTGGAATTAGATGAATTGAACGCCAAGAAAATGAAGATGCAGATGGAATTAGATGAACTTTCTGGGCGTGCAGATCAAAAACAACAAGAGTTGGAATTGATTAATTCGCAATTGGCTGCTCAGACAGAGGAATTAAGACGCAAAGTTGAAGAACTGGCAAATCGTGAATATCCCACAGTAGAAGTACCTGTTGTTAGACAAGAAGTTGTACAAGAGGTTCAAGAAACTAAACCTGTGGTGCAATCTATTTCTAAGAAATATGAATTGATAAATATTGTTGGTTTGGGTAATCAATTACAGGCGACAATCAAAGATTTATCTACGGGACAAAACAAACGTGTATCTGTGGGGAAAAAGGTTGATGGGTATACTGTGAAATCTATTTCTTTGAATGATGGTATTTTATTTGAAAAAGATGGTCGTTCTGAAAGTTTAAATACTGGGATATAATATGCAAAGAAAGGAAAATGATTTTGTAGACGTGTCGAGGCAGCCATCTTTGCCGGCGCGCTTAGAGGGTGCAGCGGTTAAAGATATTTTGGGCTATTTGTTTTCAAATGATAACAAATTGTTGACTGCATCTGCTGGGGATTTTGCTTTGTCAAAAGATACCCAGGGTTTGTTAGCGTATTTTTCAGGTGGCGAGATTATAATATCCAGAACACATCGTTATGATGGACGTGTGCTTGCGTTCTTGGATTTGTTGAAACAAGATAACAGACCTGTGAAAGAGCCATATTATTCTGATTTAGGTTTGATTTCTAATATTTATAAAACAAATGATGCAAAACTTGGCACCGATGCACATTCGCGTCTTGATTATGATAATCAGATGCAGAAAGATTTTGTTGATATTATCGCAAGAGCTGCTGCGCAAAGGGTTTCTGACGTTCATATTGAAGTAGCTGATCAGACGACTATTTATTTCCGTATAGATGGTAGTATGCAGCCCGTGTTAGAATACAATTCGCAATGGGGTGAATCTTTTGTTCGTGCGGCGTTTGCATCGGCAGATATTTCTAATTCAAGTTATGCACAAAATGAATATCAAGCCGCACAGAAAGACGGCAGAACTCCTTTGCGTGGAACCAGGGATTTATATTTGCCTTCGTCAGTGTTGGGTATTCGTATGCAATTTAACCCGATTTCTTTTGGTAGCCAGTATTTGGTTTTGCGTTTGTTGTATGATAACCCAAGCGAAGGTATTAAAACAGAACAAGAATTTAATGATTATGAACAAAAATTATTGATGCGTTTGCGTTCTGCACCGACTGGGTTGGTTGTGGTTGCAGGACCTACGTCTTCTGGTAAGTCTACGACTTTGGTTCATAATATGGCATTGATGCTTAAAGAACATAGATACGAAATCAATCTTATTACTGTGGAAGATCCTGCAGAACAGAAGATTTTTGGTGCACGTCAATTCCCTGTGGTCAATGCTACAAACGAAGAACAACGTGATGAAAAATTTACAGAAGCGTTGGCGGCATCTTTGCGAAGCGACCCTGATACGCTGATGGTGGGTGAGGTCAGAACATTATCTGCGGCTCAATTGACGGTTAAGGGTGCTTTGTCTGGGCATAATGTGTGGACGACATTGCACGCGAACTCTGCTATGGGGGCTTTGACTCGTTTATTAGATATGGGTGTTGAAGCGTTTAAATTGAAAGACGAAACTATGATGCGTGGATTGATTTCTATGCGTTTGTTTAAAAAGCTTTGTCCGTATTGTCGTGAAAAGATTATTGATAGAACGGAACATCAATCTTATTCGCGTGTGAAAGAAGCGTTCGGAGATTTGGGTTTACAGCAAACGTATGTTCGTGGGCCAGGATGTGAACATTGCAAAGGCGCTGGAACAATTGGACGTATTAAAGCAGGTGAAATTATTGTAACTGATAGTGAATTTTTGCGCTTTGCTTTGGCTGGGGAAGCCGATTCTGCTTTGCGTTATTGGCTTGAAAAACTGGATGGCAGAACGATGAAAGAGGCCGCAATTGAATTGATGCTGAAAGGTGTTATTGGGGTCGATGAAGTTGAACGTTGGGTTGGTTTATTAGACAGACCGTGGGTGTATTAATTATGACAAAATTAGATTTATGGTGGGCAAAATTTAGTTTTAGATTTGATACGCAAAAACGTATGGCGATAAGCAACAAGATTGCATCTCTTTTGCGTAATAATTTTACATTGATGGATGCTTTGCACAGAATTGAGATGCTGGAATCTAAAAATGGCAAAAAACCAGATGAGGCGTTCGCAATTGCTATGCGTGAAATACAGAAAAATATGGAACGTGGTATGAGTTTTTCTGAAGCAACACGTGGTTGGGTACCGGGTGAAGAGACGCTTTTGTTAATGTCAGGAAATATGTCTAATTTGTTGACGTCTTTGGAAAATATTTCGCGCGTTGTTGAAGGTGTTAGTCGTATTAAGCGTGCGATGGTATCGGCTTTGGCGTATCCGTTGTTTTTGTTTGCTTTGACAATTGGTATTATTGTTATGGTTGGTTTATATCTTGTTCCACCATTAACAGAAGCTGCGGGTACAGGTATTGAATGGAAAGGTAGTGCAAAATCGTTAATCATAGCGTCTGATTTCGCAAATAAATATCTGTACACTTTTCTTATAGTTGTTTGTGTGTTAATTCTTTTAATATGGATATCTTTGGCAAATTGGACTGGAAAACTGCGTGCAGTGTTTGATAAATATCCACCGTGGAGTATTTATAAATTACAGTTATCGGTCAGCTGGATGATGTCTTTGGCGGCTATGGTGTCGGCAGATGTGTCTGTGCCAGATGCTATGAAGATGTTGGCTGATAATTCTAATAGATATTTGGCCAGTATTTTAAATGAAGCTTTGCATTATATTTCAAACGGTGAAAACCTTGGGGATGCGTTGGCTTCAACTGGCAAGAATTTCCCAAGTGAAGAAATTATCGGAGATTTGGCGATTTATTCTGATATGAATGATTTTGATAAAAGTGTTAATAAAATTGCAAATGATTATATGGAAGATGCTGTACGTCGTATGGAAAGTATATCCAGTGCTATGAACGGTGCTGGGATGGCGTTGGTCACAATTGTTATGGGTTGGGTTGTTCTGGGAACCTTTGCAATGCAGGAACAAATAACAGCTACTTTGATGTAATTAAAAAAACTTATTAAAAAAACACCGATTTATTCGGTGTTTTTTTATTATGCCAAAAATGGCAGGTTTTCCACAGTTCCTTCGGTAACGCGGACATTCACGTCAATCAACATAAATACTGAATCAGGTGTAAATTCAAAATTACACGGAAATACGTTGTCCATCAAAAGATGGCTGGTATTCACATTTAATTTTGTCACCAAATGATCATCGTCCAACAGGGTGTATATAGGACCTATGTCGTGTGGGGTGTTTTGCCCAATTTCGTGTTCATTTTGTGGACAACGCAGACCATCAAGAATAGTTTTAACGCGATTATCTATATCAGAACGTGGCACACCAACAATTTCTGGGTGCATCAATAATATATCCAATTCGGCAATCATTTTTAGGTTTGGTGTAATAATTGGGTTCCAATCTATTCCGCCTATGTGCCGGGTTATGACAGGGCTTTTTACCGCGTCAGGAGTCATAAATCTTGTTAAATTATCCCAGGGCTTATATTTTAAGAGCTTTTTAAGCTGAGGATGGAATTGCATACGTATATCTGCAATATGTTGTGCACGTTTTTTTGGGTTGGTTAAAATATCACCGTAATATAATAATTTAAATTTCATTTTTTATGCCTTTTTTGCATTTTTGTCCGTTTTTCCTTGATAATTATAACATAAATTGCTATGTTTTGCATAGCAAAAAGAAAGGATTTTTAAATGGTTGTTAATAATGAGTATACTGGCGATTCAATCAAGGTTTTAAAGGGGTTAGAGGCGGTTAAAAAACGTCCTGGAATGTATATAGGTGATGTCGGCGAAGGTGGCGACGGTCTGCACCATATGATTTATGAAGTTGTTAATAATTCTATTGACGAAGCAATGGCAGGATACGCTGATACTGTGTATGTATCACTTAATGCAGATGGGTCTACGACTATACGTGATAATGGGCGTGGTATGCCGTTTGATATTAATCATGAAACCGGGCGTAGCGCTTTGGAATTAATTATGTGTGAATTGCACGCTGGGGGTAAATTTGATAACGAAGGAAACGGTGCGTATAAGGTTTCTGGCGGTTTGCACGGTGTTGGTGTTTCTGTGGTTAATGCGTTATCTACGTGGTTAGAAGTGCGTGTGTGGCGTGGCGATAAAGAAGCGCGTATGACCTTTGCAGATGGTGTGCCAACAATGGATTTGGTAATTTCTAAGAATGAAACTACGCATGAACATGGGACTGAAGTTACGTTTTTACCGTCGTCTGAAACATTTACTGGAACAAAATTTGATTTTGATACTTTGGAAGTTTGGTTGCGTGAACAATCTTATCTTAATGCTAATGTTCGTATTATCTTAGAAGATTTGCGTGGTCCAGAAAAGGTTGTGCGTGAATTTCATTCTGCTGATGGGTTAAAGGGGTTTGCTACATATCTTGATAAATCCAAAGAATTATTAAACGCAGAACCTATTCAGATGATTAAAACGATTGATGATTCTTATATTGAAATAGTTTTGCAATGGACAACTGCGTACACAGAAACATCACTTTGTTTTACTAATAATATTCCAAATCGTGATGGTGGAACGCATTTGGCGGGTTTTCGTGCAGGCTTGACACGTGCGTTGAATAAATATATTGCCGAACAAAATCTTAAAAAAGATGTTAATTTATCTGGGGAAGATTTTCGCGAAGGTTTAACCAGTATTATTAGTGTGAAAATTCCTGATCCAAAGTTTGGTTCACAAACCAAAGATAAATTGGTGTCCAGTGAAGTACGTCCTTTGGTGGAAAATACTGTTAATGATTTGCTTTATGAATACTTAGAAGAAAATCCAGTAATCGCCAAAATGATTGTTGATAAAATTGTAGAGGCGGCAACTGCACGTGAAGCGGCACGTAAAGCACGTGAATTATCGCGCAAAAAAGCAGGTCCAGAATTGGGTAGTTTGCCAGGAAAATTGGCGAATTGTTCTGAACGTGATCCGGCAAAATGTGAATTATTTATTGTTGAGGGTGATTCTGCTGGTGGTACTGCAAAGCAGGGACGTGATCGTAAAACCCAGGCGATTTTACCATTGCGTGGAAAAATTTTGAATGTCGAACGTGTGCGTTTTGATAAAATGTTGGGGTCTGATACAATTGGCGCTTTGATTACTACTTTGGGTGCCGGTATTGGCAAAGATGATTTTGATATTGAAAAATTCAGGTATCACAAAGTTATCATCATGACCGATGCGGATGTGGACGGACAACATATTCAAACACTTTTGATGACGTTCTTTTATCGTCATATGCGTGAAGCGATTGAACGCGGTTATATTTATGTTGCTAAACCGCCGCTATACGGTGTAACCCGTGGTAAGCAACAGATTTATATCCAAAATGAACGTGAAATGGATGATTATTTATTAGATCAATTAACCACAGATGGAATGATTGAAACAAGTGATGGTCAACAATTGGCTGGTGCTGATTTTAAACGTTTGTTGGAATTGGTTGATGATATGAAAAATAATTTGCAACCGTTAAATCATATTATGCCTTTGCGTTTCATAGAAGCATTAGCGCTGAATAAAGTTTTTGAAAACGAAAGCGCAGAAAATTTTGTAGCGGCTGAAAATATGCTTGATAACGAAGAATTGGAATTTGAACGCGGTTGGAAAATTTCTTCTGATAATGATGGAATTAAAATCACCAGAACTTTGCGCAGTGTTAAAGAAACACACTTTTTGGCGCGTGAAAAAATTAATTCCCCAGAAATTCGTTCTTGGTTGCGTATGAATGGACGTGAAGAATTAATCGATATTTTCTCTAAACCAACAACATTGCGTGTGAAATCTAAATCACAAAAGATTTGGGGTGCGTTTGCGTTGTTGAATACTGCATTTGAATATGCAAAGAACGGATTAAAGATTCAACGATACAAAGGTTTGGGTGAAATGAATGCCGAACAATTGTGGGAAACAACTATGGATCCAAATCATCGTTCGCTTTTCCAAGTGAAAATAACAGATGCATCCCAGGCTGATGAAGTTATTTCTATGTTAATGGGTGATGTTGTTGAACCACGTCGTGATTTTATCGTTGAAAATGCGCTGAATGCAAATCTTGACGTATAGCTATAAACCAAAGGAGGGGCTATGTCGGATGGTTTTGATGAACACGTTGGTGTGAAAATTCAAACAGAACGTCCTTTTGCCGCAAAGGGTGATTTGTTGGCTGAGTTGTATCGGCAAAAATGTGAATCTTTACACAATCAAAATCGTTCGACATCCCCTGATAAAAATCATAATTTGAATTTGAAATTTGATGAAGCTAAAGAAAAAATTAAACAAGAAATAATATCATCTGATAAATCTTTGGATAATAGTATTATATATACAGCTATGGCCAATTTTAAGAAAAGAAAGGTGTGATATGTTTTCAAAAATTTGGTTTAATGATTTAGATGCCAAATTGCGTGCCATGGGGCTTGATAGTGATGATAAAAGTTTTGATGAAATATGTGAAAATTTATCACATCCAAAAAAATTATCACCTGATGAATTTGCAAGTTGTGTTTCCTATGTGATTTTAGCGGGTGGATTTTCACAAAAAACTGCAAAAAAAATTCATAAAATATTAATGGAAAAAATCCCAGAAAATCAATGTATAGATGATTTATTGAAAATTTTTAATAATAAAAATAAAATCAATGCGATTGTAAAAATATGGAATAATCGTGATAAATATTGTGATGGTTTTTATGCAATTAAAAATACAGATGATAAAATGAAATATCTGGGAACTTTGCCACATATCGGAAAAATTACAGCAAATCATTTGGCGCGTAATCTGGGGGTTGATGTTGTAAAGTATGATATTTGGATTCAACGCTTAGGCGTTCTATATAGCGGAAATAGCGTGTTATATAAAAAAATAGATAATGGAAATTTAAATCCAGAAATTAAAAAATATTGTGATGATATGTTTATGCATTTATGTAAAGAAACCGGTTTGCCACGGGGGTATATTGATGTGGTGCTTTGGAAAAGTTGTCAAAATGGTTTAATAGCGGGGTTGAAAGATGGATGTAAAAATTGAACAGTCTTGGAAAGATGCGCTAAGTCTTGAATTTGATAAAGATTATTTTAAAAATCTGACTGATTTTGTGCGGGGGGAATATTTATCTGGGAAAACTATTTATCCTGCTGCAAAAAACATTTTTAATGCGTTCAATTTATGTCCACTTTCTGATGTGCGTGTTGTTATCATAGGTCAAGATCCGTATCACGAACCTGGTCAGGCGCACGGACTTTGTTTTTCTGTTGAATCTGGAACTGAATTGCCACCGTCATTAGTGAATATTTACAAAGAAATTGAATCTGATTTGGGACATAAAAGTATTACAAATGGTGATTTGTCTGCCTGGGCGAAACAGGGGGTGTTATTACTTAATGCCACATTAACTGTGCGGGCACACGCAGCGGCATCGCATGTGGGGCGTGGTTGGGAAACGTTTACTGATGCTGTTATTAAAACCATAGCACAAAATAAAAAACATGTTGTCTATATGCTTTGGGGATCGTTTGCGCAGAACAAGGCAGCAATTGTTGATAAAAATGAAAACCTGGTTTTATGCAGTGCGCATCCATCTCCACTTTCTGCATATCGCGGATTTTTCGGTAATCATCATTTTTCAAAGGCTAATGAATATCTGGTGCAACACGGTCAATCACCTATAGATTGGTGATTTTTTAATAATTATACGTAAATCCCAGACCATAAAACGCATAGGAATTATTTTGTTCTGCTGTGTTGGCGTTTGAGAAGTGTTGTATAAAGAATTCAGCCGCCCACTGCTTTGTAAAATTGTATCCCAATGTCACCTTGAACTGAAAGACCAATTTAGCACCCAAGCGCTCGTTTTCCCACGCCTGTAATCCAGCACCTGCGCCCATACCGGCATAAACGCGTTCATATCTGAACAGTGCGATATCTTCGGTTAAATAAATCATAGGGGTTGTATAATCAGGCCAATCCCATCCGTATTTTTTGTAAATTCCGACCGTTTCAGATATGTTTATAGAACGACGGGCAGGAACCCTGAAAAAAGTCGTTGGTTGTGAATATTGAAATGTGCCAATATAAAATGGAACAGGGCGTGTTGGTGGTGGTAATATCCAACCTGTATCAAAACCCTGACCGATTCCAAACGCAACTTGTTGCTGATATGTCCCCATAAAAGGGTTTTTGTCTGGTAAAATAATCTGATCCCCAAAAGATGTTATTGGGAATAAAACTAAACTTAAAAATATGATTAGCTGCTTCATAAAGCTTAATTTTATCACAAAATTAGCCACAAGACAAATTGTTTTAAAGAAATATAGTTGCAAATTGGAAAAAGTTTGTTATAATGCCTTGCGCTGGCGGCGTAGCTCAGTGGTAGAGCAGAGGAATCATAATCCTTTGGTCAGGGGTCCGAATCCCTTCGCCGCTACCAAAATTAAAACCGGGTGTGCCCCGGTTTTGTTTTTTCTTGTTGTTTTCTTGTTTAATTTGTGGTATAATATGAAACATAGAAGCGGACGATTTTATCGGCCGTTTTTTTATTGCCTGCACAATTTTGTGTGGGCTTTTTTTTGTTATAACAAAAGGAGTTTTAATGCAAAAAGTATCGTATATGGGAAACGGTTCAACGACAGAATTCGCTTTCAATTTCCCGTATTTTGAAAACAGCAATATTGTTGTAAAAGTGAATAATCAATCAGCCTCTGCGTACAGCATTATTGGAACACCCGCTGGATTAGATGCAGATATTCCATACACGGGTGGAAAAGTTGTTTTTGAAACTGCACCATCCAGTTTGGACAGTATAACAATTTCCAGAAATTTGTCTTTGGAACGTATTGTAGATTATCAGCCTTTGGCAAAAATAGAACCAGGGATGTTAAATCAAGATTTAAATTATTTAATGGAAATCTTGAAAGATTTACAGGACGAATTGGATGATTTACACACGCAATACACTGAGATTGCAGACAAAGAATCTACAACGGCATTATTAGCGCAAATTTCAACTATACACGACGAGATTGTGGCGGTTAACGCACAAATAACTGCCCTGGGTGATATTAGCACTTTGCGTCAAACGGTTGTGAACAATGGAAATAATATTGCAACAAACAGCAATAACATAACAACTTTGGATAACAGGACAACCGGATTATTGGATTATGTTATCGCGTCGCAATTGCCAACTGCGGATAATAATTATACCTGGTATCGTAAGTATAAATCTGGTTGGGTTGAACAAGGCGGCCGCGCTGTTGGGTCATTAACTGGTGAAAAGGTTATAAATTTACCATTAACAATGGCAAATAAAAATTATCAGTTTATGGCAACGTTTTGTTTAAGCGGATATGATGGAAGTACAGAAACTGTATTAAGTGTTCGTCGTCAACGTAATAGTACAAATGATACAACATCAAAAGTTGCAGTAATTGCAACATATACAATAAACGGAGCAAACGGATACACTGGTTGGGAATTTGATTGGTTTGTCCAAGGTATCGGGGCATAAAAAAATCGGGATTAAACTCCCGATTTTATCTTTGTTTTATTGCGATTATTCTTAAAAATTTATAGTTTGTTCCTTCAAATGGTGCACGATTTGCTTTTTCATCGGCAGATATAACCATTAACCCCAAACCGTTTAATTTCTGGACTGTGTCATCTGGCCTTAAAAATCTGCGATAATGTCCTTCATAAATGAACGCGTCTGGTTCGCCAGCCACAGCGTTGCCAAGGCCATAATATTCGTTTTTTGTGCCGCGGGCTTCTATTAACAAATAACCGTTTGGGTTCAGATGTGTTGCACACCAATTTAATGTGTCGTTTTGTTGTTGCAAAGATATAGCGTGTAATGTAAAACGTGAATATATTGCATCAAATTTTTGTCTGATTTTTAGTTTTGAAAAATCATCACATTTAAATATTAGATTGTGATTTTTGAAGTTGGCATTTAAAAATTCAATTTCTGTTTTGCATTGGTCTATGGCAACCATTTTGACGCCGTGTTCCGCCATATATACTGCATCACGGCCATTTCCACACCCAAGTTCCAATACGTTCATCCCTGGTTTTAAATAATTTTTTACACAATACGCAGCAAACCGCGATTTTTGGAACGGTTCATTTTGTTTTTTATAATAATTTTCCCAATATTGTTTTTCTTTATTCATTGTTTAGCCTGTTAAGTTTAATTAATTCTTCTGGATTTAATTCATTAAGATAAAGATGTTTGTGCATATCTTTTGGAAAATCAAAATATTCACCATAAGTTTCTGTTAGTATTTTGTTGTAATTGTTTGGGATGAAGAATTTATGCCCTTCGAACATAATTTCTTTTAATGGAAAAACGTCGGCAGTTTCATAAATATGTGGTTGATATGCGCATGTTTCAATTCCTAAGAAAAGATATTTACCGTTGTTTGATTGTAATTTTTTTGCAAAGATAATGTTTTTGCTTCAACTGTTTTAAATTCGTCATATTCATTAAAATCATTAAATAGTTCAGATTTTAAATCGTTTCCTTGTTGTAATGTTTTGGCGATAGTTTCTTTATCGGTATCAGAAAAATAATATGGAAAAATATCAGTAGCAAAAGCAAGTTTCCCACGTAAACGCCAAAATATAAAATCAACCCATTCAGATGGTGTTTGTGGGACAAAATCTCGATGTAAAGTTTTTCCAATTTGTGATGGAACACGTTTGAACAAAGCACAGGTACCATCCAACTCTTTGTCTGCAATTTTACAGAATTTTTCATAATCTGCTGATGGCATACCGATATCAATATCGTCATCCCACGGTATAAAACCGCCGTGACGAACAGCCCCCAATAATGTTCCAAAATCCAACCAATATGATAAATTATGTTTGCGACAGATTTTATCAACTTCTGTTAACACTTTTAAATTTAACATTTGTACCTGGCGCATAATGCCGTGCGCGCGTGGCACATTGGTAATATCAGTAGTATTTACCAGAAAATTTTTAATATATTGTACTTCGCCAAGTATTGTGTTCTGTTGGTTTATTCCCATTTGAACAATATCGTGTGAACCATTAATATTATTGTTCAAAATGTCAAATCTGTCGGTATTTAAAATATTATCACGCATACCGTTAATAATGTCATTCAAAGAATTAATTTTTCTATCTATATCACGGATTCTGTCTTTGATAGTCTTGCTTTGATGTTTGTTTCGAAATGCGTGCCGGGCATCTTTATTCGGAATAAAACACGCAACGAAGCGAACCATAAAATTTTTCATTTTGTGTCCCTTTAACAATGTTTGATTTTATACTGAATCCCCACAGCATAATGTTTTTGATAATCTGGAAAAATTTTTATTTTATAAATCGGCAAGAACAAGAAATAATATGCTTTCTTGTCAATTGATTCTTTGATTCTAAACAATCCAAACAAATATTTTTGTGTGTGTTCCAGGGATTTATTTTTTATCATATCTAATGTTCGTTCGGAATAAAAATCGAGGTTCTCCGGAATATAGTGTTGTTTTACAAAACTGGATGCCATATTGTATATTTGTTGTTGGTGTGTTTTATTTGTATGCCAACGCGCAAAATTTAAATATGGTATAAATATTGATTTCCAATAATAATCACGATTTTTTTCATATTTGTTATATTTGTTCATATAATCAAATATTTCAAAAGCTATTTTTAAGTGGTCAATGGCGGACGTATCACATTTTTTAAATGTCTGATTCATAATGGAACCAGTATGACGAATATAGTTATATAATTTTTTGTTTACGAATGTTGCTTTGTACGCCCACAACATATAAACAAAAAACCAATACGCATCTTCATACTTTAAACCATCAGGATATCTTAAATTGTGTTCATTTATAATTGAGCGTTTAAAAATTTTATTACAGGACGAAACATCACAGCTTTCTATTAAACTGTATGAGACAGGTTTTGTTCCTTTGTTTTTTATCCGGTAATATTCATCATCGCTTTGTTTCAGGCTTTCGTCGGCTTCATATATTATATTCATCCCGCACATAGCTATATCAGCCCCGGATTTTTCAATAGCGTTGAACATTTCTTCACACATTGTTTTATCATAAAAATCATCACTATCACAGCACATAATATATGGTGCCACCGATGATTGGATACCTGTATTACGACTGGTTGCCAGACCTGAATTTTTTTGATGTTTTATAATTTTTATTCGTTTATCTTTCTTTGCATAATCTTGTATAATTGATATAGAATTATCTGTGCTGCAATCATCAACACAAATAATTTCAATATCTTTTAATGTTTGGTTTACCAATGATTCTATACATTTGCCAACGTATTTTTCCACGTTGTATACAGGAACAATAACCGATATTTTTGGCGTTTTCATCAAATGCTCCTATAAAATAGCTAAATCAGGGATTGGTTTGCTTTTTATTGTTATGCCAAATAATTTGTATTTTTTTACACCATCTTTAACAACTGTTTTATATATCGGGCGGATTATATTATAAAACGCCTTGGACATTTTATACTTTAAAGATTTTGGATATATTTTTATCATTAAATTATACCAATCTTTGTCAGAATAAAAACGTTTACTGAAAGTGCCATCTGTTATATATTTTGTATAATCAGACTGAAATTGTGGTAAAAATTGTTTCTGGGCTTCTTTTGTTAATCTGTCCAAGTTCCACATATAATTGCCTAATTTTATGTGTGGTATTAGTTTGTCGGCACCACGTTTAAAATGTGGATAATGTTTTAAATAGCGCTCAACTTCGTCCCATTCATCACACACACAGAATATTTTTCCCGCAGATTTAACAGATGAATTTTCATTATCACAACGATAATGCAAAAATGCATCAGATGTTAAATAAGCCCGTGTTGCCATTAACCATACTTTGAAATTAAATCCAGTATCTTGATATGAAGCGCCTGGGGATTCCAAAAATCTGATATTGTTATCGTTTAAAAAATCACGGCGATAAATAGCAGCCCAAATAGATGGTTGGCACCAAAAAATTCCCATCTGTTTTTTCGGGTTGATTACGTGTCCACAATCGTATGCCGGTAAAATTTCAGCCTTTACATTTTTTTCACCGTCTTTGGTTGTGTATTCATAAAAATTACTTTTTACAACATCGCAATCGTTTTTTTCTGCTATTTTGGTCAATTCGGCAAACATTTTTTTATCAACCCAATCATCAGATTCGACTATGCCAATATATTCCCCAGTGGCCCTGTCCAGTCCGCGATTCATAGATTTACCATAACCTTCGTTCTTTTTATCAATAATAACTATTCTTTTGTCTTTCTTGGCATAAGATTTAATAATATCCAATGTTGAATCCGTTGAACCATCGTTTATGCAAATAATTTCAATATCTTTTAATGTTTGATTAACAATACTGTCCAGACATTGTTTCAAATATTTTTCAACGTTATAACACGGTACCAGAATAGACACTTTTGGTTTCATTTTTTATCCCCTTGGTTTTGCGTGAACAGTATAGTTAAAAATATCTAGAAAATCAAGCAATAAATCCTGGTTTTTCGGCCTGTGTATATGTTTCCATTTTGTTTGTTATTTATGAAAATTTAGGTTATAATAAACTTTGTTCAAAGGAGGGGTGTTATGAAAAAGTTATTAATCGCTTTGGTGGCTTTGGCATTTATTCCGCAATCTTTTGGAAATGTATCAGGGCAAAATGATGCCAAAGAACAACCAAACAAAGAAATTACAGGGTATTTTGATTTTGACAGGCTTATACATGCGCTGGGGTTTTGCTCTGATGACGAGCCTTTGTTATTAACAACTGGCGAATGTGTTTCGTGCGATTATAAACCAGGTAAGTCAGAAAACTTTGATATTTTATTTGGGTGTGAAAAATGTCCAAAATTGAAAAAAAAGGAATCTGATTGTGTCGTCAAAATGGATGTAGAAGATAAAACAAAAAAATCACAGAAATCACAAAAAAAGCAAAATAAAGAAAATTCTTCGGACAAATATAAGTATGATTTAGTTAATATTATGGGGGTTGGGGATAATTTGCAGGCGACTTTGATAGAAAATGCTAGTGGTAAAAAGAAAAATATTGCGATTGGTGATGTTTTAGATGGCTATATGATAAAATCTATTTCTTTGAAAGAAATTGTTTTTGAAAAAGACGGGGTTGTTCAGACTTTGAATTTTGATGTATATGATTGATAATCAGGCTGTTTTCAAATTCAATATATTTTGTTGCAAGTTTATTTTTTTAGTTATAAAATCTTTGTGCAAAGGGTTTTATATAATGTGTTGATGCGACTAACAACCGCGGAATGTTGTGTAAAATCGGTAAAGTTATAAAATCAGGGTGGCACCGCGCGAAAGAATCTTAGCGCCCCTGAATTTTTAAGATTTGAATTGGTGCCGAATCCTATAAAATTTTGGCACCGAAACAGAAAAAGGGTGTGAATATGTTGTCTTTGAAATCTAAATACAGGACGCATACCTGTGGTGAATTAAATGCGTCCAATGTTGGTCAGACAGTTGTTTTGTCTGGGTGGGTGCATCGTAAACGCGATCACGGATCTTTGCTTTTTATTGATTTGCGCGATAATTATGGTATTACACAGTGTGTGTTTGATGGCGGAGATGAAAATTTAGAAAAGGTTCGTCCAGAATCCGTTATTCAAATTACTGGGACTGTGGTTGCACGTGATAAGGATGCAGTAAACGAAAAAATTCCAACAGGGGCCATTGAAATTAAAGCTGAAAAGTGGGATGTGTTGACTAATTCAGATGTTTTGCCGTTCCAAGTGTTTGGTGATGATGATACTGTGGCCGAAGATTTGCGTTTAAAATATCGCTATATAGATTTGCGTCGTGATTCTTTGCATAATAATATTTTGACCCGTAATCGTATTATGAAATTTTTGCGTGATAAGATGTGGGATATGGGATTTTCAGAATTTCAGACACCAATTTTAACTGTGTCCAGTCCCGAAGGTGCACGTGATTATATTGTCCCAAGTCGTAATCATCATGGTATGTTTTATGCTTTGCCCCAGGCGCCTCAACAGTTCAAACAGTTAATTCAAATTTCTGGGTTTGATAGATATTTCCAGATTGCGCCTTGTTTTCGTGATGAAGATTTACGCGCTGATAGATTATTGGAATTTTATCAGTTGGATTTGGAAATGTCGTTCGTTGATTTATGTGATATTCAGGCAGTTGGAAATGAATTAATGCCAGAATTGATTAAACAATTTGTGCCAGATGCTATTGTTGATCCGAATATTCCACATATACCATTTGACGAAGCTATGTTAAAGTATGGTTGTGATAAGCCTGATTTACGTAATCCAATCATAATTAGTGATGTAACGGAAATTTTCCGTGGATCTGAATTTGGTATATTTGCAAATGCAATCGAAAATGGTGCTGTGGTGCGTGCGATACCTGCACCGAATTCGTCAGATAAACCACGTTCTTGGTTTGATAAATTGGGTGAATATGCCGTTAAAGAACTGGGGCTTGGCGGGTTAGGTTATATTGTTTTTGCAGAAGAAGCCAAGGGACCTGTGGCGAAAAAATTAGATGCAGACCGTATTGCAAAATTGCACGAGATTTCAGGAGATAATTCATCGCTGTTCTTTGTGTGTGATAATGTGGATGCTGCTGCTAAGGCTGCGGGTAAATTGCGTATTAAACTGGGTGAAGATTTGGGCTTAATCAATCCAAAGGAATTCAAATTCTGTTGGATAGAAGATTTCCCAATGTATGAGTTGAATGAAGAAACAGGGGCTATTGATTTCGGCCATAATCCATTTAGTTTACCAAAAGGCGAATTGGATGGTGATCCTTTGAAAATAAAAGCTAATCAGTTTGATATGGTTTTAAATGGTGCCGAAATTTGCAGTGGTGGTTTGCGTAATTATAATCCAGATACTATGGTGAAAGCTTTCGCTATCGCTGGATATGGTCCAGATGTTGTGAAAGAAAAATTCGGTGGAATGTATGCTGCGTTCCAATATGGTGCGCCACCACACGGTGGATGTGCGTTTGGAATTGACAGATTGGTATCTATTATCTTAGGTACGTCAAATCTACGAGAAGTTGTTTTGTTCCCGACAAATCAACGTGGGCAGGATTTAATGTTAGGTGCACCACGTGAAGTAACGGAACAACAATTACGTGAAGTTCATATCCAAGTTCGCAAGAAAGGATAGAATATATTTATGTTATTAATAATCCCCGCGGTTGCGGGGATTATTTTGTCTAGAATTTATTATGTGATTTTACAAAACTGCGCATATATTCAGCATCAAAGTTTGTCATTATCTCTGACAAAGAATATTCGCGATAATTATTATCATATATTGTTAATTCTATTGGGGCAGGTGATGGCGAAGTGCCACGCAAAACTAATTTTAATTTTGCAAACATTTTATTGTTTTTTATTTCAAAGTTGCCAATGACGTCTGTGTGCCGCATTGATAGTGTTAATGGAACCGTTGTTTGTATGTCGCCCATATTGTAAGTTCCAATTATTCGCATTTGTTTTATTGGTGTTGAACCACCATTTAATGCACGTGAAATCGCATATTCTGCGTTCAATATATTTATGTTTTGTGCGGATGCATAAAAATTTTCAGTCCCCAGACCATACAAAACGCCGCCATCAAATGTTGCATCAAATGTTCCTGTAAGATTGTTGATAATATCGTGGGCTATTTTACCGTATGTTTGCAATTTTATTTCTGCGGTAATAGACGAATCTGAAACGTTTAATGGCATATCAGATTTTAATAATTTTTCATCCCATTTGAATTTATTTAATTGTATGTTGATTGCGTATTTTATATTGTCTTTGGTTATGTTGGCCAATAAATTTCCACGATCTGAATCTGTTATAGAGAAAGTTTGTATATCAGGTTTTAATGAATACACAAAATTATTATATTTTTCGCCCTTGTAAATCAGCACTTTGGTTGATAATGATATTTTTGTATCTAAATCAAATGGTATAGTAATAGGGTCATTTATAAAAAACGACAAAGATTCAAAATTATCAACGAATTGTGGGGATATAAACGAATCAAGGTTTAAAAATTCTGATTTTAATGTTATTGAATCTTTTGTTGCAGAACCGACAAATTTATGTTGTGCAATTTGAATTGTTAAATCTGAAATATTACCGTGTTCATAATTTCCGGATACAATGTACGATAAATTTTGAAGTGATTGTAAATCAAGTTTATCAAACCATTTTTTGAAATTATCACCACTAATGTAAAAATAGTTATCTTTGATAGATAAATTCCACGTTTTTGAATCTGGTACAAAAATCATAGTGTTATCTTGCCAAATAAAATTTCCTGTTTCTGTTTTCATAAAATCGGGCAAAAATTGTAAATCTGGATTTATCCAATTAAGTTTTTTTCCAACAATGAAATTATATTTTACTGATGCTTTCCCATCAATTATATTCATTTTTCCAGACATATTTTTGAAATTAAAATTCACTATGCCGTTATTGCCAAATCTTTTTGTAGAATCTATGATTACTTGCAAATCTGGGATTGATTCATTTGAAGAAATTGTTGCAATAAATTTATTTTTTTGGACGTTTATATTGCCAAATATTTTGTTATCAAATGAAAATTTGCTGCACGACCAATCGTTAGGAGTTCCGCTAAATTCACAGGTTGTTTCTTTTCCGTTTTCAAGAAAAGAGATTATTAAATTATGTGCGCCATTATAATCAATTATTCCGTCGGTTATGTTTATATCGTCTGCGGTTATTTTGTTTATTTTTATTTCTTTATTTGAACCGATAGTATTAACATATAAATGTTTGAATTTTTTATCCAAGAATTTTATTTTTCCATAAAAATCCAGATTAAAAGATGCGTTCTTTAAAATTTCTGGGTCTTTTAATATGAAAGACATATCGTAATCAGCATTTTTGTTTGTTAATTTTATTATTTTGTATCCGTCGTTGTTTAAAATTATTGTTCCGCTGATACCGTTTGCGGATATGTTTGAAAATTCTAAACCATAAGCACCGTCCCAGATTATGTCTGCCGTGATTGGAAAGCGAGCCGTGATTTTTGGTTTTTCAAATTCAAACCATCTATTAATGTCTTGGGCGTTTATATTTATATGTGCAACAGACGTTCCATTTGGAAAAAGTGTTCCAGAAATACTTAAACTATTATTTTTATTTTTTATATCAAATTTGTTTTTTATTGATGTTATTTGATATCTATGTTGGTCGGTTTTTATGATTGCGTTAACACGCTCTTTGGATAAATTTGCAGAAATTATATCATATTCTTTGTTTAAGAATTTAATCTTGGAATCTTTGACAATTACATTTGTGTTCAAATCAAATGGTGTTATCTTGTTCACAGATAAAGATGCGCCATTTATTGTCATTTTTCCAGATATGTCAGCAGTCGAAATATTGAATATACCAGATAACGGGATAGAAAATTCACACGATGATATAACCCCGTTTGGCACAGAGATATTATGGGCAATTATTGTGGTTTTTCCCAGTAAACTGAAATTAACATTGCCGTGTATCTGGGCAGAAATTCCGGTTTGTTTAAATATAAAATCTTGGATTTTTGGTTTTAATGAATTTAAATGCCACATAGGTGGCACGATTATCAGTGCAAATAAAACTGCGCCAATACTGGAAATTATTGTCCATAAGATTCTGCGTTTGTGTCTTGGTTTTAGTGGCATAATGTTTTTCTCTCTTTCCTTGTATTTTCATTATAAAGGATTATATTAAGGGATGTGAATAAAAAAATTATATGAATAAAAATAAAAGTGTTTTTTCGTTGGAATCTGATTATGCGCCTATGGGGGACCAGCCAGGTGCAATATCTGATTTGGTTGCAGGCGTTTTGGATGGACGCAGGTCCCAGGTTTTATTGGGTGTGACAGGCTCTGGTAAAACCTTTACGATGGCCAATGTTATTCAGCAATTATCACGCCCAACGATGATTATGGCGCCTAATAAAATATTGGCTGCGCAATTATATACGGAAATGAAATCTTTCTTTCCACATAATCACGTAGAATATTTTGTGTCTTTTTATGATTATTACCAACCAGAAGCTTATGTTCCTACAACCGATACATATATAGATAAAGATGCGGCTATAAATGAACAGTTGGACCGTATGCGGCATAGTGCAACGCGGGCTATGTTAGAAGAACGTGATGTTATAGTTGTTTCTTCGGTGTCGTCTATATATGGCATAGGTGCCCCAGAACAGTATTCAGAAATGAAGTTGGCTTTGTCTGTGGGGGACAAGATTTCAGAGAAAGATGTTATGCGTGCTTTGGTGGATATTCAATATAAACGCAATGATATAGGTTTTACGCGTGGGGATTTTCGTGTTCGGGGTGATACGCTTGATTTATTTCCATCACATTCTTTGGACAGGGCGTGGAAATTGTCTTTCTTTGGTGATGAAATAGATGAAATATGGGAATTTGATACTTTGACAGGGGCAAAATTACAAAGATTAGACCGAATTGTTGTTTATCCAAATACACATTATGCAACGCCTATGCCGTCTGTGATTCAGGCGTTATCGCATATACGTGAAGATTTAGATGAAAGATTGAAATATTTTCACGATAATATGAAATATGTTGAAGAACAAAGATTACGTGAACGTGTAAATTTTGATATAGAAATGATGGAATCAACTGGAACTTGTCGTGGAATTGAAAATTATTCACGATATATGACTGGACGTTTGCCAGGACAGCCGCCACCAACACTTTTTGAATATTTACCAAAAGATGCGTTATTGTTTATAGATGAAAGCCATGTCAGTGTCCCGCAAATTGGTGCTATGGCACGTGGAGATCGTGCGCGCAAGGAAACGTTGGCGCAATATGGTTTTCGGTTGCCTTCGTGTGTTGATAACAGACCTTTGACATTTGACGAATGGAATAATTTGCGTCCGCAAACTATATTTGTTTCTGCTACGCCGGCACAGTGGGAGTTAGAACAGGCAAAAGGTATTGTGGCGGAACAGGTTATACGACCAACTGGGTTATTAGATCCGGTGTGTGAAGTTCGTCCGACAACACACCAGGTGGATGATTTATTGGGTGAAGTGAAAAAAACATCAGGACGCGTTATTGTGACGACTTTGACCAAAAAAATGGCAGAACAATTAACAGATTATTTTGTTGAAAATGGTGTTCGGGCGCGGTATTTACATTCTGATATTGAAACATTAGAAAGAATTGATTTGTTGCGTGATTTGCGCCTGGGGAAATACGACGTTTTGGTCGGAATCAATTTGTTGCGCGAAGGTTTAGATGTTCCAGAATGTGAATTGGTTGCCATTATGGATGCAGATAAAGAGGGATTTTTGCGTTCTACGCGGTCGCTGATTCAAACCATAGGTCGTGCGGCGCGTAATGCAAATGGTCGTGTGATTTTGTATGCTGATAAGATAACAGATTCTATGCAAGAGGCATTAAGCGAAACTGCACGTCGTCGTGAAAAACAGCAGAAATATAACAAGGAACACAATATAACACCAAAGACTGTGTCTAAATCAATTTTTGAAGAAGTTAAAGAAGTTGCAGAAAAAACAGACAAAACTAAAAAATTTGTGTATAATAAAAACGGTGTGTGGGATGCAGTATCGCTTAAAAAAGAAATAAAAACTTTGACACAGAAAATGCATAAACACGCAGAAAATCTGGAGTTTGAAGAAGCTGCCGCGTTGCGAGATGCAATTCACAAAATGGAAAATGATTTATTATTATTGGAATAAAAAAATGACGGAAAAAGTATATCTTTTGAATAATTTAGATGAAATGCATGAATTTGCGCGTGATTTTGCAAAAACTTTGCATGCACCACAAACCGTTGCGTTGCACGGTGATTTGGGTATGGGGAAATCAGAAATTGCACGCACGATAATTAAAACTTTGCGCGGTGAAAATACTGTGGTGCCAAGTCCTACGTTCACATTGGTTCAAAGTTATGATGGAATTTCGCATTTTGATTTATACAGAATATCAGACGTTTCTGAATTGGAAGAAATAGGTTTGCCATACGCGATTGATAATGATATTACTTTGATTGAATGGCCGGAAATAGCAATGGATAAATTACCGCAAAATACAATTCATATTTATATAACCCAAAATGGAAATGGACGTAAACTAGTGCTTCAATAAACTTTGGACTGCCAATGGGAAGTCAGGAGATTTTGCAAGATATGAACCACTGACTAATAAATTTGCCCCAGCATTCCAGCATAATTTTGCAGTTTCTGGATTTATGCCCCCGTCGACACTTATTAAATATTTTAATCCGTGTTTTTTGCGTGTGTAATCTAACATTTTGATTTTCTGAAGAACGCGTGTGTCAAATTCCTGACCCGCCGCACCAGGCTGTACAGCCATAATCATAATTTCATCCAGATCTTTTAATACAGGAACTAAAATTTCTACATTTGATTCAGGGTTTAATGCAATTCCACAACGTTTGCCAGATTTTTTTATTATGTTTATTGCATCACGAACACCAGATGTGTTTGTTGATATTATAACCGTATCTGCACCGGCATTAATTGCGTCTGTGGCCCAGATTGCGGGGCTTTCTGTCATTAAGTGAACGTGCAAATGTGATTTTGTGTTTGTTCTTATTTTTGATAATTCGTCAATGCCACCTGCGATTTTATCAACGTAAAATCCATCCATTATGTCTACGTGTATCATAGAAATTCCGCCGGATGCAAACATTGTGTATGTTGCAGGATCGTTCATATTGAAACAAAGAGTGCTGGGCAAAATTGGGATGAATTTTTTCTTTTTCACAGTTTTTTTATGATGAAAAAGTTTAGTGATTTTTTTTGTAATGTTTTGAATTTTTTCCTGTTTTTGCATATATGCAGTACGTTCTGGTAATCTGGATTGCCAGATGTATTCAGAAAGGGCGTTTATTGTGGCTGTTTCTGTCAGATTATCAACCGGTAAATTAAATGTACGTTCTAATAATATATTTATGTTTCGGATTGATGTGCCGCCACCAGATAAAATGATTTTTTCAGGTTTATATTGAGCAATGTATTTTTGCGATTCTTGGATGATGATGTTCAATAATTCTTTTAGTTTTGGAATAAATATATCATTTATATCTGCACGTGAAAATTTTGAAAATTTTTCAGATGATGCAGCCGGTGTAAATCTGTCCATTTCGTCTGGTAATGCGTTTGCAATTGATATTTTTAAAGTATCTGCATCGTTTGTCCCGATTTGCAATCCCAATGCTAAGGCGTTTGTTATATCGTGTTGTCCAAATTTTATTTTATTAAAATACAGTGGGCCACGGTCTGTCCATATTGATACAGTCGTGAATTCTTCGCCAAGGTCTAAAAACAATACGCGTTCATTTTCGTGTCTGTAAACAGCATTTTGCAGAAATGATGGATCGAAAAATCCAGCAGATTGTATATGTGCACGTCGCATTATATCAGAGATATATCTGGTTTTTTCTTCTTCGTATGATATAACGCTGAATATAGATTTTAATTGTGTTGATGTATGTCCAACAGGTGTATTTTTTATGTTTTTAATATTTGGTGTTCCATAAAAGACCGGGACTATGTGCATAGCATAAAAATCAGCCGGGGGATTTATTTTTGCAATTTGATGACGTAAATCTAGTTGTGAAATTTTATGTTCATCATCCCAAGAAATAATATTTGAAACAGTTGAAAAATCAGATGCACCAAAATTACCAGTTATAAACGCAGAATCAAAATGTGTGTTTAGTTGCTGTTCAAGTTCGTCTATAACGGTTTTTAATGCAAAGATAGTATTTGTATTTTTTACAAAATGTGTTGCAGAATTAACAATTTTAGCATTTCGAATTTGGTGTGCAAACCCACGGACGCCGTATGTTCCTATGTCAAGGCACAAGAAAGATGTATTTGTCAAATTCATTTTCGTGTTGTTATCAAAATTCTGCGAGTGTCGCGCATATCTATTATATCCAATGCGCGTGATAATATTTTATGTGTTTGATTTAATAATGCTATTTTATTCACTGCGGCGGCTGGGTTTTCTTCGGGTAAATAGATTGTGATTCCTGTTTTTGTATGTATATCCCAACGTCTGGATTCAACCATATTTATATAGTCTATGTATTCGGACAATCCAGAAACACTATTGATTATATCAGTCAAATCTTCGGGCAGGTCGCCACGAAAAACGATTGTGTTTTCATCTGCGTGTTCAGTTGGTGTGTCTATTTTTGTGCCGTCTGCAGATAATGGATAATACATTATACCATCAGACCACATTGCAACCGCAGTATATTGTTGGGTTTTTATAACTAAATCCCCATTTGGCAGACGCCGTGTAGCAGCGTTCTTTACACCTGGGACAGACATAACGCGATTGTTTATCTGACGTAAATCAACCGAACGTATCTGTGTTCCAGGTTTTATGCCAATTGCCATTTTTATGGGTTCCAGATCCACATCACGGGTATCACTTATTATTTCGATATGTTTTATGTGTGATACAGGACCACGGCCAATCTGACTGGTTATAATTCTGGTTGCAAAATATATCGCCAGAATAATTGACAGTATAAAATATATCCAAAAAAACAACGCTTTCTTCATAGTGAAGATTATACCATATTTTTAATAGATATCAAACAAGACGTGTTTTTATTTTCCGCGCAACAAATATCCGCGTCTTAGCATACATTTGCGGTAATATCCGGTTGTTTTAGATGCGGTATTAGGAGGAACAGACAGCAGGGCACGTTGTCCGACATCCCTGTATTCATTAGATTGAAATGTCACCCATAATCCATCCCAATCTGGCATTTGTGCGCTTTGATTTGGTGATAACAGTTTTGCAAGACGGGATCGTGGTTCGTAATTGTGATCTTTTATCCCCAGGCAGGCTTTGTGATCGCGGACAAACTGTTCGGTTGTAACCGCATCGTTTTCCCAATTCAAAATAGTGGCATCATCTATTGAACCACGATTGACAGATGCACAAGCCGTTAATCCCAGGATAAAAAATAAATATTTCATTTTCATACTTTCTATTATAATTTAATTGCGTTCGGGGGGCAATAGTTTTTATAATGTAAAAAACAGGATAGGGAAAATATTATGGCTATATCAATTAAAAACTATGTAAAACTGGCTAATTTTTATAATGAAATGGCACGGGTTTTGTCGGCTGTGTGTGTGGAAAAGGGTGGAATTCCACTTGAAAATTATGTTGGCAGATTTTTTGCAGCTGATGTTTTGGAATATATTGTTGAATATGGACATAGATTAAAAAAAGCTAAGGCGAATTTAACGCCAGAAGTTTTATCTGTGATGGGTTTATTTGAAAAACAATTTGAAAATGTAAAGGGTTTGGTGACACCCAACCAAAAACCTATATATGAAATGACGTTGGAAGAGTTTGAAAAAATTATGAATATATAGTATAGATGTAAATTGGAAGACAAAAAGGAAGGAAAATGGCAAAATTTAAACAATGTATTTTTTTATGCCTGGGGGTTTGTTGCTTGGTGGGGTGTGTGCAACAACCTGTGGAAGATATACCAGATTACGACACGATTAATGTTGTTGAAGATTTGGTTATAAATGAAAAGTCGGTGCCTATTTTTCCTAAAAAGGCCGCTTTGACAACTGATACAGCACAAAGGTTTGCATTGGATTTGCCAAAACGTTGCCAGGTTGATTGGAATAACCAGAGTATTGTTTCTGTGGTTCCAGAAGAAAAAGTTGAAATCATCAGATTAGAAGCGGGTGATCCGTTGCCTGAATTAAAGGTTTCTGATTTTGAATTCAGAAAACTTTATGTCAAAGATGCTTTGGATATTTTATTGAAAGATACAGATATTACAGTGTTGGAAGATATTCCTGCGCTTGAAAAGGTGTCTGGATTAATTGCGACTAGTTCTTTGCAAGATGCTGTTGATTTGATAACTAAATTGGGACATGTATATTATTCGTATGATGCTGATTTCGGTGAGATACATTTAAGTGGTCGCGGTAAATGGCTGATAAAGATGCCGAAAGATGAAACAATGATAATGGCTATGTTGGATGCGATGCGTGGTGCAGATGTGCGGAATCTTTTGGTTAACTGGACAGATAAAACTGTTGTTTTCGAAGGCGATTATCAAACAGAACGCGAAGTTGCAAAAATAATATCTGATATCGCTGCCAAAGAATATGTGTTGGCGTGGGATGTAGATGTTTATCGTGTGTATCCAAAGACTGATAATCCGATTATTTGGATGAATATGTTACCTGCATTCGGAGATAAGAATATTCGTATGTCTATTCCAGGGGTTGTTGGGCGTGCTTTGGTTGTTAGCCCAGAAATAAATACCAAGACTTTGCAAGAGTTTATATCTAAACAAGCTAGTATGGTTTTGGTGTCGCAGGGAACGTTTGCAATACCAAATGGTTGGCAATCCAGATTTGATATTGGTCAATGTGGTAAAGAAGACAGGCTTGAAACTGATTTGGTTATTGGTGCAACAGGAACATATGGCGATTATGCCGGATACAAGAAAATTGATTCTAAAATTGTGTTAAGTACAAGTAATGGTGAATTGTCTTCGTTCAAGATACCGTCAAGTGTTGGTGATAATTATGTTATTATTGGTATTCCAACACACGCGTTTGTGACGACACCTGAAACACTGATAACACCGTTTGCAGAATTGGTGATATTTATGAGCCCGCGTTTAATATCTATTGTTGATGCGAATAATGGTGTGCAACGGATGACACCATTGTCAGGTGATGAATTAAGGAATTTTTTGAATCAATAGGATTATAAAATGTTGTTTTCAAAACTGGAAAAGAAAGTTGCTTATCGGTATATGGCTGCGAAAAAACGCGGGTTTGGTTCTGTGGTTTCCTGGGTGTCTTTGATTGGTATTATGTTGGGCGTGGCGACGTTGATAGTTGTGATGTCTGTTATGGGTGGATTTCACGATACGTTGCTTTCACGTATTATTGGTATGAATGGGCACGTTGTTGTTTATCATCAGGCTGGTACGATTTCTGATTATGATTTTTTAATCGAAAAAATGCGCCAGAATAAAGTGGTTGCAAAATATACTACGTCTTTTGTTCCAATTGCAGAGGGACAAATTATGGCGTCTTTTAATGGGAATAATTCTGGGGCTATGTTGCGTGGTATACGTATGCCTGATTTGATTGCAAAAACCGCAACGGGCACGCGTATTTATGGAAAAAGTTTAGATAAAATTAATGATGGCGAATTGATAATAGGTTCGTCGCTTGCGCGGGCGTTGCGTGCGACAAACGGGGACAAGATTTCTTTGATGTCTGCAAATTCTGGGACGGCGACGCCGTTCGGTACTATGCCACGGATTATGGCATATCCGGCGGTTTCTTCGTTCTTTGTTGGAATGTATGAATATGATTCTGGGTATATTTTTATGCCGCTTGAAACTGCACAAAAATATTTAAATATTGAAAATTCTGTAACGCACATAGATTTGTTTTTGACAGATGCAGAACAAAGTGAAAATGTCGTGCGTGCGTTGGATTCTTTGTTGCCTGATGGGTTTATTATTCGTGATTGGCGTGATTTAAATCGCGGATTTGTTGGGGCTTTGCAGGTGGAATCCAGTGTTATGTTTTTGATTTTGATGTTAATAGTTATTGTGGCGGCATTTAATATAATTTCTTCGCTTGTTATGTTGGTAAAAGATAAAAACCGTGATATTGCTGTGTTGCGGACGTTTGGTGTGTCGCGTAAATCTATGATGAAAATATTTATTTTGGCGGGAACTAGTATAGGTATAATTGGTTCGTTGTTTGGAACTGTGTTGGGTGTGGTTGTTGCGATATACATTGAACCAATACGCAAATTTTTCCAATATATTACCGGTCGGGATTTGTTTCCTGCGCAATTATATTCGCTTTCTGAATTACCATCTAAATTGGTGCCATCTACGGTTATAAGTATTGCGGTTATTGCAATTGCATTGGCTTTCTTGGCTACGCTTTATCCTGCGTGGAAGGCGGCAAATACAGACCCGGTAGAGGTTTTAAAAAATGAATAATATTTTAAGTAAAAAATTACAATTGTATATCGCAAAGATGGCTGTATGGGAGTTGCCATATGGGGATTCTGAATGGAATTCAAGTGCTAAAAATTTAGAAGATGCTTTGCGTGCGCGGGGAATTAATTTTAAGTTATATTATCAATATAAAATGCCCGGTGGGGTAAGCCAAAGTGATTTTTTGATTCGTTTGTGTATGTTAGAGTTTTTTATTAAATTTTATTCAAAGTATGCAATTAAGGTTTTAAATGATAAAAATTTAACTGGGGCAGATAAAATCAACATATTTCAATATGTTTGGCACAATCGTCGTAAATTTATTAAAGAATCAGAACAATACGAATCTGACATAAGACGACTTAATCCAGAATTGGCAAATGTAAAAACAAATCTTCCTGGTGCTTTGGTTGATGGTGCCACGTTTGGTTTTGCTCCAGATGAAATAGAGTATTTTTCAGATGTAAAAAATCGTAATTTTGAACAAGAGGGTAAAACGATAGAATTTTTTGAAAAAAATTACGGTATTCATATAAGTTATATTTTGGCACCAAAAACAGCCAAAACAATAATTGATGCATTAAAAAACAAAGAAAAGGTAAACTCTTACGATAAAAATCAAAGGGAATAGGATGGCAAGCATATTAAATTCTTTATCAAAAATATCAAGAAAAGATGTTGTGTTATCTGTTCGTGATATTAAGAAAACTTTTGTAGAAGGTGGGCAACCTTTGCGCGTTTTGCGCGGTGGCGGGTTTGATTTATATCGTGGTGAAATTGTTGCTTTGGTTGGACCTAGTGGTTGTGGTAAATCTACGCTTTTGCAGTGTATTGGATTGCTTGATAAACCAACCAGTGGTGATATTTTTATTGGGGGTGTTCCTGTTGATAAAATGAACGACGAAACGCGGACTATTTTGCGTCGGCAAAAAATGGGTTTTGTTTATCAGCGTCATAATTTGTTGTCTGATTTTACAGCGTTAGAAAATGTTGTTTTGCCGCTTTTGGCAAATGGTGTTGATGAAGAGCGTGCATCTATTATCGCAGAGAAATTGTTGCGTTTGGCAAATGTTGCACATCGTGCGTCGCATTTACCATCTGAAATGTCTGGGGGTGAACAACAACGTGTTGCGCTGGCGCGGGCGTTGGCGAATAATCCTCAGATTTTATTAGCGGATGAACCAACTGGTTCATTGGATCCGCAACATGCAATAGGGGTGTTTGATTTGTTGTTGGATTTAGTGCGTAAAAATAAAATGTCTTTGCTTTTTGTTACGCACGATATGAATCTGGCAAAACGTGCAGACAGAACAATTACTATCAAAGATGGTATTGTTAAATAAAATAAATCAAGGGAGAGAATATATGAAAAAAGCAAATATAAATATTGAAACAAAAAACCGTGTATACGGTATTGTTGGTCTGATAGCTCTGTTTTTTATGGGTTGTATTTTTGGTTTTATTATAAATGGTTCTGATAGGGTAAATAAATCTATTATGACGCGTAAACAATGTGATGATTTGGCAGATAGAATTATTTTAGCTGCGAAAAATAATCAACCAGATTTAATTGAACAATTAAACAAAGTTTATTCTGAAAATTGTAATGGCCGTGATTTTCGCCATAATTCACGTCCTGTTCAGGTTAAACCAGAAGTTAAACAAGAAAAATTGCCAGATGTTACCTGTGAAGCAATCGAAAAATTATTAAAGCAAGAATTGGCAGATGAAAATTCTATGGATTGGTATGCACACAAAAATAATATGGATGTTTATACCAGATTGGTAAAAAATGGTTGTGAACAAAATAAAACAGAATATCAAAAAATGGCACAACGTGAACAAGAAATAATGGTGGCACTGGGTGGGGATTTTGTTCCTGAAACAAATGGAACAACCTGTGAACAAATTGAGGGTTTGTTGCGTGAAAGATTAAATCGTTGTGATTTAGATAAATCATATTGTCGGGTTGAACGAGCACAAATATATGCTAATTTATCAGAACGTGGGTGTGCTGAAAATTCTGCAAAGTACAAAGAATTGGCAAAACAGGAATTAGATATTGCACGTGCGTTGACTGATGATGATATTGAACATAATGAACGTGAAGCAACCGAAATGGTCGAAACTTATAAGCGTTTACAGATGCAAGCTGAGGCCTCCAAGATGATTGAAAAAGCGAAAAAGTTAACTAATCCTGCGATTGATTTTATAATTCAATTGGAAAAAATCATACAAGAATAGGGTGTAATAGATGAAAAAAGAAAGATTAAAAAAATCAGAGATTTGTATTAAAAAAATATGGCTGTGGATTTTTGTTGCTTTTTTAATCGGTGGTGTATGTGGTGTGTGCGTACACTATATGGTTGTTAATTGGAATGGTTTTTTTGTGCGTTGTGATGATGGAAATCGGCCGGATAAAAACGGTTGTTGTTCTGGCGAGGTTTATACCGATGCAGGCGACGGGTGGATGGTGTGTTGCCCGAATGATGGGGATAATTGCTTTCCACCTTTGAAATAGTTTTTTGGGGGTATTATGGCGACTATACACATTGTTCACGGATATGTAGCGTTTGGTAAAACAACGTTGGCGAAAAAGTTGGCAAAAGAATTGCCTGCGGTGCATTTGGATGCTGATGATTGGATTGTGAAATTATATGGCAAAGATTTGCCAGAATCAGAATTTGATTCTAAGGCAGGCATTGTTGTTGGTTTTTTGTGGGAAATCGCCGCTAAGATAATAGATGCCGGGGCAGATGTAATTATGGATATTGGTCCGTGGTCAAAACAAATGCGGCGTGATGCTGCGGATGTTGCACGACAAATAACAGATAATGTCGTTTTTCATACGATTATTTTGGATCCAAAAATTGCACGCGAAAGATTAATAAAAAGAAATGCTGAAAATCAAATATTAGATGTGACAACATTGGAATTTTTTGATAAGAATTTACCGCTTTATGAACCAATCTCTGATGACGAGGGTTTTGTTGTAAAGCGTTATTATCAAGATAAGTGATTTGTTAGTCTATAACAAAACTGCGGGGATAAAAATCGCTGTAAAAACGTCCGTCGGTGGCGGTGAATTTTAAAACACAATAATTTGGATCGTTAACGCCACCTGGATAATATTCGGTATCACCATCGCGCCAAATCATTTTTTTGCTGGCGGGGTCTGTTAATATTTCCATTGTGCCACGCAACATCATACCTTTAAAACCCTTGTCATCACAGAAATAAATGCTGGCCTTTGGGTTGTTTTTATAATGTGCCACGCGCAAAGAAAAAGTATTTGTTGTGAAATAAAATACTTTGATACCTTCGCGGACACGTGGTGATAACATTGCCTTGGTACACGGAAAACCTTTTTCATCAACAGACGATATAAATGTTATTGGCAATGTGTCGGCCATCGTTGCAATAAGTTCTTTGACGCCAATCAATGCGGGATTGTCAACTGTGGCATTTGTAATATTTAATTCTTTGCGCCAACGTTTCAGATTTGGAAAATACATTTTCATTTGACCAATGTATTCTTCTTTGGTTATTGGTTGGGGCAGGCCTTTGTTAACTTCGTTTACAAATTGTGCACAATGTTCAATCATTTCATCCATTGTAAAATCTTGGGTGAATTTGCCATCTTTATAACAATAAATACAATAATCAGAATTTTTTGTGCCGTCCTGATTTGTTCCGAATATAGATTCATCGGTCATAGGCATACCGCAACTTTGACATATATACGACATTTTGGTCCCTTTGTTATACGCGCAAAGTATACATTGCAAAATGAATTTTGTCAAAGTATAATCGTTCTGTGTAAAGGTGTAATAATGAAAACAAAAGATAATTCCGTTGATTTCTTAGGCAAAATTGTTTCTGTAAAAATGGATAGACCTTTGGGCAGCAAGCATCCAAAACACGGATTTGTTTATCCTGTGAATTATGGGTTTATTCCGAATACTGTGTCCGGGGATGGTGAGGAACTTGATGCCTATGTTTTAGGTGTTGATACACCGTTGGATGTTTTTACGGGGCGTTGTTGCGCGATTGTTCATCGCACTGATGATGACGATGATAAATTGGTGGTGGTGCCTGATGGTCAAAATCCAACTGATAAATACATAGAAGAAAAAATAAAATTTCAAGAACAATGGTTTAAACATACAATCGTTCGTAAAAAACTAATACTTGTATGACATCTAGCAGAGATTTTTTAGAATTTGTGTTGGAACAATTGGCGTTAGCGCGATTACCTGGTATAACATATCGTGCGATGATGGGTGAATTTATAATTTATTATCGTGGAAAAATAGTCGGTGGGATTTATGATAATCGTTTGCTTGTTAAACCAACAAAGTCTGCAATTAAAATAATGCCAAATGCAAAAATGGAAATACCATACCCAAAGGGTAAACCTATGGTGATGATACCTGATGTTGAAAATCCAGAATTATTAGAAACAGTATTCAATGCAATTTATAATGAATTGCCAGCAAGAAAATGTAAAAGATGATATTTGTTTAGAGTGTTTTTTGGTTTGAAATATTTTCGATGATGTTTGGTCTGGTCCAGGATTGATTGATTAAACCATCAACCTGGCATTTGTAAGAGTGTTTCGGGTTTGGATTTACGTGTTTATCATTGCGTCCTATTATTGCACCGCGATATATAAGGCCTTCTACTACGTTGAATAAAACTACTTTCTGTGCGTCTAAATTATCCAACCATTTTGATTCTTGGTGTTGTTGTGTCCAATCGTTGCAAATGGTAAGTGTTGCAAATTTAAGATGATATTTATCGCTGTATTCGGAAATGAATTTATCCAGTTTTTCTTTTGAATCTATCCTGCCTTTGTATAATAGTGTGGACAATGTTAAATCGGCTGTAAAATCTTTTTGGTCGGGCAAATTTGGTTGATTATAATAAGAGATATTAAAAGAATCTATATATTTGTCCAACGCTTTTACAATATCGGGGCGAGAATAATTAGTGGTCATAACCGTTGTGAAACCAGATTTTTTTATCATTTCTGCAATTTTAATTACGTCAGGGTGCAGTGTTGGTTCGCCGCCAACCAATAAGAATGTGTTTATAGTTCCTGTGGTTTTTGCAAAATCTATTGCCTTTTGAACATTTTCCAAAGAAATATATTCTGTTCTGCCACGATATCTGTCCACGCAAAAAGGGCAATTTTTGTTGCATTGGTGTGTTAAGACCATACTAATATAATCGTCAACAGTTGTTTTTATATCAAACATTTGTATTTCTTTGTTATCTTTTTTATAAGGGTTAGTATAGTACTATTTTAATAGTTGTCAATGTTTTGTTTAAGGACAGTTTATGCAAATCGAGCAGAAAACAGGCGAGAGTTTACTGATTTAATGCAACAGGTGAAAGAGTTTAAAGATAAATGGTTATCTTGTTAATCTTTTAACTTTACAGATTTCAAAAATTCGTTTGCTTCTGTATAAGATTTCAATTTAACAATTTGCAACTGAGGGTGGTTTTTAATTGCTTTGTCAATTAAATCGTATGCTGCATCATGTTTTCTTAACATGTACCAAATATGATTCCATCTAAAGTTCTTCGCAGAAAACCCCTGGCGACCATGTCGTTTTGTTTTTGTGATACAGGTTTTCAAATAACACCAAATTCTTTTATACGCTGGCGCCAACAACAATATTAAAGTATTCGCATTATCCAGCCGTTCATCAAAAGCATACCATTCATAGATTCCTTCAATTATCCATGCATCCTTTGCAACAGTTTGTTGAATAATCTGGTTTATTTTCTCTTTTCTTGTATCGCGTTCTTTACCTTGTGGCACAGCATAAGGATCATACAAATCCAGATACACAACAGGCAAATCAAATTTCTTGCTTAAATTTTCCGCCATTGTTGATTTACCAGAACAAGACCCACCCATAATAATAATTTTATTACCAATTTTCATATTTTACCTTTTTGATAACAGAATATAATATACCATAAAAATCTAGGATATGATATAATAAAAGTCGATTTAAAAGGATGATATATGAATATGCCGAAAGTTTCTGTTATATTGCCATGTTATAATGTTGCAAATTATATGGATGCTATGTTTGAATCTTTGCGTAATCAAACAATGAAGGATATTGAAATAATTTGTGTGGATGACAAATCAACAGATAACACTGTTAAAAAAATTCGTGAATTTATAAAATCTGATAAACGTATAAGTTTGTATAAACTTGCTAAGAATCATGGTGCCAGTTATGCGAGAAATTACGGGTTGAAAAAAGCAAAAGGAAAATACGTATGCTTCCTGGATCCTGATGATTTTATTGAAAACGATTTTACTGAAAAACTGTATAAAAATATAACAGAAAATAAATCTGATGTGGCCAAAGCAAAATTCAAAGTTGGTGACAAATACTGGCAAACACACGAATTTGTAAAAAGAAACTATTTGTGTTTCAGCTCTGAACATTGTTCTGCAATGTATAACAAAAAGTTTTTATTGGAAAATAACATTTTATACCCAGAAGATGTTATCACGGGTGAAGATGCTGTATTCTTATCAAATCTTGTATTACATACCAAGAAAATCACAACCACAGATGATACAGAATATCATTATGTTCGCCGTGAAAAGTCTTTGGATTCTGAAAAATTATCGCACAAACAAGTTTTAGCTAGAATAAAAATGCTGGATTACAAAATACAAACGTTAAAAGACCATGAGTTTAATACTTATGAGGATAAACTTATTTTTATCCAGCGACATATTTTAAACCATTTTTGTTATGCTGTTGATCCCAAACGTATATCGGAATCAGATAAAAATTTACTGTTTAAATGGTTTATAAACAATCGCAAAAGTTTTATTGCATAATATAGTTTAAACGAAAAAAACTGCCTCGGTGGATTCCCGCGGCTACGCCTGTGGGGAAACCGTAACGATTGTGGTGTGCTACGCTTTCACAATCTACTTGTTTTCGAACGGAGCAAATACTTGGAAATCTTGGCTGTTCGAAGATTGATAAAATTTAGTGTTTTTTAGATATGCTTTCTTCGAACCTGTGCAGATATTAAAAAAACAAAGAAAAACCGCACTTTCACAGTGCGGTGTATCTTTTGGTGGGGCTTTGCGTTAGCAAAGATGGATGGTGGGTGGATTCGATCGGCCAGAGGCCTGCGCCACATTCGTAATGTGTTTGCTGCGTTTTATTTGCAAACACAAACTCGTAGACGAACCAAACAAACTGCGTTTGTATCGCCGAATACCATAAACCACATCACAGCAAAAACAAAAACCACCCGTTTAGGTGGTTTGTGTTTTTGGTGGGAGTGGGTGGATTCGAACCACCTCAGTCGTAAGACAACAGATTTACAGTCTGCCCCGGCTCTCCAACTCCGGCGCACGCCCAGAACTTAATATCGCGACTTTGTTGATGGCAAAGACGGATATGTTTTGTCCCACTTCGTTAAAACTTTGCGGGACACTGGATTTTTGTAATTGTGCGCATCGCGCGCGATAACCAAAATCCGTGGTGCGAGCAGCGGGAATCGAACCCGCATTTCAAGCTTGGAAGGCTTGCATTCTAGCCCTTGAACTATGCTCGCAACAGATTCAAAGCGTTGTAATTATATCTTATTTTTTTCTGAACGCAAGCTTTTATTCGTGTTCGTCGTTTTATCTGATGTTTTCTTTTAATAGCATAATACGGTTATAAGATTCACGGATTCTGGATCTTTTGATTTTGCCATTATGAACAAGGTTCACTATTGTTTTATTAACGTCGCGACCACGATTTTGATCAAAAGTCAAATTATTTCCGAAAACCAAGATATCATTACCTGCGTTAATAGCAAGTTCGATTGCTTTTTCAAATCCGTACTCGTTGGCTATGGCGCCCATATCCATATCATCAGAAACTATGACACCATTGAATCCCATATCGCGAACCATTTGAATTGTTTTTTTAGATAGTGATGCGGGCAGGGTATCAAAGTTATTATTTATGACGTGCGCAACCATTACCATAGTATATGGTGATGCGTCTTTTAACAAATCACGCCATGGATTTAATTCATAATCTTGGTATGTGTTTGTGATATCTGTAATTCCAGCATGTGTATCGCCACCAGCGGAACCATGTCCCGGAAAATGTTTAAAAGAATATGCAATATGTGCGTCCGCAAGACCATTTGCAAACGCGCGCCCGTGTTCCGCAACAATTTTTGGGTCTGATGAAAAACTTCTGTCTTTGGCACCGATTGCAGGGGATTGTGGATTTACATTAACATCCAGTAATGGTGCAAAATCGACATTTATACCCAAGTTTCCCAGACGATTTCCTAAATTATATGCGGTATTATATGTTGTTTTAGTATCGCCACGACCAAGTTCTGCCGCAGATGGAATAGGTGTAAAACCGTGTTCTTGTTTCAGACGTTGTATGTTGCCGCCTTCTTGGTCAACAGCAATTAATAATTTTTTTGGTGCCTTTGATTGTAATTGTTCAGTTAATTCTTTGACCTGGGTTGTGTTTTTGATGTTTGAAGAAAAGATTTGTTTTTTTGCCTGTACTATGTCCATACCCTGGGCCAACAGTCCTGAAACATCCACATCAAACAAGATAACACCACCAATTTGTCCGCGTGATATTTGTTCGCTAATAGCAGCAAAATTTTCTGAATTTTCGTCAGTACCATCCCCGTGAAATCCGGTCATTATCATTTGACCGATCATTTGTTCAAGTTTCTTTTCTGAATATCTGTGAATACCCAGTCCGATTAAAATGATTAGTATCAGTGTAATGGATGCGATAATAAATCTTTTCATATTGAATTATTCTTCTATTTCAACGCTGTCTATGTATTTGCGAGATATAGATTCTGGTTTTGCAGATTCAAATTCTGGATTTGATATTGTTTGGCGGTCTTCGTCTGGAATATAAACAGTTGTAGAATCCTGTTTTATTTTGTCTGCAGATTTTGGTTTTACGTACCCAGAACCTATGATTTTAGTTTTATATTTTGGGTTGTTGCGTAATTCCTGGGGGATGTTTATATAATCGCCAGGGTCAATTCCATATGAAGAGATGCGTTTCGCCGGAACAGTACTAAGGTTGTTTTTGTGTATATTATAAATCGGAACAATAAAGTTGTCTGGCGCATCCTGGATAGTGTGTGGGGTTGATGTGCCGTCAAGTTCTACTATGCGCAAGGCGCGTTCAGGTGTACCGTCTGGTTGAATACGGAAGATACCAGTTGTGCCCACATATCCGTTTGGATCAAAGAAATATGATGGACCGTCTTTTTGTGAATATATCATTCCTAATGCCAAATTTGCAGCATCATATCCAATCGCCGCTAAATAATCGGGATCTTTGCCACCAACCATATTAAATAAACTTACAAAATTATCAGAAATGTTAGGCAATGCAGCGTATTGTGCACCAGACATAGTGAAATCTGATGCTATGTCTGAATTTTGCCAAAGAGTTGTTCCATAAAAATCTACGTCGCGATTGCCGACACCATAATAACGCAGAAATGATGCCAATGTTTTTGAATCATCGCCATTGCCCAAGAATAAAACCCCGTCATATGGTAAATCCCCAAGTGTTTCTGTGCGCGATATTCTGTCCAGTTGTGCGTTTATATTCTTTCTTTGATATGTTGTTAATTGTTCGTTGATTAAAATATCAGATAAAACTTCGCGGGCACGATTGTTTACTGCTGTACGCACACTGTGTAAAGCGGCGTTTTGTGATACGTTCTTTATGGAATCTGAATTACCAGAATCATAATAGAATATTCCACGTACAGGAACATCATAAATGTCGGCAGCAACATCTGCCACAGATGTCATTAATTGACCAGATTTATCATCAGGTGCAAAGATAACTATGCCGCGTTGAGTTTTATTTTTGATTTGGCGCATAATTGTTTCTATGCTTTGTGTTGGAATTAAATTTACAGTCATAACCCCATCACCCAACGATTGTGTGTCAGATGTGAACGATATAACAGGTAAATATGATGGTTTCAAATCATTTATGATTTTTGTGTCTTCGGCAAAGATTGGCCCTAAAACTACGTCAGGATTTGTGTTCAAGACATCACGTATCGTGTCAAATTTTTGTTCTGAATTGCCAGACAAATCATAAAAAGATATTCGTACGTTTGTTTTAGGTTTTCTTAAGAATGCAGTTTCTATGGATGTTTTTATGTCATTACCTGCGGTTTTTGCGGCGCCAGACATAGGTAATAACACGGCGATACGTGCATTTGGACCGCCGTCATCAGAACCATAAATTGATGTGGATTGCAGAAAGCTTTCTTGGACATCCACAGGATTTGATGTTGCGGCAGTATTATAACCGCTGTAGCTAGTATCGTATTTATCTACGCCACCACAGCCCGCCAATATTGCAGTTAAACCAAAGAAAAGTAAAAATTTTTTTATGGACATTGAAAAACCTATTTTTTATATGCTATTATTTTACTACAAAAGGATTCAAAATGCAATCAGGGCTTTACATAGTTGGAACACCAATTGGAAATTTATCTGATATGTCGCCGCGTGCCGTGGAAATTCTGCAAAATGTTGATTTAGTTGCGGCTGAAGATACGCGTGTGTTTTCTAAATTGGCAAAACATTTTAATATTAAAACGAAAGTTATTTCGTGCCACGAACACAACGAACGCGAAGTTGTAGATTCTTTGGTTGAAAAAATGCAATCTGGTATGGCAATTGCAACTGTATCTGATGCGGGTATGCCGGGGATAAGCGATCCGGGATTTCGTTTAATTCGTGCCGCACGTTTGGCAAATGTTCCTGTGTTTGTTGTTCCGGGCCCAACTGCCGTCATATCTGCGCTGTGTTTGTCCGGGTTCCCAACGGACAGATTTACGTTCTGTGGTTTTTTTGATGAAAAGAAAGTTCGTGATGATAACAAGATTCGTCATACTATTGTTTATTATGAAAGTCCGAATCGGATTATGGATACGATTAAAACATTGGCGATGGTTATGCCTGAACGTCAGATTGCGATTGTTCGTGAAATTACAAAAATTTATGAACAGACGATTATTGGTTATCCTGCGGATTTATTAAATATAGAACCGCCACGTGGTGAAATTGTTATTGTGGTTGCACCGGCGCCTGAAAAGAAAATGTCAGATGCAGAAATAAGTGAAATCGTTAATGATGTCGTTGCAAATTCTACAAAATCTGCAGCGGCTCAATTGGCGGCACGTGCCGGGATTTCAAAAAAAGAAGCATATAAAAAATTAGTGGATAAAAAATGATAAAATTTGTTGGTTCTTTTGAAACTGTTAAATCTTTGCCAAATACACAATTCGCAGAATACGCTTTTGTTGGGCGCAGTAATGTTGGTAAATCATCGCTTATTAACGCAGTTGTTCAGGAAAAAATTGCACGGACATCTAATACGCCTGGACGGACACAAAGTCTGAATTTGTTTAATTTGGACGATAAAACTATGATTGTAGATTTGCCAGGTTATGGTTATGCGCGTGTGTCAAAGGTAGAAGCAGTGCGCTGGTTGAATCGATTAGAAGAGTATTTGTTAAATCGTTCACAATTACGCCGGCTTTTTATTTTAATAGATTCACGTATTGGCGTAAAAGATTCTGATTTGGATTTAATGAATTTTTGTGATGAAAATGGAATTTGTTATCAGATTGTTTATACCAAGAAAGATAAACGTGTACGAGAATTAACGCAACAAAAAATATCTCATGAAATTCATCCTGCAATGGTTGAACAAGTTTTAGAAACATCTGCAGAAAAAAAATCTGGATTGGAAGAATTAAGAGAAATTATCGGTGTCAAATAGAAATGTTTTTAATGTTTCAAATCCTGCGCATATACTAGATGCGTTGTGGAATATGATTGCACCATATTCTGATGATTTTTCAAACGTGTTGATTTTTTTGCCTTCGCGGCGCGCTGTTCGAAGTGTTGAACGGATGATTGTTGAAAAAACAGGGCACGCAGTTATTTTGCCTAATTTGATACCGTTGGGGACTGGGGTTGAAGATAGTGAAGATGATGATTTGGTAAACGATGTAATTTCTAACCAGGAACGGATTATAATTTTATCAAAGTTATTATCGGCGGATGCAAATGTTAAAAATATTTCAACCGCATTGCCGTTGGCACGTGATTTTATTCGTATGCAAGATTATTTGAATAACGAAGGTGTTGATATTAATAACATAAATTGGTCAGAGATAATAGATGACAAATATGCCGTTCATTTTCAAAATAAAGCCAGAATCTTAGATATATTAAAACAATTACCAAATGATAGATTAACAACTACGCAAAAACGTAATGATGATATAAGGGCGTGGATAAAAAAGTTGAACGAATATGATTTGGTTGTTGTGTGTGGTTCGACTGCGTCTGTGCCGGCGACTGCGGATTTAATGTGTGAAATTGCCGTGCGCGAAAATGGGCGGATTATTTTATCTGGGAAAATATCTGGGCTGGTGCAAGATTTTGTTTTAGATACAAATCCATATAATGCAGAATATAAATTTTTACAAAGACTGGGTGTGGATGTTGCGGATGTTCAAACTATAAATGTTGGGCAAAGTGAAGTTATAGATATTATGAATATGGCGTTTGGTAATACCGGGGCGCGTGTTGATAAAATTTTAGATAATTGCACGTTGATAGAATGTGCGCGTGAAAGTGAAGAGGCTGCGACAGTTGCACAAATAACAAAACAAGCATTAAAGAAACATAAATCTGTGTTAGTCATTACGCCAGATGCTGCCGCTAATCAACGAATAAAAACAGAGATGTTGCGTGCATCAGTTGATGCAGATTTTTCTTCTGGCCTTTCTGGTAATATGACAGATTTGGGGCGGGCGATACTAAATTTGTTTGATATGTGGGCCACCGATTTAAAATTTGAATTTGAACACAGATACGTTGAAGCTGGATATAATATTTTTGATATGCTGGTTAAATATATTGATGAAAGTGATGATAATGTTTTCCAACCAAATTTTCAGATTGAAAATGAGGCTGATTTTGCAATCTGGGAAAGTATAAAAAATATGTCAGATGTATTATGCAGAAACAATATAAGGCTGAATATATATGATGTTCGTGCGTTTGTTTTAGATACGATTAGTTGCGTTTCAATTCGGTCTGAAAAGCGTGAAAATTGCAAAGTTTGTGTTCTGGGAACCATAGAATCACGTATGCAGGTTGCAGATGTTGTTATATTAACCGGTCTTAATGAAGGAATGTTTCCATCTATTGGTTATGAAAATTCTTGGTTGCCACATAAGGTTGCAGAAAATATAGGTTTGCCGTCCCCAAATAGAAAGGTTTCTTTGATGGCTTTGGATTTTATGAATTTATCGTGTTGCGATAATGTTTATTGGTTGCGTTCAAAGCAATCAGGGGGCGCTTTGACAATAGAATCTAGGTTTTTATCACGTGTACGTGTTTGTGTTGGTAATATAAAAAATGGGGATGATATTTTACAATCTGTGCGTAAAGTAGATGATGTTGAATATAACCCACTTGATTATTCTGCGCCAACGCCACCAATTGATAAAAGTGATGTTTATGTAACAGAACTTGAATTATTAATTCATAATCCATATGCATTTTATGCAAAGCATATTTTAAAATTGCGACCAGTTGATGATTACTGGGTTTTACCAGATGCACGAAATTTTGGAATATTGGTACACGATGTTATTGAAAATGCAACTGATTTTAATTCTGAGAATTTAATAAAAGAAATGGATTTGCGTGCGAAACAAATTTTACAGAAAGATTCTATATTATTTTATTTTTGGCATAAACGTTTTTGTGAAATTGCCCAATTTGTAGAAGACTATTTAAAAAACAAATCTATTAAATATAAAGAAATTTTGGGGTCTGTGAATATTGCTGGACGTAATGTGCGGGCGCGTGCCGATTTAATTTGGGATGGTGTTGTTATGGATATTAAAACAGGTGCGGCACCAAGTAAAAGTCAATTGTTGGATGGAACTATGCCACAATTAGCGTTGGAAGGTTATATTATGCAATCTGGCGGTTTTCCTATAAAAATGAAAAATGTTTCGATAACACCTGTTTTACAGTTTTTACAGTTAAAAAATGGGGATTTGGATTTAATTGAATATCGTGATGATGTCGCACAAAATATGATTGATAACACTGTGCAAAAAGTTAAAGAATTATTCGGGCAATATAGTGGCGATAAAGTTGCGGTATACGAATACCGCGAAAGCGTGGGGGCTAAATATCACGAATGGGATGATTTAGCACGTGTCGACGATTAATCTTTGATTTCTAGCATTAACCCACAATGATCTGTTGGCTTTTCAGCAAGGCGTGGATTTTTATCTATCTCGCAATTTTTTATCATTTTTTTTGCGGTTTTATTACAAAGAAAATAATCAAGACGAAGTCCCTGGTTGTTGCCAACTGTGTCGCGACCACGATAACCATACCAAGTATAATCATTTTCGTCTGGGTGTAATGTTCGCCATGCATCTGTCCAACCCATTGACAACCATTGATTCATAATGTCGCGTGCCGCAGGTGCAGAGATAGATGAACCAATATAATTTTTCGGGTTCCAAATATCATTATCAGTAATTGCAACATTGAAATCGCCACCTATGATAACGGGTTCTTCGGAATCTGTGAATTGTTGAATATATTTTGTAAATGCATTCATCCAATCTAGTTTATAGAGAAATTTCGGAGAATCTTCGCTTTCGCCATTTGGCATATATACGTTTATCAGGCGGATATGCCCGTCAATTACGCATTCTAAGAAACGTGAATTTACATCGGGATATGTTGGTAGTCCCAATATAACATCTTCAATAGAGTTTTTGGAAAATGTTGCAACACCATTCCACGATTTCTGGCCGAAAACTTTGATATTATATCCATATTCATCCAATAGATTATATGGAAAATTGGCGGTTTCTACCTTTAATTCTTGGACCAAAATAGTGTCATATTCACTGTTGTGCAAAATATCCATAAAACTTTCGATATGGGCGCGGATAGAGTTTATATTTAATGTAAGAATTTTCATATTTGCAATCTTTGTTTTTAATACTATAATATACCCTGTCCAATATAAAAACAACAAGGATTTTATGTTATGAACATGTATCAAGTGTTAGAGCGCGTGGTGGAAGAATCACCCGATGCTTTGTTTTTGGTACGCGAAAATATCAATTTTAAACAAGCATTGGATTTGATCAAAGCGCGCGTGGCCACTTTGTTCAAAGAGGGCATAAAACCAGGTGATGTTGTTGGATTGTTGTCTCATAATATCCCCCAGTTTCCTATAACCCTTTTTGCAATTTGGTATTTGGGTGCGGCTGTTTTATTATTGGATACGAATTTAACACCGTTTGAATATGAAAATATGACCAAGACGGTTGGGTGTAAATTTGTTTGTGCTGAAAAATCTTTCTTTTTCAATACGAAAAATTTTAGATTTTTTGATATAGAAACAGTTGATGGAAAAGCGAATCCAAAGTTAAAACCTGCTGATTTAAATGAAAATGATATTGCGACGTTGTCTTTTACATCTGGGTCAACTGGGACGCCAAAGGTTGTACCGTTAACACATGGAAATTTAAAAACATCTTCGGATGGTTATGCTGATATGGGGCAATGGATTCATAAAAATGAAATTATGTATGGATTTTTGCCACTTTATCATGTGTTTGGGTTTGCTGCGGGTATTTTGGCGCCTTTGCATTATCATATGGGGATTTTATTACAGCCTACGGTTAATCCGAAAAATATTTTGGGTGATTTTAAAACTTATCGCCCACATGTTATTCCTGCTGTGCCCCGATTGTACGAAGTTTTTCGTAATAAAATAATCGAAGGTATCAAAGAAAAACATATGTGGTGGTTTGTGTCTTTTGTGTTAAATCATCAAAAAATGCTTAAAAATATCGGTTTGGGTGGTTTAGTACGCAAGGTTCAGAAACCATTACAGAATATTTTTGGTGGTCGTGTTAATTTGATGATTGCAGGTGGTGCTGCTACGAAACCAGAGGTGGAGAAATTCTATGAATCTTTGGGGATTACTTTTGTCCAGGGTTATGGTATGACAGAAACGGTTGGACCGTTTTGTTGTTCAAGACCAGCCAAAAATCGCGTTCCTTTTGCGTTTGGAACACCGGTTGGGTGTTCAGAATGCACTATACGTGATATGGATGAAAGTGGTGTCGGAACACTTTGGGTGCGTGGGCCAAATATATTCAGGGGTTATTTGAATAATGAAGCTGCAAACCAGGAATTATTTGATGATGATGGTTGGTTTAATACGGGGGATTTGGTGTATCTTGATAAAAACAAGCAATACCATTTCGCGGGTCGTAAGAAACAAGTTATCGTTTTGGATTCTGGGAAAAATGTGTATCCCGATGAATTAGAAGCGCTGTTCTTGGAAATTGAAGGCGTAAAAAATGTTGCTGTGTTTGAACACAAGGTTAAAGATAAAACCGTTACATATGGTGTGTTTAGTGTTGAACCAGATATGACAATTGATAAATTAAGTGCTGAAATTGCCAAGGCAAATAAAAAAGTTGCATCGTATAAATGGGTGACACATTTTGCTATGACCACAGATGATTTGCCGACAACCACTACGCAAAAGGTTAAACATCATGTTGTGCGGCAGAATCTTATAGATGGTAAATATCCAAATAAACACGAATAATTTAATGATAGTTAATATGAAAAAGGATGAAATTATGAATATGTATGAATTATTACAAGAGATTATCAAAAAAAGTCCAAAAACTGTTTTCTTGGTGCGTGAAAATATAACATTTGAAGATTTTCCAAATTATATAAAAGCACGTGCAACAACTTTAAGGGATGCCGGGGTAAAACCAGGCGATACTGTTGGTTTGTTGTCGCATAATTTGCCTGAATTTATGTCAACTTTGTTTGCAATATGGTATTTGGGTGCACGTGTATTGTTGTTGGATACAAATTTGACATCTATTGAATATGATAAAATGACAGAATTAACAAATTGTAAATTTGTTTGTGCTGAAAAATCTTTCTTTTATGAAGCTAAGAATTTTAAGTTCTTTGATATACAAACGAAAGATACAAAAACAGATAAATCTTTGAAACCGTATCCATTAAAGGGCGAAGATATTGCAACGCTTTCGTTTACATCTGGGTCAACAGGTATTCCAAAGATTGTTCCGCTGACGCATCATAATTTAGTTTCTTGTTCTGAAAGTTTAGAAAGTTTAAATATCTTCTTGCGTCCTGGTGAAATGATGTATGCGTTTTTACCGCTTTATCATGTGTTTGGGTTTGCGGTTGGATTTTTAGCGCCACTTCATTTTGGTATGGGGATTTTATTGCAATCTACGATTAATCCAAATGCAATTTTGCAAGATTTTGCGACATATAAACCACATGTCATTCCTGCGGTGCCAAAGTTATGGGAAATTTTCCGTAAGAAGATTATTGATGGTGTCAAAGCAAAGAAAAAATGGGGATTGGTATCTTTCATTATGAACCATCAGAAACTTTTGCGTGCACTGGGGTTAGGTAAATTGGTTGATAAAGTTTTAAATCAAATTCGGGCTATATTTGGTGGTCGTGCGCGTTGTTTGGTTGCGGGTGGTGCTGCCACAAAACCAGAGGTCGAAAAATTCTATACTCAATTGGGGATGGATTTCGTCCAGGGTTATGGTATGACCGAAACTGTTGGACCAATCTGTTGTTCAAAGCCGGTTAAAAAACGTGTTGCGTACGCTTTTGGTGCGCCACTTGGGGAAAATTGCTGTGAAATTCGCAACAAAGACGAAGATGGTATCGGAATGTTGTGGGTGCGTGGCGATCAAGTGTTTGGTGGCTATTTGAATAATGATGAAGCCAACAAAGAATGTTTCGACAAAGACGGATTTTTCTGTACTGGTGATTTGGTATCTATTGATAAAAACGGTGAATATCATTTCGCAGGTCGTAAGAAACAGGTTATCGTTTTGGATTCTGGGAAAAATGTGTATCCTGATGAATTAGAAGCTTTGTTCTTGGAAATCGATGGGGTAAAAAATGTCGCTGTGTTTGAACACGAAGTTAATGGTAAAACCGTTGCATATGGCGTGTTTAGTGTTGAATCTGATATGACAATGGAAAAGTTGGCAGCAGCCATTGCAGAGCAAAACAAAAAAGTTGCATCTTATAAATGGGTGACGCATTTTGCGATGACTACGGATGATTTGCCGGTGACCAGTACTCAAAAAATAAAACATCACGTTGTTCGTCAATGGTTGATTGATGGTAAATATACACAAAGACACGAATAATTAGTTTGCAGCATCAGTTTTTGGTGCTGCAATTTTGATAAAAAAGGATTGCATTATGAATATGTATCAAAAATTAGAAAATGCGGCGAATCAATGGCCAGAAATGATGTTTCTTGTTCGCGAAGGTGTGTCGTATTCACAATTCATAGAACAAGTTCGTGCCAGGGCAGCAACTTTGCGTGATGCTGGTGTTAAGCACGGTGATATTGTTGGAATTTTGTCGCATAATTTACCTCAGTTTCCTTTAACTTTGTTTGCAGTATGGTATTTAGGCGCGACTGTGTTAATGCTTGATACGAATTTAACACCGTTTGAATATGACAAAATGTGTGAAATCGCGGGGTGTAAATTTGTATGTGCGGAACCGTCGTTTTTCTATAAAACCGACAAATTTAAATTTTTTGATATAACACGCAAAGATGGTGATATAGATTATGATTTAAGACCATATCCATCTGAATCTACAGATGTTGCGACTATGTCATTTACTTCGGGGTCAACCGGTACGCCAAAGGTTGTGCCATTGACACACTTTAATTTGACAGAATGTGCAAATTCTTTGGAAGATATGGCAGAATATTATCATTCTGGCGATATTATGTATGGATTTTTGCCACTTTATCATATATTCGGGTTTGCGATTGGTATTTTGGCAACTATTCATTTCGGTGGTGGAATTGTTTTACAACCGACAATCAATCCTAAATATATTTTGGATGATTTTAAGACATTTAAACCACATGTCATTCCTGCCGTGCCACGTATTTGGGAATTATTCCGAAACAAAATTATTGATGGTATGAAACAACAAAGAAAATGGCGTGTTGCTTCGTTTATTTTGAATAACCAAAAAACATTGAAAGATATGGGGTTAGATTTCTTTGTGCGCAAAGTTCAAGAACCATTACTTGAAATATTTGGTGGTCGTGCGCGTTTGTTGATTGCAGGAGGGGCTGCGACAAAACCCGAAGTTGAAAATTTCTATGAATCACTTGGTCTGGCATTTATCCAGGGTTATGGTTTAACAGAAACTGTTGGACCAATTTGTATTTCTAAACCGACCAGCAAGCGTTTGGCATACTCAGTTGGTGGGCCAACATCAAATAATGAATGTGAAATTCGCGACAAAGATGAAAATGGTGTTGGTGTTTTGTGGCTGCGTGGACATCAGGTGTTTGGTGGTTATTTGAATAATCCAGAAGTTAATGCCACAGTGTTTGATGACAAAGGTTTCTTTAATACTGGGGATATGGTTTATATGGATAAAAATGGCGAATTGCATTTTGCGGGCCGTAAAAAACAAGTAATTGTTTTGGATTCTGGGAAAAATGTTTATCCTGATGAATTAGAAGCGTTATTTATGGAAATCGATGGTGTTAAAAATGTAGCTGTGTTTGAACACAAGGTTAATGATAAAACCGTCACATACGGCGTATTCCAGGTTTCACCAGAAATGACGATAGAAAAATTGGGTGCTGAAATTGCAAAGCAAAATAAAAAGGTTGCATCGTATAAATGGGTGACACATTATGCAATAACTACCGAAGATTTGCCGATGACCAGTACACAAAAGGTTAAACATCATATGGTTCGTCAAAATCTTATTGAAGGTAAATATCCTATTAGAAAAGAATAATTATATTTAATTTATAAACACCGCCCAATTGGGCGGTGTTTTATTTTCCCAAACAAAGTTGTGAAAATGTCATATCGGCGATTTCGTTGGTTGTGATTACGCCCAATATTTTTCCTATGGCGTCGGCGCCGTGGCGGACGTGTTCTGAAAATATATCATAATTGTCGTTCGATTTATCGATTGCGTTTTGCAATTCGGTGATTGCGTCTGATAATAATTCAAATGTGCGTTCGTTGATTGCAACACGTGATTCAGAACCAGACATCAATTCATACATTTTTTGTTTTATTGCATTTAATAAAATATCAAATCCATCGCCATTTGCAGCAGATGTATAAATAACGTTTTTGTTTGTTTTATTTTTTATCAAATCAGATTTATTTACAACCGTGATTTCATTATCGTTTGTTGTCTTTGGTTCGGCGTCATAGACGTGGATTATTAAATCTGAATTTTTAATTTCATTATGTGTGCGTTCGATTCCTATTTTTTCGATTGTGTCGTTTGAATCCCGGATTCCTGCCGTATCGGCCAGATTTACCAGATATCCGTCGATGTCAATTTGGGTAGAAACTACGTCGCGTGTTGTGCCGGCAATATCGGAAACTATGGCACGATTTGTACCAAGTATTTTATTAAATATTGATGATTTGCCAACATTAGTTTCACCGACCAATACGATATTAAATCCGTTGCGAATTGCGCGTGTGCCACGAAATCCGTCGATTGCAGATTTTAATTCATTTGCCAAATTTTGTGTTTCGATTTTTATTTTATCGGTAATATTTTTAGGCAGGTCATCTTCGCTATAATCCAATATAGCCGCCGCATATGCCGATATTTCAATCATTTTATTGCGCCATGTATTATAAATTTTTGAATCATTCCCTGTTAATGAACGCAGCGCGCTTTGGCGTTGTTTGTCTGTTTGTGCGTTTAATAGCGCGACCAAACCGTCTACATCGGTTAAATCCATTTTGTTATTGTAAAAAGCGCGTTTAGAAAATTCACCGCGTTGTGCAATGCGTGCGCCGTGTTTGCGTAAAAATTCAAAGATTTTTTCGATAACCGCCGGTGCGCCGTGTGAATAAATTTCGATAACATCTTCGCCTGTGAAAGAGTTGGGTGCATTGAAGAAAACAGCAACACATTGGTCGATTAAATCGCCGTTATCATCACGAAAGTTTGTGTAATATGCGTGGCGTGGTGTGAGAGATTTTTTGTTTATTATACGTTCGAAAAGTTCTGATAAATCAGAGCCACTGATACGTACAACCGCAACACCAGATTTTCCGTGCGCGCTGGACAGGGCAAAAATAGTTTCGTTATTCATTATTTTTCACTTATTTCTTTTAATGCCAATGGAACCAGTTTGGCGATATCTAAATCTGGGTTTTGGGATACTAATTTTTGTGCCATATCAATTATATCCATACGTCTATACCCCAATGATTCCAATGCAGACAACAAATCGGGCAGGGCACCAGATGTCGCATTATTTCCAAAATCAAAATTGCCGCCACCCATTTTGTTTTTTAATTCAACTATGATTTTTTCGGCGACTTTTTTCCCAACCCCTGGGGCGGTTGCGATTGTTTTTGCATCCCCAGTTGCAATCGCGGACATTAATGTATCTGTTTTAATTGTTGACATAATGGCCAATGCAACCCGTGGGCCGACACCAGATACACCGATTAATTGATTGAATAAATTCTGGGCAGCCATAGTTGAAAACCCAAATAAACGGATGGAATCTTCACGGACTATGGTTTCTATCCAAAGCGAAACATTGTCTTTGTGTGCCAAGATTTCAGGCGTATAGACTTTGTACCCAACAGACCCCGCCATTAAAATTACATAATCGGGACCGATATAATCAATTACACCTTGCAATTTTCCAATCATTTGTTATCCTTTTAGCATAATTTTAATATAATAAAATAAAAAGGTCAAATATGAGTGGACACAGCAAATGGCACAACATTCAACACAAAAAAGGGTTGGTTGATGCAGCACGCAGCGGTTTGTTTACTAAACTGGCACGTGAAATAACTATGGCGGCAAAATTGGGTGATAAAAATCCAGATAATAACCCAAGATTGCGTTTGGCGATTTTACAGGCGCGTAAAAATTCTATGCCTAATGATAACATTAAACGTGCGATTGAAAAGGCGTCTGGGGCGAATACTGATAATTTTGTCGCGGTAAGATACGAAGGTTATGGTCCGAATGCGGTGCCTGTTATTGTAGAAGCTTTGACCGACAATCCACGCAGAACAGTTCCGGAAATTCGTAATATTTTTGCCAAAAATGGCGGCAATATGGGCGAAGAGGGCTCGGTCGTGTTTATGTTTTCGCACGTGGGTCAGATTATGTATCCTGCATCCATTGGTAAAACAGAAGACGAAATGATGGAAATCGTTATGGAAGTAGAAGCGGACAATTTAGAAACATCCGAAGAAGGTTTTATCATCACAACAAAAACAGATAATTTTATGACTATTCAAAAGGCGTTGAACGATAAATTGGGTGAACCAGAAAATGCAGAAATAACCTGGGTACCGAATATGCCAATGGATTTAGATGACGAAAGTTATGCCAAATTGGAAAAGTTAGTGGATGCGCTGGATGATAATGATGATGTGCAGAAGGTATTCACCGCTGCCGCATAATAAATTAAATATAATTATTCATCTGCTTGTTGTCGGCGCATTTATGTAGGTTTACTACACTGCATTTGCCGGCAACTTCGCATCTGAACAATTCTATTTAATTTCTATAATGTGTTGTATAATTATTCATCTGCTGGTTGTCGGCGCGTTTATGTAGGTTTAATACACTGCACTTGCCGACAACTTCGCATCTTCATTGTTCTAATTCATTTCTTAAAAACCGCCGGTTTGGCGGTTTTTATTTGCTTTTTAGAATAATCATATTTATAATAAACAGTGAATCCAATGGGAATTGGGTTCGGGTCTTTTCAAAACCCATCACGTGCGGTGTGTAATGCATCGTAATCTGATTTGCATATGGTGCATTTGCACCGTTATGCCTGGCCGATGTTGGTCGGGTGCCGTTGTTATACAATAGGGATTTATCCTGAAAGCACGGGAACACTTACGTGATGTTTTTGAAAACGCCCGACCGCCATTTTATGACGGTCTTTGTTTTATATAAAAATGGTTGGTTAACGTGGAAAAATCTGTTTGTGTACAAGGCGTCGTTTTCAAAAGAATCACAGAATGTTTTTTTGAAAAAATGGATCTGTCGAATATATTGTTTTTTATGATATCGCAATCTGGTGTATTTGACAGATGTGGTACTATTTATTTCTTTACTAAAACAGATACTTTCTTTATGAACAAACAAGATTATAACGATGGGTTCATAGATGAACTTTTGTTGTCTGTATCAAAGTGGAATTTGATAAATGTTTATTTTTGTGATTTTTTGGTTATAAATCCAGAAATATATGATTCTTTTGTGGGGGAGTTAAGTGCACGCAATTTGCGCTATTTTTGGTTCGAAACGGCAATAGATGTTTATAAAAGTAAATATTTATAATTTTTGTTAAAAAACCGCCGATTTGGCGGTTTTTCTTTTGTTTTTTATCTTTATTGATTTGCAGGTTTTTGTTCGTTTTTTGCTGCATTCATTCTTTGTTCATATAATGCTGCAAAATCAACCATTTGCAGAGCCAATGGTTGGAAACCTGATTCTGCGGTTAAACGAGTCACCAAAGCGCGAACAGATGGGAACAAGATTGTTGGAACATCAATCAATAATGTTTTACGTTTTGTTTCTTCGTCTTTTTCTTCGTATTGGACCATGCCGGTATATGTGGATTCAATCATAAATATAGTTTTATCGTCTTTGTCCAATTTAGAATGAACACGTGTAATCAAATCAACCATATAAAGATTATTTTCAGAACCTTTGATATTAATATCGATATTTAATTCGATTTTTGCCTGGCCATTGTCCTGTTTAAAGAACAATTCTGGGACGTTTGGGCTTTCAAACGAGATGTCTTTTAAGAATTGAGATATAATATTAAACTTTGGCATAAGATTTGCTCCTTTTTTTATCCTCGGTTTTATGATAATATAGCATTGAGAAATGTATTTTACAAGTGGGGGGATAATAAAATGTTTTCTTTGGGTAATTTTGTAAGGTTTTTAGGTCTGTTTATAGTTGTTTTTGGTATTACAGGTTGTGATTTATCAAGTCCGCGGCACGTGGGGGATAATTCTAAAATACCGTCTAATTTGAAAGCTGTGTCATATTCATCTTTGCCGGGTTGGCGAGATGATGATGTTAGATATGCGCTTCAGGCGTTTCGTAATACGTGCAAAGCAAAGATTCAATATAATGGTTCGGTTGTTCCTGATGCGGATTTGTTGCGTGAAAAATGCAATACTTTGCCAAGCGCGTCTGCGGATGTTGCAACTGTGCGGGCGTGGTTTGAATCTAATTTCCAACCGTATCAGATTTATAATGAAAATGGTGGTAAGACCGGAACGTATACTGGGTATTATTCGCCTGTGATAAATGGGTGCAGAACAAAAACTGCACAATGTAATGAACCGATTATGGGGGTTCCTGTGGATGGGCGAAATTACAAAGGTGTCGCAAAAAAAGATATTGTAAATAAAAAAATAGGGCGTATTTTGTATTGGGCAAATATAGTCGATGTGCAAAATCTGCAAATCCAAGGTAGTGGTATGTTAAAGTTGGAAGACGGCAAAATGGTTAAACTGAATTTTGGTGCGGTTAATGATATGCCATTTAAATCTATTGGTGGACAATTGCAGGCCAAGGGTATTAAACCAGATGGCGGATATTCTGCGGATGCTGTGTGGACATATTTAAAGAAAAATCCAAAGTTAGCAAAAGAAGTTATTTACAATAATCCACGATATGTTTATTTCTATGAAACAGAACAAAAAAGTGTTATTGGTAAATTGGGGACGCCGCTTTCGAAAATACGCAGTATCGCGATGGATGATTCGCTGTATACGTTGGGATTGCCCGTATACATAAATACTTCACTGTCGGATGGACGTTTGTTTAATCGTTTGATGATTGCCCAAGATACAGGTGGCGCAATACGCGGTTGGATTCGTGCAGATATATTCTTTGGTTCTGGGGATGAAGCGTATCAGGTTGCACACGGTCAACATTCCCAAGGTCAGATGTTTATTTTAATGCCTAAAGAGTATAGTTATGTCAAACCAAGGTAAAAAGCCAGATTTAAATATTCGTAAATCACGGCCCCAGACGTTGGCTGCGTCGTTCGGCGGTTTGATGGATAGTTTTGGTGTGCGGGCGTCTGATGCAGATTTGGCGATAAATTGGAAAAATATTGTTGGCGATGATATTGCAAATATTTCAAATGTTGTTGCAATACGGACATTAAAAAATAATAAATTTAACATAGTATTGCGTCCGGTAAGTGCTGCATTTGCGCTGGAATTGTCGTATAAAGTTGATGAATGTATTAATAAGATAAATCAATATTATGGACGCGATGCGGTTGGTAAAATAACCATTAGGAAAAAATAATGAAACGTATTTTGGGGATTGATCCAGGGCTTTTGCATACGGGGTGGGCGATTATAGATTTTTCCGGATCAAATAGGAAATATATTGCAAGCGGTGTTATTTTGCCACCAACAAAGTTATCTTTGGCGCAAAGGTTGGCGTTTATATTTAATAATGTTTCACAAATTTGTGATGAATTTCATCCAGATGAATGCAGTATCGAAGTTATTTTTGTAAATAAAAACGGAAAAACAACATTGCTTTTGGCACAGGCACGTTCTGCGGCAATTACAGCCGTTGCTGTGCGCGATATTCCTTTGTTTGAATATGAAGCAAACAAAGTTAAAAAAGCATTAACAGCGTCTGGGCACGCAGATAAAGAACAGATTTATAAAATGTTGTCTGTTCTGTTGCCGACTGCACATCCAAAAACAGCGGATGAAAGTGATGCAATTGCGATTGCTTTGACCCACGCAAATACGTCCAGATTTATGTGATTAAATTTTAGGTGTATAAAATATTTTTTATGCTATACTATGTGCCGAGGGTTTTAGATGAGCAGAGAAAAATATCTTTCTATACGCAAAAACGTCAACGGATTTTCTTTTGCAAATCTGGGGTTGTTTACTGGTTTTGCAAGCGGGATTGTTAATGCGGTTTATTCTCTTACTATTCTTGGAATTTTTAAATTGTTTTTTAGTGAAGAAACTGCATCTGCCGCAGTTGGTGTATATGCTGCTCTGTATGCGTTGTTTGCGTGTGTAGTTGGGGTTTTTTCGGCAGAGATTTTGCATTGGTTTACCAAAACTAGGTTGCTTTATATAACAATGGCGACGGTTGGTGCGTGCTATGCGATGATGAGTTTTTCTGTACAACCAAATACTTTTATAACATTGGATTATGTTTCTCAGGCGGCTTTGACACTTATCAATATTTTATTACCGCTGTTTATATCTGATTTTTCCAAAGGGGTGGGTATGGAAAAATTAAATGCGCGTTTGCATTTGTGGACAAACATTGGTGCGTTGATTGCGCCTGTGTTTGCGATGACCATAGTAAGTTATTTTAATGGTAATTACAGAATGCCTTTCTTGGCTGCAGGTCTGATTTATTTTTCAGGATTGTTATTTTTTAAACATTTTGGAATTGTTCAAAAAGAAAAAGTTTTAAAGCGTGTGAATATGCGTAAAACTATGCGGGCGTTGCGTATAAGTGCGTCAGTGTTTTTTAGAAAATCTGGGATGTTGCGTGCATATGTTGTGAATTTTGGATTTTATGCATTGCGATCTATGCGTCTGTTGTATGTTCCAATTGTTGTTATTGAAAATGGGTTTTCAAATGAAACTTTGGGTATTGTATTATCCATTGGTATTTTGCCGTATATATTTATTGAATCGTTCATTGGGAAATGGATAAAAAAGTATGGTGTTAAGTTGTGGTTGACGCTGGGGTTCTTGCTTTTTGCGCTGTTTTCATTTTTGGCGACATTTGCCACAGGATATGGTTTGTTGCTGGTGTTTATTTTGTGGCAGATCCCGGGTGCTTTCATGGAAGCATCGCACGATTTGTTGTTCTTTAATGGTATGAAAAAGAGCGAACAGGCCAAATTTTATGGTATTTTCAGAACCAGTGTGAATTTTCCAAGTGTTGTTGCGCCAATTTTGGGAACGTTGTGCATAGCTGTTTTTGGTTTAACGTCGTCTGTGTGGTTAATTACTGCAGTTGCAGGGATTTTGTCAACTATGGTTTTGTGGTCAAAGCGGTAAAATAAACGCCTTGCGTTGTGTTTTTTTTCTTTGTATGATTTCAGTATAAACGAAAGGGGTTTTTATGGCAAAAAAGGAAGCAGTAAAAGAAACAAGTGTAGCAAAGAATCCTGCATTGGAATCTGCATTGGCACAAATTCAAAAACAGTTTGGTAAAGAAGCTATTATGAAAATGGGCGATGGGTCGCAACAAAATATAGAGGCGATTTCGTCTGGGTCTTTGGGATTGGATATTGCGTTGGGCATTGGTGGTTATCCGCGTGGCAGAATTGTCGAAATTTATGGGCCTGAATCTTCTGGTAAAACAACGTTGGCTTTGCATGCGGTGGCAGAAGCGCAAAAGAAGGGTGGTACCTGTGCGTACATTGATGCAGAAAATGCATTGGATCCAAGTTATGCAAAAAAATTGGGGGTTGATGTTGCTAATTTAATTATTTCACAACCGGATTCTGGTGAACAGGCATTAGAGATTGCAGATACGCTTATTAAATCTGGGGCTGTGGATGTTGTTGTTATCGATTCTGTGGCAGCATTAGTGCCAAAGGCAGAATTAGAAGGTAATATCGGTGATAGTTTTGTTGGAACAACTGCGCGTTTGATGTCGCAAAGTTTGAAAAAATTAGCAGGGTCTGTTTCTCGCAGCAATACATTGTTAATCTTTATTAATCAAATTCGTATGAAAATTGGTGTCATGTTTGGTAATCCTGAAACAACATCTGGTGGTAATGCGTTAAAGTTTTATGCTTCGGTTCGTCTTGATATTCGTAGAACAGGGCAAATCAAAGACAAAGAAAATATTATCGGTAATGAGACACGGGTAAAGGTTGTTAAAAATAAGGTTGCTCCGCCGTTTAGGACTGTTGATTTCAAGATTATGTATGGTGAAGGTATTTCCAGAATCAGTGAAATTTTAGATATGGGTGTGAAATATAACTTTATTGAAAAGGCGGGGTCGTTTTATTCGTATAACGATGAACGCATAGGTCAAGGTGAAGCCAACGCGCGTCAATGGTTGAAAGATCATCCGGATGTGCAACAAGAATTGCTTGATAAAATCATGGCAAAGTCAAGTGGTATAGCCGAAGAAATGACAACTGGACCAATTGATGATGAAAGTGTTGTTGAAGAATAACTTTTTTTTGGGCGACGCGAAAGTGTCGCCTGAATTTACTTAAATGTAAAAATAAAGGGGAAACAAGATGGGGTTTCGACGTTTTTTAGCATTGACTGACATTATTGTTCGGGGACATATTTTAGTGCCGTTGTGGTGGTCTCGTAAACGCAGACGTGAAAGAAGGTGTCAGGTTTTGACATCTGCGATACCAAGCTATTTTAAAAGATATTTACCTGCGGCTGCGGCGGTTCCAGAACGCAAAGTTGTTAAAGATGACAAAAACGAAAAAATTTGGACGATTTGGCAGCAAGGCGAAGATAATGCGCCACCACTTGTTAAGGCATGTTTTAGAAATATTCGTAAAAACTGTAAACAAGAATTGGTTGTTTTAGATGATACAAATATTTTTGATTATATAACTTTGCCAAAAGAGATTGTAGAAAAATATAAGGCTGGCAAAATAAAGCGTGCACATTTTGCGGATATTTGCCGTGTCGAATTGCTTTATGAATACGGTGGCTTTTGGTTGGATTCTACTGGGTTTGCAACATCTGAAATCCCAGACTGGATTGTTAAAGAAGATTTCTTTGTTTATTTGGCTGGGCAAAATGTTGGTTCACCGTATTCATTCATGCAAAATTGTTTTATTCGTGCACGCAAGGGGGCTTATTTATTAGATGCGTGGCGTGCGATGATATTAGATTACTGGATGCATGAAAATCATAATTTTGATTATTTTATGCATCAATTATTGTTCAAGACGTTGGTTGAAAACGATGAACGTGCAAAAAAATATTTTGCAAAAATGCCGCACATTGACCAAGATCCGACACATGCGATTTGGTGGGTGTACGGTGACAAGCCGTTTGATAAAAAAGTTTTTGATAAAATTACGGCTGATTCGTTTTTTCAGAAAACTACTTATAATAGTCCATGGGCAAAAAATGTTGTTCCTGGGACTTTTGCTGATTTTATGATAAATAAAATGTAAAAAGGGGAATATATGCGTCCAAAAATTTCTATTATTATTCCAATGTATAATGTGGAAAAATATTTACGCAGATGTTTAGATAGTGTATTAAATCAGACGTTTTCTGATTGGCAGGCAATTTGCGTTGATGATGGATCGCCTGATAATTCGGGCGCCATAGCTGAAGAATATGCTGCCAAGGACAAACGTTTTGTTGTTGTGCATAAAGAAAATGGCGGACTTTCTGATGCGCGTAATGCTGGGATGCCATATGCAGATGGTAAATATATTATGTATCTTGATAGTGATGATTTTATCCATCCACAGACTATGGAAATAGCGTATGATGTTATTGAAAAAAATAAATCTGATATTGCGTCTTTTTCGTATGATAGATTTTATCGTCCGCAATTAATGGTCAGACATTTTTTACATTTGGATACAGATAACGTCGTTCCGCGCGGTATTAAAAAAAGATATAATCTGAATAAAATTAAAACACGTACGGTGGATGATGTTTTTGAATTGGCTACTGAACGTACACATAATAAAACAAATCCAAATCGCAAATGGTTAATTAAACACTGTCAGGTGTGGAAAAATATTTACAAAAAATCTTTGATAGAAGATACACCTTTTATCAAGGGAATTTTGTTTGAAGATTTTCCTTGGTGGTCTGCAATTATGTTAAAACGTCCACGGGTGTCGGTCGTGTCTTTGCCTCTTTATTATTATATACCTAATTTTGGCGGGATTGTGTTGTCGGCAAAGCAATTAAGAATTATGAAAAGTTTATGCACTGGGATTAAAAATGCATATCAATCATATGATAGATATGCAGATGCAGAACAAATGAAAAAATGGCAAAGTCAATTTATGTGGTATTTTGTAAATTGGGCATTTCGTAAATTGAAATATTTAAAGACAGATGAAGAAATAAAGTTTGCACGTGATGAATTTATTGAAATGAATAAAATTGGTGTGTTTAATGATGTGCCAAATGAGTGGTATAATTTACGTGAAGAAATTTATAAATTTATCAAAGCGTAATATATTGAAAAGACAAAGGTAATATGGAGAAAATTATGCAAAATAAAATTAAAAATCTTATAGTTGGATGCGGAATATCTGGTGCGACAATAGCGCGCATTTTGGCAGATAAAGGGGAACAGGTTGTAATTATAGATTCTAAAAATCATATAGGTGGAAATATTTATGATTATTATGAAGATGGCATATGTGTTCATAAATATGGTACTCATATTTTTCATACTTCTAATAAAGAAGTTTATGATTTTATGTCTCGTTTCTGTCAATGGTATCCATATCAACACAAAGTTCTGGGGTTAATTGATGGACAATTTGTTCCTATTCCGTTTAATTTGAATAGTTTGCATACTGTGTTTCCAAAATCCGTGGCAGATGTTATTGAACAAAAATTGTTAGATAATTTCGGTTTAAATGTAAAAGTACCTATTTTGGAATTGCGTAAGAAAAATGATAAAGATTTACAATTTTTAGCCCAATATATTTATGAAAAAATATTTTTAGAATATACTTTGAAACAATGGGGTAAAAAACCAGAAGAAATAGATCCATCTGTTTCAGGACGGGTACCGGTGTATATTTCACGTGATGATAGATATTTCCAAGATAAATATCAGGGTATTCCAATCGGTGGATATACCGCGATGGTGCAAAAAATGCTAGATCATCCAAATATTACTGTGAAGTTAAATACGCCTTTTGATAAATCTATGACGTATGATCGTTTGTTTTGGTCTGGCAGTATAGACGAATTTTTTGATTACAAATATGGTCAATTGCCATATCGCAGTGAACGTTTTGAATTTATAAAGTTTCCTTTTTCAAGATTTCAAGATGCTGCGGTTATAAATTATCCGTGTAATTATGATTGGACACGAATTGGTGAATATAAGTGGTTTTTAAATGATCAATCTGATAAAACGATTGTTTCGTATGAATATCCAGAAAATTTCGAAATTGGTAAAAATGAACGCTATTACCCAATTGCAAATGATGAAACCACGGAACTTTATCAAAAGTATATGGATTTAGCAAAACTTGTTCCAAACGTGTATTTTTGTGGTCGCTTAGGAGATTACAAATACTATGATATGGATAAAGCTGTTGCGCGGTCTATTGAATTAATCAAAGGATTAAAATGATGGTAGTAAAAAAACAACCGAAAGTATCTATACTTGTTCCTTGTTATAATGTTGAAAATTATTTGTCTGTATGTCTGGATAGTCTTTGTAAACAGACATTAAAAGATATTGAAATTATTTGTATCAATGATGGTTCAAAAGATTCAACTTTGGATATAATTAAACGTTATGCAAAACAAGATAAACGTTTTGTTGTTATAGATAAAGAAAACGAAGGTTATGGTAAATCTATGAATCGAGGGCTGGATGTCGCATCTGGCGAATATGTCGGCATTGTTGAATCTGACGATTGGGTTGAATTTGATGCTTTTGAAGTTTTATATAATGCCGCGAAGAAAAATCGTGCCGATATGGTCAAAGCTGATTTTGTTTTCTTTGATAACAATACCGGCAATGAGACCCCAGGTTGGTCTATTGGTATTCGAAATGATTTAAAAGAAAAAGTGTTTTGTCCGACTGAATTGAATCCGGATATTATTTGGACTGGGCATCCAAGTATATGGACGTGTTTGTATAGCAACAAGATGATTCAAGATAATAATATAAGATTTGCAACAACGCCTGGGGCTTCGTTCCAAGATATGGGATTTAAGCCGAAAACTTTTGCTGTTTGTGAACGTTTCTTTTATATTCCAAAGGTTGTTTTACATTATCGTAAACACGAAAATAATTCTGATAAAAATAATGGTAAAATTTTTGCGGTATCTGAAGCACATGATGATACTGATAGATGGCTTAAAGAAAATAGGCCAGATTTACTTAAATTAAATAAAATTATGAATCAATCCAGGTTTTCTAATTATAATTGGAATTTGCATAGATTATATGGACAGCCTAAGAAGGATTTTCAAAAAAGATTTTCGTCTGAATATAAACGCTATTATTCAAATAAAGCTTTGGAAAGATGTTATTTTGATGATAAATCGTGGTTGAAATTATTATCCATTGTTCATTCATATAATCCTTGGTGGATAATTTTGCGTACTTTTGTGGTTGTGTTAAGTCCTGTATACAGAACAAAGATTTGTTCGGGATATAAAATGTATTATTTATTTAATAAAATAGTATTAAAGAAAGTGCCTTTGCCAGGGATTAAACGTTTATAATATTTATTATATTTGTTTATATTCCAGATTTCTTGAAACGCTGAGGAATCTTTATAACTGTTTTTAATCCGAACATAGCAGGTTTGCGTAGTGCGTAAACCGGGCGACAATACGTTTGTATAAAACGTGCAATTGAAAGCCATTTTTCGCTGAGTGCTTTTTTATTTGTAATTGCGTTAATTGTTCCGTTGCCACGACGTTTAAGATGGTTCAACCAATCGTTTCCACGTTTTTTTGCCTTAGATTCCAACATATCCATATCAATCGCCCCAAAATGAAGCAAATATAAATTTTTATCTATGTGAAAATTGTGGTGTTTGATACTATGAAATCCGCTGCCCCAGAATACAGGTTTGTTTATCACGACTGGTTTTGTATAACGTGTAGAAAGCAGGGCATATTCGCGTTGTTCTAAAAATGGTGCATCGCGGTCAAGGATTGCTTCGTTATACAAATGTTGACCGATGTCCAGACCTAATCCAGATAGTGTTGTATGGATTTTTTTGTTTGATAAATATTCTGGTAAAGCTTTTTTAGTTCGTGGATCTACGATTAAAAATTCATCACTATCACAACCAATAACGATGTCGTAGGTTTTTAATAATTCATGTGCCAATTCGGAAAGTTTATTTATTCTGTATTTGTCGCCCGCAGCGCGCGACATATGGATATGTTCCAATTTTGTTATGTGTGCGTTACCAGCATTTTCAGGAACTATTTGGTCGGTACCATCCAATAAAATGTATAAATTTTCGGTTCCTAGGTTTTTCCCATAATATGCAATCCAACGGGAAAGAAAAAATTCATCGTCCCGTGCCATTGTTATTGCTGCTATACGTTTAATTTTTTTCATTTTTGACCGTTTATTATTTTTTGTATTAAATATTTTATTTTGCGTAAGAATATTTTTATGTGGTTATTGGTTAAAAAACAATTCATATATTCTGTGCCATAAATGCGATTTGCAGTTGTTAAAACAGATTTTGTTGCACGCGGGTCTGCGTGATTTAGGATGTATTTTATTTCACTGCCACAATCGCCGTTGTGGCGGGTAAAGGATGATTTTTTTACAAATGGACATCCAAGCTTAAATAATTTTTTCGGTTCATTATATGTATATCGACCATAGAATTCATATAATCCAGTCCAAGAACATCCATTGTTTTTTATCACATTTGTTAAACCGTGTTCATATTTTATTGTTATGGTGTTTTTTAAATCTTCGTGTTTAACATTTGATATAAATTCATCAAACCAATTTGATAAAAATACTTTGTTGTTTAATCTTATAAACCAAGATTCCATAAATTTATGTGTTTTATGTTTAGATACAACCAATCCTGCTGCATCTGTGGGGATTTTTTCAAGGCTTTCAATAATATTTGTCATATCAAACATAGGACCAAATACAGAATCATTGACCAAATAAATTATGTCATATTTATCAAGAATTTTATTGTCGCGGGCGTACTGAAAACAACGTTTGTATGAACCAAAATCGTATTCGCCGTGGCGTTGTGCGATTGTGTGAATTGTATAGTTTTTTATTTTATCTGTTTCTGATTTTTTGCAATCACAATCCATACAAAGAATTACATCACCAAATGTCGCAACGTTTGAAACATAGTGAATCAATGCATCGTCTATGATGCCGTCTTTGTCGTATCCTGCGAATAAAAAAAGTCGTTTATGTGTGAACATATTTAGATATGTATATATATAATGGTATATATTTTATACAATTTTGCAAGATTTATAAATATTTTAAAATTGTTGATTTAACACAGGTGTTTTTGTAAAATCAAAACTGGGTATTTTAAAGGATATTAATATGTCTATTATCTATGATAATAAAAGAAAAGATATAACTTTTTGTACTATGCTATTCAAAATTCCGCAACAATCAGATTTATCTTCGTTGAAAAAAATGGACAGAAAATTTGAAGAGTTTTATTTGCCTTCGTTAAAGAATATGATAAAAACCTTTAAAAAGGTTGCTTTGTGGTGTGATAGACAAACGGCAGAATATCTTAAAAAAGAAAAATTAGAAAAATATATAGATATGCGCGTGATGGATTTTAAAGATTTGCCACATTATAAAGAAAAGGCAGAATGGCTGTCTTTGTTAAAAAAGATGCAGGGCAATGTTGGTTATTTGTTCCATCATAAAACCCCAGAACAATGGTTAGATTATTTGGTTGTTATTGCTGCAAAGCCGTCTGTTATGAATTGGGCGGCAACAAACGATAAATTTCATACTCCGTATTTTATGTGGATTGATGCGGGCTCTTTTAATCCGATGTATGCTGATTTTTGGAAGGATTGGACCGGTTCTATTTTGGCAAAACCTGAACGAGTGCGTATAACCATATCGCCAACGCTTGGTAAAACCAGACCACATTTTGTTCCTAATTTTATTTACAGGTTATATAAAAAATGTCAGGGACCAATTCCACCCGCAACACGTGAAACGTTGGTAAAACAAAATTTGAAAGATATCGCGATGATAAATGCTGATTATGATGTGCCTGCATGCAGTATTTTAGCAACCGGGGATTGGATACATCGTTTTTATCATGAATTTGAACGTGTTCGTTTGATTATGAAAAAACACGGATTTGTTTCAACTGAACAGGCTGTGTTCCAAGCGATGATGAAGTTTGATGTTGATGATATGTTCGAATTGTCTTATATCAATGGCTATACTGGTGTATATGCTGGTGTTGCAAAAGAAAAACCAGATTGTTTATTATAATTATAGGGGTGGTGTATGTCGGTTAAATTTTATGCTGAAAAGTCTTGGAAAAAATGGTTTGAAAAACAAACCAAGAATCAATATATGCGTGATGTGCACATATCTGAATATCATAATGGTATAATCGTTAATGAAAAATTGCACGGTTTTGGTGTGTTTGATGAAAATTTTCGATTTGTAAAATCTGCATCCCAGGTTCGTAAAAATAATGGACAATTTGTACCAAAATTTAATCACGAAAATATTCCGTATGTTGATGAAGATGCTGTATTTGTTGGTAATGTTTACCCGCAGTTCGGACATTTTTTATTAGAACATATGAACAGGGCGTATGTTGCATTAGATAAAAAATATAAAGATATGAAATATGTTTTGGTTAATAATAAATCTGTAAATCCTGTGCCTGAATATATGTTTGTGTTTTTAGAATTATTGGGTATCCCGCGCAAGAATATTTTAATCTTGGAAGAAACAACACGATTCAGAAATGTATATGTTCCAGACCAGGGATTTAATTTGCCTGTGTATTCATCTGCTGAGTTTGGAAAAACTTTTCAAAAAATTGCGGATAATGTAAAAGATGAAAAAATAATTTATGATAAAATTTATGTTTCGCGTTCAAAATTAAAATCAAGAAAGACGTACGGTGAAGAAAAAATTCAAAAAATATTTGAAAGAAATGGATATAAAATAATTTATCCTGAAACTTTGCCTTTGGAAAAACAAATCGCACTGATAAAAGATTGTAAATACTTGGCGGGGTGTGCAGGAACTGCGCTGCATATGTCTTTGTTTATGAAAAAGGGCGGAACAGTTATTCAAATGAAAAGGAATAAGGTATATGATGACAATGCCCCAACGCAATATTTATTAAATAAAACTAATGGCTTAAACAGTGTTTTTATAAATTCTTCGATAGAGCGGGTAAAATCTGGACACGGGTCTTTTATGCCACAAATTATAGGTATTAATGATAATGTGCGTGCTTTTTTCAAAGATTTTGGTTTTAAGACATATGATAAAGATTTTGAATCAGATGTTGATGCAATGGAAGAATATAATCAGGTGTTAAAAGAATATCAATCAATACATGGAAAGAAAGTATGGGAAATTTGTAAGCATAAATTTGTTCGCATATCGGCTTGTTTTATTCCTGGGCGTTATAATCGAAGTGTTTATCGCAGATGGGTGAAAGGTAAGTTGGGTATAGAATAAAAACACCCGCCAAATTGGCGGGTTTGTTTTTTTGTTTCTTAATCTGTTTCGGCAAAACGATATGCTTTTTTGCGTTTACCGCTGTCCAATTCTTTTTTGCGCAGGCGAATTGTTGCGGGTGTGACCTCTACCAATTCGTCGTCTTGGATGTAAGACAGTGCTTCTTCCAAACTCATTTTACGTGGTGGGGCCAAGAATAATTTTTCATCGGCCGTCACAGAACGAACGTTGGTTAATTGTTTCCCGCGAACTGGGTTGACTTCAATATCATTTTCTTTGCTGTGTTCGCCAACAATCATCCCCGAATAAACTTCTATCTGGGGACCGACAAACAAAACACCGCGTGGTTCAAGGTTGTGCAGGGCGTATGTTGTTGTGGTGCCCGCTTCCATAGATACCAAAACACCCGGACGGTATTGACTTATTGGACCACGATATGAATCATAACGGTCAAATACGCGGTTCATAATGCCTGTGCCGCGTGTGTCGGTTCTGAATTCTGATAAATATCCGATTAAACCACGCGACGGGGCAGAAAATACTATACGGGTTTTCCCAATTCCAGATGGTTTCATTTCGGTAATAGTCGCTTTGCGTTTAGTCATTTTTTCTATAACAACACCGCTGAATTCATCGTCAACATCGATAACTACTTCCTCGATTGGTTCCAGTTTCTCGCCGTTTTCACCTGTTTTCATAACAACGCGTGGACGCGATACAGATAATTCGAATCCTTCGCGGCGCATAGTTTCAATTAAAATTCCCAATTGTAATTCGCCACGACCAGATACTTCGAATGCTTCGTTGTTTGCACTTTGTGTGACGCGCAGAGCAATGTTAGTTTCTGCTTCGCGGAACAATCTTTCACCAATCATACGAGATGTTAATTTTTTACCGGATTTTCCAGCCAAAGGTGATGTGTTTACAAAGAAAGTCATAGTTAATGTTGGTGGATCAATCGGCATCGCAGGGATTGGTTCGCTTACCGATGGATCACAAAGTGTATCAGCCACGGTCGCCTTTGAAAAACCAGCGATAACAACGATATCGCCAGCAGATGCACTGTCGCGGGAAACTTTGTTAACACCCTGATGTTCAATGATTTTTGTGATTTTTGCGGTTTCTATGGTTTCGCCCGCCATATTTATTGCCTTGACCGTTTGACCAACGCGGACGGTTCCAGATTCTATTTTTCCGGTTAAAATGCGGCCTACGTATGGGTCAGCTTCCAATGTTGTTGCCAACATAGTGAAAGGTGCATCGATTTGACATCTGGTTCCATTGCAATCTGGTGCAGGAACGTGATCAACAATTAATTGGAATAATGGCGTTAAATCTTTTTTCGGATTATCAATATCTTTCAAATCACGAATTGCCCAACCGTCGCGGCCACAGGCGTAAAGATATGGGAAATCCAATTGTGAATCTGTTGCACCCAATTTATCAAACAGGTCAAATGTTTCGGTTAAAACTTCTTCTGGCCGGGCATCGCCACGGTCTATTTTGTTTATACAAACGATAGGACGCAGATTTAATTTTAATGCCTTTGACAATACGAATTTAGTTTGGGGCAGTGGGCCTTCGGCACTATCCACCAAAAGTACAACACCGTCAACCATTGATAAAATACGTTCTACTTCGCCACCAAAGTCTGCGTGTCCCGGTGTACCAACGATATTAATTTTATATTCGCCCCACTGGATAGATGTTGGTTTTGCGGATATGGTAATTCCACGTTCGCGTTCGATGTCGCCACTGTCCATAACGCGATCTTCAACGTGTTCGTTATCGCGGAAAGTTCCCGCCTGTTTCAACATATTGTCGACCAAGGTTGTTTTTCCGTGGTCAACGTGTGCGATGATTGCAATATTACGTATTTTCATTTGACTCTTCTTTGATTTTTTTAACAAAACAATAGATTATACTATATTTTTTGAATTTCAACAAATTATATTAAAGAAATTGACAATAATAATTTTTGGCTTATAGTGTTGTGTATAGTGTAATTACAAATAAGGGTTTTAATATGTTGCCAAGACAAGTAAAAGAATCAAGTGCGTTGGAATATTTGAACAAAATTTTGCCAGATGGGGCAACTGTGGTTTCGCCAGATTGGGATAATATGGATAGAATTATTCAAAAATGTTCAAATATTTTAAATATTAAAGGAACATGGGTTTATAATTTTCCTCTTACGCCACAATATGATGTCTATAATGGTGAATTGCATTGTTTTGAAGTTTATTCTTCAGAGTTAGAAAATGATGTTGTTATGTTGACTGTTAATGAATCAAGATTTGATTCAAGGAATTATGATTCTAAAAAACTTAACAATTTGAAAAATCTGTGGGACAGGGCAAAAAGTGTAAATGAAAAACCGTGGCGTGAAATACAAAAACAATATGGTTCTAAATAAAAAAATCACCCATTTGGGTGATTTTTTTTATACTAAATCTTCGTTCTTATTCTTTTTTTGTATGATTTCGTCAGATGTATAAACATATTTTTCTTTCACAATTTGTCCATCTATGACTGCAATAGCTTTGTGATTTTTATTGCCTGCTTTTACAAATTCAAGCGCTTCACGGATTTGTGTTGTTTGATGACCGCCAGTTCCGTGTATGGTTTTCTGGGAACCATATATCTGTTCGTTTTTGTATTCTAGTAGAAAATCCGCTGATTTTGTTAGAGTGTAGTCGGCTTTTTTGCCCGTAACCATTTCGCCAGTGTCTATATTAAATCTTATATTGTTTTTTCCACCTGCAGGTAATTTTTTAGCACCAATTTTTTCTATGATACTTGCCTCATCAAGATTTTGTTTCATAGCATCTTTGGCCATTTTTGCACTTAACATTTCATCAGCTAAGCAATTTGAAATCACCTGTTCTTCTGTCCAGTTTTTATTCGGGTATCTTTCAATAAAATTTCTAATCCTGGTTTTATCCAATTTATCCAAAGTACCTGATTCTAGACGTTCATTAAATTCTTTTAGGTTTTTTTCGTATGGTGTTTCAGTCATCATATTACTCCGATATTAAATGATTTTTTCTTGTTGTGGCCTTTTAGTTTATCAAAATAAAGATAATTGATAAAATTATATGCAAAATTGAAAGAAATGCGTTTACGGCCTTTGTCGCGAAAATTTGTCATAAATAAAGAATCATATTTGTCGCGTTTTTGATTTAATTCTGTATTAAATAGGTGTATAAGTTTTTCTTGGTCATCAATGGATACAAATGGTGGAAAAATAAGACCAATTTGATTTCTACTTGTTTTTATGCTGACCAACGCATCATATCCATAAGAACGGATATCTTCTAAACATATTCTGCCACTATTTGTTCCGGTATCTATTGCTTTTAGTATAATTATATTATGTTTCACTTGTTGCCAGGTATCGTTATCTACCATCATTTCTTGTGCATCTTTAAGATGATTAAGTGCAATTTTAATGGTATTATTTCCAGATTTCAAATCTTCTTGTTCTAGTCTTGTTATTTGTAATTTATTAGAATATTTTTTTATTTGTATTAAAAATTCACCACCAATTTGCCAATTATACTTTTTATATATTGTAATCAGTTTATGTTTGTTTTCTGGAAAGATAGAAAAATCAATTTCCATTTTTTCTGAAGATAAATTTGATTTTTTTTTGTAATAAAAAGCAATAACGTTATATGTAGTATCTGAAAAAACCTGTTCGGTGAAATAGTTTGCTTTGATTATATCAAATTTATTTAAAAACAAATTTCTGATGTATTTGCTATTTTCTGCGGATAAAAAATTTATAGGGACTATAACAATACCTTCATTAGAATTCATAATTTTTTCAAGTGATAACTGATATAAATCTGTGTGCCTAGTATTTTTCAATAATGTATTATCTTCCATTTTATTTTGATATAAATAAGGTGGATTAGTTAAGATAAAATCATATTTTTTAGGTTTCTTTAAAGAATCGTTTAGTTTGATTATATTGTTAGTAAATTTTTTATCTATGTCAAAACCAGAAACAGATGCGGCATTATTTTCTTTTGCCCAATCCAGTAAATCACCAGCGCCAGCAAATGGATCGCACACCTTTTTATTTTTTACAAATTCTGACAATCCCGACAAAATATAGTCTGTATTTTTTGTGAAAAATTGCCCAAATTGTTGTTTTTTGTGCATACCATCACCCTCGTTATAATGATAATTATAAAACACATTTAAATCTAGTGTTTTTTGTTATCGTTATAATTTTTGTATGTGCGAAAAATATAATTAATGTTTGCCGCCAATTTTTGTACGACCACCCATCAGAGGTTGTAATTTTTTTGGTATATTAACCGAACCGTCTGCATTTTGGTGGTTTTCAATTACCGGAACTAATGCACGTGGCAGGGCGATACCTGTATTATTTAATGTAGCAACAAATTTGACTTCGCCGGTTGAATTTTCGCGATAGCGCGTATTTGTTCGACGTGCCTGGAATTGTCCAATTGATGAACATGAACCCAATTCGCGATAGGTGTTTTCAGATGGAAACCATGCCTCTACATCGTTCATTTTGACTTTGTTAAATCCCATGTCGCCAGTTGAATTTGCAATGACTCGATATGGTAATTCAAGGTCTTCCATAACTTCACATAAATTGTTTAATAAGTGTTCGTGCATTTCGTCCGATTGTTCAGGGGTGCAGAAAACATACTGTTCCACTTTGTTAAACTGGTGAACACGAACAATTCCACGTGTGTCACGACCTGCGGCACCGGCTTCTTTTCTGAAACATGGTGAAAAGCCAGCATATTTTATTGGCAAATCGTTTTCGGATAAGATTTCATCGGCATGTAGCGAATTTAATACTATTTCGGCCGTTCCAGTTAAACATCTGTCTGTGTCGGTCAACATAAATACATCGTTATTCATAACCGATAAATCAGAGCCCATAAAATGTCCGGCATTAAATATAGTTTGTGGTTTTGAAATTGATGGACATTCAATATATTTAAATCCCTTTGATATTAATTTTTGAATAACATATGTTTGCACTGCCAGTTCTAATTCTGCCAATTCTCCGCACAGTGCATAAACGCGTGTGCCACAAATATTTGCAATTTTTTCCGGCATCCACCAACCATTCATTTCCAGCAAGTCCCATTGTGGACGTGGTGTAAAATCAAATTTACGTGGTGTGCCAATGCAACGAATTTCTACATTTGAAGAATCGTCATCGCCAATTGGGGCCGAAGCATCTGGAATTTGTGGAACACGATGCAGCAGGTCGATTAACACAGCTTCTTTTTCAGCCAATTCGGCCATATCATTTGCGATTTCTTCGCTGATTTCTTTTGATTTAGCAATCAATGGTGCCTTGTCCGGGCTTGTCGGGATTTCGCGTGAAATTTTATTTTTTTCGGCTGTTTTGGTTTGTGTTATAGTTTTTAATTCACGAACACGAACGTCCAGTTTTAATATGTCATCAACAACGTCTGGAAAGTTTTTAACTTTGCAGGCGTTCTTTACAATATCTGGGTTTTCACGAATAAATCTTAAATCTAGCATCTGTTTATCCCTTTATTCTTTGGCGTTTAAATATTTGATTGCGTCCATACCTGCGCTGCACCCCGTACCAACAGCAGTGGCAATTTGCATTTGTATACCGCTTTTGACGTCCCCTGCAACGAACATTCCATCTGGTAAATTATCAGAATCAATGCGACCCATATCATCGCGTTTGATTGATTCTGTTAAATAGTCTGTGTTTGCTTCGTGTCCAATGGCGACAAAAATTCCATCACATTCCATTTTATCACCAGTCGTAGTTGTTGCAATCAATCTATCGGAATCTGGTTTTTGTGCAATAGATTTTAATTCCGTATTGTATACACATTTAATATTTTGTTTTTCTGCGATGCGTTCACGCAAGACAGCTTCTGCCCTGGTAAATTCAGATTTACGATAAACAATTGTAACAGTTTTTGCGACATCTGATAAATACAATGCATCGTTCAATGCACCGTTTCCACCACCAATTACCAACACATCGCGTCCCGAATAGAAAAATCCATCGCACGTTGCACAATATGATACACCGTGTCCAAAAAATTCACGGGCGCCATCTATTTCCAGACGACGTGCGCGCGCGCCAGTTGCTAATATAACTGTTTTAGAATCTAATGTTTTACCGTTGTCGCAAACAACAGTATATGTTCCATCTTCATTGAATCTTATATCTGTGGCAGAAGTGTATTCTATTTTTGCCCCAAAAGATTCAGATTGTTTTTTCATAAAACCTATCAGTTCCATACCAGAACCGTGCCATCCGGGATAATTTTCAATATTTGCAATTTCCCCGGTTTGTCCACCCAAGGATTCCCCCGCTAAAATTACAACACTTTTTTTTGCGCGACCACAATATATAGCTGCGGTCAATCCAGCAGGTCCAGAGCCTAATATAACAACATCATACATATTTTTTTTCCTATTTATTTCATCGCCGAAATCATAGCATAAAAACCGTGTCTTGCAAATACAAAATGGGGGGAGGGCTATTTTTTGAAATATTTTTTTAATGTCTCATATGCAGTTGAAATTCTGGTGAATTCTGTAGCAGATGTGTCTTTGTTCTTAGCAGTATCTGGATGGTATTTTTTTGCCAATGTGCGATACTTTGTTCCAACATCTTTCCACGATGACGTTATCGGTAAACCAAATGTTTGAAATGCAGATACAATATTGGATGGCAAGGTCTTTTTAGGTGGTATTTTATCAAATGACGAACGTCCAGACAAAAAATCATTAAGAAATTGGACATAGTCTGCTTCGTCTTTGTTAACTTGTTCTTTGTCTTTGTCGGCAATGCCAAATGTTTCACGTTCCCATTCTGCATCGATTTCATCAGGTGTCATATTTGCATAATAATTCCAATTTTTATTGTATTCAGCTGCGTGTTCTTTGCAAAACCACCAATATTCTTTTAAATCACGCGTTTTAGGGGCACGACAAACGCCTGCCTTGGAACACCCGGTATGATCGCATTTTTTTATCATATTTATATATCCTTAAATTCATTATGGGCCAAAGGATGTGCAGATTCAAGTGTATCACGTAATTTTTCAGGTAAGACGTGAGTGTAAATTTGTGTTGTTGATATATCTTCGTGGCCAAGCATAGTTTGTATTGCACGCAAATTTGCGCCACGTGCCAGTAGATGTGATGCGAAAGAATGACGTAAAACGTGTGGCGATACGCGTGAGGGGTCTATGCCTGCCAATACTGCACATTTTTTTAATATTTTAAAAAATCCATCGCGTGTAATATGACCTGTGGATGAATATGTCGGAAATACATATTTTGAATCAATATTTCCACGAATTTTTAACCATTTATGAAGTGCATCTTGGGCAGCTTCGTGCATAGGAACTATTCTTTCTTTTGCGCCTTTGCCGTGGATTAATAATCTATCACCCAGGTTTGCAGATAAAGGTAATTCGCATAATTCAGATACCCGTAATCCTGATGCGTACAATAATTCCAGCATACAGCGTAAACGTATAGATGTTTTTATATCGCCAGATGAAGATATAAGTAATTCTATTTCTTTAGGGGATAAATATTTCGGTAAAATTTTTTCTTTTTTGGGTAATTCTAAATTTGCCGTTGGGTTTGTCGATATTATTTTTTCCAGTAATAAAAATTTGTAAAAGGTGCGAAGTGCGCTGGCTTTGCGTGCAATAGATGATGGTTTGTCGGGCAGGTTTGATAAATATTTTTGTATGTCTTTTTCTGAGGCTTTTAATAAATTACCAATACTGTCCTGTGCGGCATTTAAATCGGATGCGTATGCAGACAATGTTTTTTGACTGCGACCTTTTTCTGCTGATAAGGCTTCTAAGAAAACGTCAATATAATTCATCAGAATAATGCTATTTCTGTTAATTCTGGGGTTGCAGAAAACGATATAATCATTAATACAATCAATATAGCAATGGTCGCCATAATTAAGTATCTTTTGTAATTAGTTCTTTTTTTATACATCGGCATAGGTGTCAATTCCTTTCTTTTATATAGTGTCAAAACTGGTTATAAACATACACGCCCCAGCAATTATTATAATTTGTGGCGCGACGATTGCTATTATTGGGGGCAGTGCGCCTGTTTTTCCCAAAGTTGTAAAAAGGTTTACTGTGAAATACAATGCGAAACAAGTTAAAATACCTAAACTGAATTTTACACCAAAACTATAATTTCTGCGTTGTTTTGTTTGTGAAAAGGCGATTCCCAACATAACCATTGCCATCATATTTAATGGTAAAAACAACAAAGTCCAGAATTGGACACGGTGTTCACGTGTAATAACGCCGATTGAATTCATTTTTCTTATAAACGGTGGTAAATCCCAGAAAGATATTTGGTCGGGTTGTAAATATCTATCTAAAACAGTTCGTGGGGTTAATTTGGTGTCTATGTACTTAGCAGTCTTGGTTGTGACACCATCAGAATCTATAATTGTCGCCTGTGGTATATCAAGTCCGCTGTCGGACAGTGTTGCTTTTTGTGCAGATATACGTTCTGTTAATTTAAAATCTTCGCCTTGCATAAATATGGTGATGTTTTTGAAAGTTATATTTTTATCAGGCGTTGTGTTAAAACTGTGTGCGCGTGCAGTAAGAAAACCCTGGTCAGATGTTTCGCGAATCCATATTGCGTCATCTATTAATTTTAATTGATGATCTGTTAAATTACGAGTGGTTAAGTTTACTGAATACGGGTTTACTATCATTGTTGCAACTGTGCCAATTATAACTGCACCTATTAAAAAAGGTCGTGCAATTTGATATTGTGATAATCCGCCACCCGATATAATAACCAGCTCAGACGATTTGGTTAAATTATAAAATGCCAACAAAGTCCCCATAAATACCGCAAGTGGCAAGAAAAGCGGTATATATTCTAATAATCTGACCCATGCATCTATTAATGTGGAATATGCATCCGGATTTGAAGATAATCTTTCTACGAACGTGACGGCGAAAATAATTCCGCACACGGTAAGCATTACTAGAAAAAAGCTGACGAAAAAACGTCTTATTAAAAAGCGTGATAAAACAGACGGTTTTAACCTGAACATAATCTTATAGTATAATAGTTTGATTTGATAATTGCAAAATTAAATTTTATGTTATATTGTTATTGTAAAATTTTAAGGGATTATAGATGGATAAGAAGCCTATTTCACGTCAGGGTTTTGATGCCTTGATCAAAGAATTAAAAGATTTAAAAGAAAATCAAAGACCAGAGATTTTGCGTGTTGTTCAATGGGCGCGGTCGCTGGGGGATTTGTCTGAAAATGCGGATTATAGTGCCGCCAAAGAAAAACAGCGCCAGATAGATAAACGTATTCAATTCATAGAAGATGTTATTGAACACGCCCAGGTCATAGATGTGGATAGTTTGTCTGGAAATCGTGTTGTTTTTGGTGCCAAGGTTATAACCGAAGACGAAGACGGCAATAAAATGGAATGTCGAATTTTGTCGGACATAGAATCTGATGGACGTTTGGTTATATCGTGTACTTCACCGGTGGGGCGTGCGTTAATTGGGCATTGTGTGGGGGATACCTGTACTGTGCGTTTGCCAAGTGGTGAAAAAGAATTCGAAATTATAGATGTTAAGTTCAAGGAATAATATATAGATGCCTATACGCGTGTTGCCTGATTTTTTAATAAATCAAATTGCTGCGGGTGAAGTTGTTGAAAAACCCGCCAGCGTGGTTAAAGAATTGGTGGAAAATGCGCTGGATGCGGGGGCAAATGAAATTATCATAGATGTTGTGGATGGTGGACGTACATTGATTTCTGTCATTGATAATGGTGGGGGGATGTCTGTTGAAGATTTGAAAAACTGTATATTAAGACACGCCACATCTAAATTACCAAATGACGATTTGTTAAATATAAATTATATGGGCTTTCGTGGGGAGGCGTTGCCGTCAATTGCGTCTGTATCAGATATGGGAATAGATACATATAATGGTGTGGATGCAAATGGTTGGCATTTGGATGCAAAAACAGGCGAAGTTCGACCGTCGTCCTGGGAAAGTGGAACGCGAGTTCGTGTTGAAAATTTGTTTGCTAAGACACCCGCTAGATTAAAGTTTTTGCATAGTGATAAAGCAGAAATGTTATCAATATTGGATACTGTGAAACGATTGGCGCTTTCGCGTGTGGATGTCGGATTTGTTTTGAATAATAAATGGCGTTTCCCGCGCGGACAAAGTTTGATGGATCGCATAGTTGCGGTTATGGGCGATGATGTTCGTGGGCAAATGTTGGAATTAGATGTTAAATCGTCATCATCTGAGATGCGGCTTTGTGGATTTGTGTCAAATCCGGTTTTGCGACGTGCGTCATCTGTGGATGAATATTTATTTGTAAATGGTCGTTGTGTAAAAGACAAAGTTTTAGTTTCTGCGTTGCGGGCGGCATATATGGATGTTATGCATGCGCGGGAATTTCCGCTGTGTGCGCTGTATCTGGAATTACCAACGAATTATGTTGATGTTAATGTTTCGCCGTCAAAAACTGAAGTGCACTTTTTAGAACCCACACACGTTCGTTCGTTTATAATAAAAACCTTGCGGGATGCTTTGGCGACAACATTAAATAATTCTGTTGCACAAATACAAACTGCGCCGGCGGGCGGTTTTGAATTTCCGCGGGTGCAAAGTTTCTTTAATGTTGGTGGGGTAAACGCAAAAACTTTTGTGGCACAACCCAATCTATATGACAGAATCCAACGTCCAGAACAAAATGACATTACGCCAAACGAATCACAAATTATAGAAAACAAATCGGATTTTGATTTACCGCTTGGGCGTGTAATTGGACAATTGAATAACAAATATATATTGGCAGAAAATGCAGACGGATTTGTTATTATTGATCAACATGCTGCGCATGAACGTATTACATACGAACGTTTGCGGACACATAATATAAAGACCCAGCCGCTTTTGACACCATTGGTTGTAAAATTAAAAGACGAAGATGTTGATGCGGTTTTGACGATTGCGGGTGAATTACGTGAATCTGGATTGCATATAGATTCTTTTGGTGAAAATGCGATTGCGATTTTTGAAAAGCCATCTGATTGGGATTTGAATTGGGAAAAATGTTTTCACGAAATCGCGGATGAAGTGCGTGCATACGGTCATTCGTCTCGTTTAAATGAAAAATTGCATTTGAAATTGGCAAATTATGCGTGTCATCATTCTGTGCGGGCGGGTCGTAAATTGAATATGGATGAAATGAATGCGCTGTTGCGGGATATAGAAAAAACAGAGCGGGGCGGCGAATGTAATCATGGTCGTCCGGTTTATAAAATTATTCCAATATCTGATTTAGATGTTATGTTTGAACGGTAATAAATTTTTTTAATGACAAAGCATATTAAAATTTGATATAATATGTTTTGAACTGAGTGGGAATTTAGTTCGGGGCTATAGCAAGCTCAACATGCGCGGTGCAAAAGGCATCGTAATCCGATGTGTTTATGATGCTTTTTGCGTCAAAATATCCCTGATGATGTTTGGGGTGTGGCGTTATGAAATATTTTTTAATACCAAATGCCACAAAAAACTTCGTATGTTGATTTTGTTATTTTTCCGATTACTGGACAAATGTTTGGTGATTTTTTGTTATTCGAATAATAGAAAGGAAATGAGGGGAAAAACAAAATGAAAAAAATAATATTAACCAGTGCGATAGCAATAATGACGGCAATGCCATCATTTGCAGAATCATATAGTGCTGGCGCCACGGCCAGCTGTAATTCCAGTGTATTGGGCGCCAGCGACGGAACAGTATCAGCAACCGCGGGATGGGAAGCAAAATCATACCAATGTAGTGCCGGACAGTATTTACCAGATGGTGATACTTGGACATCGACGGAAATCAGTGCCGATGATGGTCGTCGTGAGTGTCCAGCAAACAGTTATTGTGGCGGTGGCACATATCAATATAGCG
>JAZLBV010000012.1:0-28036 GCA_045613925.1 Candidatus Enterousia sp.
ACTCGGACTTTCGCGCCGGCCTCTTCGGCTCTGTCGCAAATTGATGTATGGAAATGGCCGGAAAACGTGGTACGCAACCGCGCCGAAGCTTGCTACAATACCCCATCACTGGGGTATTTTTTTTATATCCGAAGGCACATAAAAACATTCAACTGAGCCTGGCGCGGTTTTCCGCGTTATCGCCTGATGGGCGATAACGTGGCGTAAAACGTTGGGACGCGGGACGTCGACCGAATCGACCGACAGTGCGTGCGCCGACTGTGCGTTCGGACGAACGCGCGCGTTCTCCCCCAGTGGGGGAGTGCGGCGCAGCCGGAGGGGGGTATTCCGGTATGTTCGCAATCTGGGTGAACCCCCTTCGGCACTACGTGCCACCCCCCCTGGGGCAGAATACAAGTAGATTTCGCAAGCGATAGTACAGCGAAATCGTCACGGTATCCGCGCAGACACGTAGTATCGAGCGAATTATTTCCACCCCTGCGACGAAAGCACGGTATTCGTTTCTGATTCAAACCCACCGATGTTCATTCTTATTTTTTTTCACAAAAAATAAAAAAAGTTATTACATTATTTTTTCAAATGTTGTAAGATGTTCCTAGAAGGAATTTATTGCCAGGAAAATATAGGAAGGATACGGGGGTTTTCTTGGTGGAATAATTGGGTCATCGTTTTACAGCTTAATCCCTAAGTTAGGTCGGCCCGATTGTTCCACCAAGGAAATTGCCCAAAATGCGGGAAATTTATTTATGAAAATCTTTGATAAAATTTTTGCCGTTTTCGTTGCTTCGGTTGCGATTGGTGGTATCGATTCGTTTGCTGCTACGTGTCCTGCAGATCATTACATGTTGGGTGCAAATATGGCGTTCAATTTTGGCCAACCCATAGATGGAAAATGTCCCCTGGGTGGTGGTCAACATATTCGCGAAATTCCTGATGATTTTGTTGTTATATATAATGGTGCAAAGTTTGGAACCGCTGTAAAGGTTTGTCCAGATGGACAATATTTGGACGGTGATACCTGTAAATCATTTACAACTGGTCATTGTGAATCTGGGTATAATGATATGGCAACAATTGGGGCGTCTGCGTTTTCTGCGCTTTCGCCCAGTGGGAATAGTTGCTATATGGGTGGGTATCATAAAACCACTGTGCCAAATGATGTTTATTTCATTTATAATGGGTTTAAGTCTGGAACTGCGGCCACGCTGTGTGGACCTGATGCGTATAAAAACGGGTCTGAATGTGTTGCGCTGACCCAGGTTGGTTGTCCCACAGGATATAAAAATATTGTTGCTGCGGGAACCGCGCTTTCACCACTTAATATGAATGGTGCATGTGATACTGGGAAACATACGTATTCTATGAATCAAAGTTGCGATGATGAAAATCTTAGCGATGCGACCTGTTTGTTGGTTTGTCCAGATGGTGAACAATATACAGGGGTTGGAACATGTGCGTCGTTGTGTACCGCCGGTGCGACAACACTTAATCTGGGGACGGGGTTGTCGATACCTATGTATTCGACCAAGCAGATTGAACCGTCGTTAAATATCGGATTAAACGGGGAAACCTGTTATGTCAATTTGGTGCCAGGCAGCACTAGCAACAGTGCTTTGATGGTGCAGTACGGTGGAAGTACATATCATACTGTGGAATAATATAACAAAGGACGGGAAAATGAAAAAATTGTTGGTTTTGGTTTTCGGTTTTATGCCATTGGTTGCTTTGGGAACTACGGTGTGCGCCGTTAATAACACCTATATCGGGTTGTTCAGAAAATCTGTGGGGGGAACTGTCACAGATTACAGTGCCGCGAACAAAACTTGGAAAGTGACACTGACTAATAATGATGATTATACTCGCGTTTTGACTGGTATTGCTGCGTGTAATGAAGTATCTGGTACTGTGGGCAGTGCGACAACGAATTTATATACTACGACGACCGATGTTGGACAACATTGTTGGTGCAAGATTGATCCTGTGTATGCGTACGGTCAAGAAAGTGGGATTGCATCCTATTGGGTTTATCATCACGCTTATTTAGACGGCAGCAGTAATCCAGATCCTGAGACCTGTGCGTCAAGTTGCGCAAATGCGTGTGCGACTGATATTGCAACAAACGCTACATTCAGAACGTCTATGTTTAATGCTATTTGGTAATGTTTCTTTTGTTTTTTCCCAATTCAAAAAATTACCAAAGAAAATCCCCCATTTCGGGGGATTTTTTTTATTGTCTAATTTTTATTTCTTGGCCGCCAGAAAAAGTGCGAACACCCATCCGACAATTGTCCAGCCAAATAAAATAGATGCACATCTTATTCGCATTTTATCATATTTGTCGCGATCGTTCACCGCAGCCAAATATGCCGGGGCGAATATTATGCATATAAATACAAATATCGCAACCGCACGTTTCACAACCAATAAAATGTCTGCATCTATAACCATTTATATGCCATATGTTGCATCTTTGCCCAATTCTTCTTCGATACGAATCAATTGGTTATATTTTGCCATACGATCTGTTCTGGACATCGAGCCTGTTTTGATTTGACCTGCGTTAGTTGCAACCGCCAAATCTGCAATCGTAGTATCTTCTGTTTCACCGCTTCGATGTGAAATTACGACACCGTATTTTGCATCTTGGGCCATTTTGATTGCACGCAGAGTTTCTGTCAAAGAACCAATTTGATTCACTTTGATTAATATCGCATTAGCGACACCATTGTCAATTCCTTTCTTTAAACGAATCGGATTCGTCACGAACAAATCGTCACCTACTAACTGACATTTTTTACCGATTTTTTCTGTTAATTTTTTCCAGCCATCCCAATCTTCTTCGGCCAAGCCGTCTTCAATTGAAATTATCGGATAATCAGAAATTAATTTTTCATAAAATTCTATCATTTCATCAGATGTTTTTGTTTCACCTTCGAATTTATAAACCCCGTCGCTGTAAAATTCAGATGATGCAACGTCTAATCCAATCGATACCTGTTCGCCCGGGGTATAGCCTGCGGCGCGAATCGCAGATATGATTGTATCTAATGCTTCGCGGCACGTATTAAGATTTGGCGCAAAGCCACCTTCGTCGCCAACGTTCGTGCTATGTTTTGCTTTTTTCAAAATTGATTTCAAATTGTGAAAAATTTCAGACCCCATACGAATCGCCATTACTTCATCTGTGGCGCCGTTCGGAATAATCATAAATTCCTGGGCATCAAGACCATTGTCTGCGTGTGCACCTCCGTTAATGATGTTCATCATTGGACGTGGTAATACATGCGGATTTGATTCACCGAATATATTTGCTATGTGTTTATAAAGCGGAATATGTTTTGCATTTGCAACCGCGCGCGCCACCGCCAAAGATACAGATAAAATTGCATTCGCACCTAATTTATCTTTGTTCGGGGTGCCATCAATTGCCAACATTTTTTCATCAATTGCTGTTTGGTTTTCTGCATCCATACCAATCAATTCTGGCGCAATTATTTCATTTACATTTTTGACAGCTTTGGAAACACCTTTGCCCATATATGTATTTCCACCGTCGCGCAATTCCAATGCTTCAAAAGATCCTGTGGATGCCCCAGATGGCACAGATGCGCGGCCAAATGCCCCACCTGATAATACAACATCACATTCAATCGTTGGATTGCCACGGCTGTCCATAATTTGACGCGCGTGAATTTTATCAACAGCAAACATAATATGTTCTCCTTTCGTTTTTTGTTTTAAGTTCTTGTTAAAAAATAGGGTGGTTTTACATAGTAAAGTTTTCGCCCAAATAGACTTTTTTTACCATTGGATCTTTAACTATTTCATCAGTGGTTCCGTGCTTTAATATTTTTCCATCATGCAGAACATAACTGCGATCAGTAATCCCCAATGTTTCACGAACGTTGTGATCGGTTATGATAACACCCAGTCCCCTGTGTTTCAATTGTGATACCAAAGACCGAATTTCATTTACAGCAATTGGATCAATTCCTGCAAATGGTTCGTCTAATAAAATGAATTTCGGGTCGTTTGCCAAAGCACGTGCAATTTCAACACGACGACGTTCGCCACCCGACAATGATGTCGCAGGATTTTTACGCAAAAACGCAATAGAAAATTCATCCAAAAGCGCATTTAATTTTTCCAGACGTTTTTCGCGATTCGGTTCTACAACTTCCAATATTGCCATTATGTTATCTTCGACCGAAAGACCACGGAATACGCTGTTTTCCTGGGGTAAATAGCCAATGTGCAGACGTGAACGCTGGTAAAACGGCAGATGTGTAATGTCCTGTGAATTCAAAAATATTTGTCCGCTGGATGCCGCAAGTTGTCCTGTGATACAATAAAACGCAGTTGTTTTTCCTGCACCATTTGGCCCCAATAAACCAATGGATTCACCCTGGTTCGCAACCAAAGATATATCGCGCAACACGACACGTTTGCCATAATTTTTCGATAAATGTTCAACACGTAATACAGATTTTTTTATCATAATCTTATCACCATTTTTTCTGTTAGTATTTTATCACCATTGCTTGAATCTATGCGAACATTTCCAATCAATGTTAATACTTTGTCTTTGTGATTAAATTGTCCGCTTTGTGCAGAAATTTTATCTGTGATTTTTCCAGTGTCGCTGTTTCTTACAACCGTGCCAGACGGTTTTTCAAGAAATACTATATCAGGATTGTCGTATTTTTGATTTCCAGAAACTGCGTGAATTTTAAAAGGGTTATTATCTTTGTCTGTGCCAACAAAATATGCGTTCGTCATTTTAAATTGATTTGATACTACGTCGCGCATATTTATCGCAGTAATAGGTGTCCACAAAATCTGTTTAGTAAAAAATGGTGCAGCAACCAAAACGCCAACCATAATTAATCCCCAACCTGTGAAAAAAAATTGCCAAAGTCGGGTAAGACGTCTGTGTTTAGATATGATTATAAAATTGCGTTTATTTCGTTCCATACATAACAGTTTATATGTTTGAAAATAAAAATGCAATTTTTATATTTATATAATCTTTTTTTTATGGTATAATATCGTGTGAAAGAGAATGAAAAAAATACTATCAATTTTTGTAGTGTGTCTTTGTGTCATCCCGTCTTTTGTGGGGGCTGCTGTTAGTGTTAAAAAGGCAGAACCTGTGGCGGCAAAAAAGGCAGAACCTATGGATTCGGCAACAAGTTTATTACCAACTGTCATAGGATTGGTTGGCGATATAAAAAATTTGAATGCCCAACAACAACAGTTAACTGCCGATTGTATTCCGACTAGTGATGAATTAACAACTGTGAATAATTTGGTTAAAGAGTGGGCGCGTATCGGTGAAACTGATGCTTCTGCGGCTGTTTCTGGGTTGGGGTCTGTTTGTGGACCAGCAAAACAGAATAATAAAGATTCTATGTATGAACAGTTTTTGACCTATTATGCTGATAAAAATGAAACGTGCTATGTTCAGTTTCAGACAGAAGCTGATATTGGAATGCCGTGGGAAGATTTTCCGCGTGCTACATCTGCCAAGGTGTGTAAGGGAACAGATAACAAAAACTGTACGGATGTTTCAAATATTTATGATGTTTTCACAAAGATTCCTTTTAGCGAAGCTGATTATACAAAGGCAGAATCTGCCAAGATTGCTAAGTTAATAGAAAAATCTCAAAAGTGTGCGCCGTCAAAGATAAATGCCGCGAAACGCGAATTGTGGGGTGGTTTTTTAACTAAGACCCTGGGTGGTGTTGGACAATCTTCTGGGGCGGCCGGGACGTCTGCTGTTATTCAAACTGTTTCTTCTATGGGGGGCAGTGGTAATTTACAGTCTATTTTGCCGTCTTTGGGTCAGATGGCCACCCAAGCTTTTGATAAATAATGAAATAATTTTGCAAAGATGCGTTTTGTGTTCTTTTTTGCTTTACTCATTTTTCAAAAATAGGTATAATTAAAGGGATATAGAAAAGGAAAGGGATTTATTATGAAAAACAGATTTTCTGGATATGCCTTGGTTATGTTGGGCTGCACCGTTTTGGTTGGGTGTGCAGGGACTGGTCGTGATAACGGTACGGCGGGTTATGATACACCAACTGTTGATTATGTTGAAAATCTTGACGTATACAGTGCCCCGCACAAGGATTCTTTTTTAAATCAACTGGCAATGAATTATCGTTCATATGCGATTTATAATGCCAGAACAAGTGGTTATCCGGATATTGGTGAATTGTTTGCCCAAAAGGCTGTTGGCGCTTTCTCTGGGGAAAGCCCATTTCCTGAAAGTTTAGACAGTTGGAATATATCTTCGGATAGTGAAAGATTTGAAATTCATAATGCGTATAATCAATTAATGGATGAATTAAAAACGGATGCAGTTTATTACCAACCGAATTTGACTGCAGAGGCACAGGCAAAATTTGATTGCTGGATTTCTGCTGCGGCAAGTGGACAAACTGCAACAGCCCAGGAATGCAGAAATCGTTTTATTGCCACTATTCAGGCGTTAGAAGATTGTATGGAAAAACGGACGACACAGCCTGTGGCGCGCGGAACAACAAAAACTATAACAACAACGAAGACTACACAGCGGGTTGCGGAACGTTATTATCCAGAAACATATGCATTGAATGCTATGTCTGGAACATCGCGTGCGCGTGATGGTATGGTTATTGTAAATAATGTTAATATACCGTCTAATTTGGTTCAGGTTGTTCCTGTTCCAGCAAGCAATCCTGTGTCTGTGCCACAGCAACAACCTTTGATTTTTAATCAGAATATTTATGGTATGGATGGTTCTATGGGTGAAGCTCCTGATGAAGGTGAATGGGAAGAGGTTATTGTTGAAGAAGAACCAGAACCCAAAAAACAGGAAGTTGTTGTTCGTGTTGATCACGACAAATCTGACTATGTTTCTCGTGATGAGTTCATTACAATTATGATGGCAATGCGTGATGATTTGATGGCCATTAATAAACGTTTGAATGATATGGATAAGGCGCCTGTTCAGAATAATGAAAAGACCATCATCAAAGTGCAACAGATTCCTTTGGAACCAAAACAGCACGTTATGGAAGAAATTTTCGAAATCAGATTTGATTTCAACAAGGCCACTATTAAACCCGAATATGAAGATTTAATTAGAAAACTGGCATCTACAACCCAGGCGAACAAAAATATCAAGGTTTCTGTGGTTGGTCATACTGATACAGCTGGGTCAAGTGATTATAATTATGCACTTGGTGGGCGCAGGGCAGAGGCGGTGCAAAAGATGTTGATTCAATATGGAATCCCTTCTTCCCAGATAATTGCGGTTTCTGCTGGTGAAGAAGATTTGAAAGTTCAAACACCTAATAATACGCCAAATGCAGAAAATCGACGTGTGCGTGTTGTAAAAGAAGTTCATTATACCGAAACCCCACAGGCAGCACCAATCGTTGTTGAAGAATATCAAGAACTTGACGAAGATTGTGAGGATTGTGAAGAGTTTTAGTGTAAAAATAATTGACAAAATATGCTTGACAAAAAATTTTTCGTTTGGTATGTTCTGTTTGTTACCAGAGAGATGTTATTGAAAAGGTAAACGTATGAGTATGAAAGAATCATTTAACAAAGCAAATGCAGGTGCACGAGCAAGAAACTGGAGAACTGCTGCTAACAAGGTGGATTTGTTGGGCCAGCTTAGAAGTGCCGGGATGAAGGATTTTACTGACAAGGATTTTGGCAAATAGTTTCTTCGTTTGTTTCTGTTGGGCATATTTCATTACTTGACTTTTTATGGTTTTTTCGGTATAATACACAACATATAGAGCATCAGAATTCTCTGTTTGCTGTTTCCAAAAGGTTTTTTTTATGCACGTAAATGAATTAAAGACAAAGTCTCCTCAACAATTGTTGAAGATGGCTGAAGATATGGGGATTGAAAATCCTTCGCAGTTAAATGTTCAACAGTTGCGTTTCGCTGTTATGCGTGTTTATGCGGCTGATGAAAAAATCACTTTGATTGGTGATGGGGTTCTAGAACGTATGCAAGATGGTTTTGGTTTCTTGCGTGCTCCAGAAAGTAATTATTTGGCAGGGCCTGATGATTTATACGTTTCACCGAATTTAATCAAAAAATATGGGTTAAAAACTGGTGATTATGTAGAAGGTCAAATACAAGCGCCACAAAATGAATCTGAACGTTATTTTGCATTGGAAACCATAGAACGTGTTAATGGCGATAACCCTGAAAAATTGCGTCATAGGGTTTCGTTTGATGATATGACACCTCTTTATCCAGATGAAAAATTACAGATGGAGGTTGTTAACGATACTGACAAGGGGCGTAATTTATCTGCGCGTGTTATCGATTTAATTTCCCCAACAGGCAAAGGTCAACGTTCTCTTATTGTTGCACCACCGCGGACTGGTAAAACGGTTATGTTGCAAAATATTGCACATTCGATTGCTACAAATTATCCAGATGTTAAATTGATTGTTTTATTGATTGATGAACGTCCGGAAGAGGTTACTGATATGCAACGCAGTGTTCGGGGCGAAGTTATTTCATCTACATTTGATGAGCCTGCGACACGTCATATCCAGGTTGCTGAAATGGTTATTGAAAAAGCAAAACGGTTGGTAGAGGCTGGGCAAGATGTTGTTATATTATTAGATTCTATTACACGTCTTGGTCGTGCGTATAACACGGTTGTTCCATCCAGCGGCAAGGTTTTAACCGGTGGTGTTGATGCGTATGCTTTGCAACGTCCAAAACGTTTCTTTGGTGCCGCTCGTAATATAGAGGGGGGCGGTTCGTTAACTATCATTGCAACGGCATTGATTGATACGGGTTCCAAAATGGACGAAGTTGTTTTCGAAGAATTCAAAGGAACAGGCAATAGTGAAATTATTTTGGATCGCAAGTTGTCTGATAAGCGTGTTTATCCTGCAATAGATATTACAAAATCTGGAACACGCAAAGAAGATTTGTTGGTGTCAAAAGATGTGTTATCTAAAATGTACGTTTTGCGTCGCATAATTAATCCAATGGGAACATTGGAAGCAATGGAATTTTTGCTTGATAAATTGCGGTTGACGAAAACAAATGAAGATTTCTTTAATTCAATGAACCAGTAATAAGAATCCGCCAATCGGCGGATTTTTTTGTTAGGAGATTTTGTATGAATAAATTGTATTTAATAGCTGCGGTTGCGGCTTTGATTTTTATGTCTTATTTATATGGTGCAAATATTGCGGATACAAGATGTCGTTTACGCACCAGCCAGGAAAATTTTTCTGATATTCAAAATTATCAGAATCAAATTGATAAAACCAAAAGGATTTCTCGTGATACAGTATATAAAATGGGGGTTCGTGATATTCGTATCGTCTTGTGCGATAAATACTCAATCAGCGAATAAACCAAAATATGTTTGTGATATTATTTATGGACATACAAATGATTGGAAGATAATCAGTGATGATTTAGCACGCAATATATACGAACATAATATTAATTGTGAAAAATTATCAGAATAAATTTTTATTTATCATAACTTTCAATAACGCTTTCTGCGGCGATTTGAATTTTTTCCAACGTTTTTTCGTATGTGGAACAATCACGTTCTATTTCAGATTTGTATGCATCGCGCAGATTTGTTGCCATATATGAACACGCGCGCAAATGATTCGCGCAATATGTGTGTCCCGCAGTGAAAGCGTTTTGACCGCGAAATCTGGTTTCGGTATCCGCCCAATCTATGTTGAGCGCGTTATCAATATTAACCCACGGATTAGTGCCAGTATAAACACCAACGTTTTCATCCCAATAAGATTTAATCTCTGCATCTGTCGCATCAGTATTGTATTTCAATTTGATAATTTCTTGAACCAAAGAATCTATTTTGGGTTGATATTTAGAATCTATCTGGGCCAATTTTGCACTGCAAAAACAGCGAGAATAGGCGACATCATCGCGTTCACAATACGAATCCATACAATTTTTATAGTCTGCAAAGCAACGCTGAGATGAAGTCGCACCCGTTGTTGATGAAGATGTTGTTGTGGTTGTGCCACGAATCAGACGCGCAGTTCGTGCAGTATTTGCACCCTGGGCACCACGCGCAACAACACGGCGATTAGATGTGTTGCGGTTATTTGATTGTTTGGTTGTCGCAGATTTTGTTGCAGAACGCGCCGTTCCACCACGTGGAATAACGCGCCGTGCCGAACTGTTATTTGATGACGCGGTCTTAGTGGATGGATTTTGTGCAGATTTTGTGGCGCTTCTGGCATTAGTAGTTCTTTTTGCCACGCTTCTTTTTCCCATAGGTGCAGATGATGTCGTGCTTGGCGTGTTTTTATTTTTCTTTTCGGATTGGACAATCAACATCCCGTTGTTGTTTTTTGATTGATTTAGTGTTGATGGGTATACGTTTTCATACAACGTTTTATTTATAAACTTATCGGGCATAGTACGATTTGCCGCCATACCAGATATTGTCCATACTGTAAAAATTAAAAAAAATAAAACACCTTTCCTCATACTGCATATTTTACTATTTTTATGGTCGATAAACAAGCGTAAATTTATCAATAAAAAAACCGGTATGAAACCGGTTATATGTTGTTTGTATGTTTTATTATCTGGATTCGCGACCTGTATTTGTTTGAACCATATTAAGTTTATTTTGACGCATACAATATTCTATGTCAGACATATCAGGACGCTCTGATTTATAGTGAAATCCGACAGATGGAGACAATGTATACAAATTTTGAACATTTGCCGTATTATCCAATTTTACCGCAAATAGAACAGAATTATCAAATTGTTGTTCTTCGTAAACATTTACCCAACCAGCACGCTGTAAATAATATCCTAATAATTGATGATATTTTTTCAAAGCTTCTTTACCGATTTTGCTGGGGCCATTTGAAGATGATGTATATTTTATCCCGAAACGCATAATTTTAGCGTTTTTATCAAATGTTGCAAAACCGAATTTATTAATTCTTTCTTGGGCTTGGCGTCTTTTCACAGTCCCATTAATTTGTTCTTTGACAATCATCGCGGCTTTTTTGAATTTGCTTTGGTTTGGGGCTTGGAAATCATAACCTGCAATCAAAAATCCCGGACGATATCCAATAGATAAATTTGTTTTTTTCTCGTCCAGTTCGTCTGGCGTAAAAACAGGCTTTGTGATTTTTTTCATTTTAATCTCCTTTGCTATGTTCACCCGCCATTATATCACATTTTTGAAAATTATTCACGTTCACCTTTGCTGCGTTTTTTTGCCCATATAAACGCGCCAAGCATAGCAGCCATACCCGTTGCACCCATTGCAAGAGTTGTTTTTTCGCTGACTAATTCTTGGGCTTGTTTTTCAGGTAATGTATCGCGGGCATCTTCTGTGCTAACAGCTGTATACAATGCCAAGAAACCAACTGTTCCCAACAAAATTTGGCGCCAATATTTTTTTAAATCTTTAATTGTCGCTTCGCGACTCATAAATTTTTTTTCTTCTTCAATAATTTTGTCTGTATTATCTTGTTTTGTCATTCTTTCACCTCTTGGTTTTTGTTGTTTTGTTTCTAATTCTGTATAAATGTAATACAAAACAAGTGTTTTGTCAATAGGTTTGTAAAAATTTTTTTATTTTCCAGATTTTGGGTGTAAAACATTAATAATATGTAAAATATATTTGCATTTTGTAAAAATAAATATATAATTAGTGCTGCCTTCGGGGCGTAGCTCAGTCTGGTAGAGTACTTGGTTTGGGACCAAGGTGTCGAAGGTTCGAATCCTTTCGCCCCGACCACGAAATTCAAACCACCACAAAAGTGGTGGTTTTAATTTTGTGTCGTTGCGAAATTTGGATTTGATACATCGCAACAAAGTTGCCAGGTTCTACAATGAGTAAGCGAAGTTTGAGTGCTAACGAATGTGGCGCAGTGTCGACAAAGCCGACCGAGCCAATCTTTCGCTCCGACCATTCAGAAAGAAGGTTCGCCCCCGATTACCCCTTCGCTAAAGCTTCGGGTGGTAGGTCAGAAAATTCAAAACCGCCAGCAAAGGCGGTTTTTTTGTTTGGTTTATTTATAAATTAATTTACGTGTTCCAAAGATGCTTCGTACAGGAATGTGTTTATATTGTCTTTGGTTTGTTTCATTGTTCTTTCTGCATCAGACAAATCTGTTTCTGCCTTTTCATATTTGTTTAACAAATCTTTTACAGCGTTTAGCTTTTTGTCATATTTTTCTGTAAGGGCTTTGGCTGTGTTCAGTTGATTTTGTAAATTTTTTTCGTTTTCAACTGCCTGTGCATATAAAGATTTCAGTTTTTCAAGATATACTTCCAGTCCTTTGATACCCAATAAATCTGTTGGGTGTTCTTGGTTCGCTTTTTCTTGTGCAACCACAGCCGTTTGTGTTTCTTTTTTAGATGGTGCGGTTTTTGAGGATTTTTTTGTGCGTGCAGTAAATATCGCTTTTAATTCTTCAAAATGTTTTGCTTTGAAAAAGGTTTTTCTTGTGAATTTGGGTTCGCTGTTGCCCACTGTGAACCAATCTTCGAATGTTGTTCTGAATTCCGGATGGGCTTTTAAAAATAGGGATTTTTTCGTATAGAAAGAATATGTGTTTTTGTATCCTAATTTTTTTGCCAATTCGTCAACGGACCATAATTCTTCATTTTCCATCTTTTGTTTCTCCTGTTTTTGTTGTGGGGCAGGTGTTATTTCTTGTTGTACCGGCGCAGCAATCGGTTTGGTTTCTTGTTTAACCACTGGCGCGGCGACATTTTGTGATTTTTCTTTTGCCAAGGCGGCGTCGCGTTCAATTTCCCATTTGTATGGATTAATAGGCAAATTTGGTTGGCGAACTTTTTTAATGCTTGTCAATGAAACGGATGACATACGTTCATCAACGCTATCAGACCATTTATCCAATTCTGCAACAATTTCATCCCAATATTTTGAAACTGTAATAGTTATGAAAGCCGAAAATCTAACAATGTTATTTTGAGCTTTCTGAATTTCATTATTTTTTACCTGGTTATTTTTCCGACAATATATTTTGCCCAGTTCGCCGGCCGTTTGTGATTCTTGGTCAGTTGGACGACCGAGTGTCTTGACAACAGATATCGCATCTTTCAACAATACAACTTTTTCGTCGGATAATTGGTTTAGAACTTTAAAGGGTGCTTTATCACGCAAAGCCCAAAACAACGCGTGAAAAATATAATCACATTGTTTGAATTCTACGTTGTCGACAATTCGTGCTATGTCTTTAACCGGTTTGCAATGGTGGTTTAACAAATCTGATAATAATTGGATTTTTTCTGTTAAATAATATTCTGCACTCGCTGTAGCAATTTGCCCATTTGCCAAACGTAAAATATCGCAAAGCGTTCCGGCAATTTCTGACAATTTATAATCCATTTTACACACCCTTGGTTGTTTTACATAGTGTATATAACACACAAAACGTAATTTGTCTATTGTTTTATAGGGCAGGGTGAACCCCATAAAAAACCGCCAATTTGGCGGTTAATTCTTGGGATTATTTATTAGTTAACTGTAATTCTATGCGGCGATTTTTCTGGCGACTGGTTGCGTTATTTCCAAACGCAACGGGATACAAATCCCCAAATCCAGATGGTATAAGATGCCGTTTTGATACGCCGTTTTTGATTAGTTCATTCACAACCGCTGTAGACCGCAAAAGCGACAATTCCATATTGTTTTTATAGCCTGCTGTTCCAGGTATCACAGGTTTGTTATCAGTATGTCCATCAACGCGAATAATCCAATCAATATCGTCTGGGATTTTTCTTTCAAGGTTTTTAATCACATTAGCCAGCAATTTTAATTGTTTTTGACCGTCCGAAGATATTTTATACGAACCAGATGGGAATAAAATGTCGCTGGATACTATGAAACGATCCCCATCTTGTTTTATAGATGTGGCACCATCACCCAAAGCCAATTTAATTTGTTTATAAAATTCAGATTGATATTGTCCCAGTGCGCTTAATTCTGCAACTTTGTCAGCAAGCGCCTTGTTTAAACGATTTGACATTTCGATATATTCAATGTCTTGCTGTTTGGCGGCTTCTTCTGCCGCATCAAGCGCGCTTTGCAACTGTGCAATTTGGGCATTTAATTGTTCGATTTGTGCAACCAATTCTTGCTGTGTTGCGATGTATTCATTTTCAACTTCGGCCACTGCGGTTTCTGTGGCGGCCGCCCCATTTAACATCTGTCTTAATTGTGCAACTTCGTTGTATAATTCATTTTGCTGCGCAGTCAAAACAGCAATCTGTTGTTCATACGCGTTTGCCAAGTTTTCTTGTTGCCGTTGTTTGTTAACAATTTGTGCTTCTTGGTTTTCAAGTGCGCTGCGTGCTGCCAATAATAATTGTTCGGCTTCTTCTTTGTCCGCAGTCATTTGAACAATTTGTTCTGCCTGTTGTTGGCTTTGGCGTTCCAGCGATGCAATTTTGCGTGCACCGGTATTTTTGTTAAATACGCTGGTCGTTGTCCACAAGAACACAAATACTATCAGCAAGAAAATCAAGATAATAACCAGATTAGAAAACAAATCTACAAATCCTGGCCACGCACTTGTTTTTTCACGAAATCGTACATTTAACATTGTTTTTCCCTCTCGCTATTTTTCGTTGTTTATATGTTTGTTTTGAACAAATATTTCATTACTGTGTTGATATATTCGTTAAACGCATTGAAATCTTCCATATTCGTTTTATCAGATGGACGAACATTGACATTTTTTGCGATATATTTTTGCATTGCATCCACAGATTCAAAATGGATGATTTTATCAGAAAAGTTATCTTTTCCATCAATACATAAAATTTTAGTATCTATTTGTATCGCCGATTCAAGTGTATCAGCAAAACATAATTCGATTCGTTTAAGCGTGCTTTGCAGTGTTTCTTCATTGCCGCCCACCGTGCCCAGAAATAGTTTTTCATTTGTCCCTGTTGCCACAATTGCAAGATGTTTTTCATCAATTCTGATAAAATCGTTTATTTCATAGCCGGCATCAACAAAGGCATCATAAATCCCAGATATCTTGGTGTACATTTCTTCGTCAACAGGCGCTTTGTCATACATTTCTGCACGAATTTGTGTCGTGTCTGGGATGTGCAGTGCATATTGGGTCATAAAATCAGTTAAATCTTGAAAAACAGTGTTTTGGGCAAATTGAATTTGCAATCCCAAGAAACCGACAGCTAAACTGCCTATTAAACCAAGCAGGGAACTTGTAAACGCAGTTGCCATACCCGCCAAAGGCACCGCCATATTGCTTTGCAGTGTTTGCATAACCATATCGTCGGCGAAATCTAAATTCATCATTATCTGGGCAAAGCCACCAACCGTCAAAATCAATCCCCAAAATGTCCCCAACAATCCCAGGAAAATCAAAGTGTTTGTGATATAGCGTATGCTGTCGCGTTGTTCTTCTATCCGTATTGAAACTAAATCCAACAGCTCGGTAAGGTTCGACGTAGTAATATGGGTGTGTCGATTATGTAAAGCCATTGCAATAGGGCGTAAAATTTTTGGCACAAAACCATACGTTGACCGGCCATCAAAATAAGCGTGCAACCAGCGATATTCTGGTAATAATTTGAACATTTGGACAAAACAAAGCCCAATTCCAAAAATAGTTGTCCCGATAATAATACCATTTAACAAAACATTTGATGCGGCGATATTCAAGAAAGTGCGCCAAAACACCAACGCCACCGCCACCAACACAGCCGTGAACATTGACATTATGTTAAAATTTCTGTGAAATTTCGTCATATGGTATCTCTCGTTATGCAAATCATAGTAAAATTTTTGTCGGGCTGTCAATAGTAATATAAAAACACTTGATTTTTTGTAAAAAATCTTCATAATTGGGGTTGTTCCTGCTGATGACATAGGGTTGTCGGCTGATTAAACCAAAGGAAATAAAATGGCTTACTATGAAAGTGTCTTGGTTTTCCGCCAGGACTTGACCGAACCGCAGGTCAAAGAAAAAGCGGCTAAATTCACAGATATTATCAAAGAATTGGGTGGCGATGTTAAATCCACTGAATTTTGGGGATTGAAAAATCTGGCTTATGTTATTCGTAAAAATCGCAAAGCGCACTATGTTTTGTTGAATATTGAATTGCCAGGTTCTCAAATCACTGAATTGGAACGTCGTTCACGCATTGATGAAGATGTTATTCGTTTCTTGAACGTTCGCGTTGAAGAATTGGCAAAAGGTCCATCTGTTATGATGAAGAAAAACACAGAAGAAGAGGTGGCATAATGGCAGTACGTGCAGCAATTTATCGTAAAAAATCTAATCCATTAAAGGACAAAGAGATTGATTACAAAGATATAAAAATGTTATCACATTATATATCTGAACGTGGAAAGATTGTTCCATCTCGTATTTCTGGGGTTTCTCAAAAGGATCAACGTGCATTGGCGACCGCCATTAAACGTGCACGTCATTTGGGATTATTGCCGTTTGTTAGAAATAATTTAGGTTAATAATCTCTAACTTTAATAAAATAAAGGACAGATAAAATGAAAGTTATTTTAACAGAAAAAATTGCAAAGTTGGGTGGCATTGGCGATACTGTTGATGTTCGTACTGGCTATGCGCGTAATTATTTGTTGCCAAACAAAAAGGCGATGCGTTTCACAAAAGAAAACGTTGCCCTGTTTGAAGCACAACGTGCAGAATTGATTGCGCGTCATGAAAATGCAAAGAAAGCGGCTGAAGCGAAAGTTGATGCTGTTAAAAATGCTAAATTGCATATGATTCGCCAGGCTGGTGATACTGGTCAATTATATGGTTCTGTGTCATCACGCGATATTGCACGTGCGTTGAAAGAAATCGCAGGTGTTTCTATTGAATCTTCTCAGGTTATGTTGGGTTCACCAATTAAATCTGTGGGTGTGTTCGATACAAAAATCGCATTACATCCAGATGTTATCGTTGATGTAAAGATTTACGTTGCACAATCTCAAGATGAAATCGATGCTTTGGTTGCGGGTAAAAAATTGACTTTTGGAACTAAGAAAGTTGAAGAAGAACCAGCGGAAGAATTAGCCGAAAAATCCGAAGAAAAAGCGGATGAAAAGGTTGAAGCAACCGAAGAGATAGCAGAATAATCCTATGGATTGCGGGGGGATTTTCGATCTACCTTGGTAATCATTTTGAATAAAACACCGGCGAAAGGCCGGTGTTTTTTTATTTAATGTTTTTTATTTTCTGGTGCCAATACCTTTTCCAAAACCTGATGTTGCAGAACCACCAATTTGACTTGAAGGTTTCGAGAGACTTGTGTCAGGTTTAAATGGCAACGTTGTTTCACTGGAACCAGATTGTGACGACGGTGTTGACGTCGACGACGTATTTATTCCATATTTTTGTGCTGCTTTGTCAAGTGATACTTTGGCATTATTTACATCTATTTGTGCATCTATGGAACTATTACCGGTCTTCATATCACCTGTTTCAAATTTATAATCTTTTCCAAAGTTTTCCATTGCTTTGTATTGATAATTTTTTGCATCTGATTTTTTATCGTATGAAAGCCCCTTGTTTTCAAAACCCAAACTTGGTGTATTGCTATCATCTGTTGGTGTTGTTGGGTTTTCTCCTTTGTCATCGCCACTTTTATTGCCGCCCCAACATTTACCAAGGATATATTTCCCACCATTTTCTTTGCATTTTGCCCTGGCTTCAGCCTTAGAATTGTCTGTGTCTTCTGGGGTGTCATCATCGTATTTCGCATCGCCTTTCATAACACATTCGCCGTCTTTTAATTTTCCACCTTGTTCTTTGCATTCTTTTTTATAATCTTTTTTGGCCTGTTGTGTTTCAAGTGCGCGGCCTATTGCGTTAGAGGTGATTAATCCCGTCGCAGTACCCAGGCCAGAACCCAACATAGCGCTGGACGCTGCTGTTTGTGAACGTGTTTCACGATATGCATTTTCTTTGAATGTTGTTGCGTTTATGCCGAACCATTCTTGGTTGCAGACAAATGAACTGCCTGCGTATGCTTTGCGTGAAGCCATTGGAGACGATTGGTTCGTGCCTGCAAAGAAATTAATTGTGTAAACGCAATCAAAACTGCGTTCGTCAAACATCGCCCCCAGATGTTCGCATTGTTTGCGCATCAAATCGCGTAATTCATAAAGGCGCGCTTCATCTGTTTTAACATCTTTTTCTGCGTTTTCACGTAATTTACCAATAACGGTTCCCATTCTGGATGCCAGACCAGAATCTTGTTCTGTGCAATTCTTTGCAATTGCAGAACATTTTTTGATTGCTTTATCCGCAGCAGTTTTGCCCAAACATTTATTAAATGTTGCGCCACATTCTGTTTGAATACAGCTGTTATAACTATTTCCACATTCCAATACAGATGTGAATGATGCCATTTGGACATTGAAATCACGATCGGCTTTAATCTCGGTCGTGAATAATCTAAATTCTTCGCCAGTACACGTTGTTTCGCGTCTGCATCGATTTAATTTTTCGCCAAATATTGTATCACCATCCAAAGCGCATTTTGTGAAATTAGCACCACAGGTTTCAGACATACATTTACGCAATCCAGAATCACAAGCGTTTTTACCGGTGGCCAGAGCCTTTTGTTGTTCTTGCTGGACAAATTCTGCGTTTTCTTTTGCTTCGAATGCGGCACGTTGTTTTTTTATTAATTCTGCCATATTACTGACCGTGGCATCACGCGAAGAAGCACCAGATTCTGATAATACATCATTAAATTGATTTGTTTTGTTTTCAATTATAATTGGTTCCGGGTCAGGTTTTGCAACAACTGGAGTTGGTTCCGGTTCTGTTGCCGGTGTTGTTTCTGATTGTTGGGTTGTTGTGAGAACATTATTATTTGCCTGTCTTGTATTTGTTGTTATCGTTCGACGTGTCGACGGGGAGTTGCGAACTGCAATACGTTCCGCGGCATTTGCATCATCAAATATCGTGAACCAAGAACACATTGCAAAAGCAACAAATAATGATTTTTTCAAAAACGTTTCAATTCTTGTTTTCATTTATATTTCTTTATTTTAACCGTTCGCACGCTATGTCGTGAAATTTACATAACAAATCAGCCAGGTTTTCTTCGTATTCATATCCAACATCGCATTTATGACGCATATTGTTTGAACAGACCGATGCTATACATTTTTTCTTTGCGGAATTATCTTTGCAAGATTTGCGATTACTTTCCAGTTTTTGATTACGTGCATTTTGATATGCAGAAACAATAGTTTGTAAAATTTGATCTGTATTCTTTATTGCGCCATCGCGTGCAACAATCAAAGTTGCACGAATTTTTGACAAGTGCGAATCGCATCCAGTTGCCTGGACACCGCAATCTGCAAAAAATTTGTCAAAGTCTGCGTCGGCTTCGCAATTTCTGTAATCCGCCATACAACGTTTATCGTTTATTAAACAAGATGTTATTTCCGTAGAACAAGATGATTGCGTTTTTTCAATTTTTGCCTGGTCTGTTAAACGTGTCATCTGGGCAGAAATTCCCGCAGCAGTACACGATTTTTCAATCAAAGAATCATAATTATCAGAAACATCATCAGGTGTGCAGTCTTTTAATTTATTTAAACACTGTTTTGTTGCCCAAACATAGCGTTCACCAGGATCAGATGGCGCTTTTTTTAAATCTTTGTCAGAAATTGTGTATTTAGAAAGTGTTCCCGCAGAGATGTTTTTCATCCCATTAACATTTGACGGTTTACCCGCAGTAGCCGAACCACAATATTGACAACGTGCCGCCGGATTGGCACCAATATTTATTGCACACACAGAGTCCAAACAGCGGGTTAAATTGGCAACAGAACACGCACCAAACGCAAATGCTGGCGATAAAAACAAACCGAACACTGAAAACAAAGTGCGATAATTCATAGTTCTCTCTTGCAAGACAACTATATCAAAAATACCGTTTTAAATCAAACAAAAAATAGCAGTTTCTATGCATCTAAAAATTCTGGACAGGCTATAATTTTTTATGCTATGCTTTTTATGTACAGAGAGAATTTTTTATGAAGTTTGTCGGATTTTGGCTGTTTTTTACGGTTTTTGTTCCATGCGTTTGTTTCGGCGCATCGTCTTCTGATTTTCAAAATGCGGCAAAATTATTAAGTGCTGCACGTCGTGGTGATATTCAAAGTGTTCAGGTGTTAATTAGTTCGGGTGTGGATGTAAATTTTGTAGATTCTACGGGATTGTCTTTGGTTTGTACTGCAGTTATGAATAATGATAAGCGGGCTATTCAAATTTTACAGATGTATGGCGCAGATGCATCAAATTGTGATAGGCAAATCAAACAGTACAAGGAAAAAGTTCGGACTGCAACCCAGGGCGAAGAATATGGATTTTTTAGCGGGCTTTCGTCATCTCATATTTTGGCACTGTCTGCGGTTGGTGTGGCAGCTGTTATCGGTGGTGTGGCGTTATTGTCAAATGTGTTTGACAGTGAAAATAATAATGGTGGTTCATCGGGTGGTGGTTCACACGGCGGTGGCGGTGGTGGCAGCGGTGGTTCTGTTGCAAAATCTTTCACTGTTCCATATGGATCTGCGTATTTGACATCAGATGGTGCATTGGATACAGGTTTTGATATTTCAAGTAATTTGTCTAATTGGGATACTGGTTCTGAATCAGCTTTGCGTGTTGCTGATTTTAATTATTTACGGCTTATAAAAACTGTCGAATTGGAAAGTGGCGAAACAGTCCAAACGTCCCAGGCAATTTTGGATGGAATAAATCCTTTGTTGCAAAATTATTTGTTGGTTATGCGCGGGTATTATTCTTTTGCCAGAGGCTATATGGGTCAGAGTATTTTCAGAGATAATAATAATTCTAATGTTCCAGTATTGTCTGCAACTGGGGCCCAGGGGCGTCCTGTGCGTGTTGCATTAATTACTGGCAACGGAATAAATCCGGCTGGTTCTGCGGATTCGGGTAATACATTGACTTATGCGATTACTACTGCGGTGGATTCTTCGACACCGACAGTTGACAAGTATTTGAATAACAGTTTGTCTGATAATGTCGCAACAGAAAATAGTGGTTTTGATTTGTCTGGTTCTGGTTCGGCATTTAATCCGTTTGCAAATGTTAATGATTCTGCGCTGGCAAAGATAATTGCAGGGTGGGAGGGCGCACAATCGTCAAATGTTGGTGATTTGTACGGATTTGTTCCCAATGGTCAATTAGCTATTTACAGAACTGGTAATGGTAATGCATGGCAGGCAACCACGTCTCAAACAAATGTAGGGATTTTTACTGATGCAGATGATAACAATAAATTAACATCGGGCGACACCATAGAAATTAGTGGGGAATCATATAATATATTGACTGTGGCAGAAGATACCAGTATTACCGATCAGACGTTAGCCATAAAAGGAAAAACTTTTAAATTAGCATCTAATTCTAATCTGCTTGTTGGAAAGTGTGCCGGGACAAGTTCGGAAAGTTGTACTGATATTGCAATATATGTTGGAACTGACGGTCTGTGGTATGTGAATTCTTTGGGTGGTAATGATGTTGATGCTGTTTATGGGGTAAGTTCCGGAACAAATATATATATTGCAAAGACAAAAGTAAATAATGAAATTTATACTAATTTTGAAGCGATTACTGATGCTGTGGGCAAAACATACAATGTTTCTGGTGATCCTGTGACAACGACAGTAGATGTAATTGCAAATACAAATATAATTCCGAATTCAAGAAACATAGATTATCTGAGTGTGAAAAATTTTACTAAGGCAGCAAGCATTGATGGTGTTTCTGATTTGAAAACATATTATTCCAATATGGTGGAATCAAATTATGGCGACGAACAGGGGGGGGCGGCAAATTCTTTGTTTAATAATTACAATTCATCAAAGCCTATGTTAATTATGCCTGCTGGGGATTATTTATTCAAAGATGCATCAAATGGATTGGTTTACTATGATACTTTGGATGCGACTTTTGAAAATTATGCTCCTGTGCTTTACGGGAATAATTTGAATCATAATTTTATGACTGTTGTTGCAGTGGGACACGAAAACGGAATATCTGGTGCATCAACGATATCTGGATATGGGAATGGTATTAATTCTTCGTATGGCAGAATTCGTTTGTCTTTGTGGATGGATGGCACAGATGCAAACACGTCGGATTTTTATGCATCGCGCAAATGTGGTATTGCTGGTTCTGGTGTTGCATCATCTGGTGTTGATCCGTGGTGTTTCGCGGCTGCTGGGCCAACTGCAGAGATGGCGACGGCATCTATGGCTGGGGCAGTTGCATCTGTCAAATCGGCGTTTTCGTATATGTCGAATAATCAAGTGTTCACATTGTTGGCTTTGACTGCGGATGGACCATATTTGGCGGCAGATACATTGGGTAATGTATTTTCTACTGATACTTTGGTTGATTATCTACAATCTATGTATGAATTACCATTGGAATATAATGAAACAGCATTGTCTTCGTCTGAGTATTTATCTGCATTCAAGGATGTTTTTGGTTATGGACTGGTGAATCTGGAACGTGCGACAACACCTGGTTTTTCTGTGTATTATTATGATAGTAATGTTGACAATATTGTTTCTTCAACTGGAACAGTTAATAAATTCTGGGGCAATGTTTCAACAACATCGGCTCGTGCATCAAGTATATTTGCTTTGACAGGGCGGGGCGCAATAACCGCATCTTTCTATGATGTTTTACAAAGTGCAAATGGCGAATTATCTTTGCCTCGTGTTTGGAAAAATACTTTTGCCACAGATGTTGATAATAAACACGGATTTTATATGGGCGATATTTTGGGCGATTTTCATATCAGTACAACCGACAAGCAAACACAAAAAATTGGTGATTTTGAATTTTCTATGTCTATGTCCTCTCGTGCATACAATGATAATTTAAATGGTTTGGATGATTTGCGTGTTGCTTTTGTTGGACGTGATTTTGATGTTGGGGCAGAATATCAACGTTATCTTACAGATGGTGAATCACGGTTTAACGGTCGTGCAAACGCTGTATTAGGTTTGACAAGTAATGCTATGTCATCTGATGTGGTTTATAGAGTGGGGCAGTTTAATTTTGGTACACGTGCTTTTTCTGGAATCATAACAGATGAATCTTTGTTGGAAAACGATCCTGTAGTTTCTGCACAATATGAACCTGGACGTCTTGGTTTTGCAGACGGTGGTGCGTTTAGTGCCGGGTACGATGGTGATAGTTTCGGATTAAATTTATCTGTTGGTATGTTGTACGAAAATAATACAGTATTGGGTTCTTATTCTGATGGATTATTGGCATTAAATGGTGCAGATACACGGTACGTTGATATGGTTGCGACGTATAAGCCAGCAAAGAAAGTAAATCTTTTTGCGCGTGGAACATTTGCAAATACGCACGTAAAAAATGTAGGCGGTTTGATTGCTGATTTATCAGATATAAAATCTAACGCATTTGCGCTGGGTGCGGACGTTGGCGGGTTCAGTTTCACGGTCGCAATGCCTTTGGCGGTCATCGATGGTCGGTTGGGATATAGTTATGCTGATTTAGATGTTGTTGAAAAAGATAATTGCTATGAAATCGCGGTTAATAACGCACACACAGAATATCTGGATTTGACCCCAGAACATCGCGAATTACGTTTTACCACATCTTATAAGCACGCATTCAGCGAAGATTTTGATGCAGGTGTTGAATTTATGTATCGTGTGAATCCGTATAACACAGATGCTTTTGGTAATGAATCTGTGTTTATGTTTAAACTTCGTCGCGCAATAGATTTTTAGCATTATAAAAAACAAATTGACAAATGTGTTGTTTTGTGTAAAATATTTTTCGAAGTCATAACAAAGGGTGCTTTGAATGAAAGTTTTTGATAATTTGAAACAGAAAATTCGCGTTTTACAAAAGCCGGTAAGTTTTTCTGAAGATGATATTAATTTACTGGCGGTTATGTATGGAACATCAGGCATTCGTATTAAAAATGGTATAAGTTTGTTTTCATATTCTTATTATTCACCAATAGACGAAGACAATTTGGCTTTGGCACGTGATTTATTTGCGAAAAATGGGATAAATATGCATCTTTATCGCGTTCGCAGCCGTCATTACTTTGACCAAGGTAATATTTTGCGTATTCGTTATAAAGATTCCAAAAAAGGTTATGATGCAACACGTTTTATTGGCAAAGTTCAAGATGCTCATATTAAATTGTCGCATCCTGCGAATACTGAAGAATGGTACAGATTGCAAAAGCTGTTGGCAGAGAAAAAATCAGATTATGAAAAACGCTAAAAAATAAAAAATTGATAAAAGCCGCCGTTTTTGGCGGTTTTTTTAATGTTTGGAATACGTTCTTATGGTTTTTGTTTTAATAAAATATAAAATGAAAATTATGAAAACGAAAACATTTACATTTTTGATGATTCTGGCGATTGTTGGAATTCATCACAGCGCAAATTCCTGTACAGGAATTACATTAAAATCCGCCGATGGCGCAAATATAGTCGCACGTACTGTTGAATGGGCAAACGGCGAAAGCCCCAGTGATTATATAGTTGTTCCCGAAGGCTATACACAACAATCTATGTCCCCAGACGGCACCAGAGACGCGATGAAATACACCGCAACGTATGGTTATGTTGGTTTGGCATCCGAAGATTATGTTATCGAAGGATTAAATGAATCTGGACTTTCTGCAGGATTATTTTATTTTCCGAAATTTGGTTCATATCCAAAATATGATCCCGACCAGAAAGACATAACAATATCTGATACCGAATTAGTCGCGTGGATACTGGGCAGTTTTGAAACAGTTGATGATGTTATTGCAGCATTACCTGCAATCAACGTAGTGGCGACAGATCCACGCGCAGAAACACTTCATTGGCGCGTTGCAGATAAATTTGGTCGTCAAATTGTTATAGAATACATAAACGGTATTCCGATGGTGTATGAAAATAAATTAGGAGTATTGACTAATTCCCCTGGATATGAATGGCACATAACGAACCTTAGCAATTATATCAATTTGCATTCTGGAACTATTTCAGAACACGATTTTGGTAAAATTTCAGTTTCCCCACTTGGACACGGCAGCGGATTGTTGGGATTGCCAGGTGATATGACACCACCGTCAAGATTTGTTCGGGTTGCGTTTTATCAAACCAGTGCGCCAGTATTAGACACTGCGGAACAAACCGTGGAACAAGCGTTCACGATATTACAGGCGATGACAATCCCAATTGGAATTCAATTTGCGAAAACGCAACAGGTTCCTGAAATTCCGTCCGCTACACAATGGACATCAGTCAGTGATATGACGAACGGAAAACTATATTACACAACGATGTTTAATCCGACAATTCGCAAATTTGATTTGAACCAGATAGATTTTGCGACAGTTTCATACCAGATACATCCGCTGGATGAAACCAAAAAGCGTCCGATGGTTTACGCAGTCATAGATTAAACACGTGGTAAATTCCCCTGTTAAAAAAAAGTCCATACAAAAGTGTGGATTTTTTTTATTTTTTTATTGACCGGACCAGCCAAAATCTATTATCATAGGGATAAAAGGAAAGGAAAAATTCAAAATGGCTGAAACCCGCAGAAATCTAGAGAGAGAGAGAGAGAGAGAGAGAGAGAGAGAGAGAGGTATATCTCTGCTTAGCCCTTTTGTCGCATAATTTTTTTGGCGCGATAAAATCCGTTTTCGAATCGAAAAATTTTTTCCAACGAAATATAAAAAAAATAATTGCGACGCCGCTGGCGGCGGTGGCAGTTTTTGCGACTGCGTTTTTGGATGCACCCGCTGCATCATTTGTTGGTGCAGAAATTAAATTATGTAATAACGGATATACGATAGACCGAACGAATTGCCGCACATATACCCAGGGTTCCTGTTCATCCGGAAATGTTATGATAGATACATCGCGTTCATCGTTTAAACCGTCATCTGGTGGCACATGCGCGGACAGCACTAAATATATGGTTGTATCAATTCCGGCGGGATTTGAAATTCTGAATTCTTATGTAAGTGGGGCAGAACGCAAACTTTGTGCAAAAGGTTATTCAATAAACGGCACGTCGTGCCGCACGTATGCCCGGGGTTCTTGTTCGTCTGGGAATGTTATGATAGATATGCCACGTACATCTTTGAAATCGACAACGAAAAACGATACGTGTGCAAATGATTTAGTTGCAGTTTCTTTGCCGACTGGGTTTGAAGTATTGAATTCGTATTTAATCTCGAATTTTTCGCCAAAGATTTGCACGAACGGATACACGACAAATCGTTCATCATGCACAACATACGGTTCTACGAATTGTCCGACAAATTATCGGAATATGGGGCTGGACACATCGACATTTGGTGTTCAATCAGACGGTGCATGCCCCAGTGATGCATACACATTTAATTCATCGTTTGATGGATGCAGAATAGATGTCAACGATTCAACCTGTATAGATTTCTGCAACGGCAGTGGCACATTAACAGGTGTTGGCACATGTGCATCTGTGTGTGGCGCAGGCGCAACAACATTGCGCACATCTACAGGATTGGTGTTGCCTATGTGGTCGACCAAGCAAATCACACCATCGTTAAATGTCAAGATTGGCAATGACGTGTGTTATGTGAATTTGGTTCCTGGGGCAACAGATGAATCAGCGTTGGTATTGGACGTAGACGGGACGACATATCATACGTTGGAATGGGAAAACCCACGGGAATAGGGTGAACCCCATTTGGCACTGTGTGTCTCTTTCTCCTTAGCAAATAGCCACGAAGTGGCGCAGGGGGATAAAACCAGGGAAACATAAAAAGGAAACGGGTAAAACAAAGGGAAACAAAAATGAAAAAGATAATTATATCAATATTCTGTTTATTGCCAGTTATGGCATACGGTGTTGACGTGTGCGTAAAAAATAACACGTATATATCAATATTAAAAAATAATGTAGATGGTACCCCAACCGCAGATGATAATAACAAAGTTTGGCGTGTTGTGTTTGATTATAAAACAATAACAGGCGATGCAGCGTGCAACGACATTTCCGGCACAGTAAAATCGCCGATAACAAACCTTTATACTGACGCGGAAGACAGCGGCCCGAATTGTTGGTGTCGTATGTGGCCGATAACATCGTACGGCTATGAAACAGGTCCATCATCATATTGGATATTGCTGCAAACCTATACGGGGGCCAGCGCGGAAACCGATTGCGAAAACGGATGCACCACAGCGTGTGCGAATGCGGTTGCAACGAACACAAATCCGTCCGGCTTTCGTGATGCAGTATTTGAATCAATGTGGTAAAAAATTAGGGATGTAAAAAACAAAAGGGGGCTTTCCCGCACGTCATCTTGACGATAAATTCCTTGCCCCCACCAAGATTTTATAAAATCAAAAGGAACCAAAAATGAAAAAAATAATAATGATGATATTGTGTATAATCTTACCAGTTTGTGCGGCAAATTCCGCCCAAATGTGCGCAGCAAACACAACAACAACAATCGTTCTGGACCCGACTGTGGGGGGATTATCGTACACATACGATGCACCGACATACACGTGGCAAACGTCGTTTTCGTATGGAACTGTTAATGGGGTTGCCGCCTGTTTGTCAAGTGCATATGGAAAAACCTATGCCCAATCTTATGCTGGTTTGACCGACAACGGTGCAACCGTTGTAGGTGGTGAGTTAAATGGTCAACATTGTTGGTGTCGAATGACTCATCCAGCGGTTTCGTTGTGGGTGTTCTCCCACTCGAACAGCTCTACGTCCGATTGTGCGTCGTATTGCACGAACTACTGTGGCAACTACGTCCGGTACAACTCGGACTTTCGCGCCGGCCTCTTCGGCTCTGTCGCAAATTGATGTATGGAAATGGCCGGAAAACGTGGTACGCAACCGCGCCGAAGCTTGCTACAATACCCCATCACTGGGGTATTTTTTTTATATCCGAAGGCACATA
>JAZLBV010000013.1:0-20691 GCA_045613925.1 Candidatus Enterousia sp.
AAACGTTGGGACGCGGGACGTCGACCGAATCGACCGACAGTGCGTGCGCCGACTGTGCGTTCGGACGAACGCGCGCGTTCTCCCCCAGTGGGGGAGTGCGGCGCAGCCGGAGGGGGGTAATTTTTCCCTTGACACGCACAGCATTTTTTTACGAAAATTTGGGGGACACGGGGGGTGCAGGGGGATTTATTTTGACACCACGACCATTGCGGTACGCAGGACTGTATCCCCGAACATATATCCGGTTTGCATTTCTTCGATTATAGTATTTGTCGCCGTTTCTGGTGTCGGTTTGTCAACCATTTGTATCGCATTATGAAACTGTGGATTTAATATTTTACCAACCGATTCGATTTTCACTATACCAATTTGCGCAAATGCGTTTTGTATTGCGCGTTCCATCGATTTTATTCCTTCGTCTTGTGGATTGTGTTTCAGTGCTGCAACAACTGCATCCATTACCGGTAATATTTTTTCAGCCACACCCATTGCACGATTACGAGATACAGATTCCAAATCTAACCCGGCACGGCGACGTGTGTTTTCTAATTCCGCCGCAACACGCAGATATTTATCGTTTAATTCAGCAACTTTGTCTGTTAATTCAGATATTGTTTTGTCTTTGTCATCAACGTTGGTTTCTGGGGTTGGTGCGTCCTGGGCTGTTGCATCCGCCACAGATACAGATTCTATATCAACCGTTTTTTCTGGATTTTCCTGCATAATTTTCATCCTGTTTTTTGTTATTATACTTTTATTTTACTGATTCTATTATAGGTATAAATGTTTCCGTTTTCAAGGATGCGCCACCAACCAATAATCCATCTACGTGCGGAATTTCTGTTATTGTTGCTGCGTTCGCCGCCGAAACACTGCCGCCGTACAAAATTGCCGCCGTTTCGTGATTGTTTTCTTTTAAATATTCAAAAATTATATTGTGAACAAATTCTATCTCGGTCGGTGTGGGGGTCATACCAGTACCAATCGCCCAACGTGGTTCGTATGCTATTATTATTTCGTTTTCTGTGTTCGGAACGCTATCTCGCAACATTTCTTTGATAATTTTTTCTGTTTTACCAGCTTCGCGTTCGTCCAATGTTTCGCCAACACAGATAATAGGTATCAAACGATTTTGAATCGCCATAGTCGCTTTTTGTCTAACTATTTCATTTGTTTCGTTGTGATAAAGCCGACGTTCGCTGTGTCCGACAATAACATATTTTGCCCCAGTTTCAGCAATCATTTGCCCAGATATTTCACCAGTGTATGCACCGTTGTCGTGTGCGCTTATGTCCTGGGCGCCCGTTGCAATACCAAAATTTTCCAGATTCAACAAAGTATATGGTGGACATATTATAACCCGATTCGCTGTATTTATTTCTGAAAGCGATTTTGTCATATTTTCAAAACCCATACGCGTTCCATTCATTTTCCAATTGCCGACAATAATTTTCATATTTATATTCCCTTTTTTATTGATTTTTTGTATCTTGTTTTGCTATGGTATCGCAAAAGGTGGAAAAATGCTAGAATATTTACGTAATGCTGCGGATAAACCGTTGGCCAAAGTTTTAATGTTTGTTTTGATTTTCAGTTTTGTCGGCTGGGGTGCTGCGGAATGGATTTTTGGTGGCGCGTCGCGTGATACATCGCTTATTCACGTCGGAAATGCTGATATTTCTGTTATGGAATTTAATAATGAACGGTCGCGTGAATTGTCCGTTATGTCAAAGGATGAACAACGCGCTGCGTATACTGATCCGGTACGTGCCGCAGAATTAAATAAATCTGTGATGACAACGTTGACTATGAATCAGTTGGCTGCGAATCGGGCGCGCGATATGGGTTTTGTTGTGTCTGATAAACGAATCGCTGATGAAATTCGTAATAATCCACAATTCCAGGTAAACGGTCAATTCGTTCCGTGGATGTATGATATGGTTCTGCAAAATGCCGGTGTCAGTGAAGCTGATATCGTTAATTCTTTGCGTGGCGGTATTTTGCGCCAGATGGCTGTGGGTGCAACCAGTATTCCTTTGCGTGTCCCACAGTTTGCTGTGGATGCAATGTATAATGCACGCTATGCAAAGCGCGGGATTAAATATAATACTGTGAAATTTTCTGATTTCAAAGTGTCTGAACCAAATGAAGAACAGCTGCGCGAATATTATGCAAAAAATCCGCGTGTCGTTCCAGAAACACGTTCGGTATCGTATGTGTTTTTACCCGCAGAAATGAACAAACCTGATGTGTATGACGAAGGTTTCAAAAAAGCACAACAAATCGAAGATTTAATTATTTCTGGTGAAACTATGAAAGGTGCTGCTGACAAGGGCGGTGCAAAGTATGTTCAGGTCAAAGGTATTAAACGCGGTGCAAAATTGTCTGACAAGGTTTTGTCTGATGATTTAATTGCACGTTTGTTTGTTATGGATTCTGGGGTCGAAAGCGAATTACTGGAATTAAAAGATGGGTTTGCTATTGTACGCGTGGATGCAATCGATGCAGAACATAATGCTGATTTTAACGATGTGAAAAAAGATTTAGTTGGCGCGTGGAAAAAATCTGAACAACGCAAAAATGCCTATGTTCGTGCTAATGAAGATTTGGTGAATTTAAACCAGGGCGGGGCGTTAAAAAATGCTAAGGTTGCATCTGTATCCCGGACCGAAGGCGCACCAATCGAAGTTTTAAATGCTGCGTTCGCAGGTCGTGTCGGTGATAATGTCATAGTTGAAGATGCAAATGCATTCTATGTTATGCATATCGATAATAATGTTGCGCCTAAATCTGATGCTAAGGGTAAAGATGCGATTCGCAAAGAATTAGAAAATATGTCTAAACGCTATGTCGCTGATGATTATTCTCAGTTCTTAAAGCGGCATTATCCTGTGAAGATTAACGAAAAAAATTATAAAAGATTCGTGGTGAAATAAATCTCGCCCGTTCGGGCGATTTTTATTATTATGTAAATTATGCAAATTGAAAGTCAGGGTATTTTATTAAATATTCGTCCGTTTTCAGAACGTGATGCGATTGCGCATTTTTTTACAAAAGATGCAGGTGTTTTGGTGGGAATGTTGCGCGGTGCAGTTGTCGCAAAGAAAAATAAACCACTGGTTGGCCAGATTGGAAATGTTTCCTGGGTTGCGCGATTGGATTCTCAATTGGGTGTTTTTCACTGGGAACCTGAAAAAAATTTGTCTGCGCCATTGATGATAAATGGTGATTTGTTAAAGATTATGAATGCTGTATTCGCGTTAATTTATACTCTGGTCCCAGAGCGTGAAGCATATACCGATTTGTTTTTGCGGACTGTCGATTTATTGAAAAAAATATCGACTGTGCCAAATCCATTTGTTTTGTATCTGGATTGGGAAATTCATTTGTTGGGCGATTTAGGATATGCGCTGGATTTATCAAAATGTTCAGGTTGCGGCAGGTGTGATAATCTGTGCTATGTTTCGCCAAAAACTGGACGTGCGGTCTGTGCAGATTGTGGCGCGCCGTATAAAGATAAATTGTATAAATTACCATTGTCTTTGATAACAACTGGACAATTTATTCGAAACATTTGTGTTGTCCAAGGAGTGGATGTTCCAAGCGCCAGAAAAATATTTTAATTTGCGCTTTTTTTTGTTGCGTGGTTAAGTTTTTTTTTCTATTATCAATTTGTTCAAATGTTTTAAATAAAGGAGAAAACTATGACTTGGACAATATTAATCCTGATTGCTGCGATTGCGCTGTATATGTTTGGTCATATGCTGTTGGAACGCGGTAATAAAAAACCGTCTTTGGCCGGTATTGTTATGCACAAGGGTATCTCTGTAATCGCAATTATTTTGATTGCTGGTTGCGTATGCCGTTTGTGGACACCTGTGTATTTGACACATACAAATCCTGAAATTTTGCAGGAAATGATTACTGCTATGCAGGAACAACAAGAAGTTGCGAAAAACAAAGAAGTTCGCAAATATGTTTCTAAGCATATGGATGAAATGATTGGCGATGCACCAATCGCAGGCAATGTGGATGCAAAGAAAACTATATTCTTGTTCTCTGATTATTCTTGCCCATACTGCCGCCGCGTTCATTCTGAATTGTCGCGTGTTTTGGCAGAACGTGATGATGTTCGCGTTGTGTTGAAAAACTTCTCTATCCATGGCGTGTTGTCTGATGCACCAGCAAAAGCTGTTATTGCTGCTAAATTGCAAGGCAATGAAAAAGCTGCTGCATTGGATAAATTGTTGATGGACAAAGATTATTTTAAACAAGAAGATTTGAAGAACCAAGCTAAATTGCCAGAAATTATTCAATCAAATGTTATGAAATTGGCAAAAGAAGCTGGTTTGGATACTAAAAAATTAGCCGAAGATATGGAAGGCGAAGTTGTTGAAAAAGAATTGAAAAATGTTCGTGATTTGGCACAACGTTTCGAAATTCGTGGTACACCATACTTGATTATTGGTACCGAAGCTTTCCCAGGCGCAATCCCATATGCCAGAATTATGGAAGCTTTGAAATAATTTCGGTTTATAATATAAAACACCCGCGATTGCGGGTGTTTTTCTTTTTTTTATTAATAAATTATTTGTCCCATATTTTTGATATAACTGATTCTGCAACTAATGGAACAGACAGTTTTGTTATATGTTCCATTTCTGATTTAATAAGTTTTGCAAAATGTTCTGCATCAGATTCCACACATTCAAATACTATTTCATCGTGAACTTGAAGTAGCATTTTGATTTTATCTGAATTTGGAACAATTATTTTATCAAAAATATCAACCATTGCACGCCGCATTATGTCCGCTTCGAATCCTTGAATTGGGGCATTAATAGCTGCACGCGTTGCATAACCACGCATACGTGGATTACGTGCTTCTGGAATTTCTATGCGGCGATGCCAAGGTGTATAAACACAATAATGTTCAAATACAAATTTAGTTATATATTCAATATATTCACGTATTTCTGGCAGTTGCGCCATATATGAATCTATGATTTTTTTCGCTTCTTCACGTGATATATTTAATTGATTAGCCAACCCAAATGCCGATATTCCGTATATGATTGAAAAGTTTATTGTTTTTGCAGCACGTCTTAAATCGCGTGGAACAGGTTGATTTTCAGGAATATTAAATATTTTGCGTGCAGTTTGTTCGTGTATATCCAGTCCCGCATTAAATGTCTCTTTGAACATAGATACATTTGCAACTTCGGCCAATAATCTTAATTGTATTTGTGAATAATCAACAGAAATTAATGTATTCCCAGGCGATGCGATGAAACATTTGCGTATCTCTTCGCCCAATTCTGTTTTTATCGGAATATTTTGCAGGTTTGGATTACGACTGGACAGGCGCCCAGTATTAGTACTGGTTTGCAAATATGTTGTGTGAATACGTCCGTCGCTTGCAATTTGATGTGGCAGTGCATCTGCGTATGTTCCTGCCAGTTTAGAAATAGAACGCCAGGTCAATATTTTTTCTATAACCGGATGATTATCAATCAGATCGTTCAATGTATCTGCATCCGTCGAGCGTTTTTTACCGCCATATAATTTCAATTCATCAAATAAAACGATTGCCAGTTGTTTAGGACTGCCCACGTTAAATTCATGTCCAACCATGGCATATATTTCTGATTCTAATGTTGATAGTTGATTATGGAATACATTTGATAATTGATTTAATTTATCACGATTTACCATTATGCCATTTTTTTCCATAATTCTTAAAATAGGGCACAAAGGTAAATCACACGTTTCATATAATTTCTTCAAATCTGGGTTAGCATCTAATTGTGGGCGCATCAATTTATAAAGCGCCATACAAACAACAGAATCTTCGCCTGAATATTTGGTTGCAACATCTATAGATAATGTTTCAAAATGTCGGTCGCAGTCTTTGATTTTTGAATCAAAAAGTTCACCAAATTTTATATTATTATGGCCCAGATATTTTTCAGCCAATTCATCCAATCCGTGTCCGTGCAAAGAACCGTGCAAAGCATAAGATAGCAACAATGTATCATCAAACGGTTTGATTTTTGTTGTATCCCAACCTTCGTTGTTCAAAATATGTAAATCATATTTAAGATTGTGTGCGATTTTGGTTATATTTGGATTTGTGAAAATCGGCCATAGTTTTTTGTATATAATATCCAATGTTAATTGATTTGCCACCAAAGTACCACCACCAAACAAATCCATAGATTTCGTTATATGTCGTACAGGAATATAAGCACCATTTTTTTCATCGTATGCCAATGAAATACCAACTATTTTATCAGTAATTTGATTTAATCCTGTGGTTTCCGTGTCGAAAGCGATAACTTCTTTAACGTGCGATAAAAATTCATCTAATTCGGATTCTGTTGATATTGTTATCAAATTCATTTCTGATAGCGTAGATGTTGTGTGTGCTGTTTCTGGGATTTCAACAACCGGACAGATAGATTTTTCATATTCGGTTATTGGTTCAGTTGGTACATTTCTGTATTTGTTGCCCGGGAATAATTTTTCTATTTTTGCAACTAATGCTTTGCTTTCTATTTTATTTTGGACGAAATCCAATGCCGCTTGTTTGTTAAAGTGAAAAGGCTGTATAACCAATCCGTTTAAATCTACATTACGTTTCAGTGCGACCAATTGTTTTGAAATATATGCTGATTCGCGATTTTCGGATAACAAATTTCGGATTCTTTCATTTTTTACAGAATCTAAATTTGCATATAAATTGTCCAATGTTCCAAATTCTGAAATTAATTCAGCAGCTTTTTTTGGACCAATTCCGTGTACGCCGGGAACATTGTCTGTTGAATCCCCCATAAGTGATTGAACATCTATGACCTGGTCTGGACGAACACCAAATTTTTCAAAAACCTGTGGTTCGCGAATTTCAGTTTGTTTCATTCCATCATATAAAAACACACAATCAGAAACCAACTGCATTAAATCTTTGTCGCTGCTTATTATGCGGGTTCCACCGTCGTTATTACAATTTTGTGTTGCAATTGTGGCGATAACATCGTCTGCTTCAACCCCAGGAATACAAAGCACAGACATACCCATTGCATGTGCGCCAATTCGAATTAATTCAGATTGTGTTAATAAATCAGCCGGTGTTTCAGACCGATTTGCCTTGTACTGTGGATAAATATCTTGGCGGAAAGAAATTCTTGATGCATCAAATATACAAACAAAAGAATCATTTTCTTTGGCAGCGGCTAGTATAGGCAAAATCATATTGAAAAAACCGTAGACCGCGCCAACCGGTAATCCATCTGAACGAGTCAAATTCGCGTGAACCCCGTAATAGGCGCGGAATACCAAAGAATTTCCGTCAATCAATGTCAGCATTACAAAACCTTAAAACATATAGCGCATTTTTACACGTACGTTATATTCTAATAAATCTGGTGTTGTGTCTGTTGCAGCTATTTTATAAATATCTGGTGCGTAAAGTGCACGACCTTCAACATCAAATTTCACAGGTATTGCCAATATATCAATTGTAGCACCCAACATAGCCTGGTACGCGGCAGTTGAATCTATTGTGTATTTTGTTTCAATGCCTTCGTTTGTAATCTTATGATTGCCACTAAATAACATACCTATACCAGCACCAATGTATGGCTGAATAAGTGTCGAAGGAACCTTGAAATAAGCGTTTAACATTGCAGAATTCGTGTCTATATCATTAGAATCAAGATAATTATATTCTGCTTCTATTCTAAACGCAGGAATATCAACACCGATAATTCCACCAAATAACGCAGATGAACCAGAAGAATTATGAGTGTCTTTTGTGAATAATGTTTGTCCACCAGCGCCAACCATACCGCCAACGTAGAAATCTGCGACAACCCCGGCGTTTGCAGATGAAGCAAATGTTAACACAGCTAATGTGGAAATTATAGATAATGAATTTATTTTCATATTTTTCTCCTTTATATGATATTATAGTATAAAACAAAGGTAGTGATATGCAAGAAAATAAACCTATTTTACTTGTCGGATTGGGTAATCCGGGTAATGAATATGTACAAACGCGTCATAATGTTGGTTTTATGGCAATTGATTTTTTGGCAGCAGATAGTGCTGTTTGGAAAAAAGAAAAAAATGCACTGACCTGCCGGGGCGAAATTGATGGACATAATATCATTTTTGTAAAGCCCCAGACCTTTATGAATAATAGTGGGGATGCTGTTTTGCCATTGATGACATTCTATAAAATCCCAATTGAAAATTTAATAGTTATTCATGACGATATGGATTTGAAAGTAGGAAATATGCGTGAAAAAGTTGGTGGTTCCAGTGCCGGCCATAATGGTATTAAATCCATAGATAACGCAATCGGTAATGATTACAGACGTATTCGAATCGGTATTGGACATCCACGTGATTTTAATTCGCCTATGAATCCATCTGATTGGGTCTTGGGTAAATTTGATGGTGAACAATTAAAGGCAATAACCGACATCATCAAGTCTATAAAAATCTGATGATTATTGGTATTTAATTGTGAATTGGTTATCTTTTGGAACAGGGTTGTAATTACCAGCTGAATTTGAAATATCTGTACATTCAGAATTTCCGTTCGTTAACCATTTCCATTTTTTATCGCCTGTGGAATAAGTGTACTTGCAAGTGTTGAGTTGCGAATTCATATTATATCTCATAAATGGTCCTGTTGTCCCTTGGGGTGCTATGTAATTACCATACTGGTCAATTAACACAAGGTATCCATTACATTTTAATACACCATTGTTATTTACATTTACAGAATTTGCTTGGGTTATGCAATAAAGTGATAATTTTTTATCATCTGTTGCGATGTATACGGTTTCCGTTTGGTCGCCAACGGTGCGTTCTTCCTGTGTGTAATCTGCACAATAATAACTGGGCGCATTCGCCAATTCTATAGATGTGTCGCAATATACATCTTGGATAAATAATGCATTATAGGATGATTCTGGAACACAAATTCCGCCAGATACAGCATCTGCACAACAGTTTCCGTATCTGTCCTTGGCATTTATTCCACCTGCACAGTAATTTGTTATGTTGTTTGTTATGTGTATTTGTTCATCAGTGGTCATAATGCTTTGGCCATCATAAGTGGTCAAAGGTGAATCTGTAGGAATAAGTTGCAAACAATTTCTACTGATTTCATCATATTTATAATTTGTTGGACACGCGTATGCACTGCAACTGTCTATACTGCTTGATGTTCCTGTGTTAGATGCAAACCAAGAAAGCAATGAAAATTGTTCTTCTTTTGGAACTAATATTTGATTTTGTTCAAAAAGTTGACCCCTGTGCTGTGCAATCAATTCATCGTTCGTGCTTATTATTGTGTCAGATGCTTTGTTTTCGCAATTGCCCCAAAGTTGTTCTGTTATCAAACAAGATATGTCGCCATCACTGCAAAGTGTTGGTATCAAATTATATTTATTGGCATCTGTTATACCAAACACTTCTTCATAATATGCACGGCGCCCATTTTTAGTAATATCTGCATTTATGTTGTTCAGATTTGTAGATTGTTGGACACATGCCAAAACTTCGTTCCAACAGGCACGCCGTGTCAAGATTGCACGACGCGGGCTGGACGAAAACTTTCCACATAATGCAAAGTTTCCTGATGTACCGTTGCATTGTTGTATAATGCAATCACGACCAACTGTTGCGCAATTTTCAAGAATTGAATCATATGATATATCTGCGGCAACCCCTGTCATACCAGATTCCCATTCTGTGGCACCGCCACCAGATGCATTAAGCAAGCTGATACAGGATTGTTCAACATCGGCACAAAGTGCATTTACGGTTGAATCTGCTATTACTTGGAAAGTAGATAATGCGCGTGCATCAAAATCTTGTAAATCTTGGTGTGCATCATTTTTACATTCAGCGACCAGGGTTGTACAGCTTTGTCGTATTTCTTCTAATTTAGCATTCTGTGCCAATTTTATTTGTGCCAATGCCTCATCAAGGAAATCTTTCCATACAATATCAGATATGTCTTGGCATTGTTCTGTGGCTGGATCCAAAAACAATTTCTTAGAATTTAAAAATGAAACAAATTGTTTATTCGCAGGTATATTTGCCCAGGTTTCTTCACCATTTGGTTCGGTCAAAAGAGTTGTTATGTTATAAAGGTTTGTTGATAAAAACGCCGAACCATCTGCCGGATTGATGTATTGCCCCGTTATATCAAGACATTTGTGCAAATCTTCACCACATACAGACGAATCAGACAATTGTTCCAGAATTTTTCTTTTGCACGTCAAAATATCGTCGGAATTTCTTTGTTGGTATACGTTTAATCGTGCCATATCTAACAAAGCGCCACTTTCGTGAATTTTGTCCATTGCCTGGTTATATTGGGTGTCATAAGATTTTGCAACGGTATTACAATCCTGTTGAATAAGTAATTTATAGGAATTTTGTGCTATGTCTAATTCATCATCGGAACAAACTTCGTTTGCCATTTCAACACACACAGGTTTTGCCGCGTTATATAAATCAAGACCTGTTTTTGCGCTGGTTGATATACCAGACAAAGAATCAATGGAATCCCACGCACTGTCAAAATCCAAAGACAATGATACAGATGACATATTATTTGTTAATTTTGAATCAGACGAACTGTTCAAAGATTTCGTTATCTTTTGCAATAATTTTTCAGATTGCGAAGAATCTTTGGTTTGAAATCCTAGTTCACCTTCGCTTGCGACGTTGACAGCCGCTGCATCTTCTTTGTCTAACCCGACAAGCAACAATTGTTGGTTAAAATCCAACATTTTATCTTCAGCGGCACTTAATTGTTTTTTTATGCTGTCGAATTCGTGAATTCTTGAAGAACAGGCACATCGGCCCAAATTAGCATCCTTGTTTGCACAAAATTCATCCATACATTCATAATATACGCTTTTGCATTTTGAATAATCTTTTGATTTTATGTCTGATATTTTTGTTTCGTTCAATTCGGCTGCGCGTGAAAAACTGGCGCGGGTTGCAGCCTTTGATGTTGTTGCTGTCCGTGATGTGTTTGATTTTTTTGTTGCAGTGCGATTTTCTACAGAACGTGTTGGTGTTGTGGTTCGTGCGACCGTTGTTATGCGTTTCGTGGTTGCAGGCAGTGCAGAGCGTTGTTTAACAGTCTGGGCCGTTTGACGATTTTGCGAAATCGTGCGCGCCTGGGTTCCAGACTGTGTGTTTCGTGTAGTTGTTTTTGTTGTTCTGGATTTTTCTGTTCGATTTGTGTCGTTTTTCTGTTTTGCATTTGGGTTAGAGCGCGTTGAAGAATTTGTTGTTGATACGACATTTACAGAATCACGTTTGGCAGTATTTCGAATGTTTTCAGCACCAATAACAGACACCGTCTGAAATACAGACAGACCAAGGCATACAGCAAAAAATTGTATAATCCTTTTCATTCCTTAGACAGATGTTAGCAAAATAATAATTTTATGGGCAAGTAGAAAATTGTTTTTTATAAAATAATTGCGTGCGGTAAAAAATAATCTTTTTAGCTTTCCGTCCGCCTTCGCCAAAGGCTACGGCGAGACACTCAATTTTCTTAATTGTGCGCGTTGCGCGCAATAACGAAAATTGGTGGTGTGGACGGGGGGAATTGAACCCCCAAGGATTGCTCCACAGCATCCTTAGTGCTGCGCGTCTACCAATTTCGCCACGCCCACATTTTTTCAAACCTTATTATAAAACTATTTTTTTTTCAACTATTTTATGTTATAATAAAATATAAATAAAAAGGAAAGGTGAACCCAATGAAGAAGATATATCGTGTTTTGTTCAATATGGCAATGGTGACTATGATTCCCGGAATTGCTGGGGCTGCGGGCACTTATTACAACAGTAATTTATATCAGCAACGCTATGGTGGTGGGTACAATAATAATACAGGTTATGGGAACAGATATGCCCAACAACAAAGCACTATGCGTACGACCACAACCAGGACCACAACAACCAAAAGGTCAAAATCGTCTGCAAAACAGACTTCAAATCAGAAAAGCGGTTTTGTGCTTGGGGCTGGGTTAACGCACGAATTTGCAAACTGGGATTTTAGTATGAATACCGCGGGTTCTAAGTTGCATTATGATAACGTTCGATGGAATGTTTTTGATGCTAATGCTGCGTGGTATTTTGGTGATTCGACGCCTATGCAGATTAAGGTTGGGGCGCGTTATGGTATGCAATTTGACGAATCGCCTATGGTTGATGATGATATTTCTCAGGGTGGTTATTTGGCTATGGCGTGGACCGATGAAAGCGGCAGTGTTGTTGGTTATCAAACTGGGCATGCGTTATCTGTTGGAAAAAGCAAGGGTGGTACCCAGATGGGCTTTAATGCTGCATTTGGGTTGACTGATTTGTTCTCTGTTGGACGTGCTAAGATGACGCCGTCTATTGGGTATCGTTATTTCAAACATAAATTAACCACAGAACAAAATTACGGTGTTGCCATAGATATTTTGGAATCCACGAATAATCATCCATATATAACCTGTATTTCTGGGTATATGGGGGAAATTCAATGTGATCCATTTTTGTTGTTCTATTCTTCAAACGGCGATATAACAATTACTGGGCGTGTAGAAGATTCTAGTGGGAATATTTCTGATATTATTCAAATTCCTGCTATATCGGGTTTTGTGACAGAGGGTGTTAGCACGGGTGGAACATATTATTATGAACAATCCGGAACCAGCCACGAATATGAAACAACTTGGGCTGGTCCATATTTGGCGTTAGATATGGAATACGTTATAAATAATGATAATGTTGTAAGTGGTGGTGTTGAATTGGGATTGCCGGTTTATACATCCGAAGGAAACCAGCCATACCGTTATGATTGGGCACATCCAAAAAGTGTAGAAGATAGTGGTTCTTTGGGTGATGCGATTCATTTTGGTTTGAATGCGAATTGGAAAACGGCTGTTACTGATTCTGCAATGTTAACGTTTGGTTTGACATATGATTATTATTCTGTGTCTGGGGCAACTGCAAAAACATATTTGAATAGTACGTATTATAGCGATTTGTATGATACTTATTATACTGCATATACTGCTGGTGGGTTGTCTGATTATCAAATGGAAATGTTAGAAGAAGAAATGAATACCATAAATGATTACAGAAATGCAGGTTGGACACTGGAAAGTTCCAATGAAATAAAATCTGTGTATAAATCTATGGGAATGCGTTTGGGTGTAGAAATTAAATTTTAAGGACTGTTGATTGTGAAACGTTATACAAAAGCATTATTTTTAATGGTGTTGCTTGGTTTGGTTGCTCCGCATAATTTGTCGGCGATTGGTTTGTCGGGATCGGTTATTGTGAATCAGACCAGTAATACCGCGGCAAATGCAAAAGCTAATGCGATGAATAGTGCGCGTCGGCAGATATTGTATGATGTGTTGTCGCAATATTCAGAATCAGAATCTTTGGCGGATTTGTTAAAAAATACGTCTGATGATGACTTGTTAAATTTTATTTCTTCGTCAAGTGTTTCTGATGAACATATTTCGACTGATTCGTATTCTGCAAATATAACTATGAACATAGATAATGATGTTGTTCGTAATTGGTTGACGATTAATAATGTTCAAAATTGGATACCAAATATGGAATCTTTGGAAAAATCTGAGATGTTTATAGTGGTTCCAAATGGCGTTTCTGATTGGGCTGAGTTAAAGCGTGTTGCGCGTGAAAACAATTTTGAAATAGAAACTGTCATTATTTCTGGAAATCAGGTTTATGCAAAAATTCCGTCAGTTTATCGTTCTAGGTTTACTGCTGGTATTCGTGGGGCGGGGTGGCGTTATGCTGATAATGGCGGTGTTTTACAAGTTTGGAAATAAATATATAGGGTGTCTTTATGAAAAAAATAGCTTTGTTTTTGCTGTTTGTTCCTTTTGTTGCGTTCGCTGATGAATCACCAAAAGATAATAAATTTAATCTTAATGTACGTCGAATCGGTTTGGATTGGACAAAAACATCTGTTGATAATGCACAAGAATATCAAAATTCATCAATTGCTGCGTTGAAAGCTACTGACCAGGAAAACATCAAGGGTGTGTTGGATGTTGCCTTAGAATATGGTTTTGAACGGTTTAAATGGGACAATTCTGTGTTTATGGAATATGGTAAACAGACATTGAAACCATACGATGCTGAAAAGACTGTGGATGAAAGTGCAGATAAAATTTTGTTATCATCTGATTTAGCATATGCGGCGTGGGATTTTGATTCTTTCAAATTGGGACCGATTATGCGTGTTCAATATGAAACAGAATTCGTTGGTGATCCGCGTACAAAAGTTATTCGTCCAAATGCTGGTTTATCGCTGTTTGATCACGATATTATAAAAAGTTTGTATGTTGTTGGTGTGTATGAATATGATTTTACATATTCTGAAGACAAAGTTAATAAATCTGCAGTTGAAGCTGGTTGGCGTGTTGAATATGAAATCAGAGATGGTGTGAAATTCTCGTCAGATGGATATTACAGAAAATATTTGTCTTTTTCGCAGGATTCGTTTGATAATTATACCTATGATTTCTTGGCTGTGGCGCGTTTAGATACTAATATTTGGGGTGATTTAACTATGGGACCATATATAAAGTATCGTCGTGCCCATTCAAAAGAACGTCCGGATTATGGTGCAAATACATCCATAGGTGTATCGTTCAGTTATATCCATAATTTTGATTTGATGTATAAACGGAATTCCGCGTCGGAATAGGTCGCAAAATATTCGCTGAAAAATTTGTTGATTTGTTAGTCCTGTTTTTTGTAGGGTTGTGTTCATATGAAGTAAAAGGAGTTTTTAATGAAAAAATTGTTTGTTTTAATGTCTGTTTTAGCATTGACTGCGTGTGGCGGCGGTTCAGGCGGTGTTTCTGATGGTCTTACACCGGCACAACGCGAAGCGGTTGAAAGTAATAAACAAATAACTGGTATGTTGACATATATTGAAACGGATGGTTCTGGAAATACTTTGAACAGTCGTTCGTCATCAACGCGTGAATCTGGAACGGTACGTGGAGCAGGTTCTTATGATTTGTCTAATATAAGTTTTGCGGGCATAGACGAAGATTTTGAAGATGTTGGAAATCCTGAAGATAATTTCCATTTTGTTGTTGATGAAAATAAAAAGATTATCGGTATTGATATGGGATTGTCTGAGGTTGATGATTATCCAGAAGATGGTCCAGAATATTTTGAACGTAATGGTAATACAAAAAGATTTACAGGATTGGTCAAAAGTGGAGCTAATTGGGTTGATGCTGAATTAGAGTATAATTCGTTTGGCAAAGATGTTGAATTGCGTTATTCCGATTTTGGATATTTGGCGGTCATCGATTCTGCAACAGGTGAAGAACAACAACACGCTGTTTTTATGGGTGGATATGATGATGCAAAGAAAATAGATAAAGAGGATATTAACGCAAGTACAACGTTTAATGGTAGCGCAACTGTTTCTGTGGTTGCTGTACGTGGTGGTGAAGACAGTGGCAAGTTTTTGAATTTGGATACATCAGATGCAAGATTAGTTTTCAATCAAGAAGGAAGTACATTAACAGCTAATTTTGATAATTGGTATGACATAGAATACACAGAATCTGGTGATAACAAATCGATTGCTTTTTCTAATTATCACAATAATAACGGAGATGATGATTTTCGTATGATTAGTGATGATGGAAATAATAGTTTCTCTATGAACGCGATATCTTTCCAAGAATATGAACAAGGGGAACCTGTGGTTGATGAACATAATAATCCTGTGATGGCGGACAATATGAATTCTGAATTTCGTTTTTATGGAGATGGTGGTGTTCCGTCTGAATCTGTGGGGCTAGTTCAAATTCGCGACAGAGGAACAGAGTTGGATAACTATGAAAATATAAATGATTATGGTAATAGCGTTTCTCCACGACCAGAAGTTCGTATGAATTTGGGATTTGGTGGAAAGACAAATTAATGAAAACAAAGGATTTTAAAATGAAAAGGTTTGCGATTTTAACATCTGTTCTTGCTTTGGCTGCGTGTGGCGGTGGTTCAGGGGGTGGTGGTATGTCTGATTTTGACCGTGCCGCACTTAGTAATGCGAACATTACTGGGATGGTGTCAAGAATTCAAGAAGGTGATACATACGGTAATTTTGCACGCAGTGCAACCGCTGGTCGTGGGGCTTCATCAAGAGATGCGTCTTCAAATATATTTTTAGATGATGTTTTATTTGAATCTGCGGACAAAGAATATGATACTGTGAATCCAAACGAAGATTTTGTGATGCGCTTTGTAGTCGATCAGAATAATGGCAAAATCGTTGGTATTGAAACTATTGATGATGGTGAAGTAGGACAAATTGGCAGGGTTGACGATACAAATGAGTTTGCCTTTGAATCTGATACGGAAAGCGTAAATACGTATGTGCAATTGTTTGGTTATAACAAAGGGTTAAAGTATGCCGATTTTGGTTTTATAGATGTTCACGGAATTTATCGTGATGAAAATGGTGATGAAAATATCACTCGATTTATAATGCCAATTGCCGGGGGGTACGAATCAAAAAATATTACTGCGGGTATGACCCCAGATAATTTTGAGCAGGATGTTGTGTTTAATGGTATTGCTGTGGCTGATGTTGGTGAACCAGATACAACTGTGGCAGGTGATAGATTGACATTACGTGATAACAATGCAACTTTGACTTTTAAGCAAGATAGTGGCAATGAAGTGTTGGCCGCAAGTTTCAGAGAGTGGACTGATACGACTAGTGGGGCGCATTATGACGGATGGTATGATATTGTTGCCACCAGATATAATAGTGGTGAAGATGCAGGCAAAGCAGAAATAGCTTTTTCTACCCCAGAAGGCAGAGTGATTCCAACCGGGTTTGAAGCTGTTGATTCTGGCAAAGTGCAAAATAATACACACGAAAATCAGTTGAGTGTCGGCTTTAATTATTATGGTGATACTGTTGATAATCCGCACGAAGCTACTGGTATTATTCATTACCAATGTCCAGGGTGTCAACCCTTCTTGATGGGCTTTGGTGGCAAAGCAGAATAATAATCGTTGTTTTTAATGAAAATTCTGTCGTGGTATTTGCGACAGAATTTTTTTATGGTTTTGTGTTAATCTTGTTTCGTTTAGCAAGGTGGTGGTGATGTCTAGTTCTGTTATGTATGATGAAAAAAGTCACGCGCATATTACGACAAATGAAGATTTGCGTATGGCGCTGGGCTCTTTTATGCCAAAAGATTGTAATAGGGCGCTGACCGTGGTTGGTTCCGGCAATCATCCGTTGTTTTGTTCGTTGTACGGAGCAAAATATATTGATACGTTTGATATAACACAAAATGCAAAATTGATAATGGATATTAAAACCGCTGCGATTGGTCTTTTGAATCGCGATGAATATGCCAGAATGTTGGAAAATTTATGGTGGCGTGATGATGCGCTAAATGCACCGTTTATGGATAAAGTGTCGTCAAAATTGCCGTTTGAGGAATATGAATATCTTTGTTCAATGCGCGGAACCCGTTTGTTTAACAAAGATACCTGGGATGGCAGGGATAGTAAGTATTTGCCAAGTGATTTTGAATATAAACAATTACAAAAAATTATCAAAGAACCTTATAATTTTATACAAACAGATATAGTCAATTTAAGTGCCTGTTTAAGTCAATCTTATGATTTTATACATTTATCAAACATCATAAATCTGGAATCGCATTGGAATATAGTTCAACCGTTATTAAAACGGCTTAATGTTGGTGGACGGCTTGTATCTTATTCATTATTTGGCTATCCAAAACAATTTTCAAAAAATTCTATGAAAGACACAAAGTTAGTTAAAGGTATTTTACAAGATTATAATTTGAAATGGTATTTAACAGGTCTGACCAGTGTGGATACATTGGCTGTTTTTGAACGGGTCAGATAATATAAAATGGTTTTAATCCATTTTATCGTCTTTGTTTGTTGCTATGGCATTGGTCAAACTGGTAGATATAGTACATCCCAAAATTTGTGCAAAAACAGATAAAATAATAAATAATCCCAGCAGAGCATGCAAACCAAATACGCCAATATACATCAAAAGAACAAATGCAACCCAACGCCCAAGAAATAATACAATATCACGCATTACTAGATATTCTGTGCAATATTTATTGGTGATAAATTTTGTTCTTGCTGTGTTTAAAACATTGGCGCCGCAAATTTGATTCATAATCTCTATACATACAGTAGATGAAAACGCATATATTAATGTAGTGCAATAATTTACTTTTATACATAATGCCGTTGCAGCGGATATCATTAGAAAGGAACATAATGTCATAACCCATTTATAATCACGTCTGGAACAAAAACGACCAAAAAGCCAAGATGCAACAATTGTGCAGATTGCGAATACTGTTGTCCATATTCCCAGATTCATATATGTATGAAATACATACACTATATACATTGTCACGACTGTTTCTAAAATTACGGCAAATCCGCGCAATATTTCAGCCAAAAATAGTTTTTTCAAAAGTGAATTTTGTTTTGCAGATTTATAGAATTCAATTATTTTTGTACATTTTTGTTCACGCGAAACAGATGGAGATAATAAAAACAACAATAAAATTTCTACCATCGCCATAATCATTATTATCCAGGCTACATTTTGTAATGATTTTGTCGTAACAAGTATTCCAAGGGTGATGGGAACTAAAATTTTAAATATGTTTTTTATGGCTGTTTTTGTTCCAAGAAAAAATACCAGGCGTTCAGAACTAACTTTTTCAATAATCATAGCGTGCATTGGTAAATTATAAAAACCATCAAAAACCCCATAAAGAACACCAAGTAAAATAACATAATCGGCCGCTTTTGAACCCAAAATGGCAATAATCCCAAGCAGGATTATGCGGGTTATGATATTCATACCAAAAAGCGAGTTCTTGTTTCCTTTTTTACACCAATTAGCGGACAATATAAATGTTGCGCATATAGCAAAATAGTAAAACAATCGATATACAGAAACAGATACTATTTCATTGATTGAATTGTGCATCAAAAAGGAAATAACAAAAGTTCCTAAAAATAAATTTGAAATAGTATGACATACCGAAAAACCGGTTAAAATCAATTCGTCTTTGGTTAAACGATGTTTTATCTCTCTCATAGCCTAGGAATTTTATCATATTATGTCAAAGAAAGCAATTTTGTATAAAAACTACTTGATTTTTCTGAGATTTTTGTTTAATATGGTGGCACGCGCGTCGCGCGAAGAACACAGGCAGTGGATATAATTTCTGTCCGGAATACCGGTTTTTTACGTCCGCTGGCCGAGGATAACAACAGAAAATAAAAGGATTTACAATGGCATTGCCAACTTTTACTATGAAACAATTAATGGAAGCAGGCGTTCATTTTGGACATCATACACGTCGCTGGAATCCATTGATGACACCGTACGTTTATGGCGTTAAAGATAAAATTCATATTATCAATTTGAATAAAACTGCACCGCTTTTGCATCGTTCGTTGGTTGCTTTGGAAGCAATCGCTGCAGCAGGTGGAAAAATTTTATTTGTTGCAACCAAACACCAGGCGAAAGATATTGTCAAAGATGCAGCTGAACGTTGTGGACAATTTTATGTGAACAATCGTTGGTTGGGTGGTATGTTGACTAACTGGACAACTGTTTCACAAAGTATTCGCCGTTTGAAAAAAATGGAAAATGATATTGCAAACGCTGATAAATTAGGTCTTACCAAGAAAGAAGTTGGTGTTATGACCAAAGAAGTTGCAAAATTACGTGAAATTTTCGGTGGTATCTTAGAAATGCATGGAATTCCGCAGGCCATGATTGTTATCGATGTGCCACGTGAATTAAATGCTGTGCACGAAGCGAAAAATTTGGATATTCCAACTATTGCAATTTGTGATACAAACGCTAATCCTGAATTAGTTGATTATCCAGTTCCAGGTAATGATGATGCATCACGTGCAACACAATTGTATTGTGATTTGTTTGTAGATGCTATTTTGTCTGGTATCGAAAAAAGATTAGGTGGCGCAGCTGGTAAAAAGGTTGAATCTGATAATGCAGAAGCTGCCGCGGAAGAATATGAACACGATATCAAAGTAAAAGAGGCTAAACAGAAATCGAAAACTTCTGAAGCGCGCGAAGTTCGCCGCAGTAAATTGGCCGATAAAGCAGACAAATAATTAAAAAAAGAAAGGAATAAAACAATGGCAGAAATAACAGCAAAATTAGTTCAGGAACTGCGTGAAAAAACATCTGCAGGTATGATGGACTGTAAAAAAGCATTAGTTGAAAATAATGGTGATATCGAAGCCGCTGCCGATTGGTTGCGTCAAAAAGGTATTGTCAAAGCCGCGTCCAAGGCGGGTCGTGTTGCTGCGTCCGGTTTGGTGACGGTTGTTAAATGCGACAATATGGGCTGTGTCGTCGAATTGAATGCAGAAACTGATTTCGTTGCGAAAAACGACAAATTCCAAACTTTGGTCGCCAACGTTGCGAACAAAGCAATGGAATTGGCTGGCGATTTCGAAGCGACTTTAAACGCAGTCAAAGATGATATTGCTGCGACTATTTCTACGATTGGCGAAAATATGAGCCTG
>JAZLBV010000014.1:0-112282 GCA_045613925.1 Candidatus Enterousia sp.
TGCAAACATCACCAACCAACGCAATGCCAGTGTTTGTTGACGATCTTTACGAACTTCTACTGGAACCTGGTAAGTAGCACCACCAACACGACGACCCTTTACTTCAACAGATGGTTTCAGAGCATCCACTGCTTCCAAAAAGAGAGTTAATTCATCTTTGTCTTTTGCGATAGTTTTCAATTTTTCCATTGCACCATAAACTATGTTTTCAGCAACTTCTTTTTTACCATCCCACATAACAACATTGATACATTTAGCCACAACCAGATTATGATATTTTGAATCTGGTAAAATCTCACGTTTCACAGCAGCTTTACGTCTTGACATATCTACATATCCTTTTTTATTTCTTCACTTGGTTTCCCAAATTACTCACACCAAATATAATCGATGTGTATTATTTCTTTGTCTTAGCACCATACAAGGAACGACCTTGTTTTCTGCTTTCGACACCCTTAGTATCCAAAACACCACGAATAATGTGATACTTCACACCTGGCAAATCCTTTACACGCCCCCCACGAATCATAACAACACTGTGTTCCTGAAGATTATGACCTTCACCAGGAATATACGCTGTCACTTCGCGACCATTAGCCAATTTAACACGCGCAACTTTACGTTGAGCAGAATTAGGTTTCTTAGGAGTAGTAGTATAAACACGTGTGCAAACACCGCGTTTTTGAGGATTTTCCATCATATCAGGTGCAGTAGACTTTGCTACTACCTTTTTACGTGGTTTCCGAATCAGTTGATTTACTGTTGGCATTCAAAATCTCTTTGTTTTTATTCTCTTTTTTTGACTATACGAAACCCGCCCCGCAGATTTATTTCATCGCACACGCGTGATTATAAATCTGGCAAAAATCGCAGATTTCTGTGTTTTTCACTTTCCTTCATTACACGGAAAGCACATTTACTATAACCCCAACCCTGTAAATTGGCAAGAAAAATATAGCAAAAATTCTTAAAAAACCGCTAAAAATTCACACTTTCAAAAAACCAATTGCTGACAGAGAAAAAATATGTCAAAGCAAATAACTGTCAATAAAAAAATCCGACCAATCGGCCGGATTTTTTTATAGCTTTTCAGACTAGAAATCAATACCGAATTTAGCACCAAAGCCAAACCCATTTTCGATTTTCCATTCATCGCGCGCTGTACCACCGTGGTGATTCATATCAGCACTAACATATGCACCAACAAACTTTGTTGTGTCGATGTTATAGTTCACACCGAACGTTCCTTCCCACTTGCCTTCGTTTTTAACTTCTGCACCTGGGGTTCCACGATATTCTTTGTCTAACACACCAGTATATTCAACACCAGCAACCAAATTCCAACGATTTGTTAACAAATATTGACCGTCCAATCCCAAAGTTAAAGTATGAACACCGCGTTCACCAGCTTTTTCATTCCAGTTAAACGATTCTGTATTCCAATAATTGAAACTAGCATGACCAGCAACTGTCCAGTTAGATGCTACATAACCGCCACGAACACCAACAGTCCAAGTATATTCTGTATCATCTGCTTCTAAGAAAGGTCTACGATTACCCCAAACAGGATCTACTTCGTACGCACCAATCAAATCTAATTTCCATGCACCTTTGTCCAAAGCACGGAATGCGATACCCAAAGACATATCATCCCACGCCCATTGATCAAAAGAACGTTCATCAACAACTGTCGTAGAAACTTCAACCGCTAATCTATCCGTAATCCCATAGCCAAATTCTTCACCGAATGCCCAAGACTTGATACCTTCATCGCCTGTGTGTGAACCCAAAGAAGAAACACTATAAAAATGTCCAGCCTTTGGCATATACAATGGATTGCCATCAATCACATTCGCAGCATTAGCACCAGCAAAAGCAAACATAGCTATCAAAGAAGTCAAAGCAATTTTTTTCATCATTTATCCTTTCTTTCTGTTAAACTTAGCTCAGGACTTTTTCCTGATAAGCATATTTTCCCACACAAAAAACCAAGTTGCAAGAAAATTGATTTTTTGCAAAATACAAAAAAATATGATATAATAGCGCGCATTTAGTTATTTAATTCTTTTTTTATCTCGCGCCAATCAATACGATTTTTTTTATGTTCTTCAAAATCGACAGAAAACTTATGCCCCCCCTTACCATCAGCAACAAAAAATAAATATTTAGTGTTCGCAGGATATAACACTGCACGAATCGCATCACGACCAACATTCGCAATCGGCGCTGGGGGCAAACCATAATTACGATACGTATTATACAGACTTTCTATTTTTAAATGTCCTGATAATAATGGTTCACCGTGCATATCACCCTCTCCTTCGGTAAGCGCATAAACAACCGTTGGATCAGCTTGCAATCGCATACGAATACGCAAACGATTCAGATAGACACCTGCAACAACGGGCATTTCACGCTTTAACGGGGTTTCTTTTTGTACTATAGATGCCAACGTTAAAACATCTTCCCAACTTTTAAGCGGCACTGGATATTTATGTTTATCTAACTTTTGTTTTACATCTATCATCTTCTTACGCGCTAAATCCAATACAGACAATCTTGACACACCACGTGCGATTCGATAAGTATCTGGGAAAATATCACCGTCTTTCAAATTACATACGGGTGCATTTCCATCACAATCAACATCTCCAGACAATGATGCAGATGCAGATAACATATTTTTAATTTGTTTTATTGTGTATCCTTCTGGAATAGTAATCGTTGTAGTTGCAACTTTGCCCTTAGTTATCATATCAGCAATTGTCCACACACCGGCACCACGTGGAATATCATATTCCCCCGCCAAAATTTTTCCACCATTTAAACGAATCGAAAAAAGGAACAAATCCCCAGATTTAATAATTTTATTTTTAACCAAATAATTTGCTACCGCCGTCACAGACATTCCGCGTTTAACAATTATTGTTGTTGGTTTCTTCAAAGGCGACCATAAATTAAAAATGAAAAACACAACAAAAACAACCACGCAACCTATGGCTAAAAAGAATTTAATCCACGATTTGATAATTTTCCAATGCCGCCTTGTCATAATGATTCACCAATTAATCATTATATCCATTTGGATTATTTTTTTGCCAATTCCAAGAATCGCGACACATATCATCTAAATCAAACTCGGCACGCCACCCCAGAATCTTTTCTGCTTTGTCAGCGTTTGAATAACACACAGGCACATCACCTGCACGACGTGGTTTTATAACATATGGGATTCTTATATTATTAGCACGTTCAAACGAATGTACCACATCTAACACAGAATAGCCATGCCCTGTTCCTAAATTAAATATTTCAATTCCACATTTATTTTCTATGGCTTTAAGTGCACACACATGTCCACGTGCCAAATCAACAACATGAATATAATCACGCACCCCTGTTCCATCTGGTGTATCATAATCATCACCAAAAACACTAAGCTCTGGACGTTTTCCAACTGCAACCTGTGTAATATACGGCATTAAATTATTAGGTACACCATTTGGATCTTCGCCTATTCTGCCGCTTTGATGTGCACCAATCGGATTAAAATAGCGCAACAAAACAACATTCCAATCAGAATCAGATTTTTGCAAATCCATTAAAATTTCTTCTATCATATTTTTTGTTTGGCCATACGGATTTGTACAATCGCCCTTTGGACACTGTTCAGATATAGGAATAATTTTTGGATTTCCATACACACATGCAGAAGATGAAAAAATAATATTTTTACAATTATGCTTATTCAACACACGCAATAAATTTATGGTTCCACAAACATTATTATCATAATAATCCAACGGTTTCTGCACAGATTCACCAACGGCTTTCAAACCTGCAAAATGAATACAACAATCAAAACGATTATTTGCCACCAAAGAATCCATCGAATCGAAATCCCGAATATCTATATTGTGAAATTCGACTTTTTTCCCAGTAATTTCAGAAACACGTTCCAAAGATTTTTCATTTGAATTCGATAAATTATCAATAACAACAACATCGTGTCCTGCGTTTAACAATTCAACAATCGTATGAGAACCAATATATCCGGTTCCCCCAGTGACAAGTATTTTCATATTTTACCCCTTAGCTTTCAAAAGCACTATAGCAACAACATAAAATTCTTGCAAGAAAACAAAACCCGCCACAAAGGCGGTTAGCAATTTTTTATTTTTCTAAATATCGTTCGGCCCATTTTTTTAATTCTGGAATTTCTATCCCGGCATCAAAAACTTTGCCACGTTCAACCTTTGCTTTGGGTGCCAGCGCAGCAATACCTTTATACGAACTGCCAATCAAACTGCCCCCCGACGTAGCAAAAGGAACTATCAATTTTCCATCAAAATTATGTGATTCAACAAAAGTATCAATAATGGACGGTTCACGATACCACCAAATTGGGAACCCAATAAAAACAACCTCATATTTTTCCATATCACGCACACGCGATTCGATTTCTGGACGACAATCTTTGTCTTTCATTTCAATCGTGCTGCGACTGGTACTATTCGTCCAATCTAAATCATCATTTGTGTATGGTTTTTTCGGCACAATTTCAAAAGTTTTTGCACCAATCGATTCAGCTAACATTTCTGCTATTCTTTTTGTTGCCCCAGTTGCAGAAAAATATGCCACTAATGCTTTTTTCATAATATCTCCTTTGTTTACCAATAGCATTATAACAAAAAGAAAAAATAAAATTAAAAAGTATAAAATCCTATGAATTATTTTTGAAAAACATTTTGATTTGATAAATGTTTTTACAATTACCCTATTACAGTCATAACTACGCCGATACTAATCATCACAAAGCATAATATCTTTTTAATCATTGCTGGACGCGATATGTCTTCACGAAAGCGTTTATCGAAAAAGTGCGCCAGAATAACACCATAAAACGCGACAAAAATCGGTTGAACAGATTGAATCCCAGAATCTACTAACACAGGAATTAAAGATAACGCAAACACAAGACTGAACGCAGCCAACCTGTCAAAGATTTCCATAAATAAAAACATTCCAAATCGATGTCGATAGTCAGCAAAACATTTCACAATGTCTTGACGAACTGAGGGAATAAACAACATTGTAAATTGACCCACAAAAGATGTTGCCATTACATAAAAAGCGACCGATACCCAATCTGTATTTTCCAGCAAAGCTTTATAAAACGTTCCTTCAAAAGATAATATTATTGTTGCCAATAACATCAACCAAAAACCAGAATTTATTTTTATATGACTATCACGGTTTATATTCAAAAACACTGAAAACAACATTATTATACCAAAACCAACATATTGAATTGGATGTAAAGCTTCGCCAATTATCAGATACGCCCAAACAGGAATAAAAATCTTTTCCATTTGAAACAAAGCAGCAACAACCGATGTATCAAGTCTGTTCAACGCAGCAAAATAAGGAAACTGATACCCAAGATTTATAACAGCCAGCACCCCAACAACCAACCACGCATTCAACGGCAACGAATGAATTGGTCCGAACATTGGCAAACACAACAGCCCCAATACATTTGTCAAATTCATATAAAATATAGTCGTTGGAACGCGCTTAAAAACACTACCTACAATATAGGAATCAAAAATATTTGATACCGCCCACATCATAGGTCCAACAAAAGCAGCCAAAATTCCAAGTAAACTCATAGCAAAGGAATTATATCATAAAATATTAATCAATCAAAAAATTACCAAACATCAACTGTGAAATAAAATTACAATAAACACGGTTTTCATTTTGATAACCATTAAAAATATGATAAAATTACATATATTAAATTTTCGGGAGAGACAAATGAAAATCAACAGAATATTTTTGGTATTAACGGGAATAATCGCAGGCACATTATGTCAAACCAACGCAAATGCATCGTTGGTTAATTGTCCAGAAGGATGTTTTTGTTTAAACAATGGTAAATATGATAATTCCGGTCAAGTTAATACCACAGGTTGCAATGCAAAAGCACAACTTCTTCAATCGTGCTATGGAATGGGGTTAATTTTTTATGGTGGACTTATAGACTGTAATCATACTCAGGGGGCAACTTATTATTTTGATCAATTTTCAGAAATATACGAAGGTTATTATGGTTTCTACGGGGTTTTAAATGGAAATATGATATATATGCCTCGTGATTATATGGATCAAAGCGTGTATGATTGTCCGGCTTCTTATCCTCACTCTGATTCTGGTGCAAAAACTGTTTACGAATGTTATAAGTATGGCACACATGGGACAAAGATATATTATAGCATATCTGCATCAGTTGGTGGCGGGGACTCAGGCGGCACAGGGGGCTCTATGTCTGGTGGCCAAGGTGGACACGGGGGCAGCGGACCATCAACAATAACTTGTGCAGAAGGAACCTACCTGCCCGCAGACGCGACAGAATGTGTTGCGTGTTCTGCTGATAAACATCAGATTTGTCCTGGCGGAACATTTTCTACAAGAAATAATAAAAAAATCCAGGGGTTAAAAGTTGAATGTTTTCCTGGGGAATATTTACCACAGGGCGCACTGCAATGCAGCCAATGCGAATCCGAATATTTATGTCTTGGTGGAATATATAATGTTGATGGTCTCACAGATGTTGGGGCTGTTATGAACAGTGGTTATGTATTTAACGGTAATCACACTGTTGAAATTTGTAATCCAGGGTATTATATGCCAGGTTCTTCACAAACCTGCGTTGCGTGTACTGGCAATTATGCGTGTCCTGGTGGAATATTCTATACTAATGGGGGACCATATCAGGCTTCACGCGGACGTATATTCTGTGGGTACGGGCACGCAAATGATACACATACTGCCTGTATATCAACCAGTACTTCACCATCTTTTATGATTCAACAATTACAGATGCCATCGGCCACTACAACACAACAAAACCAACCAGAAATGAGCGCTCAACAACCGCAATCTGTTGATAAAAAACAACAATCGCAACAGCAACAAACCCCACAAAGGTTATCATCTGGCAAAAGACAATCTGGGCAATCTCAAAAAATAAGTCAACAAATGGTGGCTGCGGCAAAAACACAAAGCATACGAACACAAACAGAGACACAGCAATCTGATTCTACAACCACCGAAGATGAATTAGAAACCGCAAAAAAATTGATCTCTGCCGGTGTCGCCGCACCATTAAAATAATAAAGATTGCATAAACAGTATTGGCTCGCATGACACAGCGTGTCGGCTGCGCCGCATTCGTTAGCGTTCAAACTTCGTAAAACTCGTTTTCACTTACTCATTGTCGAACCTGACAACTTCGTTGCAACGTATCAAACCTCGACCCACCAAACACAAAATTTTGAACTTGATGGAAATATATTTGTGTTGTCATACAGAACACACAAAAAACAGATAAATCATTTCCAAAAATGTCTTTTTGCGAATGCATATCCTGAACCAGTTTTAAGATATTGTTCAAATTCTAACGCTGTATCTTTTGAACTAAACGCAAAATAATTTACCAGAACCCAAGGTTTATATTTTGCTATATGTATTGAATATCCAGCATTATGCTGCTTTAATCTTTGTTTTAAATCATCGGTTTGACCAATATATTTTTGCTCTGGATGGGAAATACTTTTTATCAAATAAACGTAATACATTTGAATCTTATTCCTGCCACCCTTCGTTAAAACTTCGGGTGACACTACTTCGCGATAACTGTTCCGTTCGTGTGGCCTGCCACACGAAGCGTCGCAGACGCGAAGTGTGGTCGGGGTAACAGGATTCGAACCTACGACCTCTACGTCCCGAACGTAGCGCTCTACCAGACTGAGCTATACCCCGTACAAACTGTTTTTGCTTGCCTATTTTGCACCAGCAACTTCAATTTGTCAAAAACTATTTCACACGTTTAAGAATCAAACTGGCGTTTGTTCCACCGAATCCAAAAGAATTACTAAGCGCAACATCAACTGTGCGTTTTTGTGCTTTGTGTGGAACCAGATTGAAATCCCCTACTTCATCAATTGGATTATCTAAATTTATAGTTGGCGGCACAATATTATCACGAATGCTCAGCGCACAAAATATCGTTTCTATTGCACCCGCAGCACCCAACAAATGTCCAGTCATAGATTTAGTTGACGACATACAAATATTGCATCCATCAAATAATTCTTTGACCGCAGTTAATTCCCCTACATCGCCCAAACCAGTTGACGTTCCGTGTGCATTTATATAATCGACATCCGACGGGTTTAAGCCTGCTTTGTCCAAAGCAATCTGCATAGAGCGTTTACCACCTTCACCATTTGGCGCTGGAGCAGTTATATGATATGCATCTGCGCACATACCAACACCTGCCACTTCTGCATAAATTTTTGCACCACGTGCTTTGGCATGTTCATATTCTTCCAGAACTAAAATCCCAGCACCTTCGCCCATAACAAAACCATCCCTATCCTTATCCCACGGACGAGATGCACGTTCAGGTTCATCATTACGTGTACTTAGTGCACGCATCGCAGAAAATCCTATCATTCCCAAAGGACATACCGCTGCTTCAGTTCCACCGCAAATCATAATATCGGCATCCCCACGTTTAATAATCTCAGCCCCTTCGCCCACAGAATGTGTTCCTGTCGCGCACGCTGTAGCCATTGCTATATTCGGTCCACCAAAACCATATTTAATAGAAATATACCCAGCCGTCATATTCACAACAGATTTAGGCACAAAGAACGGACTAACAAACCGCGAACCATGTTCCAAAATATCTTTTTCTGTCGCAGAAATACTTGACAAACCACCAACACCACTGCCTACTGAAACACCAACGCGATTTTTATCACCATCATATTCTAATAACCCAGCATCACGTATCGCTTCGTCTGCAGCAACCAAACCATAAATTATACCATTATCCATTTTACGTTGTTCCCGTGGTTCAATAACAGTATCAGGATTAAAATCCCCAGATTCTGTTCCACGATGTGGAATACCCGCGATTTTAGAAGCAACTTCATCTGTATCAAATTCTGTAATTTTGCGAATACCACTTTTGCCGTTTAATAAATTCTTCCACGTGGCATCTATACCAGTTCCCACAGGACATACAATTCCCATTCCAGTTATAACAACTTTCTTCATAAAAAATCCTTTTCAAATTTATCAAACAAAAGCATACACTAAATTCTTTTATAAATCAACGACATAAAAAATGCCGTCAAAATTATGACGACATTAAATTTTTAACAACAAAAAAAACAAACTTATTTCTTTGCAGATTTTGCTGGTTCAGCCTTTCCCATATGAGATTCAATATATTTAACAGCATCACCAACAGTTGTTAATTTTGTAGCTTCATCATCAGGAATAGCAATATTAAAATCTTTTTCCACTTGCATAACAAATTCAACAACATCCAAAGAATCCGCACCCAAATCATTTACAAACGAAGCAGATTCCGTAACCCTAGATTCATCAACCCCCAATTTATCACATACTATTTGTTTTACTTGTTCAAAAATTGTCATCTTTAATCCTTTATTTATGTTAATCGTGTGGCCCGTGATACCCAGGCGCCTTTCTCTACAAAATACCATTTTATGAAAACGCTGTCAAGGGATTATAACAAACGATAACAAAGCTATTGACTTTTATGAAAAACGTACTATGCAAATAATTCGTTCAATAATTCGTTCATATTTTCGCGCAAATTATCTTTATCTGGATTCCATACCAAGCCACGCATTAAAAATTTATGAACATCATCCATTGTTAAATCTGGCATACCAGCAGCATTCACAACACGTCGCCACGCCACACGCGGATCAGTCAAATGAAATTTACCGCGTCCCATAAAAACCCACTCACCATCTTGGGGTAAATCTTGCAACAACAAAACCGCCATATCAGACAACGGCATATCGCCCCACAAATCGTGATTAAAATCTAAATCTTCCCAGCGCATTTTGAACACTTTATTTTTCGGTGCAAATCCATAAACCAACATCAAAAACGCAGACCGCAGATTTATATTTTCTTCATTTTTAATGGCAGTGACCAATTTCTGCAAACCAAATTTTTTCAATTTTCTTTCACGACGAACAACAACTATGCGACCAATATTTTCCATTGGATTATTTTTTCTGTATCCCATATTCACAGCATAATTAAAAACACTTTGCAATAATTCTTGCATCCGCGCAGCCATCGCACGTCCATCGATTTTATCAAGCGCACATTGTAATTCATCCACTGTTAAATCTTGAATTGGTTTTTGATATAAATCTTTAAAATGCAAATTAATTGCGCGTTTTAATTTATTCAAAGAATCTTCACCACGACGCACTTTGTTGTGAAGATACAAATCAATAAAATCTTTAAAAGAAATTTTTTTTCTACGCACAGGTATTTTTTTCACAGACTCATTTAAAATTTCACTTACTTTTGCACGCGCATATTCTATATCTGTTTCTGGGTACTTACCAATAATAATACGTTTATCACAACCATTTATACGTTTGCGCACAAAAAAACTTTTCACACCACGTTGCGTAATATACATACGCAAACGCGGTTCAGAAATATCCTGAACAACATCAAAACCCGACTCTGGTGCCGGCAGGTTGTCCAGGATATACGTATTAAAGAAAAATTGATGCGCCATAAAATTCCCTCTAAATCAGTTTTTGACAGCAAAAACACTGTCCAGAATAACTATTTTACCAACCCACGCAAAGATTCTTTTACAAATTCACGACGTGCATTACGCGCAGCCACATAACTTTCACGAGCAATAACAAAATCTTGATTATTCGCAAAAGAATCACATTTTCTGTGGTCACAAATTTCATGTAATTTGAAATTTTCACATCTGGTACAAAACGGTGTATCTTCGTTAAAACCATCTCCAACAACACGTTGAAATTCACTTATACAAGCCACCGGCATAGGTGTCAAAGAACCTGCATTCAATTTAATAAGTGGATAACGAACACTAATTTTTTCTTCTGCTTTATAATACGCCTTGCGCTTTGCACGAACATTTTGACTTACTTCTCTATATTTTTTGAAAAAACCCATTTTAACTTCCTTTAATTTTATCGTTATTTTACATTCTCTCTTGCATGACTATTCCTTCACTTTTTCAGAAACCATTGCTGTTTCTGCTTGATATAAATTCCTACGTGTTTTCTCCAAAATGCTATACGAATCAGCACATCGATTATTTATATGAATCATAGGACAATTTTCATGTTCACATCTGCAACCCTGTTTAAAAAGAACACATTCTGGAACAATATTAGGATACCCAGAAAAACAGGAATTTTTACCAAATTTTTGTACTTCATTTACCGAATCTAAAAAATTTATATACGCCCTGCCCTTGGCACGCAAAGCATACAAATATTTAAACTCTTTTAATTTTTGTTTAATATCCATCGTTATTCACCAACCTTTAATGCGTTAATAAATGCGGTCTGTGGGATTTCAACATTTCCAAAAGTCCGCAAGCGTTTTTTACCTTCTTTTTGTTTTTCTAATAACTTTCTTTTACGCGTAATATCACCACCATAACATTTTGCAGTCACATCTTTGCGATACGCAGCAATCGTTTCACGCGCAATAATTTTTCCCCCAATCGCCGCCTGAAGCGGGATTTTGAATTGATGGCGTGGAATTAAATCTTTTAATTTTTCAACAATCTGACGTCCACGTTTTTCTGCAGCACTGCGATGACACAAGAAAGACAACGGTTCAACATTTTCATCGTTCACCAAAATAGAAACTTTTACTAAATCAGAAACACGATAATCATACAAAACATAATCGAACGATGCGTACCCAGATGACAAAGATTTCACACGATCATAAAAATCAAAAACTATTTCAGACAAAGGCAACTGATAAACCAACACCGCGCGATTACCAACATATGATATATTTTCTTGAACACCGCGACGCGCAGAACACAATTCAATTATCGCCCCCATATATTTATCAGGCATCATAATCGTTGCGCGCACCCACGGTTCTTCAATAGATTCTATTTTTGTCACATCTGGCATATCTGCAGGATTTTCCAAATCAACAGTCGAACCATCACGTAAATGAATTTTATAAAGCACACTTGGTACCGTATTAATCAACGATAAATTAAATTCACGATTTAATCTTTCGCTTATTATCTCCATATGCAACAAACCTAAAAATCCACAACGCAAACCAAAACCCAACGCCGATGATTTTTCTGTTGTAAACACAAACGAAGCATCATTCAGTGCCAATTTTTCCGCACCTTCACGCAAATCAGGATAATCATTTGCTTCTACCGGAAAAAAACTTGAAAACACGACCGGCACAGACGGTTTAAATCCCGGCAACATTTCAACTTCACTTTTTGCATCACAAATTGTATCACCAACTTTGCAATCGTGAATCGTCTTCATCCCTGTAATAATAAACCCAATTTCACCAGTATTCAAAGAATCAACATTTTCCATCTTTGGTGTAAAATAACCGACCTTTTCTATAACATATTCGGCACCAGTCGCAATAAACCGAATCTTTTGTCCACGTTGCAATCTGCCATCTACAACACGTACCAACACAACAACACCTAAATAAGAATCATACCACGAATCAACCAATAACGCACGTGTGGGGGCATTTTCATCCCCATTTGGTGCCGGCAATTTATTAACAATTTCTTCTAATAATTCAGGAACGCCCGCCCCTGTTTTTCCAGATACACATAACGCATTCGACGCTGACAAACCAATAACATCTGCAATTTGTTCACGCGTAGACGCAACATCACTTGACGGCAAATCAATTTTATTTAACACAGGCAACATTTCTAAATCATTATCCAACGCTAAATACGCATTGGCCAGTGTTTGCGCTTGAACACCCTGGGTCGCATCAACCAAAATTATAGCCCCTTCACACGCAGCCAAACTGCGTGAAACTTCATAAGAAAAATCAACGTGTCCCGGCGTATCCATCAAATTTAATTGATATTTTTCCCCATTTTTCGCGGTGTAATTCAAACGCACAGTTTGTGCCTTAATCGTAATTCCGCGTTCACGTTCGATATCCATAGAATCTAAAACCTGGGCTTTCATCTCACGCGATGCAAGTCCCCCGGTATATTCAATCAACCGGTCAGACAACGTAGATTTACCGTGATCAATATGTGCAACAATAGAAAAATTTCTTATATGACTTTGCTTCATCATCGCCCCATATTATATTTCCAAATTGTTCAATAAACTTTCTATTCTGTCTGCGCGTTCCAATGTATCATCATAAACGAATCGTATTTCAGGAACATATTTCTGATTCATTTTCTGAGCTAACTCAAAACGAACTGTCTTTGTTATTTCATCAAGTTTTTTCTGGGTTGCATCAATATTTTCGTGTGCATAAAAAAACAACTTTACAAATTGTGTTCCACCATGCGCATCCGCACCAACCAATGAAACACCCTTAATCAAATCATCATCCATAAAATTACGCTGTAAAATCTCAGCGACCAAAGTTTGCACTTTGCTGGCAACACGTTCATTTCTGTTGGAATTCGTCTGTTTTTTTATCATATTTTTTCACATCCCTTTGCGGCAATAATACACAGGTATATTAAAAACACAAGAAAATAATTTTATATCTTGCAGATAAATTTTTTATCTTTTATGATACCTTCTATGAAGATAATAAACAAAATTTTAGAACAATCTGCAAAATCCTGGTATGCGTGGGTTGTGTTTGCGATGACAGTATGCGAATCCATATTTCTTTTTGTCCCGCCAGAGGTTTTTATGACCCCTGCTATAATCGCTGAACGAAAACGTGCTTTTCAAATAACTTTGGCGGCTGCACTTGGTTCAATTATTGGTGGCGCAATTGCATATATGATTGGATATTGGCTTTACGATGTATTCGGAACATGGCTAATTGCAACATTTGCAAATCCACAGATTATCCCTGACCCAACAAATCATATTGCTGTCCAGGGAATAATTGATGAATTGTTAAACAAATGGGGAATTTGGATGATTGCCATAACCGCAATAACACCAATCCCATACAAAGTCTTGGCAATCTGCCTGGGATTATGTCATTACCCCATATTATTATTCTTGGGTGTATCTGCAATATTCAGAACTGGGCGTTTTGCAATCATAGGTTTTCTTTTGTGGCGTTTTCAACAACAGGCAAACATCATAGTAAAAAAATATTCGTGGCAATTAACAGTAGCAGCAATAACGTTTGCTTTGTTGGGTCTGCTAATTATAACATTGGTATAAAACAACTTGCCCAGATAGAAAAATTTTATTATCATAAAATTCATTATGGAACCTAAAACAATAATATCTTTTGCAAATGTATCTGCGAATTATGATAATGGTCAAGACGTATTGACCGACGTTTCATTTAACATCAACACAGGTTCATTTTATTTCTTGACGGGTGCCAGTGGTGCGGGAAAAACAACCCTGTTGCGCCTTATCTATCAATTGCACAAACCGTCAACTGGGCAAATAAAATTATTTTCAAAAGATTGCGACAATATTTCACGCGACGACATTTCGCAACTACGTCATAAAATGGCCATTGTGTTTCAGGAATATTCCCTTATCTCTCATATGACTGTGTTTGACAATGTTGCATTACCATTGCGTGTTCGTGGATTAAGCACTGATAAGATAAAAAAGTTAGTTACAAAAACACTTGAATGGGTTGGACTGGGTAAATTTGCAAACGTCTATCCGGTTGAATTAAGTGGTGGGCAACAACAGCGCGTATCTGTGGCACGTGCGATTATTGTTGAACCTGCAATATTATTGGCCGACGAACCAACAGGAAATTTAGATGATGAAAACGCATCACGATTAATGGAATTATTTATCCAGATGAATAAAACGTTTGGAACAACTATAATATTGGCAACACATAATAAAAAAATGTTGGAAACATATCGTTTTCCAGTTATCAGCATTGAAAATCATCACGTCAGTTTTTCTGGAATATCTGAATCCAATAATAACGGTGAAACAAACCGAAAATGGAAGGGACCTAAACCGCAATCTCAGAATTATTTTTCCGAGATATCAAAACAATTTGAAAACATTGGAAATGCATAAATGAAAAAAACATCATTGGTATTTTCGTTGGTCAAAGAACAGTCTATATTTATGACTGTGATTATATCGATTTTAACATTTTTGTCGGTGTTGGCATTTGGAATTGCGCTTTCAATCGGAACAGGTGTAATTCGTTGGAATAATCAGTGGGAACGTTATGCAACAATTCAAATAACAAATCTGGACAACACAAAAACGATAAAGAAAATTTTTGAAGATAATTCTGATAAAATTGAATCTATAACTGAAATATCTAAATCAGATATGGAACGTATGATGAAGCCTTGGATTACCAGTGGCGCAAAATTGGATAATTATCTGCCACAAATGTTTGAAATAAAATTAAAAAAATCATCAGATATGATTTTTATGAAAAATGAAATATCAACACGTGCAAAATTTCTAACACATACATCTGCATTACAATCATCTATGAATGCAGGGTGGAAATTGGTATCAATAACAACATTTATTTTATTAATAATGCTTGTTTCAATTGGTGTATGTGTATCATACATATCAAAAAACATAGCAATGTTGCACAAACACGAACTTGAAATATTGAACCAGGTTGGCGCCACAGATAAATTCATCGCCCACCAGATGCAAATTATCGTTGGAAAAATAAGCACTATCGCCTGCACCATTGGTTTTATTATGGCTGTGCCTGTTATATTTATGATTTTGCAGACTGCACATTCTGCGCGCATCGGATTATTAGCAACACTGTCATTGTCTGGATACGATTGGGTGGCAATGATATTATTACCAATCATCATTATTGTATTTTCAGTATACATAACAAAGAAAACAACTATAAAAATATTATCCAGAAACTAATGAAATATATTCCAATATCTTTTGTATTATTGTTTTGTTTTGTCCTGGGTGGAATGATGTTTAAATCTATGACACCACCGCGTTGTGAATCATTATTACAAGACGATAACATATTTGTTTTGACTGGCGATGCACGCAGAATCCCATACGCTGTAAAAAAACTAGATACATTAGAATATGGTAATTTATATATAATTGGTGCTGGGGCCACAGAAATCCCAAACCGCGAACATATCCAGGTTGAATCTTTGTCTAAATCTACATATCAAAATGCACTGGCGATAAAACACATAGTAAACGAACAAAACATTTCACGCATAGTAATCGTAACAACCGAAGATCATATGAATCGCGCACTGTACCTTTTGCGCAGCGAATTACCAGACACAGATATTGTTGCGTGTCCTGCATCTTTAACAGGTATGTCCACACCTAATCGATTAAAACGTTGGACCATAGAATATATAAAATACATTGTCACATTATTTGGAATCAAAGAAGGATAATCTTATGTTTCGTACATTGACATTTAAATTGTTTTTATTTGCTTGGTTTACACTGTGGACACCTTTGTTGGTCATTGGTTTAATATCATCTAAGATAGAACGTAAATTCGTACTGGCTGACGCGTGGGGGGTGCTGTTTTTAACACGCATAATTGGTGGAATAAAATACGAAATACATTACCCGTTATTAAATGAAAACGGTATACCATTAAAACACAATATCAACACACGATTGGATGGTCGCACAATAATAGCATCAAAACATATGTCTATGCTGGAAATAGCAATTTTATTTACCCACATACCGAATTCATTTTTCATTATAAAACGTGAATTATTATGGATACCTATTTACGGTTGGGCGTTTGCAAGGATTGGTTTAATTGGTGTAAATCGCACACGGGGTAAAACAAATATGCTGGAACTGGCCAATCGCGTAATGAAGAAAATTATGAACGGAATGACATTAATAATTTTTCCAGAAGGAACCCGTGTCTACCCAAATCAAAATATTCCTATTAAACGTGGATTATTATTTTTGGCTGAACATTTAAAATTGCCAATAACACCAGTGGGCGTAGATACAGGACTTTATTGGCCACGCCGTGGAAAAATAAAACCAGGAACAACACACATTTATTTTGAACCAGAATTACCGTCTTCTGCAACTATGGAAGAAGTAAGATCAGCAATAAACGAACATAGTTGTTAAAAATTATTTATTGTTATCACACCACGATAAACGTTTACCCCCGGAATACGGCCTACCTATTTTTTCTTTGACTAAAATCGAACCGACATCACGCCCTGCGGCATCAAAAACATTTGCATCTATGCGACCTGCATATTTATCATTTTTTACATTTTTAATTTCCACAGTTGACCCCACAGGTATCAATTCACCCAATCGCTGCTTGGCATATTTTGCACGCTGAATTTCCCAATTGCATTGTCCGTGAATTTCAGGTGTGTCAACATTGCGTAAACGTACGCTTACAGAATTCACAGATGTTTTACCATTCAATAAAACGTCGCCAACAAACGTATCACCATCTACAATATATTTCACAACCACAGACGTTGCGAAACAATCCAAAGTCAAAAAACAAAATAACAAAGCAACGAAAAAATTTTTCATATTTTATTATGGCATCTTTGGCGACCACGTAGGTTCTGTCCCATTTAACCCATCTGGCAAATCAATATCATAAAGATTTTGCCCAGTAATATCTACACTGCGAATGTGGCTGATACGGTCTTCGCCATCTTCGCTGCGTTCTGTTTCATAATAAACAACTCTGCGTGATCCAGGTGCCCAAGATGGAGCTTCCATATACCAACCGCCAGCCAAAATTTTTTCGTGCCGACCATCTGGATTCATAATTCCTATATAAAAAGTATCATCTGCCATTTTCGTAAATGCGATAAATTGTCCGTCTGGCGACCACGCAGGCGTCGCATATCGCCCTGCTCCAAACGAAATACGCCGTTGATTCCCAGTTTTCAAATCCAATACGTGAATTTGTTGTGAACCCGATGAATCAGAATTATATGCTAAATATCTGCCGTCTGGGGAATAAGAAGGGCTTGTCGCTATCCCCTTATCAAACGTCAATTGCTTAAGAGTTTTTGCATACACATCATATTCATAAATGTTTGTAACACCATCTTTAACCAACGACAACGCAACGTGCGCGCCATCAGGTGAAAACCGTGGAGCAAAATTCATACCACCGAAATTACCCAGTTGTGTCTGATCACCATTTTGCAAATCTAACGCCCATACCATCGGATCATTATTACGATATGACAAAAATACTACCGTAGACATATTAGGTGAAAAATGAGGCGACATCACAAAAGTCTTTTTATCAGATAAATAACGCATACCGTAACCGTCTTGGTCCATAATTGCCATACGCTTTGTTCTATCTGTCACATCACCGGATTCAGCAATAAATACAATCTGAGTATCAAAATAGCCAACTTCACCCGTTAAACGTTCATATATTGCATCCGCCATAATATGCGCCAAACGTCGAGCAGATTTTTTTGAAGCAACCAAACTTTGCGCCTCTATCTGTTCTTTACCATTAACATCCCAAAGATAGAATTCCAATTTATAATTATCTTTACCTTCTGACTTAATAGAAGCCTGGACCAGCGCAGCAACTTTAATCGCGGCCCAATTTGTAAAATTAGGCATCTGATTCATTTTGACATATTCAGGAAACGCATCGTGATTTACAATTCTGAAAAGACCAGTACGCTTTAAATCATTTTCAACAACTTCACGCAACATCTTTGCATCGGAACTTGATACACCTTTGTCTGCTTCAAACTTTTGCACAGCAATAGAAATCGGATCAACACCACCCGCAACAATATCAACGTGTAATTCTGCATGGGACGATGAAACGACAAACACAGAAACAATGGTGGCAACCACCATACGCATAAATTTATACATAATAAAAATCCTTTCCTTGATAAATATAAACCAATGATAATAAAAAATTTATCTAATACAAACATAAAAATAATAAAAAATTAAAAACGACAAAAAAAAGATACCAGCAACACACCAACCAACACAAACGCCTATATTTCCGCCATCACAAACTTAAATACAAATGTATTGACAAATGTAAATACAATGTTATAGTCGGTTGTAATTACACCAGTATAGGAGATTGTCTATGCCAAACGTAATGCAACAATTATTCGTGATGAATATTGAATCTTTGTTAAAAGAATACGCAGCATTTCGTGCATTTAACAAATCAGATTGCGTAATTAATATGCGTATTCCACATCAAATATTGGAAAAAATCAAAGAATTAGCAGATGCACAACACGTACCCTATCAATCATTGATATCGTCTGTATTATTTTCCCTGGCGAACATAGACGATTCAAAAAAATAATCAAAAAATACATATAAAAAAAACCGTCCGGACGGACGGTTTTAATTTTTATATCGTCTACGATTACCATTTTATTAAAACGTTGTCGCAACCAATAATATTCAATCCGGCCGCAGACATAATGAACGACAACACAATACCGATAAGGAACAAAGCACTAAAACCAACCAATAATCCAATACCTTTTCCCTTTACATCGTCCAAATCAGCCTTACCACCTTTGATATACCCCCAGGCCCAGCTGGCAATATAGAACGCAGCACCGATAAATGCCATAATACGTAAAATATTAAAAACATCATGCAAATTATTCAGCAAATCACATATACCATTTGAACCAGATCCTTGAATAGAAGCAATATCTATGTTCTTAGGCGTTCTTGCTGCAAACGCAGACCCTGTTGCCATTAACGCAATAATTGCAAAATTGATTTTATTCATAATTTTTTTCATATAAAAACTCCTTAGATTACTTGTATTCTCATTTTACCACAAAAAAAACCAATAAACAAACAAAAAAAGCGCCGCATGAACAAAAATGCGACGCTTTGAACCTAAACAAAATATATTATTCAGAAACGATGATATATCTGTTTTTCAAAAACTGTTTTTTTGAACATTTAGAACAACCACATTTACTTGTTTTTTGTTCTGTATACACAGGAATAATCGCCTTTCTGTCATTGCGTTCATAATTGAAAGTATCATCACCATACAAATCAGAACACTGTGTATTTCTGTACACAACCTGTTTTGCATCTTTTAAAGAACGAATATCTTCGTTAAATTTTTGGCCTTTTTCACCAAAATAATAGATACAATCTTTACCATCTTGACGATAGCGAACGTCTGTCTTGTAATAATCATAGCCAGAACATCCAGCAACAACAGCCAAACCCAACATAGACAAAATAACTTTTTTCATTTGTTTTCCTTTTGTTATCGATTCGATACCCTAATAATCGCACAAATAATTCAATTGTCAAGTTTTTATATAAAAAAGCAAAAAACTTCTTTTTTGTGGTATAATTACAAAAACACATAAACTCAAAGGATGAAAAACTATGCACTATTCCGATTATGGCTTAATAAACACTAAAAAATTACTAACAAAATCTTTAAATGGCGGCTATGCGGTTCCGGCATTTAACTTTTATAATATGGAAACATTACTGGCAATATTACGTGCCGGTGAAATAACACAATCCCCAATTATACTCCAAGTATCCGAAAGCGCCCTGGCCTATATGTCAGACGATATTTTAATGGGGATGATTCGCGGTGCACAATATAAAAGAAACCAAGTCGCCCTACACCTGGACCACGGCCATAGTTTTGAAATTTGCAAACGTGCCATAGATATGGGATTTTCATCTGTGATGTTTGATGGGTCTGCATTACCACTATCTGAAAATATAAAAATATCACGCCACGTAGCCGATTATGCACATAAATTCGATGTATCTGTCGAATCAGAATTGGGTGTTCTGGCCGGGATAGAAGACGAAAATACTAAATCCGATTCGCATTTTTACACTGACCCCAACATAGTCAAAGATTTTGTAAAACAAACACAAACAGATTCTTTGGCTGTGGCGGTCGGAACATCACACGGTGCATATAAAACAAAAAACAAAAATCAGAAATTACGATTCGATATATTGAAACAAATCGCAACCAATATTCCAAAAACACCGCTGGTTTTGCACGGCGCATCATCTATACCGCAAAAATTTATCACCACAATAAACAAATTTGGTGGCGATATAAAAAACGCACGTGGCATAGCACCTGCACAATTACGCAAAGCAATTTCTTTACACATTACAAAAATAAACGTGGACTCTGATTCTCGGTTGGCATTTACCGCTGCAATCCGTGAAACTTTGGCACACGAAAAAAATATTTTCGACCCACGTAAATATTTAACTAGCGCGATGGATGCAATCACAAAAAATTGCATAGACGAAATTCAAAATATAATGGGTTCGGGATATAAAATTTAATATCAATTCAAAAATAAATTAAAACGGCACAGAAACGCCGTTGTCAACAAATGAAATACAAATAAAGTTAGAATGATAAAGATGCGAAGTTGTTGGCAAGTGCAGTGTACATACGTTACATAAACGCGCCAACAACCAGCAGATTTATTATTATGACTTTATTTTGCGCGTTCTACGTATTCTAACGTTTCAGTATTCACAACAATTTTTTCGCCCTGTTCGATAAATGTTGGAACTTGAACACGAACACCATTATCAAGGATTGCAGGTTTACCACCACTGCTGGTCGCAGTTTGACCTTTCAATGCAGGTTCGGTTTCTTCGACCGTCGCAATAACTGTCTTTGGCAAAGTGATAGACACAGGATTACCCTCTACAAAATTTGCACGCACTGTTATTTCAGGCGCTAAAAATTTCATCTGTTCGCCCAAAGATTCGACCGGCATAGTAAATTGTTCATAATCGGATAAATTCATAAAGAACGCATCTGTCCCATCAGAATAAAGATATTGGCATTCCAAATCTTCAACCATCAATTTTTCTACTTTGTCTTCCGCGCGCCAACGATCACCACCTTTGTTACCAGAATCAATATCGCGCAAGTCTGCCTGGACAAACGCGCCACCCTTACCTGGCTTAACCTTAGTAATCGAAGTCACAGAATATCTTTTGCCATTGTGAGAAATTACCCAACCCACACGCATATCATTTGCAATATAAGATGCCATTTTATACCCCTTGGTTATTTTTTAGTTTGCCTAAGAATAAAACAAAGTTTCCACAATCGCAAGATTTTTTCAAACAATCTTAATCTCTTTCAAAATTTTCTTGCGCGTGCATAGAATCTTGTCTTCCCAGCATTCTTTTTACAAAAGATTTAAAGGTCCCAGATTTATATTTTTGATAATTACGAATCATTATTTCCTCTTGTTCATCGGTTAAACCAGATTTAATATCGCGAATATATTCTGGTGCCATCATAGAATCATTATAATCTATGTGAAATTCTTCAGTTTTCTTTGGCAAACCAACTAAACTTGTTAATGGATTACGAGAACAACCAAAAAAAGAATTAAAAACATTTGGCGCACCAATTAAATTTGTTAATTTATTATCAATACAAACAAAAATACCACCAACTACCCTGGGGGCACCATCTAAACTTGTTAATTTATTATCAGAACAATCAAAATCACCAGCAACTAATTTTGGCGCCCCCTTCAAATTAACCAATTGATTTGCAGAACAACGAAATTCATCACCAACAATTTTCGGTGCACCCTTTAAACTGACCAATTGATTTTTAGAACAACGAAAAGAACCCCTTACAAATACTGGTGCACCAGATAAATCAACCAATTGATTTCCCGAGCATATAAAATCTCCTGTTTTTCCAGGAAAAGTACCTGTTTTGTCTCCTTTTATAATTCTGGGTCCACCCTTTAAACTGGTTAACTGATTATCAGAACAATCAAAATCACCGGTAACCGATCGTGGCGCACCTTCCAGAGTGATTAATTGATTATCTGAACAGTCAATATCGCCACCAATAAATTTTGGCAACCCCTTTAAACTTGTTAATTTATTATAAGAACAATCAAAAACACCACCAACTGATTTAGGCACACCATCTAAACTTACAATCATATTATTAGAACAATCAAAACTACCGCTTATTGATTTTGGTGCTCCATCCAGGCTTACTATCTCATTATGCGAACAATCAAAACTAACCATAACAGTTTTCGGCGCACCCTTTAAATTCGTTAATTTATTTCTTCTGCAATTAAAATAGCCTTCAACAGACTTTGGAGCACCTTCTAAACTTGTCAACTGATTACCACTACAATCAAAACTGCCACCTATGAATTTTGGTATTCCTTTCAAATCTGTTAGTTTATTATCCGAACAAATAAACGCGCCCTTAACCGTTATCGTGCTTAAATCTGGTAATTTTTCAAGTTCCATTCTTGATAAATCTAAATCACCAGCCACCACAAAATCTTTCGGTAGATTAAAAATGTCATACAATTTATTGTCTTGTTTTATCAATCTCAAATTCTTTAAATCGTGTTTTGGATTAAGTTTTGTTTGTTCAATAAACATTTTTATCGCAGGCACATATTTATGTATCGGGGCTTTATTTTGTTTACCCTTAATCTGCATAATATCACTACCTCGCACTTCTAATGTGCAATGTGGTTCACCATGTTCATCACGTATCGAATATATTTTTATACTGCCGTCTTTGACACCCTTGTCATATGAACCTTTGCCAACACAATGTCCCATATATTCAGATTCAAAATCCAGTGCCTCTTCGGTTGTTAATTGATATACAGATAAACCATCAACCAAATCCATTACATGCACCGCACCAACCAAGGATTTTTTAAACATTTCTTTTGATTTATTTAACTTCGCCAGATTTTCTGCCAAATTTTCGTGCCATTTGCGCGCAGCATCCAGAGCCATTTCAAATGTCGCATATTCATTTGATGTTTTAAGATAATCGTATCTTATCTTCGGTTTCTTTTTAGTCTTGCGTGCGGTCTCTGCAACTTTGTCTACGTATTGACCGGCGATTTCATACAAATAATCCCGCACAGTAATAATTTCATCACGTAATTTATCAGACATTTTTGTTGCATCAAAATCGTAAACCTTTTTACCCTTGGCAAATACAGTTTCAACCCAACCTGGTAAATCTGGATTATTTCTGTCCACCAATACAAACGCAGGTTCATTTTCTATTGCAGTCATATAATCACGCAAACGCCGGCGAATATATTGTTTTAAAATCCCCTTGATAATTGTATCTCGATTTTGTGTTACATAATCTGGGCTTTCGAATTCACCATTAAAATGTTGTTCAATTGGTTCTTTTGTTCCCTGATAAACTAAATCAGTAATATATTTTGTAAGTTTTGATTCATCAATTAAATCTATGGCCATAAAAAATCCTTTCATTTTATCCCTATAATTTTACCAAAAAACACGGAATTTGTAAAGAAAAACCGCCCAAAAAGGCGGTTTCTAAAAAGAAAAATCAGACAAAATATTACATCCGCATAGGCATCAATACGAACAAAGAATCCGTATCTTTGTCTGTAGATTTAATAATTGTTGGGGACAAAGGTTCCTGCATTTCCATCTGGAATTTTTCACCTTCGACTTGACCCGCAACATCCAACAAGAACTTCACATTGAAATTGATAGAAAATGTTGCATCCCCGTTGTATTCAATATCCAATTCCTGGGTTGCAGTCCCCGCATCAGGACTTGATGCGTTAATAACCAATTTATTCATAGAAAAGGCCAATTGAACAGACTTTGTTTTATCAACACTGGCAACAGACACCAAATCTACAGCATTCACAAATTGCTTTCTGTCCAAAATCGCGATTTTATCATTACCCTTTGGTATAACGACGCGATAGTTCGGATATTGTGCATCAACCAACTTGCTTGTCAACGTGGCAGCACCAACGGTAAAACGCGCCTTGGTATCAGACAATTCAACCAAAACATCGTCAACATTCGCATCTTCCAACAACTTAGACAATTCACCAATAACACGACGCGGTATAATAACAGACGGCATACCCGCAGCATCTGCCGGCGCATTAATCGCACACAACGCCATACGTTGCGCATCAGTCGCCACCGCAGTTAATTTACCAGTATCTTCAGAAATATGGAAATAAATCCCCCCCAAATGATAGCGCACATCATCTGTTGGAATTGCAAATTTAGTCTGATTAATCAAATGTGCCAAATCCCCAGTTGTCATCTGGAACTTTGTACTTAAATTACCACCCGCCATCACAGGGAAATTTTCCGCCGGCAAAGTTGGCAAATGGAATACTGCACGTCCACTTGATACAACCAATTGATCCCCAGATTGTTTGAAGCTAATTTCCGCATCATCAGGCAATTTGCGAACAATATCGTACAACATTTGAACCGGCACAGTCGTCTTGCCGGCCAAAGTAATATCAGCAGCAACGTGTTCAACTAATTCCAAATCAACATTTGTCGCAGACAAAATTAAATCATCAGCCACTTCTATTTTAACATTAACCAAAATCGGCAACGTAGCACGTTTTTCAACAATAGACTGCATATGCCCCAGCGCACGAATTAAAACCTGACGGAACACTGAAAATTCCATAATAATCTCCTGTTTCTTTTTCTTTCTTGTTTTTCTGGTAATGATAATAGCAAAAAACACCGATTCGGTGCAAGCGTAAATCTTAACTAATTTAAAGACTGAAAATTCGGCAAATTACTGTGCATTTTCGAATAAATGTTGCGATAAAACTTCAACCGGTTGCCGGAACCAATCAGGATCACCATATTTCAAAGGAGCACCGCGTGTCATAGCCGTTTTATATGGTTCATCATCGGCCAACCAACTTTCAAGTAAATCACCTGCCAATAAACCCGCCACCAAACCACCAGCAATACTTAATCCACCAGTTAATGGCGACAAAAGCAACCCCAAACCAACCGCAGACCCAACTTTGCCCGCAATTGCAGCACCACTTATTTTGAAATCAGGTTCTGCCAAATTTCCAGAAATCTGCAACGAATTAACTAAATTCCCAGACAAAGACAACTTCAATCCACGCACCGGCACCGTTGCCAAAGACAATTGTATCGTTTCTTGGCCTAAATCAAGTGTCCCCGCAAGTCGCAAATTTATGACGTGTGTTTCAACAGCAACACCATTTTGTGTTTCAATTAAACCGTTTCTTAATTTCAGATTTGCAACAGCACCATTTATCTGAATCATATCGCGTTTATTACCAGTAAACAAATCTTCAACACTATGCCGCAAAGTAGTTAAGAAATCACCACCATACATATATTCGACCAAATCAGCGTGCGCAAATCCCCTGTCCACAGAATACACTATAACTGGCCCAGTCATAGTCTGCATTATCTCAGACATATCACGACCGTGCGCTTGAACATACAAATTCAAATCAAGTGGCAAGCCCGAAATAATATTGCGAACATATACTTCTTCCAATATATTTCCAACATATATATGTTGTCCAAACGCGGCAGCTTGCGCTGTATAGACGCCATTTTCATCTATATCAGAAACTATAATCGCCTTGACATTACCATTTGCTATACCAACACCAGCATCGGCACGTAATTTATGATTTTTAACCCTTAATTTCAAACTGGTAACACCAAGATTAAGCGACCGATACACAATAAAATTTTTCAAATTCACATCTAAATTTACATCGGCATTATACAAGAACTTTCCACCCAAAGGCATATCGTGAAAAACATTTAAATCACGATTTGGATGTACCCACTCTACACCTGCACCGAACCATTCCGGAAAAGATTTATAAATATTAACATATTCAGACGTTATCTTTCCATCTATAACAGGAATCTTTTTTGACCAATCATAAACACCTGAAAAACTAAGTCCGCTTTCACCTATGGACAAAGACGATTTTTTAAACGATATTTTTTTCCTGCCGATTGTACAAGAAACATCTATCGTCATCTTTGGCAATTGAACAAGATTCAATTTAAACCAATCCCCAGATTTTTTAAGATTTGGAATATCACCACGCACAGAAATATTTTTTGGTAATTTATTATCAGCATCCAAATCAATATCAGCAATCAAAGCATCGCCACTTGTAGCAAAAGCGACCTGCACAGGATAAATATTTTTTTCCGAATCATATTCAGAAAATTTTATAACAAAAGGCAAATTATTTTTATACGGACGAACCCAACCACTGTATTCCATTTTGTCATGATGAATAAAATTATGGATATCAAAACTATGCAGTGAATACTTATCGCCATAAATATTTGCATTTATATTTTGTATTTCTAATCCAAAAAACGGCAATTGCGCGACCGGATATTTTGCATATTCTTGTTTCTCAGAATCTGACGTATACGACGGAATTTCTGGTGTTTGTGATTTTTCAAACACCAATGAAATTTCACCACGTGCATTTTTTTCCACATTAATCTTTGCATCATAAACACGAATATAACGAATCACAGGTTTTGATTTAAACAAAGAAATCAAATCAAGACGCACATTAATTTTATCGGCTGAAAAAAAGTCTTTATTTTTCGCCCAATCTGCATTTGGAATACGCACAGAATTTAATTCTATTTGCGGTCGCAAAGAAAACTTCCACGAAATACCACCATCTATTTCAATAGGCAGATTCGTAGTATCACGCAACACCGATAAAATATTTCCCCGCAATGTTTCAAGATTGATTTGATGCAATGCAATTATGAAAGCCACAACCAACCCCATAAAAAACAAAGCCACCACACGCAGCAGCCAAATATATCGTTTATAGAACGCATAAAAAAACATTTTACAAATCCTGTTTTTTACGGCAATTGAAATTCTAACATTTTCATCACAGATTGCATAAAATCTGGCACCGGTGCACGCAAAGTAATCGTTTTGTGTGTTCCCGGATGTACAAATGTTATCTTATAAGCAAACAAAAACAAGTTTTTTGTAGACAACAGGGATTTAATCGCACTATTTTTTTCCCCGCGCGTAATACCATATAAATCATCCCCAACAATCGGGGCATTTAACGAATATGCACTATGCAATCTTAATTGATGTGTCCGTCCAGTCTTTGGTGAAAAAGCAACCCACGACAACAACCCATGTGCAGTTCCTAAAACACGATATTCAGTAATCGCCCTTTGCGGTTTAACACCATCTGGAATATTGGTTGCATCTTCAAAAACCTGACCTTTGATAACAAAATTATCTATAACACCAGATCTGTTTGAAACAATACCATTTAACAACGCAACATATTCTTTGCGCGCAGTTTTATTTTGGAATTGCGCAGCCAAACTTTTGGCAGCATTTTGATTTTTCGCAACAACTAATAAACCACTGGTTTCTTTATCCAATCTGTGCACCAAAGAAATTTTATGATACGGGAAAAGCGCCGCTGCCATTTTATCAATGGATTTTTTGACCCCCGTCCCACCCTGAACGGCCATACCTGCGGGTTTATTAAAAACAACAATATCATCATCACTGTGAACAATACATTCACGCAAAGATTCTAAATCAGACAAAGAAAACATTTCGCCAGATTGGCGATGATTATTTTTTTCAACGTTTTTATACGAATTTAACGTCGGCGGAATACGCAGAACATCGCCGGCAATTAAAACCTCGTTTCCACGACACCGCGAAGAATTAACCCGGATTTGTCCGCCACGACATAACTTATAAAATTCGCGCGACGACAAACCCGGGTAATTTCTAAGGAACCACCGCATCAAGCGGGTTCCATCTTCTATCTGTGAAATCTTAATTAACTCAGCCACAGATTATTGAACTTTACCATAGGTAATTTTCACAGCAGCTTTACAAGTAGTACCGGTCATAGACGCAACATCGTTGCTTACAGTTACTTTTTCACCACCTGCTATAGCAGTATTATTACCAGGCCAGTTTCTAGACTTCAAAGTATTACATTCTGATGCTGACAAACCATCAATAAACACATCAAACTCAGTTTTATCTGAATTAACAGTAATATAGTACCTTCCACCAAACGGATTTGTCCCAGAGAATCCCAATGCTTCAATGGCAGTATTATTCAAACCGGTAAAGTTTTCCTGTGAATTATACAACAAACGTGTTCCTGCAACAATCGCGGATACGTCGTCGTCAACACGGCTAATTTTTTGTGAACGCATAGCGGACGTAATCAAAACGAATGCCCCAGCGGTGATAAGACCCATAACGGCCAACACACCAACCATTTCAATCATCGAACGTCCAGATTCTTGTTTTTTTGTTTTTTTAATTTGTTTCATTTTTTACTCCTTGCTTTCGCGATTTAAATTGTACCATAAAACCCTGATATTGTCAAAGCGATATTAAAATTTTATATTATTTTTTTCTTATTCTTCCTTTTATACATCACAAAAATTCCATATCTTTCCGCCACAAACAACTCCTAAGAACAATTGCCACCCCAAGAAGTATTTTGCACAAAAAACTTTCAATGTTAATCAACAAACGTAATAGATACCGTATCTTTTTTGCACGACACCTCCGCAGAACCGTTCCAGGCTCGATTCGCCAACACATTACACATCTTTTTACTTACCCCCCTTAAAACAACGACAAAAGCCTTGTTGTTTTTCTCATACTGGACAACACTATATGTTGTCGACGAACCAAATGGCGTAGTTGTTGCCAAAGACATAGCATCCAATAATTTTGTTCCCTTGTCCAAATCAGATGCCGCCGGTAAATTATCATAATTTTCACTTTCTGCGAATAACGCACGAACATTTTCGACAATATTCGCAACATCATCATTTGCGCGACTTATCCTTTGTGATGCCATACCACTGTTAATCAAAGCAAACGCCCCCGCGGTTATAAGCCCCATAACTGACAACACACCAATCATTTCAACCATAGAACGTCCAGATTCGGATTCATTATATTTTTTCATAACATCGCTTCCTATTTTTCATACACAATTGTCAATTTAGTGTCTGAACAAGTCGCCTTTTGATCAACGGCCCCAGACCAAGATTTTGTTTCTAACACCATACATTCTTTTTCTGGCAATTTTTCTATTTCTACCACAAACATAGTATCACTTTTTCTGGACACCGAATACCTACTGTCTGGATATGGTCCTTCGTCATCAATTGATAGCGCCGCCAAAGTTCTGGCACCATCAAAATTAGATGGCAAAGTATCATAGTCTGCATACAATGTTTTAACACCAGTCACTATTTCTGCAACATCGTCATTAATAACAGTTCTTTTTTGTGTTGCCATACCAGTTTTGATTAAAACAAATGCCGCCGCAGTTATCATCCCCATAATTGCCATCACACCGATTATTTCAATTAACGAACGACCTGATTCGGAATTTTTTGTATTTATTTTCATATTTCAACCCCTTGATTTCTGCGATTTATATTCTATCATATTTGGTATGATGATTCAATTCAAAGATTTAATAAAAAACGCGCCTTTGTCCCCTGGAATCTATAAAATGTATGACGATTCAGGAAACCTGCTTTACGTGGGCAAAGCAAAAAATTTATTTAATCGCCTGCACCAGTATGTTGATATAACAAAACTAGAAACACATAAACAAATTATGCGCTCTCTGGTGCGGTGCATAGAATGGGAAACGACACAAAACGAATCGGATGCTTTGATATTGGAACAAAAACTTATCAAAACATTAAAACCAAAATATAACATAATGCTAACAGACGGAAAAATGTATCCTATGTTGGCATTAACCAAACACGAATTTCCACGTCTATTAAAATTTCGTGGCAAAATATCACAACGAACAGATGTATACGGACCATATCCGTCTGTTTATGCATTAAACGATACAATAAAAACTATTCAACGTGTATGCCAGTTGCGAACTTGTACCGATACATTTATGCGCAACAGAACACGTCCGTGTTTATTATATCAAATTGGCAGATGCAGCGCACCCTGCTGTATACCACAAACAAATTATGATAAAAACGTACAATTAGCACGCAGAATTTTAACTGGGGACAGCGAACCTATTATCTCAGATCTTACAAAATTAATGAAAGATTTTTCCAATAAAATGGATTTTGAAAATGCCGCAATTATACGTGATAAAATAACCGCGTTAACAAACACTACAAATCGCGGTATACGACAGAAATCACCGTATACATCAAATTTTGATTGGGATAAAAACGTATCAGATTTAGAAAATTGGTTGAATATAAAAATTAACTGCGTTGGTGTATTTGATAATTCACATTTATTCGGAAAAAACCCAGTCGGCGCAATGATAGCTTTTGGACACAATGGTTTTATAAAATCTGCATACCGACATTTTAAATTACGCGACGCAGCTCGTGCAGGAAATGATATAGCAATGATGGCTGAATTTGTTCAACGTGCAACTGACGATGGTCCAAAACTAGATTTAATAATTGTTGATGGCGGACCAGCACAATGGAATATTGCAACAAAAATTACACTCGGCAAAATCCCTATACTTGGCGTGGCCAAAGGCGAAGTCAGAAATGGTGATGAACATTTTATTATGCCAGACGGTTCTGTGAATACTGAACTGGCAAAAGATTCCGGACTATTTTTATTATTACGCGCAGTCCGAGACGAAGCGCATCGATTCGTTATTACATATCACCGATCTGTTCGTGCAAAACAATTAACTGCATCCTGTTTGGATGAAATCGAAGGAATTGGTCCAATCCGTAAAAAACAATTATTACAGCATTATGGGGCTGTTCGTTCTATTATGGATGCAGATTTAAAATCTTTGATGTTGGTTCCCGGCCTTGGGAAATCTGCTGCAGAAAAAATATATAAATATTTTCATTCCGAAGTGCTATAATATAACCAACCAATAAAAAAATATTAAGGAGAAAAACAATGAAAATATTTGTAAACTTTTTATCTATATTTCGCATCTTGGCTGCATTTTCAATCATTCCAACAATTATGTTTAATTGGTATTGGACGACATTTATCATTTATGTTTTAGGTGCTGCATCTGATTGGTTTGATGGGTATTTGGCACGCAAATATAATTGCACTTCAAAAATAGGTGGTGTCTTAGACAGCATCAGCGATAAAATTTTTGTCTGTATAACACTAATTTTGTTAACTATTATGACCCCAGTATGGTTCATAATTATTCCTGTACTGGTTATGATTGCACGCGAATTGTATGTAAGCAGCCTGCGCGAAGCACTTGGCACCATGAAAATGGAAATGCCTGTTCCAAAAAACAGATTTGCAATGGGCAAAATAAAAACAACTATTCAAATGATTGCAACCACGGCTTTCTTTTTAATGTTTGCAGTTGGTTCATCAATCACACCAAATACAGACAGCAGGTTTATATTTTATCTGATTTATATACTGCCACAAACTGGCGTATTCTGTTTATGGGCTGCATTGGTTGCATCAATCTGGTCTGCAATACAATACACACATACTTTTGCACAAAAAATAAAGAAAATAAAATAATCTCAAGAAATTGCGAACATTAAAAAATCCGCCGTACAGGCGGATTTTTACTATACAAATAAATCCTTTACAAACTGTGCATGTTCAGTAATAAACTTAAATCTGAATTCTGGTTTTTTACCCATTAAATCATACACCAAAGTTTTTGTTTTTTCTGTATCTTCTAAACCATCTTCTGTCTTAGGTGGCAAATCAACACGAACAAGTCGACGCGTTTTCGGCGACATAGTCGTCTCTTTTAACTGATTCGGCATCATCTCACCAAGTCCTTTAAACCGTGAGATTTCTACTTTTTTATTTTTGTACTTTCCAGATTTTAATTCTTCTAATTCTTCATCAGTATCAACATAAATTGATTCTGTTCCGCACGTTAATTTATACAACGGCGGACAAGACAAATACAAATGTCCCCCATAAATCAGTTGTGGCATATATTGGTAGAAAAAAGCCATTAAAAGTGATGCAATATGACTTCCGTCAACATCAGCATCGGTCATAATAATAATTTTTTCATAACGCAATTTTGCATCATCCCAATCCTTGGCGGTTCCAGCACCAATGATATCAATCAAATCATTTAATTCTTTATTTGCACTGAAACGTTCATCAGAATTAGATAACACATTTAATACCTTGCCCCGCAAAGGCATAATTGCCTGGGTTGCCCTATCGCGCGCCTGCTTAGCCGTTCCACCCGCAGATTCACCCTCTACAATAAATAATTCTGTTCCATCAACACCGTGTTTAGAACAATCAGCTAATTTCGCAGGCATACGAATCCGCTTAGTCGGTGTTTTACGCGCAACATCTTTGACCTGTTTAGTCTTAATTCGTGCATTGGCCAAATTGATAACAAATTCCAACAACGTATTAGCTGTCTTTGGATCTGATGCCAAAAACATTTCCCACGGATCTTTGATTGCATTCTCCGTATATCGCGCAATCTCTGGATTAGACAATTTTTCCTTTGTTTGTCCCAAAAATTGTGGTGTCCGATAAAACACAGAAACAATAGCTGCAACCGAATCAAAAACATCTTCGCTTATAATAGATGCAGCAGCTTTGTTATTAATCTTTTCGCCATACGCCTTTAATCCCTTGGTAATAGCGGCCTTAAACCCAGCTTCGTGTGTACCACCATCAATCGTAGAAATAGTGTTGCAATAAGATGCAAAAAATCCATCATCAGATGCCGCACCATTTTCATCAGTTAACACATTTAACGCCCACTCTACACGCCCCATATCATCAGGAAAATTGACAGAGCCACTAAATATTTTTGGTAAAATATGCGGTTTAGAATCAGTTTTTTCTGCAACAAAATCTGCAACACCATTTGGATAGAAAAAGACTTTGTCTGCATCTATATTCATATCTTCAGTCAACAGCGCGGGATTACAATGCCACTCTATCTTTACACCACGCGACAAGAATGATTTAGCGCGCGCCATACGATAAATCTTAATCGGCTTAAACACAGCATTTTCACCGAATATTTCATCATCCAAAGTAAACTTTATCTTTGTCCCGTGTGCCTTAGTTGCATCCCCACGAACAATAGGTCCCAAAACTTTACCCCTGGAAAAACTTTGATACCATTCATATCCATCACGCGAAATAACAACATCCATTTTTGACGAAAGTGCATTAACAACCGCACTGCCCACACCGTGCAAACCACCACTGGTTTTATAAACATTATTGTTGAATTTTCCACCCGAATGCAGGGTTGTCAAAATAACCTCTAACGCAGACTTACCGGGATATTTAGGATGTTCATCAACAGGAATCCCACGGCCATCATCGGTAATCTCTATGGTCTTAGAATCAATCAAATTTACAATTATTTTCTTGGCAAACCCAGCAACAGCCTCATCAATAGAATTATCCATAATTTCGACCGGCAAATGATGCCAAGCCTTTTCATCCGTTCCACCAATATACATACCTGGGCGCAAACGTACGGGTTCTAAACCTTCTAATACTTGAATATCAGACGCATCATATTTATTCATATTTTTCCTGTTTTTATCAGTGTATTATTATAACATTTTCACATTTTGTGCAACCAAAAAACAGTAAAAATATACTACACACAAACCCTTGATTTTTCATATAAATATAACTATATAATCTATACGATAAAAACAAATGGACGAAAGATGAATAAAAATCCGTATGAAGTTCTGGGTGTCGCGCGTGATGCATCTGACACAGAGATTAAGAAAGCATATCATAAACTGGTTATGAAATACCACCCTGATAAAAATCCGGGCGACAAATCAGCCGAAGAAAAATTTAAAGAGGTCAACAACGCATTTGATATTTTAAAAGACCCGCAAAAACGCGCTGCATATGACCGTTTTGGCGATGCGGCATTTGCCGGCGGTAACGGTGCCAGCGCAGGCGCCGGCTTTGGCGGCAATCCGTTTGGAAATGGTGCCTTTCATTTTGATATGGGTGGCGGCAATATGGGCGGAATGGAAGATATTTTACGCGAAGCTATGCGTGGTTTCGGATTCAGTGGCGGATTTGGTGGAACCGATTCGCGCACACAAAAACAACGTGGCCGCGATTTATTAGACGAAGTTGTAATTGATTTAAAAGATGCTTTTTTCGGCACAACACATACTGTGAAATTCACCAGCGCGGTTAAATGTGAAAAATGCGATGGCAATGGGACTGCAGACGGCAAACCAGCAAAAACATGTCCAACATGTGGCGGTACAGGCTATGTCCACGCACGCCAGGGATTTTTTGCAGTTGAAACACCCTGCCCCGACTGTAATGGTTTGGGTAAAAAAATAGATAAAAAATGTAGTGCTTGCGATGGTACCGGCACGGTTAATAAACAAAGAACATTGGACGTCAAAATCCCCGCCGGGGTTATGGATGGCGCACGATTACGATTGGCCGGTATGGGCGAAGCCGCCCCGAACGGTGGAACACCTGGTGATTTTTATTTAGATGTCCGCATCCGTCCAAATAAAACATTCGAACGTATTGGGAACGATTTGTTAATGCATCAAAACATAGATTTTGCAACGCTTGCCCTGGGTGGTGAAATAGAAATAGAAACAATTGACGATAAGAAATTGTCGGTAAAAATTCCATCTGGAACCCAGGTTGGCGAAAAATTGCGCGTCCGTGGCCACGGTATGCCAACGGGTCGCGGCGGCTTTGGCGATTTGTACATTGAAATTGGAATTGTAATTCCAAAGAAATTAACCGAAAAGCAAAAGAAAGCGCTAAGCGAATTCGCCGGCACAAAATCTGAAAAAAAAGGTTGGTTTTAACAAACCAACCTTTTTTCAATTATTCTTTGCAAATAAAATCACAAGAATAAGTACCTAAACTTCCTTCGCATAACTTATCAGATACTAGCGTCATAAAATCTGCCATATCTGAACACTGTGTCTGCGCAAAATCACCAAGACAACCACGAAAATCACCACCAGTAGTCGGACGCCCATATGCCCAACACACCGCAGCAACATCATCATAAACGATTTTATCATCTCCAGCAAAGGCAATATATCCACCATCTTGTAATTTATATGCATCAATAAATTCCCCAATACTCTTAGAAACATACAAACGTGGCATAGTCTCTGATATTTTTGTTTTCAATACCTGTTCAATATATCTTTGATGAACAAGTTTTTGCTTTTCACCAAAATTCGCAACAAAATTAGCACAATACGCTTGCATTATGCTGGGATCGCTCCAACCAAGTTCACTTGCACACGGATTAATCGGAACACAGGCTTTTGTTTTTTCAACCCAAACATATTTATCAGGATGTTTTTCACACATAGCTTTTCTGTCTTCCGGTGTTGGTGCGGCAGATACCGACCCCATCACGGTTAACCCAGCCAGTACAGACAACAAAGTTTTTTTCATTTTCTTCTCCTTTTTTTTACTTGTTGTTTTTTTGTTTGTTTAACATTCGCACCCCATACCGGCGGCATCTTCTGGAAAATCCGCACAAAACATTACACATTCATCATTCGCTTTTTTCTCTTCACTGCGTGTATCTTGTTGTGCGTTTCCGGCCCTGTTCCCCATTGACGCGCCTGATCTTAATCTTTGTGCCAGTTTGATATTTCCATACACACCAAACCCTGTCACGATTAATGTGGAAAGTCCCGCTATCTTAAAGCCCTTCGTCTTTTTTTCACATTGTTTCAATTTGTCGTATTTTTCATCCCTTTCTCTGGTCAATGATTCTATTTGCGAATTTAATATCTGTATTTTCATTTCATCATTTGCATCCGCAAATGATTTAACTGGTATCATCAACAAAAACAAAACCACTAATTTTTTCATTGTGCTTCATCCCCAGATTTTGTTTCTTGTTTATCTTCTTTTTTATTCTCTTTTTTCGGCAGCTCTTTTAATTTTGTTCCCTGGATTATTGCCGCAGTACCAGTTGCAACAACACCAACCCCACCAACAACTGTTGCGGCTATCCAGCCTTTTTTCATTCTTTCACAACGGATATTTTCATAATCTATTTGTGCGATTTCTTTCTTTAATTCTTCGATTGTTTGATATTTGGATAATATTTCACTATGTATCGCCGTATCATCTGCAACGGCGTTTAATGAATAAACAACGCACATAAAAAACAAATATATATATTTCAATCGTTGCATCAGCGCCCCCATACCACAAAACAAAAACCACCAGAATCAAGGTGGTTGGAGGTTAAGAACAATTTGTAGTTGAAATTGCGCTGTTTATTCCGCGTATTCACAGCCCTCCAACCGATAACAAGTTGGAGTTTTTTTACGTCACTTGGACGAACTACAATCAGGTTCTTAAGCCTCATCGGAAAAACCCTTTCCGACACGACTATTCTAACATTTTTCAATATTTAAAACAAGGGCAAAAAAAACACCGCCGAACGGCGGTATAATAAAATATGACAAACATCATATTTAAATCATTATCTACAAATTTTGATTAAATCATCAATTTCAGCATTCAAAATTAAATCTGATGTTTTTTGATTTTCTATTTGGGATAACGCATATACAACCGTTGCGTGATCACGACCACCACAGACATTACCTATTTCTGTTAATGATAAATTTGTCGCACTTTTTAACACAGCCATCATAATCTGACGCGCACGAACCAATCTACGCGCACGTGAAGACCCACAAATTTCGTCGTATGAAACACACATTTTTTCACACATTGATTTAACCATCATCAAAGGTGTTTTGTTTTTATTCAACACATCTGTTAACAAACGTGCAGCAACGTCCATATTAACACGTTCACCCATTAAATCTTGGTATGTTTGAATTTTACTGATAACACCGTTTACCAAATGACCGTCTGCACCAATACGCTTTGCCAATTCATCTGAAACCAAAGAATCTACACCGGCACGATTCAACATAGCACGACGAACATACGCATTTGGTGCAGTTACATCAACAACCAACCCAGATGCGAACAAAGATTGCATACGTCTATCAAATCCATTCAATGCATTTGGTGCCACAGTTGATGTTAAAACAACACTTTTACCCATAGTGTGCAAATCTGTTAATAATTGCAAAAATTCGTCCATTGTTGCACGTTTCCCGGCCAGCGCACAAACATCATCTAAAATGAACATATCACAATTGCGACAAAAATCTTTAAATGAAAAAATTGTTTTTTCCCGCAAAGAACGTGCAAAATCTGCCACAAACTGTCCACCAGACATCATAACCACCTGTGCACCCGATTCGTTTTGTATGCAATTCGCCAACAAAGATTTACCACAACCCGCTGGTCCATAAATAAATAATTGGGAAAACGACGCACCACCCATTGCCATTTTTTTACACGCAGCAACAGCGAACATATTTTCATCCATACAAACAAAATCATCAAACGCATTACGCTTTGAAGATTTTACAACACTTGTTTTTTCAGGAACAAAGGAACACACAACATTATCGTTTGCAAAACGATTCGAACCCCCAGCAGCATTAGCCACAGAAATATTGAAATCCAAACAAAAATCCGCCGCTATATCTTTGATAATGTTTCCATATTCTTTTTTGACATAGTCGGCGGTAAATTTATTATGAGCAACAACTTCCAAACACCCATCTTTAACTTCGAAACCCAACGGCATAATCCAGGTGGTGAATCCCGCAGAATCTATCTTGGTCGAAATAACCTTTTTGATTGATTCAGGATTAACATTTTGTTTTGTTGTTGCCTGCATACTGTTTTTCTCCTTTCCTTCCTTAAAAGAGTTCTATGACAAGGGTATAAAAACCACCTGCACATAAATATTAAATTCTGATCCGATACCAAGAATTTAATATTTATGCCGCCTGTTCAAACTCTCTTTCTCTTCCGTTTTATAATTGATAAAATCTGTTAACTACATTTATCAATCGTTTGGATACAGAAAATAATTTATAAGATTAATTTCGGTTTTCAACCAAATGTTAACATTTTTTTAAACATTTATTTTTTGACAACGATTCGTTTTTTTCCAAGATTTTCGCACTTTGTATATACACTGTATAGACACAAAAAAAATCAATTTAAAACATATCCGCCATCTTGTTTTCTTATTAAACCTTGTAATTCTAACATCACTAAATCCGTTCTGATTTCCGCAACGGATTTTTTGACAAGGTTTGCCAATACAGATTCTGATACAGGAATCATTCCTAACTTATCTAAAATATCATTTCCAGATATAGAATTTTTTTTCTTAATTCCATTTTTCTTGTCATCAAAGAAATCATTTGCCGACATACATAACGTAGCCATACCATTTTTTATCAACGAATTGGGGCCCACACTACGTGAATCAGATGGATGCCCAGGCACAGCAAACACACGGCGTTCATAATCTTTTGCGAATCGTGCAGTTGACATACTGCCTGATTTTGCGTCGGCTTCACCAACAATTAACAATTCAGATAATCCTGCAATCCAATGATTTCTTTGAATAAAATTGCTGGCCAACGGATTAACACCTATTGGCATTTCACTTATCACCACACCACGTTCAATAATTTCATAATAAAGCGATTCGTTTTCAAGTGGCCAAATATAATCAACACCGCCCGCTAAAACCGCAATTGTCTGCGCATTTCCATCTGAACGCAACGCACCAACATGTGCAGCAGTATCTGTCCCCATAGCCATCCCAGATACAACCGCAAAATTATGTTCTGCAAAAGCAAATGCCAATTCAGACATAAAATTCATACCTGCCACAGTTGAATGACGTGTTCCAACCATAGAAACCATATTTTTCTTTAAAGTTGCCACATTACCACGCGCACAAATTACAGGCGGGTGATTTTTTATGCGTAATAAATTTACCGGATATAAATCATCATTATCACAAATATATTGTACATTTAATTCATTTGCCTTGCCCATTTCACGTTTAATATCATCAATAAAATCCTGATGCAAATTTAATGAATCAACAACACTTCCAACATCACCATATTCTGTGATTAAATTATTATATTTGACCGGTCCGATTCCAGGCGTTCGCAATATCAAAAGTTTTTGTAATAATAAATCATTCATAACAAAAAAGATTGTAGAACAAATCTACAATCTTATAAAAGTAAAAAATACAAACTCTGCACCTATTTAGCAAATTCTGCAATCAAAGCACTATATTGCGAACAATCTGTATCAGACAAAGTGCCATCTGCACACGCCTTTTTAATCATTGTCAAATCATCAACATAGCGTTGAAATTGTGTTGGATTTTTGTCCTGTAACACCAACAATTGAGATCTGTACAATTCGTCCATTTGGTTATTTTTCAACAACGTCTTCTGACCTTCGACCTTGCCACCGATAATTTTATTTCCGAATAATTCCATTATACCAACGCCAAGACCCGCACCACCAATACTGCTGGCAACGATACCACCAATTCTGGCACCTTTCTTAGCATCCAAAATGCGTTGTTCCATATCTTTTTTGTTAACCCATCCACCACATTCGATGTTTTCACCCCACATAAAATATTTAGCAGGAATATCAGAAACAGAAATCCTTGATTCATCATCAGATTTCAATTCAACCCGCACAAAACAAACATTATTCTGTGGATTTGCAGTATCTTCAACCATAGTTGAATAATTAGACGTATTGCTGTATCTTGATGCCCACACGAAAGTATTCCCAATACCAATATTATTATTTATACAGGCATTACGTTCTGCTTCGCGTTGATCAATCTCTGGTTTTTCTGGTTCTTCAGGCTTTTCCTGTTTTGGCCCGGTCACAATCTGCATAGTATTATTGTTATCCATCCCATTTGTATTAGCGATGATATGCATTCCCCCCAATTGATTAATAGATGCAGTATATCTCGGTGCAGTCATAATCTTATTAGACATCGCCAAACGTTCCTGGGCGGCAAATGCATTAACACCAAACAAAGATAAAACCAATATTGATACAAAATACCTCATGATACAATCCCTCTTTATGGGGACATTATATCACAAAAAGGCCAAAAAAACAAATATAAATATAAGATTGGATTTGAATTTTATTTTTTCCATTTCCAATTTAATTTTGATTCAGTTCCATTGATTAAACGCAAAATATTTTCCCTGTGCCTAAATAAACAAAGCGATGCAATTGCTAAAAAACCAACCCCAGTCCAAAAACCTATAACAAAACCGAACAAAGTCATAACACAAAATACTGTTACCCCCCCAGCCGATGAATGTTTGGACGATAACGCTACTAACAACCATTCTATACCACAAAAAACGAACAAAATTGGGTTATAGGCCAACAACACCCCAAACAGTGTAGAAACGCCCTTGCCCCCATGAAAATTCAACCAAATTGGATAACAATGCCCAACAACAGCCGCAAAACCGCACCACACAGAAAACACATCACCCCCAACATAACGCCCTAATAAAACGGCAACTATAGCCTTTATCATATCAAGCAACCAAACCAACAACGCGACACGAAAACCGCCCGCCCGCATAGCATTGGCAGCACCAATATTACCACTGCCTATTTTTCTTAGATCGCCCTTGTTAAACAATTTGGTAATAACTATACCGAACGGGATTGAGCCTAAAAGATACGAAACTAACAAAGATATTACATATAACATATTATTTTTCCTTGATTTTATGTTTGTTTTTTATAAAATAGCATAAACCTGATAAAAATAAAAGGAAAATAAAGTGGCTAATCATAAATCGTGTGATAAAAGAATTTTAGTAACGGCAAAGAAAAATGCAATCAATACTGCCCGTCGCAGCGCCGTTAAAACAGCAACTAAAAAAGCGTTAAAGGCAATTGAATCTGGCGACAAAGCCGCCGCAGTTGCTGCAACACGCGACGCAGAAAGCAAAATTATGAAAGCGGCCGGCAAAACAATGCCAAAGAAAACCGCTTCCAGAAAGGTTGCACGTCTTGCAAAGAAAGTTGCAAAAATCGCATAAATGAAAAAACTTTTATCAAATTAAAAAACCGCCCAATCGGGCGATTTTTTTTTGCGAAATACAAGAAAATCTTAAATTTATTTATTCTGTAAATTGAATGGTCACTGTTTCACCATTACATTCTCCAGTTCCGTGTTTATAGCTGCGACCGGCCATAGCTTCGCATTCATCACCAATTCTATACATCATAACATTAAATGTTTTACCTTCATCAGTTGTAAGAACCCCATAAATACCCCCAAACGGAGTTCCCCCATCAGAATCCAATAACGCCTTAGCAAGCGATTGACCTTTCTCTTCATCTGATGGCAATGCAATAAATTTTGCATTTTTACTTTCTGCTTGTGCAGCCATTGCACGAACATTTGATACAATAACGTCTATTTCATCAGCGGCCTGACTACGTTTTTGCGATTTGTACCCAGAACTTAACAGAACAAAAGCGGCCGCTGTAATCAACCCCATAATAGCCAACACACCAACCATTTCAACCATTGAACGTCCCGATTCTTGTTTTTTTGTATTTTTCATTTTTTTCTCCTTTTGTGTTATACAAAAAAAACCACTGAACAATACATCAGCGGTCGGGGAGTTCATAAATCAGTTAGGTTTGATTTCGCGGCTTTCGGGACGAACCCTGTTGTATAACACGCGACCCCCCGACATATAATCAGGGATAAATACCGGTGCAAAAGACACCAAAATATCAAATAACGATGCTTTCGCACCGACCTAACAGGGTTATGACACCCCGAACCCATTTTTCATTTGAGTTCACACTTATTATATAACAAAACAAGATAAAAATCAATGCACAAAAAACCCAGGGTTCCCTGGGTTTCATAACTTTTAATCTAATGGTGCGCCCCAACGTTGTTGGATATTGCGTTCCGCATCCATCGGGCTGGCCAGAACCTGTGGTGTCAGGATAACAACCAACACTTCACGTGTGGCACTGGCATCACGAGAACCAGACAAAGCCATAAAGTCAGCATCACCCAAACCATAACGAGTATCGTCATTAGCTTGCTTCTCAAATCCAGATACAACTAACATTTGGCCAGATTCCATAATAACTTCCTGCATAAATGAACGCTCTTCAACTTCTGGCAATTGCAATTTAACAACGCCAACTTCTTGGGTATTCATACGTATCAATTCACGCACATTCATTTTGAACATCATCAAAATCTTGCCGTTTTCCAAAACATTTGGCAACAGCTGCATAGAAAATCCAGTTTCCAATTCATCCTGGTCAACTGTAGAAGATTCTACGGTTGTAAAACTGCGTGATTCAAAACGTTTAATGTACCCTGTTGTCTTAGTATTCGTCACAGGCGCCACACGATTACTACGTGTTGTAACACCAACATTCGTCACCAACGAAACCTTGCCCTGTTTTGCCAATGCCTGAATTAAAGCATCAGACCCAGCCAAACGTGCCATAGAACCATTTGCAATTTGATCTGGTCCATATGCACCATCAGTCCAAGTCCCATTTTCAAGATGTTGCATTCCAGTAACAGCCGCAGCAGTATTTGATAACACAGCTATATTCATCTTGCTAGCTTCGGCCACACCTAAATTATCTTTTGGTGTTGCAACGATATTCAACCCAGATGCAGAATTAACCGCCGCCGCTAAATTCAAACCAAATGCAGATTCATTAGACAAAGATACCTGTAAAACCTTAACATCTATTGTCACCAATTGCGATAAACGTTTATTTTGTCTGGCAATATAATCTGCAACACGGTTCAACACAGACGGTGTCGCAGTCACAGTAATTGTTCCCAAACTGCGAGACACTGTGAACTGTGCATTACTAGACCCATTTATGATAGATTCTATGGTGGCTTCTACCTCATCCCATTCTTTTAATGTAGATTCTAATGAAACCTGACTACCACTATCAGAACCAACTGACGACTGATAAGAGATATCCGTTCCTAATGCGTAAAGTGTAAACGTCCGCGTTTCTGTTTCATAAAAAACTATTGAACCTTTGTCATAATACCACAACAAATCTAAATCGGTCGCGATTTGCGACAACAATCCCGATAATTTCCCAGTATATGCAACATCAACCGTTCTTCTTAATTTTTCTTGGTCTATTTGACTATCAATTTTCACAGGAATCCCAGTAATAGAATTTATATCATTTGCCAAAAATTGCAATGTCACAGGATTATTCAACAACACCGTAATACCTGTATCCGTTTCAAATCTTGCAGGCAAATTATTTTTATGATCCAATATAGTAGATTTATTTCCCAACCACACACCTTCAGATACAGAAACAGTATCACCATTGGCAATCTTTCCCCGAGGATTTTTAGACATCTCAAATGCATCATGTGCATTGGCATAGTCCCTATCAACAACAGCTGACACCTTGGCTGATTCGTGTAATGTACATCCACCCAACAAAGCAGTTAACAAAACGCCAACAAAACATATTTTAAAACGGTTTATTATCATATTTATCTCCTACAAAATAATATGTTATTCGTCTATGGTCGATATTACCAAAACACGATTACCCTTATAAAACTTTGCATAAGGAATCGGTGTAGCACGTTCAAAATTCCGCACCAACGCAGACGCAACATCCACAAAGCGACCACGAAATACCGCACTGGCTTCAATTGGATATTCCCTAGGCGTCGTCCAAACCAAATCCCAGCCTTCTTTATCACACCACGCAGTCAAAACTTCACGCAAAGTTTGGCCAGATGCAACAACCCACGAACGAACCTGGTTTTCAAGATTCACCGGGGTTTCTGAATCAGAAAGTTCATTAAAATCTTCATAAACTTCATCATATTCATTCACAGCCAAAGAACCTTCTGAACCAACCATAACACCTTCTACAGTGGTATTTTCAGGTGAAAAACCTGCACGACGAGCAAACATAGCATACGCATCTGGTTGTTTATTACAGATTCTGCGTGAACTGCGAGACACAGACAAAACCGTTCCACCATCATCTTCCATCATTTCACGATTCATCAAAGGCATCTCAACACCATCTACACATTCATAATCAAAACCAACCGGCACCTGATTTCCATTAACAATATCCGGCCCACCAGACCAACCAGTCCCACCAGTATTAATATTATTTTCAATATACAAACCATTTCCCAACTTAGAAACAACCTTTAATTGATTATCGTTGCTGATAACCCCATTTGATATTGGTGCACCACCAGCACAACCCTGATCTTCCTTGCAAGAAATTCTGAAATCAGCATCCGTCCCAGCAATTGGCCACACAGGAACCTGTTGCTGTTCAATCACAGACACCTCTTGCGTTTCATAATACACAGGTTCAACCTGCTGTTTAGTATAAACACGATTTTGTTTCTGTTGTGTTTTATTCGTCTGGGTCTGTTGACCATAATCGTAAAAAACCTCTGACGTTACAACCTGTTGTGGATAGCCGTCAGCCCAGGCAAATCCGGAAAAACACCCAACCAATAAAAGCGCAAAAATTCTGTATGACATATTTTTTCCTTTCATTTATCATATAGATTATATCAATTTGACCGAATCTGTGCAAGCCATAAAAACATAAATTTGTAAAAAAATAAAAAACTCCTAAGATAAAATCGCACGAATCGATAAAACGTGTTATACTGGACTGGTAAAAAAACAAAAAACAGGAAAAAATATGGAAAATATGCTATTTGTGATATTGTTATCAATCTCAACACTATTCAGTTTATGCGCGATGTTGTTGGCTTTTGCTACCAAAAAAGACCTCCACAACACATCAAAAACACTGACTATGCAATATAATTTATTGGTAAAAATTCAAAATATTTTGAAAAACAGAATATCTGTAAACGATACCACTGACAAAGCAGAAATAATCTATCAAGATTTGCTACAAGATTTAATCCCGATAATGGCCGCTATTGATGTTATGCCACGAGCAACAACCGAACACCCGTTATGGCGCGCATTGGGGGGGATTATGGATGAATATGCGAAAAATCCGTTTGTGTTAGAAAAATTACGTCGCGCAATTAAATTGGATTCAAACATATCACATAATGTCGGACATTATTTAAACCGCGCAAATTTATTTTTACAACATATGGCAACAACAGATACAGACGGAATTTTGGCAACAACTTTCACAGATGGCCTGCTTGGACAATCGTTGACATTTTTTGCTCAGGCCCAGGCATTGGCCACCACAGATAAATGAAACGATTAACAGAAAAACTTATTCGCGAAATATCATCAAAGCGCGCCGAACCAGATTGGCTTTTGTCGTGGCGACTTGACGCGTTTAAAGCGTGGAAAAAAATGGTTGAACCACACTGGGCAGAAATTGATTATACCCCCATAGATTATGATTCTTTGAATTACTATAACGAACAAAAAACGCTAGATAATTCTGAATTAAAATCAACATACGAAAAAATGGGTTTACCAGAATCTGAACAACGTGCACTTTTGGGGATGGCCACTGATACTGTCATAGACAGCAAATCTGTACACACATCATATACTGATGAATTAAAAAAATTGGGGATCATATTTTTACCTTTGTCCGAAGCTGTTGTGCAATATCCAGATTTAATTCGTGAATATTTAGGTTCAGTAGTATCAAACACAGATAATTTTTTTGCAGCTCTTAATGCCGCAGTATTTTCAGATGGCACATTTGTATACATCCCACCGAATACAAAATGTCCTATTGATTTGGCAAGTTATTTCAGAATTGAAACCGCAAAAATAGGACAATTTGAACGAACACTTATCATCGCAGATACTGGCTCTACACTATCGTATATGGAAGGTTGCAGCGCCCCACGACGTCCCAATCATCAATTACACAGTGGTGTTGTAGAAATAATAGTCAAAGATAACGCATATGTAAAATATTCAACTGTACAAAACTGGTATGCTGGAGATTCTGTCGTATACAACAATTTTAAAGACAAAAGAAACGGCATATTAAATTTTGTTACCAAACGCGGAAAGTGTTATAAAAATGCCGGTCTTGATTGGACACAAATAGAAATCGGATCATCTATGACTTGGAAATATCCATCAACAATTCTATATGGTGATGATTCACATAGCGATTTCTACTCTTTATCCATAACACGTGGCATACAACAGGCCGACACAGGAACAAAAATGACACACATCGGCGACAGAACAAAATCAAATATTGTTTCCTATGGCATAGCCACAGACAAATCAAGACAAACATTTCGTAGTTATGTTTCGTTTATTGGACATAATGGTAAAAATGCGTGCAAATGCGACAGCAGAATTATTGGCAGTGATGCAACAGCTAATACCATACCAACTGTGATTCATACCAACGCCACAAACCAACAATCACACGAAGCAACCACTGGCGCCATAGACCAAGACGCCCTGACCTTTTTGGAACAAAGTGGTATTGAAACAGATGATGCAATCGCTTTGATTATCGGTTCAATGGCATCACCAATAATATCTAGATTACCAATGGAATTCTTGGTAGAATCAAAACAACTTATACAAATGGCATTAAAAAAAGAATAAAAAATGTTGGAAATAAAAAATCTTTGTGTATCAATGGACGGCAAACAATTATTACAAAATATAAACATAATTGTTGATGATGGTGAACGTCATAGAATCGCAGGACACAATGGTTCTGGAAAATCTACATTGGCAAACGCTATCGCTGGAAATCCGCTGTATACGATTGATTCTGGAAAGATAATTTTTAATGGAATTGATATAACAAATGAAAACGCAACTACACGTGCATTAATGGGAATTTTCTTGGGCGCACAAAACGTCCCTGAAATCCCAGGATTAACAGTACTAAGTTTCCTTAAACATTCAATGATAGCACACAAACATTACGAATCAGGCCAAGATTTATCTATGGGTGAATTTCTTGAAAAATTGGATTCAGCACGCGAGAAATTAAACATACCAAAACAATGGCTTAATCGTTGCATAAACGTTGGTTTTTCTGGCGGTGAAAAAAAGAGAATAATGTTATTGCGATTAATTTTAACTAATCCGAAATTGGCAATCTTGGATGAACCTGATTCTGGTGCAGACAAAGACGTTCAACAACAAATAATTGATACTGTTAATGATATGAAAAATACTACATTTATGTTTATATCACACCAGGACAATTTTACATCTAAAATTAATATATCACAAACAACCACTTTGGATAAAGGACAAATTGTGATACAATAACAAAAGACAAACAAAGAAAGGATGAAAAATATGCCAAAACAAAACAAAAAAACTTCAACAAAGTTAACTACCAGAAAAACCGTAAAGAAAACAACACGTCCACAAAAAGCGATAAACACAAACAGATTAAAGACTTGGCTTTTTGATAAACCTGTTGTTTTTGCCATGTTAACATTTTTATTGAATTCTGTTGTTGGTATTGCATACGCAATTGTTGCTGGTATATTTGCAACCCAGGTTATCTGGCCTTTGGCTATGTTGTTGATTGGTGTTTTTTGTTGGACTACATATTACCTTATCAAAAAATTACCACACGACGATATGCACCGCAATGATTTCATCGCAATAACTAACGGATGCTGTTTAATAAGCGTTTTGGTTCCATTAATAACTATGTTAGTTTTGGGCAAAGATATACAACTAATAAAATATAAGTTTATTACGTTATATTTTTGGCATCCTGTACTTGTATGGTTATTGGTTATATTTTTCATATTGTTGTACCTTTACCTGTTGGGTGTCGCGATATCTGGTGTATACGCAAAATACAGACGCGCAGTTGAATTGGGTATATCCAAATGGAAAATTATTTTGTCTATGCCATTTGCATTCTTATTAATGTGGACCCCTGGATATTTAATCCCAGAAAAAAAACAAGAATCCAATTTAGCAATCAAATCAAAATGGTTTAACAAATTCAACAAATGGGTGATTGCTGACAAGACGAATACACTGTTAGTATTTCTGGTATTGGTATTATTAAGAAATATGTTTGCAGGTATGCCAACATTGTTGTTAACTGTATTTTTATTGGTAATTTATACATTGTGGGTATTAAAATACAAAACATCTTTCTTGAAAAACATAAACCAAGGATACGCCATTGCCGCAATCGCGATAAACATTTCTGCAATCATTGTTGTGATATACAGTATGTTTGCATTGGGGGCAAATCCATATTAATTGAGTCAAGGATAAAATATGCACGCATTAATAACACTTTTGGCATTAATATTTTTCTTGTGGATTGGACGTTCACTGTTCATTCCGCTGCTGTTCGCAACATTTTTATGGTATTTAATCAACGCGATTGCTGCGTACTACAGAAGAATAATGCCTTGTTATAAAAATGGTGTGTGCAAAAATAAAACATCGGCAATCTTGTTCGATTGGATTTCGAAATTATTATCTTTTGCAACCTTTGTTGGCTTCCTGGTTTTATTTGCAACCCGAATAAAACCTATGTTAGTGGAACTTTATCACGCCACCCCAGTATTACAGCAAAAATTATTAATATTTTCAAATTACCTGTCTGAAAAAATAGGTTTGGAAATGGACATAAACTTGATACCAGACTTACCCCAAATAGCCAGCCACATCGGCGCTTCATTGGCGGGTCTTGCAACTTCTACTGGGTTGGTCGTGATATATTTAATATTTATGTTCATAGAACAAAATTCATTTAATAAAAAGATTATTGCGTTACCTTTATCAAAATTAAAATCTAAAAAACTGCAATTTATCTTAAACAGTATTGACGAAAATATGAAAAAATATTTATTTACAAAAACTTTTATATCTGCTGCAACAGGTATATCTTCATACATAGCGTTAAAAATCATAGGTCTTGAATATGCAGGTGTCTGGGGATTTATATTATTCCTTTTGAATTATATTCCAACAATTGGATCTATCTTGGCTTGCGCATTACCAATTGCCTATGCATTAATAGTTAATGATACTTGGCAAATTCCGCTTTTCACAACGATTGCACTGGTATCCATAGAAACGGTATTTGGCAATATTATTGATCCAAAAATAACTGGAAAAACATTAAATATGTCGGCTCTGGCGATACTTATAAACTTGGTTTTCTGGGGTATGATTTGGGGACCAGCAGGAATGTTCTTCAGCGTTCCTATATTAATGGCGATATACGTTACAACCGCCCAGTTTGAATCAACACGTTGGATCGCAACTCTGCTGTCCACAGACGGAAAAATCCCAGATGAAACACAAAATGATTAATTTCTTTTTAATAATGAAATCGCATTTTCAAGAATAATTCGTGCAGACAAAGAATCTAATTCATTTTTGATTTTACCAATATTTCTGCCACCTATCTCTTCTTGGGCGCTACGGCTAGTTAAATTTTCTTCAACAAAAATTATCGGAAAATCTATTTTTTCAGACAAAGATTTGGCAAAATTCCGCACCAAAGTTGTAGTTTCTGAATCTGTACCATCAGAATGCAACGGTAAACCAATTACAATCCCAACAATGTCTTCGTCCCCGCACATCTGCACAACTGCATTAATTAAATCGTCAGAATTTTTAACATTTATCTGGGGACGAACAAAAACAAAATCACGCGTTTCATCAGATATTGCAACCCCACACCTGCGTGCCCCCCAATCAAGCCCGATTATGCGTCCAAAGTGCGGAAAATCCTTGTAATTATTAAAATTCATTGTATAATTCCCTTTGCTGTAAAAATAATAGGATTGAAAATGGCATTTAGCAAGCAACAATTAAAAAAATTTGCAAATTTAATACATATTGAAATATCTGATGAAAAATTAGAGCAAATGAACATAGATTCTGTGATTCAATGGTTGGACAAATTGCAACAAATTGATACAACAGGTATAAAACCAATGTTATCGCCAGCCGAACACAAATTACCCCTTCGCGAAGATGCGGTGCGTGAACCAAATATGCGCGATAAAATTTTGGCGAATACCCCAGATAAAACGGGTGTTCCTCGCGGCTATTTTGCTGTGCCAAAGGTTATGGATGGGGATTAAAATTTTCACATTAAACAAAAGAACTATAAAAAAAAAGAAGAAGAATTATGAAATACGTAATAACAGGTCAAATTTCTGTATCACCATTGAACACCAAATTTCAAGAATGCAGCAAAAATGATGCAACACATCAACTTGAAATCTATGATGCAGGCGCACGACAAATAGCATTTACTCGCACCTTTAACCAGGGTGAATTTTCATATCCAGTTGGATCACAAATAAGATTTATCCCAAAAGGTATGACAAAAAACATTTTGCTTGGCCAACTAAAGAAAGATAGAGAAAAGGACTAATCCGATGACAGATAACTACAAAGCATATGTTAGTATCATAGTAAATAATAACCAGCTAAATCCGCCGTATAGGCCTAATATGTCTACCCGTTTTGACACACCAAAAAAAATCTCTTTTGACAAGATTCGGCAATACATATCTGATACAGAAGACATGTTAATCAATAAACAAATATTTTTACCAGAACCACAGTGTGTAAAAATGATTACCCTGCATTATGAAGATACAAAAACATTTGGATTTTTTGATAAAATAAGTTCCGATAAAAACAACCATTGGAGAGGGCTGACCGCAACTCCAATAAAGCTAGAAGTCGAAATTATCCGCCAAGAAGATTGTCTTTGTGGTGATGATTGTGCGAAAAATATGGCAACAGGAAAATGCAAAGATAAATTAATAAAACATCTTGTATGTATCCCGCTATTACCAGAATTATACAAAGAAAACCAAGGTAGAGTAAAATGATAAACCTTACCATAACCGAAGCATTAAAAAAATTAAAATCGCGTGAAATCGGTGCATTGGAATTGGCTAATGCATATCTGGAAAGAATCGAAAAATACAATCCAGAATTAAATGCATATATAACATTTACACCTGAACGCGCAATATCTGATGCAACAGATGCGGCTGAGCGGATTGCTAACGGTACCGCACGTCCTTTGGATGGGATTCCGATCGCGATGAAAGATTTATTTGCTACACGTGGTATTCGAACAACCGCTGCATCGCGTATGCTGGAAAATTTTATTCCAGAATACGAATCAACAATATCACAAAAATTTATTGATGCAGGAACAGTATTATTGGGCAAATCAAATCTTGATGAATTCGCAATGGGAACATTTTCAAAAACGTCTTTCTTTGGTGCACCAATAAATCCATGGCAACGCGAACAAAAATTAACCGCCGGCGGTTCTTCTGGTGGTTCCACATCTGCCGTAGCATCAGGTATGGCAATGGGCGCCACAGGCACCGATACAGGCGGTTCGATTCGTTTTCCGTGTTCTATTACTGGATTGGTTGGTATGAAACCAACATACGGTCTTTGTTCACGTTGGGGTTGTGTTGCATTCGCATCCAGTTTGGATACACCTGGTCCAATCGCACGCACCGTTGACGACACCGCATTATTATTATCTGTAATGGCTGGACACGATGACAAAGATTCAACCAGTGCACCGAACGCAAAATTTGATTTTGATGGCGATGTAAAACCAATCTTGGGCGACGGTAAAACATTGCGCGTTGGTGTTATCAAAGAATTCAACTCTGTAAGAATTTCTGATGATATGAAAACATTATTTGAAAAACGAATCGCAGATTTGAAATCTATGGGCGCCGAAATAGTCGAAGTTTCTATTCCACAAATTCTGGACGCATTGGCGGCGTATTATATAATTGCCCCAGCCGAAGCATCATCTAATCTGGCGCGTTATGACGGTATGCGTTATGGTCTGCGTGTCGAAGGTGTTGACCTGGAAGACACATATAAAAAAACACGTGCTGCCGGATTTGGCGACGAAGTGCAACGCCGTATGCTTATCGGAACTGCGGTATTATCCAGCGAATCTTATGAAGTATATTTCATGCAGGCTGCACGCGTTCGTCGTATGATTGCAGATGCCTTTATCAAGGCATTTGAACAATGCGATTTAATCGTGTGTCCGTCTGGTGCAGGAACGGCAATGCCATTAAATTCAGATTTAACACCTTTGGAATATTATGCATTGGATTTATTCACGGTCGCAATGAATCTGGCGGGTGTACCGGCGGTATCTGTTCCGTGCGGATTGGCAACAAATGGTCTGCCGTTGGGAATGCAGGTTGTTGGTCGTCGCTTTGACGATATGCGCGTTTTACAACTGGCAAAACACATTGAAACAGCGGCCAACGTTGATAATCGTCCAACAAAGATAATGGGCGAATAACACCTGACGGTGAGTAATCTAGAAAAGAGAAATGTTTATGTTGAGAAATTTAAACAAAATAAAAATGGTGGCCAGAAGTGGAATCGAACCACTGACACAGGGATTTTCAGTCCCTTGCTCTACCAACTGAGCTATCTGGCCATCCGCGGGACAAATAATAAGATATAAAAAACGAAAAAGCAAGGAAAAATAAAAATGTTTACGATAAAAGGCAAAACAACTGATTGGGAAGTAGTAATTGGACTTGAAACACACATAGAGGTTCTGTCCAATAGTAAAATTTTCAGTGGCGCATCTGCCGATTATAATCCGACAGTCGCCCCAAACACCCAAGCTTGTATGGTTGACGTTGCTATGCCGGGTATGTTGCCAGTATTAAACAAATACTGCGTAGAACAGGCTATCAAATTCGGACTTGGCATAAACGCCGAAATATCAAGACACAGCAAATTTGCCCGCAAACAATACTTTTATCCTGACTTGCCCCAGGGGTATCAGATTTCACAACCTGCCGAAGAACCACCTGTTGTTGGTCGTGGTTGGGTTGAAATTATGGGTGATGACGGAAATCCAAAAAAGATTTTAATTGAACGCGCACACTTGGAACAAGATGCAGGCAAACTTAAACACGACGTCCACCCAACAAAATCTTTTGCTGATTATAACCGTACAGGTGTTACTTTACTTGAAATCGTCACTTTTCTGGATGTAAAAAATCCTGAAAACAATTCATATATAACATCCCCAGATGAAGCAGAAAGATATCTGCGTCAAATTCGTGAAATCGCACGTGCATTGGGTGTATCCAAAGCTAATATGGAAGAAGGCTCTATGCGTGCAGACGTTAATGTATCTGTACGTCCTGTGGGTGCAAAATATTTTAATGAAAGATGCGAAATAAAAAATATGGTTTCTTTCAAATTTATCAAAGCAGCCATAGAATACGAAGCAAAACGTCAAATTGAAATATTGGAAAATGGTGGCATAATCGAACGCAACACTATGCGCTATCATCCTGACGAAGGTATAACGACTGTAATGCGCAGCAAAGAAGATGCACTGGATTATCGTTATTTTCCTGATCCGGATTTACTGGAATTAGAAATCACAGACGAAGAAATCGAACGCATACGCCAAACTATGCCCGAATTACCAACTGCAACACGCGCACGCTATATAAATGAATTCGGATTATCTGAATATGATGCAACGCGTTTAACCGAAACAGTTGATATTTCGCATTGGTATGATGCGGCGGTTAACAGCAAAAAAGAACGCGCTAAACCAATTGCAAATTGGATGATTTCTGAATTGTTCGCACATCCCGAAAATTTTGATATAGAAAATAAAATTACTGAAAATTCTGACCCAGATGCCCCGCGTATTATTACGCCTGCAAACTTGGCAGAATTGGTTGATATGATTGGTGCTGCTGAAATCAACGGGAAACAGGCCAAAGAAATCTTTATTAAAATGTTGGACGGTGAACGTGGCAATATCCACGAAATCGCTGAAAAATACGGGATGAAACAAATTACAGATACTGGCGCAATCGAATCAGCTGTTGATGAAGTAATTAAAAACAATCCAGCCCAGGTGGAACAATACAAATCTGGGAAAATTGGATTATTGGGATTTTTTGTGGGGAATGTAATGAAAGCAACTCACGGCCAGGCAAATCCTGCAATGGTAAGTGATTTGTTAAAGCAAAAATTAAGTTAAACAAAAGGATGAAGAAATGCAAAACAATATGTTGATAATGACTTATAATCCAAGAACTGGAACTGATACAATCTCGTTTATACCTATGCAACCAATAATGATAATACATCAACAAAATATGCAATTACCAACACAAGTTGTATCTCAGACCAATAAATCTATGCAAACTCAACGTACATGTCGTCCAAAATCATCTGATTCAAAACCGATAAATTCTGATGATGATAAAAAATTACCATCCAACGAAAACAAAATCACAGAAACAAAAAACATCATTTATGCAAAATTAGAAACACCTGATTCAATGTTTAAAAGACGTATGCGTCCATATATGACAAGTGGTCAACGTCATCGCGTTAAACAAACAATAAACAAAATGTTTTTAGGCACATCCAGTGCCATTGAAGATATCGATGATACCAACATTGACATCGTCGCCACATATACACCACGTGCAAGACAATTTGACAAAGTGGCGCGTAATATACTGTCATTGCCAGAATATCAACAACGCAAAAAAGAAATCTTGCGTTCTGGTGTATTGAATGAAAACCATAAACATACTGATGTTTTACCGAAAAAATGTATAACAAAATTCGATAACTCCGTCAGAATTAATGGTGCAGTGGTTTATGCTGAATTAAATTTTGACATTACACGTTAAGGGCACCGCAATGCAGAAATTCTTTATACAAACTTTTGGTTGCCAAATGAACGTCTATGACGGTCAACGAATCGCTAATATGTTAAAGTTGCGTGGTATGATCGAAACAAACAATATATCAGATGCTGACTTAATCATCCTTAATACATGCGCAGTTCGTGAAAAGGCAACCAACAAAGTTTATTCTGCACTTGGGCGCATTCGTCGGGCAAAGAAAGAATCTGCCCTGTTCGGCATAGTTGGTTGCGTTGCACGCGAATCGGGCGGAGATGCTTTCAAAAGAATTCCTGAATTAAATTTTGTTCTTGGGCCACAAAGTTATCACAAACTGCCCGAAATTATTGACAACCCAGAAACAAAATTATTAAACATAGATTTAACAGGGATTGAAAAATTTGATGAATTACCCCAGATGACACAAACACCAACTGTCGCATATATACCAGTGCAAGAAGGTTGCAATCATTGTTGCACATATTGTATTGTACCGTATACCCGTGGTCGTGAAATATCGCGTCCATTTAATGATGTTATCAATGACACTTTAAACGCTGCAAAAACTGGTGCGTTGGAAATATGCTTTTTGGGACAAAATGTAAACGGATATAAATATACAGATGAACAAGGAAACACATATCGGCTTTCTGATTTGATTCGTGAAACGGCAAAAATGCCCGAAATCCAACGTATACGCTTTACATCCAGTTATCCAACTGAAATGTCTGATGATTTAATTGAAATATTTGGAACAGAACCAAAATTATTGCCTTTTTTAAATATGCCTATACAAAGTGGTTCACCACGTATATTAAAATTAATGAACCGCCCAGACGATTTAAATGTATACAGAACAATAGTTAGAAAATTAAAAGCTATCCGTCCAGACATTCAAATATCATCTGATTTTATCGTTGGATTTCCAGATGAAACAAATGATGATTTTGAACAGACACTTGACATAGCACGTGAAATAAAATACATAAATTCATATTCATTTAAATATTCGCCCCGTCCACATACGGCGGCTGCATTGATGAAGAATCAAATATCAGAACAAATAAAATCCGTGCGTTTACAAAAATTAGATTCTCAATTAAATGAAAATCAACGTGAATTTAATATATCCTGTATTGATAAAGAAATGATTTGTTTATGCGAAGGCACTGACAAAACTGGTAAACACTTGGTATTCAGAACCCCATATATGCAACAATGCATTGTTGAAAAACCTGATTACGAAATATCCCCATTACAAAAAATAAAAATAACAGATGCAAACAAAGCATCACTTCGTGGTCAAATAATCAAAGATTAAAATTCTATTTTACCTGATATTGATGCACGATAATTTACATTATATTCATCTTTAAAAATATCGACACCAACAAACGCACCTGCCCCGTCGCTTACAGATACAAAACCAAATTTAAACATTGCAAACATATTATTATTCGTTGCAATTCCGCCACCGGCCGAGTATTCATATTTTGTACCATCAATTGTAAAGTTGTACATCAAATTACCACCAGTACGCAAACTGACATCTGTATCAGAAAAATCCAAAACTTTTTGATTATGAAAAACACCACCAACAAAAGGTGAAATTACAAAACCCTCAAAAACCTTATAATCGTATCCGCCGTCAATTCCGCCGTATAGCGCATATCCAAATGGATTATTTTTTATACCATCATTTGTGTAAATATAATCTGCTTTGAAATCAGCCAAAGAAATTCCACCGATACCACTAATCCAAAAATTATCTATATATTTTTTAACCTTTAAATCTGTTCCATACACTGTCCCCGAAAAATCATTAAAATCATTTTCATAATTAAATTTATTAAAAAACATCCCGATATTAAAATATAAATCTTCGTATCTATTGCCAACATCCGCACGTAATTCATACCCAGAAAAATCCCCAGATAATATATATGCAGGCCCCAACCTTAATCCAACCTTATCACCATAATCAAAAATTTTCATCAAAGAAAAATTGTTCATTGCCACAACAGACCGCACCAAAATAGAACGATTGAACCTATACGAAGAATTCATAATATCGTGTAATTCATCTATGTTGCTGGCCGCATTCATAGCACGCAACAATTTATCATCAGCATTGTTTTCTTGTAACTCTTTGAAAAAACTAGTGTCTTCATCATCAAACACTTTGTCATAATCTGTTTCACGAACAACATTTAATATTGCCCCAGTTTCAACAGACTGAACAGTAACGGTATATAAATTTCCCGAGTTTAATAATATAATATTTATATTTGAAGCATTGTTCACATGTCTTATAACATCACCTGAATGCAACGTTTCGGGATTATTGATATACAATGTAACATTATTGACTTCAATATTTGCATCCCAATTTTGCCATTCTGCAAAATCATTCATAACTATCCCAGAATTAGTTATCTGAAAAGCGCCAACGTGGTTCAAAGTCTTTAACTGATTTAAATCTGCCATACCGGAAAAACCAGTCATTTGAACATTAACATTATGATTCCCAGAAACATTCAAACTATGTATATCCCCAGCAGAATTTATTATTTGGGTAAGCTCGCAATTATCATACATAATAATACTACCGTTAATTGTACCACCATTACGTATATAAATAAGCTTTTCATTTGTATCTATATCCGCATTTATGACACCATCATTATTAATCGTTATACCATTAGAATCTATGAATATAACGCCCCCAAATGCAGAATTTATAACCGCACCACTATACACATTTATATAATCATCAGAAAAAGATTCCACATAATTTGTAGTGCCTGCGTAAAAATCTTCAGCATACGCACAAAAACAGAAAGATATCAAAATAAAAGAATATATGAATCTTTTCATAAATCAATTATGACAAGATATCACTATTTTTTGCAACAATAAAATAATAAAAAATCCCGTTCAAAACGGGATTTATACAAAGAAACAAAGAAAATACTAGAATTTATAACGAATACCGATATCAGCACTGAAATTATGCATTCCAGAAGAAACATCGATATAATTATAACGAGCTGCAACATCAACAGAATAGCAACCGAACGGCATAGCCAACCCCAATGTCGCCATACCTGAAAATCTGGTATGTTCACTGCTATGAGAAAATCCGACATATTCTTCTTTTGTTTCTATAAAGGCCATACCTGCACCCAAACCTACAAATGGTTGAATATATCTGAAATGCCCAATATCCATATAGGTATTTGCCATTAATTCGATATTTTCTGTAGAAATTTCTACATTTTCAAGTGTTCCAAAATTCTTTTTTTCTTTGCCTTTGGTGAAGAAAGAACCCTCAATTTCCAAACGTGCGGTATCATACATAGATAAACCCAACGCAGTACGAATTTGATACAAATTCTGTGATACGTGTTCTTTTACATCGTTGAACGCATAATTTAAATTACCGTATGTGGCACCACCACGCAACGCTATATAGGGTAAAATATCCCACCCCATAAAATTGGTTGTTTGTTGTTCATAGGCGTTACCACCTGCGAACGCTGGAACTGCCAGTAATACTGCCATAGAAGTGGCAATAAGTTTTTTCATAATTTTCTCCTTTTGTTGCTGATTAATCTCAACACTTGTTATTCTATCAGATGACACACGAGATTTATACAGGGATGAATCCCCAGGAAGAAAATCCTGTATACGCCAAAAACCGTCGTATAAACAATATTTATATAGATAATTTTTTAATAGCAAAATCCGCCATCATCAAACCGAAACAACCCGTTACGGTAATAATAGATCCAAATTCTTTGCCACCATTTTGTTGTGGCGTTGCACTTTCAACAGAATACACCACTGGAAAATCAGGTAATTTAATATCACGAACAATCTTTCTTATTTTTGACGCCAATGGACACATACTAGTTCTTGATATCTTATCAATTCTGATTTTATCCATATCTGTTTTACGTGCCGCCCCCATACTGGATATAAATCGAACATCATTATCAAAACACCATTTATAAATAGCGATTTTTGATTGAACTGTATCAATTGCATCAATCACATAGTCGGGTTTAATATCAATATTTGTATTTTCATCAAAAAACATATTGAACGTGTCTACTTTAATCTGTGGATTAATATCAAAAATACGTTGCTTAGCAACATCCACCTTGTTCTTTCCAATACTAGAATCCAAAGCAAATAGTTGTCTATTTATATTTGATTCTTCAACTTTATCAAAATCAATTAATACCAAATGCCCTATTCCGCTGCGCGCTAAAGCCTCTATAGCAAAAGAGCCAACTGCACCACAACCAACAACCATCACTGTTGATTTTTGTAATTTCAACACAGCATCTTCACCAAACAATAACTTTATTCTATGCAATCTGTTCATTTTTCAAAATCCTTAGACTGTTATCATATATAATCTTTGCTGCATCTTTTTCGTGTTTTATCTCAGAAATTTTATTCACCAAATCTTTCAAGTAAACATCCTTATTACCATCTGTTTCAACAACAATCTTATTCAAAGGAATTTGTTCTATACGACAGTTTCTACCGTATACAGCATTTTTACCAACAGAAAACACAACATTATAACTATCTATTAATTTTTGCATTATTTGTATTGAATCATTAAAACCGTGAATAACAATTATCGGCAATCTAGATTTTTTATATTGCTTTAATATTTGTAAAACCTTGTCCCAGGCCCCCACACAATGCAAAATAATATTTCTTTGTAAATCAACAGCAACATCTAATTGTTTAACAAACACTTCCAGCTGTTTATCAATATCGGCTTTGAATTTATCAAGCCCAATTTCACCAATCATATAAGACCGATTCGTTTTTAATAAATCTTTTAATCGAATATCAAAATCATTTGCAACGCCATTAACAAACCACGGATGAACACCAAAACAAGGATAAATTTTTTTATCATTATTCACCATATTAATCAAAATTGGCCATTGGGATTCATTAACAGCACAACAAATAGTCCCCACAACATCAGGTTGAATATTATGGGCTATATAATCAATATGACTATGCACATCAATTATTTTCATTTTCAATCATCACAGCTAGATAAAAATATAGTGGTGGACGCACAGGGACTCGAACCCTGGACCCACTGATTAAGAGTCAGTTGCTCTACCAACTGAGCTATGCATCCAAACCCGTCAAATCCATAGGATTATAAATTATTTTCTACAAAAAGCAAGGGCAATTATGGAAACTATATAAACAATCAATACCATTTTCCATATTCATATATTTACCAGAACCAATCTGTTACACAACAGCAACCACAAAAACCTGTCCCTTATTTTTTCAAATAAGATATTGGATTATAGGCCTTGGTTCCCTTACGAATTTCAAAATGTAATTGTGGTTTATCAACCTTGCCAGTCTTTCCAATTTTACCAATTACGCTACCCACGGACACCTTGCTGCCACGTTTAACAGACATAGAATCCAAATGCGCGTATACGGTCATCCAACCATCACTGTGTTGAATAATAATCAAATTACCCATACCCTTTACTTCGTTCCCTGCATATGCAACAACACCATTTTCTGCCGCCTTGACTGCTGCCCCTTGGGACGCAGCAATATTGATACCATCATTAAATAATCCCTTACTTTTTGACCCATATTGCGACAAAATCTTTCCACGAATCGGCCAAGAAAACTTAGACGACGAACGTGCCGCAATCTTTGGCAATTGCTGTTTAGGATTCGAAGAGATCTTCGTTTTTTGCACCGCCTTGACCGGTGTTTTCTCAGCAACAACTGGTGTAGCCGTTTTGTTCGTATTTGATATCTTTTTAATATTTTTATCTGACTTAGCCGGCGCCTTTTTATTTGTTTCTTTCTTAACTTCTACCTTTTTGTCTGCAACAGGTTTAGCAGGCGTTATCTTCTTTTCTGGCTTTGATGTACTGGTTGTTTTGGCTTCTTTAACCGCAACATCAGATTTTATTTTTTTGATTTCATTTGCAGAACGAACCTCTACATTATCCAATTTTGGAACCTTTAATTTTTGCCCCACAGACAAAGTAAACGGACTTGATAATTTATTCATAACCGCTAAATCATTAACAGGTATTTGATACTTACGCGATATTGAATACAAAGTATCCCCAGGATTTACGACTATTTCTTGCAAATCAACACGCTTTACAGTATTAGGTTTTATCTCTGACACATTTACTGTATCCGGTGTTTTTTGCGGCGTTGCTGTTTCAGCTTTAATCTGTGCAACACGTTCCACAGAAATAACATTTTCAATCTTATCTTGGGCAATCGCTGCCGCACGAACACGCAATTTTTGGCCGATTGACAACGTATACGGAGATTTCAAAGAATTTATTTTTGCCAGTTCTTCAACACTGGTATAATACTTTTTCGCAATTGAATAAAGAGTATCACCTTTGACAATCACTATTTCATCAGCATCTATTTTTTTATCATCAGTTTTTTCAAGCTCTATTTTGTCAGGCGCTTCTTCAAAAAAACCACCATAGGTCGGAACAATTAAATAATCCTGTTCTGGTTCAGGTTGTAAAATAATCTCTTTATCTTCTTTTTGTTCTGCGGATTCATCATCTGAATCAATCGTAGTATTATCCACAGGCGCCAAAACATAGTCATCAACACTGGCATACATAACATAATCATCAATATTAGAAGAACCATACAATTCAGGTGAAGCATACACACCATAATCCATTACCGCAGAATTATATATCTCTGGTTGTGCATTTGGATCCGCCAACAACGCAGGATACCTATCCGAAATAAATTCACCGATACTATCAGGAATTGATGCAATTTTGGGCTGTAAATCACATCCCGATAAAACAGGAATAAATAAAATAACCAGACAAAAAAAACTACGCCACATTCTCATACGGTAAATTATACCACAAAAAAGGCATAAATAAAACGACTATCGGTCAGAATTCATAAAAAACAAACTGATTTCAAACAGCAACCACATTGGTATAGCCAAAAGAATCTGAGAAATAATATCTGGCGGTGTTAAAACCGCAGCAAAAACGAAAATTATAACAACAACATATTTACGACTTTGTATAGCTGTCTTTTTGGACAACAGCCCCACCCTGTTCAACAAAACCAGAATCAAAGGCAATTGAAAAGCAACACCAAAAATTTTCAATAAATCAATAGCAAAAGCCAAATACCCACGCACAGCCGGAAATAATACTGTCGGCACATTACCAGATGTATTTAAATCGATAAAAAATTTGAACACTATCGGGAATAAAACATAAAAAGCAAACAATGCACCAACAACAAACAACACAGGTGATAATAAAAATATAGGCAACAAAAATTGCTTTTCATTTTTGTGCAAACCAGGCGCTATGTAAGCCCAAATATGCCACAACAAAAATGGTATAGTTATAATCAACGCGACTAATGTTGCTAAAGAAAACTGTATCATCAACCCATCTGATAACCCCGTATACAACAATACCGCATCATTCCAAACATTCATTAATGGACGCGTTAAAAAATTTTCTACCATTGGCGCAACAATCCACCCCAAACCAAAGGCAAAAACGAAAATTACCAGCGTCCATAACACCCTGCGCCGCAATTCTGCAAAATGTTGCATCAAAGTCATTTTCATTTTTTCTTAATTGTCCGTTTTGATTTTTTTTGAATTTTTTCACCGAAAATTTCGTTTTTACTTTCAGTAATCAAATCATCTATGGGTTTTTCTAAATCTAATCTTTGTTGTATCTGTTCAGAAAAATCTGTTGCCTTCCAAACCAATTCACGAATATATTTAAAAACACGTGCAAAAAAACGCGCCACATCAGGCCAATTTTTCACAGGCACAACACAAATTGCCACCAATAAAATAACTAAAAATTCGGTCCAACTTATACCAAACATATTAAACCTTAATCATAAAAATCATCTCCGCCAGATGTGCTGACTGTTTTATGACGTGAAAGTTGGAAATAATTTTTTCCAAAATCCGTTTTAGATTTTAAATTATTAAACACAACATCTGTCTTGTTAGATGTTGCATCTACCACAGACCAAGATTTTAATTTCACAGGATTTTTATCAAACACAACCGTCATATGCCCCAAACCTTCTTGGTCACGTAAATTCATTTTCAAAGAAAAGCTATCTTTGCCAGATTTTGTTTCTGAAACATTTATATCTGCATTTTGCAAATCTATGTGTTTACGAACCAAAATCCCCGCAGGCGTACTAGTCAAAGGAACAGTGGTAATCTGATCCAAAGATTTGTCATAAAAATACAAATCTTTACCATCAGCAATTAATTGAATTGGCGCATTCTTATAATCCAAACGCACCCGTCCTGGACGCAACATAGAAAAAACGCCATTTTCTTTCTTACCACCAGATATCTGTGTAAAATCCCCCTGCATACCGGTAATAGAATTTAAATATTTTTCTGCACTGTTCACTAATGCCTTATCAACCACCGCATAGCTTGAAAAGCAAACAAACCAGCCAACCAACATAAAAAATATTTTTTTCATTTCTACATCCCCTTAAACGCGTTAATTATTCTGTTATGAATATTTTCTAAACTATCTAACACAACAGCCCCTGCAGCACACAAATGTCCGCCCCCACCAAAAGATTCTGCAATTTGATTTATAGGAACATGTTTACTGCGTATAGAAATTCCAACCTGGTTTTCTTTTTGTTCTTTTAATAAAACAACAAATTCAACACCTCGAATCTGCCCCAGTAAACTTAGAACTAATTCACCACGACCATCCAATCTTTTGTATTTATCACGATTAATTGTTGCCACTGCCAATCTATTTTTCATAAAAAATTCGGCGTTTGCCACAGTCTCTGATTCTACCAACACAGTTTTTTTGTCTTTGTTATGTAATAAATTAACAAGATGTGTCATCTGGGCCCCAGCTTTGACTAAATCTGCAGCATCTGTAAAAACATCACCAGAACGAACAAATTTAAAATTCCCAGTATCTGTGATAATGGCCAACATCAATAAATCTATGACATCTTGATTTGTTTGAAATTTAGCTTTGCGTATAACATCGTAAATGACCTGGGCAGCAGCAGCCTTATTAACATCATCAAAACATAAATCTCCGACAACATCTTCATTATAATGATGATCAAATTCTATAACAAAATCGGATTCAGAAATAAATTTTTCACATCCACCCAAATGCGCACGCGTTCCATAATCAACCAATATATATAAATCAAATTTAGATTCTGGTGGAATTTTTGCATAATATACAGCCTCTTGTCGCAAAGGCACCCTATCCAAATCCCTGGGAACATTACCATCATAAATAACAGTCGCTTTCTTACCAAAATTCAATTCGATAATTTTCATCAAAGCCAACGCAGAACATATTGCATCACCATCTGGATTTTTATGCCCAGATATAGCGATAGAATTGGCATTTTTTATTTTTTCTATTAAAACTTCTATTTTTTTCATCATATCGTGATATCTTCCAGATTAAATTGCGCACTTACACGACCATTATATTCGTTTTCTTTTAATTTACCTAACATCATTATTTTAGTATTTGTATTCGCGTCGTCCAGTAAAAAATCACCCACAGGTGTTCCAACCAAATTAAACCCGACAAAGGCCAATTGACCACCATTACTGGTCTTAACAACACCGCGCAAATGCGACCCATTACCCATAATCGTAGCATATTTTAACACAGCACCAGATAAAACCAATGTAGGTTCTGGATTACATTGTCCGAACGGCGCCATCACAGACATTTTTTTAACCAGATTAATATCTGCCCCCGCAGCATCTATCTGGGCATCAACAATTATTTCTGGGATTGGTTTTTCACCATTTAATTGTTCACGCACAGCCTTTTCTAAGAACGAACAAAAATCATCTTCTTTTTCAGCATTTAATGTAAATCCTGCAGCAGTAGCGTGTCCACCACCTTCGGCCAAAATCCCAGCAGACATCGCATCATGAATAATTTTACCTAAATCTATTTCTGGTATAGACCGCCCAGAACCATTTATCATTCCCCCAGATTTCGTCGCAACACAGGTTGGCAAATTATATTTATCTTTTAATCTGCCAGCGATAATCCCCATAACGCCACCGTGCCAATTATCACCACAAACGAACAAGCTGCATTTACCAGACTTACAACATTGTTCCGCTTTATCTACAGCATCCAACATAATTGCATTTTGAATATCTATTCTTTCTTGATTCATTTTATGCAATTTATTTGCCAAAGCATCCGCTATCAAAGGATTATCTGTCAACAATAATTCCAACGCAGGCGCCGCAGAATCCAAACGCCCGGCAGCATTTAATCGCGGTCCCAAAGCAAACCCAACCGCATACACAGACGGATGCTTTATCCCCGCAATTTCCATCAAAACCTTTAAACCAAGATTTTGCCGCAACCCCATTACTTTCAATCCTGTTGCGACAAAAGCACGATTTAAATCAACCAGCGGCATAGTATCACAAATAGTCCCCAACGCCACTAAATCAACATAATTCAATAAATTCACAGGTGTTTTATCATCACCAAAGAAATTTCTGTTTTTTAATTCACGATTCAACGAAACAAGTGTTAAAAACGCAACCCCCACACCAGCTAAAAAATCAAGGTCTGATGTATCATCTGTACGTTTTGGATTTACCACCGCATCTGCATCTGGCAAAACATTATCAGGTGAATGATGATCGGTTATAACAACTTTGATACCAAGTTGTTTTGCACGTGCCACTTCGTCCACACCGCTTATACCGCAATCCACAGTTATCAATAATTTAACGCCATCTTGCGCAATTTGTTCTATGGCTGCAATATTTAATCCATAACCTTCGCCTTCACGTGTTGGTAAATGCCAAGACACATCTATTCCCAAAGCCTTTAAATATTTTACAAACACAGCAGTTGATGTAATTCCATCAACGTCATAATCACCATATATTGCTATTTTTTGATTTGCACAAATTGCATCAGCAATTACACCAGTTGCAACATCCATATCCTTCAACACAGACGGATCTGGCATATATTCTTTAACAGACGGATGAAGAAACTTTTCAACATCACCAGGGTCTGAAATACCACGCGATGATAAAATACCCTTTACCAACGCATCCGCATTTTCAAAATTTTGATTCAGATTATAATAATCCGACACAGCCCACACTTTACCAAGCAGGGACTTTTCTACTATTCTACGCACACTATACTCTTTTTTTTATTATCGGTATTATTATATAATAAAATTATTCAAATAGCAACGGCATGATTCCATCAAGTATCGCCCCTGCAGTCGGCACAGCATTCCAAGCTGCAGTTTTCCAATTAGCAGTTTCTTTTATTCCCTGTGGTTCATCCAACATAACTAAAATAACATACTGCGGCGCATTTACTGGGAAAATACCAGTAAACACCGTTACATTTCTGGTTGTATCGACACGTCCATCCAGTCCGCGTTTTTCAGCAGTTCCTGTTTTTCCGCCAACATCAATACCCTTGACCCGTGCCTTGCGTGCAGTTGTTTTTTCTGCAATATTAAACATTATTTCACGGATATTTGCGGATATTTGAGAATCCAGAACACGTTCCCCACGAACAGCACCTATACTGCGTTTTAACAACGTCGGATAAATATAAAACCCACCATTTGTGACCGCATTTACCGCCAACAACAAATGCATAGGTGTAACAGCAATTCCGTGTCCAAATGCCGCAGTTGCTTTTTCTGTTGGTCCCCAATTTTTGTACGTGATTGTTTTTTCTGTTTTACCAAATTCAAGATTCAAAGACTTATCAAGATTTAACCTGTGAAAGAATTCTTTTTGTGCGCCATCAGGTAAATCCAAAGCAATTCGCGCACTGCCCACATTACAAGAATGCAGCATAATCTCAGGAGCTTTCAGTTTTGTTATTCCTTTCTTTTTTATGACATCCCGCTTAAACGAAGAAACATCATCTATGGGTTTACGCATAGCCTTGCGCCCAAATTTATCATAAATCATTAATGGTTCATCAACTTTGTAATCTTTGTTTGCCAAACCATTTTCATATGCCAGCGCAGTATTAAATATTTTAAATATAGATCCCATTTCAAAATTATCACGCAACAATTTAAATCTGCGCGATTTTATAGGAATAAAGTTTATATTATTCGGATCAAAATCAGGCAATTGAACCATCGCTATCATTTCACCAGTACTGGAATTCATTAACATACCCAACGCACCTTTGGCGTGAAATTTATTCATAGCAATTGTTAACTGTTCGTGAAAGATATTTTGTACACGCGAATCGATAGACAGACGCAACGCATCCTTGTTTTCACGTAAATAAGAATCATAAATATATTCCACACCTTCTAATCCTTCGTCTTTACCAGCAAACCCGACAACGTGAGCAAATACATTACGTTGTGGATACCGACGCACAGTAAATTGTTCTATTTCAAAACAATCATATTTTCTGTTTGCTTCTTTAACAAATTTCATTTGTTCTTCGGTTGCATACTTTTTGATATAAACACCTGATTTTTGCGACCTAATTAAATTCAGTGCATCAGAAACACTATAATCCATAGGTGCAATTTCGTGAATAATCCGCGCAACATCATCCACATTTTTTTCTTTGACCCGCGGTGGATACAGTTTGATATTTCCTGTTTCAACACTTTTTGCCAAAACAACGCCGTTTCTGTCAATTATATCTGCCCGACGTTCAATTTCATTACCATTAAAATTAAATTGTTTATAATCACTACTTTGTAAACCCAGTTGTATAGTCCTGACTATGAAACACAAAAACAACACAGAAAAACAAATCTTCAATATATGCAAACGACCAGCGCTTTCACGATTATATACTGCGCCTTTGTATTCGTGCGGTAAAATATCTTTACCTATATCAAAATTCATTGTTCCACCATTGGTATATCATCTATATTAACAGTTTTACTATATGACACAGTCTCGGCATCCGGATTAACACCAACCACAGATCCGCGCAAACTATCCGCCGATGACAACGCAGAAAATTTAGTCTCTGCAATTGCAAACTCTTGACGCGTAGTATCCATTGCGTGTCTAACATTTTTTAAATTGTTATTTTGTTCACGATAACAAACCTGTAAAAACACGATAAGACAAACAATCCCTATGGCCATAGCCATCCCCAGATTAAACATTTTTTCGTCATCGCGCATAAAAACCTTCCTTTGCTTTCACCTATTCTATCACAAATTATAAAAAAAACTAATCATAGATTGAATACCATTTAACCTGGCTGCGCCAAAATTTAAATTCAAACTATTTATCTCTTTCATCAAATTCATTTTTTTTATTTCTTCAACACTTTTTCCATCAACCATAGACAAAATAATTGCGACAATTCCACGTACCATTGCAGAATCAGCCATACCATAAAACCGATTATTTAATCTACATATTTTAACTAGCGACGTACAACCTAAAATCTCAGCACACTCTGCCGCATCTGGAACACCCTGCAAAGTTTTCCCAATATCCATAACCATTTCTAATTTTTCAACCGGATCTTGAACCAAAGACAAAGCATTTTTTATTTCTGTATACGTCATAATTTTTACCACCCTTGTTCGGTTAAATCTAATTCAGCACGTGCTTCATCTGACATTTTGGACACATCCCATGCGGGATCCCAAACCAATTTAACATCAACAATTCTGCCATTTGCAACATTTTCAACATTTGTTCTGACCTGATTCAAAATATCTTCCATCATAGGACACGTCGGACTAGTAAACGTCATTTCTATAATAATTTGTTTATCATTGATTGAAATATCGTATATCAACCCCAAATCCCAAATATTCACAGGAATCTCTGGGTCATATACTTTTTTTATTTCACTAATAATTTGTTCACGAATTTCTGACATTACTTCACCACTTTTCGAATCGTTTCGATTACGTATTTGGATTCATCTATATTATTCCACGGCCCCACAGATATTCGTACAGAACCATCTAATTGTAATCTTTTATGTATCCAAGATGCGCACATATTTCCAACACGAACACAGATGTTCTGCACCCCCAACATCGCACCAAAATCTAAAAAGTGCATATTATCAACAACAAAATCCAACATACACGAATCACGATTACTTATAATTTTAATGTGTTGAATATTTGATAATTCATCATACATATACCGAATTAAATCAGATGCCCCAGACCAACCAGACAAAGATTTTATTGCATATGGCATACCAATTATCTGAGTTAATGGCAAAGTTCCCGCTTCAAATTTTTGTGGTGCATCATTTAAAATCCAATCTAAATTCCCCTTGATTTTATTTATCATCCCACCACCAAATTTATCAGGATAAAATTTATCAATATCACGAATATACAACACACCCAGCCCAGTATCGGCACCAATTTTATGTCCTGAAAACACTAAAAAATCACAATCCCACTTTTTAACATCTATTTTTTGATGAACAACATATTGCGATGCATCAACAATCGTAATTACATCTGGATTTTTTTTGCGCGCGACGCGAATAATCGTCTCAACATCCTGCGCTACACCCAACACATTTGACATAGCAGTAATAACCAATACATCTGTTTTTGGTATTAAATCAATATCTATATTCAAATTTTCGTCTAAATCACAAACAAATTCTTGTCCGATTTTACCACATCTTAATAAATCTTCCCACGGTAATCGCGCACTATGATGATCTAAATCAGAAACAGCAAAACTGCTTTTATCATTATATCCAGGCTGAGAAACAATTATATCAACAATCCGATTTAATCCATCGGTTGCCCCAGACGTCCAAACAATATTTCTTGGGTCTGCACCAATAAAATCAGCAACCGCCATGCGCGCATCTGCAATCATTTTATCAACATTACCAGCACGTTCACAAATACCACGTCCTGCATTAGCATACGAATTTGTCAAAAAATCGACCTGGGCATTTATAACCGTTTCAGGCTTTAACCATCCCGCGGCCGCATCCATATAAACATTTTCTTTCATATAGTTTTTCTCTTGCTTTTTGTTATGATTATAATAAACTCAATAGAAATATCAATTAACTTAAGGAGAAAAAATAATGGCATTAAAGCACGCGAACGACGAAACGTTTGATTCTATGTTATCAGAAGGATTGACATTGGTTGATTTCTGGGCTTCTTGGTGTGGACCGTGTCAAATGTTTGGTCCTATTTTTGAATCTGTATCAGAAAAAGAAAACGACACAAATTTCGTAAAATTTGAAATAGATGATACAAATCGTCGCACACCTGCCAAGTTCGGCATACGCAGCATCCCAAGCGTTCTGGCGTTTAAAAACGGCGAATTAAAAGAAGCACGTACCGGATTGATGGACGAAGAAACACTTACACAATGGATAAAAGAATTAAAGGTATCGTAAAATGGTAAAACAGAATTATAAAAATATTGAATTAGCACCAAAATACACACCAAAAAAATCAGAACCTTATATGTGCCCTGAACATTTGGCGTATTTCTATCAGATTTTAACTACACAGCGCGAAGAATTACTCAGCGACCACGATTCGGTGCTAAATGATGTCCGTATGGCAGAAAAAAACGAAAGCGCTGGTGTGGGCGACGAACAAGACCAGGCATCTGCCGAACAAGAAATAACATTGAACTTACGCTTGTCAGAACGTAATTCAAATTTATTGAAAAAAATAGATGCCGCGTTAGATCGTATTGAAAATGGCACCTATGGGTATAGTGTTGTATCCGGCGAAGAAATTGGTCTGCAAAGATTGATGGCACGTCCATTGGCAACTATGACCATCGAAGAACAAGAAGAATACGAACAAAATAAAAAATAAAAAATTCAAAACTTGAAACAAAAAACCGCAAATCTGCGGTTTTTTTTTATTACCTTTATCATTATTTCAACACAGCATCTCTAAAATAATCCTGTTCTTTAACAAGATATGCACAAAAATATGCACACGCAGATCTGCACGAATAACCAGAAAAATACGAATCAAACACCCAATTCGCCCCACCATCTTTTTTACAATAACAGGCCACCTTGGCATCATTTGCAGGTTTCACACGTCCATTTTCCACCCACGAATCATACGAATTCTGAATTTGCGTCTGAACCGTTGCACCTGGTGTAGAACCGTGTGGCATATTATCAGGACGCACAGCACTACACACGGAAATTCCTTTGACATTTCCACCAGAAAAATACGTCATCCAATCCCCAGCTGTCAACGAATTACAATCTGCCGAACTTATTTCACCACGAACAAAACCATCAATAAAATTATAGCAATACCCTACACCATCACCATAATCTTTATCAGATTCAAATCTTGTTTGCTTTACACCACCAGTCGCAGTATATCCCACCGTCTCAGGCGTTGGTTCAACATACACAGATTTTCCAGACGAATCAACAACCTTGCCCAACATAGCCGCGGCATTTTTCTCACCGAAACTTTCAACCAACTTTTTGGTTATCACGTCCCCGTCTTCTGAATCAGCAAACAAAGTCGTCGCATCTTTACCCTTTAAATGTGTCAAATCTTTCTTGCAATCTATACCATCAAGATTAAGCACACTTGGCGTAAACTTTGAAAAGTTTAATTTATCATAATTTTTAGTTCCAGCATCTTTTAAACATTGTTTCAGTTCTTTCAAAGCAGCATCTTCATTTTTCTTAGAATCTTTGTCATCTTTGGCACCTTTTATCCATTCGCCCAATTTACCATTTATCAAACTATTGCCAACAATACCAACCGCTGCACCTGCCCCCAACGCAATCGCACCATATTTAACACGATTGGCACTTGCTTCTTGGTCAGACGTAATAAGCGCCTGATCTGATTCACTGCCTGTCTTGGCACGATAAAGCGATGCATAATTTCCACCTGTTATACCAACATTTTCATCATCATAAAGCCCCATATCGGCTTTATCTAAAATAACTTCACTTTCTATACCAGGCTTCATCCCCAATGATTCTTTGCGTTCTTTCAAACTATCAGCCAACGCAAAATATTCATTACGATATTTCATAATCTTTGCATCATTCCCACCTGGCAATTCAATTTCTTCCACACCTGCCTTAACAGATTTTCCATCCGCATACGAACAACGCATAGTTGCCATATACGCAGTCATATCACGATCCGCCGCCGCATCTGCTTTTTGTTCAGTCAACCCCTGCGCCAACTGCATTGCGCCAATCCCAGTTGCTGCGGTTGTAGCCGCCGTCAAAGTCCGATTCGCCAACGATTGTTCAGTTTCTTTGGCATCATCCCATGCAGATTTTTTCTCAGCCAACGCCGCCGCCTTTTCTTCGTCGGTGCGTTCTTTCGGTTTTGGTTTCGGCTGTGGTTCAGATTTAGATTCGGGTTTCGTTTCTGGTTTTTCTTCTGGTTTTTTCCCGGGTTTTTCTTCTGTTTTTGTTTTCTTTTTCACACACTTACCATCTTTATATTCTTTGTTTTCATCATTACAAACACACTCGTTCTTTTCTTCATCCCAGGTTGCCTGCTTTCTTATTTTCCAACACGCATCCTGTAATGCCGATAAATCTGAATCCTCACACTTTTGTATCCCAGAATTCCACACCATTGAATCAGGACAATCACAGGTATTCTTTTCTTCGTTCCACTGACCTTTTTTGCCATTATATTCTGTCTCGCAAAATTGTTTATTAAGATTTACAGGTTGCTTCATTTCGAATTTTTCTGGCTCTACACCTGATTCTATTTTCCCAGGCTTTCTCATAACAGGTTTTGCATTATCCGCACCACTTGCAACAACCCCAACATCTTCAAGCGAAACAGAGCCTGGGGTTAACTTAATAGTATTACCAGCACCAGCAACTAAAGAAATTGTCTGTGTATCATACCCCACAAAACTTACCTTAGCTTGATTTCCATAAAGATCACAATTGAAAACCCCACCTTTTATGGTATAGCAGCCATTACTAGAATCTCCTGCCCACGAAACATTGACTCCTTCAAGTGGCTGATTATTTGCTGCATCAAGAACAACACCACTATACCTTTTAGTAGCGAGACTTCCACTATTAAACGGCTGAACACCGTACGAAACGCACGGCATCAACACAAACAACCCGATAAAAATCTTTAAGATTTTATTTTTCATCTCTCTCCGACACATACAAACAAAAACTATTTGGCCTTTTTGGCAACAGTTTTCTTCTTTGGCGTACTTTTCTTTGTTGCAACAGATTTTTGCGACGGTTTTTCTTTGATTTCTTTTTTGAAAACCTTTACACCATCGGCGATATTTTTCATCATAGTTGGAATTTTGGCACTGCCAAACAAAATAACCACCAATACAACGATTAAAATAATTTCCCAAAAACCCCATCTCATATTTGCCACCTTTTATTTAGTAACATAACAATCCAATCCGTCGGATTTAGCATTACGGCAGAAACCATTTGCATCATTTGCAGAATTAAATGCAATACGCAAACGATACGTAGTCTTGCCCTTAACTTCTGCCGCCAAAATCACGAATTGTTTTCCATTAAATAAATTTTGGTGCGCACTGCGGATTTTGCTTTCTGCTGCCTGAGCTAACTCACGCGTGCTGTACGATCCGAATTGAACATAAACACTGCCATTAATTGCGGTCGCCACAGACGTTTTCGGCTTATTTATTGGCGCAGTAATTTTCTTTGGCTGTTGCGGCTTTGCAACTGGTTTTGGCGCAACTGCCGGTTTATCAGGATTAAAGACAACCTCTTTTCTATCTTCTATAACACGAATCGGCTTACCATCAGATTCCACAGGTTTCACATCAACCGGTTTTGGCATTGGTTGCGGATTAGCCACTGGTTGTGGCACAGGCGCAGGCTGCTGAACCGGCATTTGTTGTGGTACAGGTGCACCTTCGACTGGTTTTGGTGGAACATTTAAATTATCAACTGGTGCAGGAGGAACATCAGCAACGACCACTGGTGCATCTAAATCAACACTGACCGTCGTTCCCGAATCGCCCCCGACACGCGCAATTATAATCCACGTAGCCAACGCAATAACGGCAATTCCCAATCCCATCAACAACCAGGGTCTTTTAGGACGCGGCGCAGAAAAAGGCGTTGCCTCTGGCAAAACGTCAGCTTCGTTGTTATCTTCTAAATCTAATAAATCTAAGTTTTCTTCTTGGTCGGTCATAATATCCCCCCGTATTGTTTTATATGTTATGGGTATATTATATCATAAAAAAACGATATAACCAAGAAATCGTTTAAAATTATTTTGGCATATTTCCAAAATTAGGTGGCACTATCAATTTATGATTAGATTCCACGATTGGTTCATTTTCACATTTACAACAACCAGCAACAAAACCAACCATCGACACAATCGCCAATAACATTGCTATTTTTTTCATCTTTCTTTTCCTTGCTTTACAAATCAATGAATGGGGGCGCAAACCGCCCCCACACATTTTTACATAGGCATTTTAACTGAATCAACCATATACGCAATAAAATCAGACAAAGACTTCACATCTTGACCTTCTTTGCCCAAATGGCGCAACGTAACAGTTTTATCGTTCATTTCTTTTTCACCAACCACAGCAATAATTGGTGTTTTTGCCAAAGATAAATCACGCACTTTGTAATTAACCTTTTCATCACGCAAATCAGCACGCGCAATCACACCGGCATCACGTAATTGTTCCACCACATCATTCGCGTAATCTTTGTACTTTTCAGATACTGGCACAACAACCACTGGTTCTGGTGATAACCACAAAGGCAATGCCCCACCTGTTGATTCTAACAACACACCCATAAAGCGCTCTATAGAACCTAACATAGCACGATGCAACATAACTGGACGATGCTTTTCACCATCTTCACCGATATAGGACAAATCAAAACGTTCTGGTAAATTCATATCCAATTGCACAGTTCCACACTGCCACACACGCCCCATAGAATCACGCAGATAATTATCTATCTTTGGTCCATAAAACGCAGCGTCATTTTCTGCAATTTCATATTCAATTCCATTTTTATCTAATGCGTTTTTAAGCGCCCCTTCGGCCTTATCCCAAACCTCGTCAGAACCGATACGGAATTCAGACAATGGACGCGTTGCCAATTTCATAGTAATTTTTTCAAAACCAAATTTACCATAAATATCTTTGATAAAGCGCAAAATTTTTACGACTTCGCTTTCCAATTGGTCTTCCGTGCAGAATATATGCGCATCGTCTTGGGTAAATTCACGAACACGCATCAAACCAGCCAAAGCGCCTGCTGCTTCATAACGATTAACCTTGCCAAATTCGGCCAAATACAACGGCAAATCTTTATAAGATTTTAAACCCTGACCAAAAACCAACATTCCACCAGGGCAAGACATAGGTTTTACACAAAAAACTTTACCATCTTGTGTTGTTCCAGAATAATTGTGTGCACCGTATTTTGCCCAGTGTCCAGATTTTTCCCACAAACATCTATCCATCACAGATGGCGTAGAAATTTCCTGATAACCTGCCCTTTCTTGGCGCATACGAATATATTCAATCAACTTACGATAAATTTTAAAACCTTTATCGTGCCAAAACACTGCACCCGGCGCATATTCAGGTTCAAAATGGAACAAATCCATATCTTTACCAAGTTTACGATTATCGCGTTGTGCAGCTTCTTCTTGTTGTTTCAAGAACTCAGCCAATTTTTCACCGTCTTCAAACGCATCAACATAAATACGTTGCAACATTTTGTTTTTGCTGTCGCCTTTCCAGTATGCACCTGCAACGTTTCTGATTTTAAAACCGTCCCTTGGCAAATCTTTAGATGATTCAACATGTGGCCCACGGCACAAATCTGTAAAATCACGGAAAGTGTAAATTGACAACACTTCACCATTTGCATCATATTCATTTAACCATTCCATTTTATATGGTTGATTTTTGAATATTTCTTTGGCTTCATCTAACGAGATTTCGCGTCTTTCAAAACGGCCATCAGATTTAATCAAAGATTTCATTTCTTTTTCAATTGCTGCGAAATCTTCTTCGCTGAATCTATGTTCAGTATCAAAATCATAATAAAAACCATTTTCAATCGCCGGACCACCTGCGAATTTTACATCAGGATATAATTTTTGTACCGCTGCCGCCATTACGTGTGCCAACGAATGACGAATTAATTCTATTGGATAAGACATAATAAACTACCTTTACTTTATTATTTCATTTTAATTTTTTAATTGTTTGCTTGATTATAATACGCACGATATTTTTGTGCAAATGAAAAACCTATACCCCCAAAGGGGTTGTAGTCAAAGTTGTATTCAAAATAAATAATCTATATAACATAGCCACTATAATATTACCAAAAAACACAAAAGTCAAAAAAAATCCGTCGAAATCAAACAACGACGGATTTTTATATTTTAACTACTGCAATTCATTAATCAGATTTTGAATTCTGTTAATACTGTCTTCATCATTTATTGCCACAGCAATTGCAAACGCAGACTCCAAATCACTTTTAGCAGCATCCAAATTATCCAACTTTAAATTCAAAGCCGCAGACTTTTCAAAATACCCCATTGCACTGCTAGACTGCGCTTCGCGTTCTTCCTGACTTGGCAGCCCCTGAATTTGTTCAGAGATAACCCGCACAGCAGACGTATAATCATTTATTGCATCCGCATATTGACCAACTGCAGTATACGCTTCGGCACGTTCCGCATACACAGATGCAGAAACACTGCCTTCTGCACGCGCCAAAGAATTTGTATAATCCGCAATCGCGCCTTCCCAATTTTTTAACCACAAATTCAATTGACCACGTTTTGCATACAAATCGCGCATAGACAAAACATCCGCCGGCTTCATAGATTGTGCAGCCAACGCATTATTTATATCAGCCAAAGCCGCTTCATAATTCTCAAGACGTGTATTTAACAAAGAACGATCATAGAAAGCAACCGCATTCATACCATCAGCTTCTATTGCAGAGTTAAAATCTTCCAACGCCTTTTGATAATTTCCAATATGCATATTTGCTTCACCACGCAAAGCATAAAGATTCGAACTGGCATTAGAATCAATCGCAGCATCCAAATCAACAAGAGCTGCCTCAATATCCCCAGAAATTAATTTTTCACGCGCCGCATCAATATAATCACTGGGAGCACTCAACATTTCTTCACTGATAACAACACGACGTGCGGATGGGTGTAAAAATTCGTGGCTGCGTCCCAAAATATAAAACGTCGCAGCAATAAAAAACAAAATTATAAACCAATATACATATATAGACCACGACCACACAGACATAGAATTGCATACCGGTTCTTTTTCAACAACCTTTGTTGCAACCGCTGAATTACGTGTTTTTCTGGTGTTTTTGGACTTTTTCATAAGTTCACTCCCTTCCCTGTTATTTTGATGTTAGCAAATTTTTTAAAACCAGGTCAATTGTTTTCTTATCTAATTCAACAATTTTTCCAACACTTAAATTTTTTAACTCTATGCCACCATAAGAAATTCGATGCAACGCAACAACTGGCGAACCAATATGTTTCAAAGTAATACGAATTTCATTCTTCTTACCTTCAATAACAGTAATACGCAAATGTTTTTCATCCATAACATCTATTGTCATAGGTCGATATTTTATACCATCAACAACAACGCCGCGCCGTAAAATATTTAATCCAGATTCACTATATTTATTCACAGTCGCAATATATGTTCGTGGAATATGATTTTCGGGCAAAGACATTTTACGCGCAAAATCACCATTATTAGTCAACAATAACAAACCAGTAGTTTTAAAATCCAACCGACCAATATATTTCAAATTTCTATATTTTTTATCTAACACATCATATATAGTTTTTCTATGTTGTGGATCATAAGTGGTGGTCATAGTATCTACAGGCTTATTAAACATATATAATTTGATTTCATTTTCTTTCTTAATCTGCTTTCCACGCACGCATACTGTATCATCTTCTTCAACAAAAAACACAGGCGTATCAACAACCACGCCATTAACAGACACTACACCTGATTCAATAAGTGCCTCAGCACCACGGCGCGATGCCACACCTGAATCTGCCAAAAATTTAGACAATCGAACACTCATTGATTTAATACTTTTGTAATTGCCACAACTGCGGCCACTTCGGCACGTAAAACCGTTTTCCCAAGCGAAATTCCGCATACCCCTGCCGCATCCATTTTTTCAAATTCAGATTCAGAAAAACCACCCTCTGGACCAATTAAAATTTTATTTTCATATTTTTTACTATTTTTAATACACTTGCCGTGTGCAGCACGTTCATCAGCCACAATCAAACCAGACAAATCCAAATCATCAAATTTAATTGGTGGCAACAACTTTGGAACACTATTTCTGTTTGATTGTTCAGATGCCTCTATGATTATTTTTTGCATACGTTCCCAATTAATATGATGTGCAACTGTACGCTGGGTAATAACAGGTTGTAATACCCCTACGCCCATTTGTGTTGCCATATTTAATAATTCATCTATCTTTTTAATCGGCGCAAAACAAAGCACTACATTATTTGCAGTATCAATATGATTTGTTTTTTCATTAATTATTATACTTTTGTCATCACTGGACAAAGTTGCAACATATTCATCACCATTGTTAAAGACCAAACAATCCCCCCGTCGCATAACACGTCGCAAATAATGAACAACATCTTTAGCTATCGGAAAACTTTTTCCAACACCCAAATCATAGTCTAAAAAGATTCTTGGTATATTTTGCATTTTTTTAATCTTTCAAGTATAAAAAACATTCTTTTTGTGATATAATAACAACTATGGCAATGAAATTCAATATTTTCTCTGGCTCTGATACCGGCAAAGGTTTAAAAATCTTTGAATCCAGCGCATACAAAGAACACGAACGCATCCCAATGGCGCGAAAATTCTGGGAAATCCGCTGGAACGTGATTATTTGGCTATTATCAGCATTGGCATTTGGACTTTCGTTTGCCATTGAACACATATGGCGGTATGGCTGGGGTCCGGCCAGTGAACAATGGGTTAGCATATATATTAAAAATATGATTATGACGGGTGGTTTATCTGTGGTGGCTGAAGTTCCTTTTTGGTTATCCCGCACATTACAACACCCTGATTACGCATCAATTACACCATTATTACCTGTAATCGCATATTATTTCTTGTCTGATTCGGATTTCAAATCAGAATTCAACCCGTATAGCAAGGACAGATTTGATGAAAAAACTTCGCGCAAAGCAACCGAAGACGACATCAAAAAGATGGGAACGAACTTCAAAAACAAAGAAGGATTATTCAATGGATTTATGATGGTGTTGGGTTATTTCAAACTAAAAGGCAAATCCACACCTCTTATGTTTGACGAATCTTTGTCTGCATTGTGTTTGGCACCTCCGGGAACCGGTAAATCTGCGGGGGTCGTGTTGCCAACTATTTGGGATTGTAATGACGTTTCGATGATTATAAACGACCCAAAACCAGAATTGAAACAAATAACATCTGGATATCGTTCCACGGTTGGACCAGTATTTATTATGAATTGGGCGGGCCAGGATGAACCAGAACGTGGTATATATTATCCATCGTGGAATCCATTATCCCCAGATCACGTTCCATATAATCCCGAACAGCGCGATTTGTATATTGATGCAATATGCAAAGTTTTGGTCCAAGATAGTGTCCAAGATCCCCACTGGGCAAACACCGCCCGCGCAGGATTGGCCGGTCTTATCAATTTTATGGTGTCTAAGGTGGAACGTGCCAAAGCTGACGATTATTTCTATGCACGTATAAACAACGGTTCTTTTAACAGCGACGACGCATCAATATTAGGCGATTATTATTTGTCTATGATGAGTGATCCTAACGCATACGCAGCATATTCGCTTTTACAACGTGGTGAATTAAACACAATGAATTATGTCCACGTTGGAACCTGGACAAACATCCCAGATGCGTGGCACGGCAAAGAAGCATCTCTTTCTATGATTCTTGATTGGATTACCGCAAGCCAGGTTAACATTGCAGAACAAATGGAAGAACGTCGGCGCCAGGGCGATCAAATGACTATGATGGCAGACCCAATGAAAGATTTACTATTGAATGCCGTTGAAGAAGCACGCCGTTTTGCATACGCACATCGTTCTGTTGCAGAATTAACCCAACTTGCAAATACCCCTGAAAAAGAACGTGGTTCCATATTATCAACTATGCTCGAAGGATTGGCTATATTCCGCAATTCTGCGGTCCGTAACCGCACCAGCCATTCTGATTTTCACTTTGCAGACCTGCGCGGCTTAAAAGACCCACGTGACGGCAAAGTCAAACCAGTCAGCGTCTATTTATCTGTGAACCTGGTTGATGCCCAGGCTGTTAATCCTATCACAGCTATATTTATTGAATTGATGTCCAGCTATTTGTTGGCTCACACTCCGGATAGCCTTATTGATGGCCAGCGTGTCGGCCCATATCCGGTATTGTTCGTATTGGACGAAATGCCAAAAATGCAAAAATTGGATGCAGTTATCCAAGGACCAGACCTTGGTCGTGGATGCAAAGTATCTTATTTAATTGTTGGTCAAGACATCCACCAGATTCAGGAAAAATATGGTGCGGATGCTGCTGCTACTATTATATCAACCACTGCTGCAAAAATTGTTTTACGCCAAAACGATCCAGAAACCGCAAAAAGATTTTCTGAAATGATTGGTATGAAAAAGACCAAGAAAGTTGAAAAAGACAAAGACGGCAAAGAAGTCGAAACACCAAAAGAAGAACCGCTTTATTCCGAAATGGATATTATGAAACTAGGCGAAGGAAAACAACTTGTCATTTATCAGGGTTGGTATCATCGTCCAATAGAAGCAGACCAAGAACGTTGGTTCCTTAATAAAACACCAATCCAGAAAAAATTGTATGAAAAAGCCATGATGGGTGAATCTGCGCCATTACCAGAATTTTTAATTCCATCTCATCACGCTATTATGGGATACGAAGGTGTTCCGAAAATTTACAATCCTCAAACCAAAGAAATAAAAATATTGGAACCTTTGCATTAATTATGCGAAAAATAATTTACCTTTGTTTGTTGTTTTTATGTGGATGTGCATCAACTATGCAATCAAAGCTTGATGATATCCAACATAATTTTTCAAATGCACAATACACATCAAACATACCAGACACAGATTTTTCATCACAAAACAACCTTGATTTACTAATCACTGCAACTGCCCTATTTCACGAAAACAAATTCAAAGAATCAGACGGCGCCTTTGAAGAATTTAACAAGCGAAACATCAATGAAACTTCGTCATCTATTACGCGTGAAACCACAGGTTTACTTTTAGGTGGTGGCGTAAATTCATATAAACCATATATGATGGATTCTCTGTTTGTATCGTATTACCAGATTTGGGATTTGCTGGCATTACACGATTGGTCAAACGCCCGCGTAGTTATTAATCAATCGTATGAACGTCAAAAAAATATGTCAATTGAATATAAAAAATTAATCGAAGAAAATAAAAATAAAATTTATGAAAATTCTGAGATATCAGAAACTATAAATAAAAACAAATCTGATTGGGCGGCTTTTTCGGACATTATGAATCCTGCATTGATGTATCTGTCCGGCATATATTTTCTTAACGACGGCGATTTTGCAAATGCAGAAATTTATTTGAAACGCGCAAACGGTATGATGCCTGAGAATAAATTTATTAAAACAGACCTGGCCGCTGCCGAACAACATATAAAACCCAAAAATACGACCTGGATATTCATTGAATCGGGTTTTGCACCACGTCTACGCGAAGAAAACGCCGGCATATTTTTACCGCATATTGGTATGATATATTTTTCATTTTCTGAACCATACTTTAACCCTGCGCCGCACCAACCAACAGGTTCAGAATTATTGGCAAACATAGATAAAATGTTTCTAACCGAATATAACGAATACAGACCAAATGAAATTTTGCGTTCATATACATCAGCTGTATCAAAAGCAACACTTCAAGCGACAATGTATAATTCAGCATCAGATTCTGCACCGCTTATGGGGATTTTATCAACTATATATACAGTATCATCATCAAACACAGACGTTCGCACCTGGGCAACATTACCAAAATACATATATGTACAAAGAATAGATAACAGCAAAACAAACTTGAACGAAATAAATGTTGATGATAGTATTAAACAAGAAATTAAATCTGGTGGAAACAATTTAATATACATACGTGAACACGACCACCCAACTGACATAAAGATAATAAACTTGAAATAAAAGAACCAAAGGAGAAAAACCGTATGAAAAAGATTATACCATTAACAATCTGTGTTGCACTGTGCGCCTGTGCAGAAACCCAAGTTATTGATTTAAATAATGACAAAGAAGTTTCCACAATGCAAAACGTTATGGAATTGGAATATCGTGATTGGACAAACGCCGCAGAAAAGATGACTAAATCAATGATAAATAGTGGCGTATTAAATAAAACCCAAAAACCAGTTATCGCAATCGCAGACATAAAAAATGATACAGCCCAACGTTTTGATACTGATATACTAATCAAAAAAATCCGCACAACATTGGTAAATTCGGGAAAGGCTCAAATTGCGACAAATTACAGTGGCGAAGATTCAACATCAAATAACGTTCGTGCAAATTTACGTAATGATTCTGAATACGACCAAAAAACAATCGCAGAACGTGGAACATTAATTGCACCAAATATGTCTTTATCCGGAAAAATGTTGCAAAGAAATTTAAAGTTGGAATCTGGTTGGTTTTCATCAGTTGATACCCGTGTAGAATATTATTTGCAATTAACACTGACAGATTTGAAAACCGGGTTATCTGTCTGGGAAGACGAAGAACCGATTATAAAGCAAGGCGACCACGCCCCAACCTGGTAATCAAAACATAAAAAACGACCGGCATTCGCCGGTGTTTTTTTATTTTAAAACTTCCCCATTTTTTGGATTTATCCGATTACGACCAACAATTATAACGTTATCTTTATATACTGGTTTAACTTGTTTATCTATTTCCGTTGTCCAATAAACGTACCCATCATCAAGATTTATTGCGTATAAAACATTATCAGTTCCAACAACAAAAGCAAAATCATCAACAATCGTAAAATCCACAGGCACAGATATATTTACACACCAAACCTTATCACCATTTGATTTATTCAATTTGCAAAATGCATCACCCAAACCACCTGCATAAACAAATTTTCTATCAACACCTACCCGCGCAACAATATCAACCACAGACGCTCCGCCTGTCAAATTAGACGCACGAAACACATCTGCGACCCAAACAACGGTCTTGGTTTTTGGATTCACCTTTATCACTTCGCCGGTGGAAAGACCTGTATAAATAAATCCACCTTCGCAAATTGGTTTCTGATCGCTTTTGACCGAATTATCCATCGCAAAGCCGGAAAATATCTTTTCATTTTCAAACCAAATTACATTGGATGAATCCTGCCGATATTCACAGTCTTTGTCGCCATATACATTTTTTTCACCAACCAACGTTTTCTGGATTTCTATATTTTGAACTTTGACATCAACGCTGTCAAAAATATCATGCCGCACCCCCGGCAACACAGGATCATGCTTAGAACACCCAGAAACCACCAGCACACAACACAATAAAAATAACAATGATTTTTTCAAAAAAGCATCCTTATTTTAACATTTGCGCGTGTGCCAACACACTACTTGGCGCATCAGAATCTTTGATAATTACATCTAAAATCTTATCTGCAACATCCTTATCACCAGCCGACAAATATTTTTCAGCAACCATCAACCGCGCAGTATAATAAAACGGAGATTTTTTAGTATTCATATCTGATAAATACTTTTCAAATTCTGTTGCATCCATTTTATCACCATTAATAGTTGCCAAGTGCAATTTAGCCAAATCTTTGAAATCACGTGTATGACCATTTTGTGCCAAATCTTCCAATTTTTTAATATCATTATCAATTAAATAGGATTGAAAAAGTGCCAAATCTGCCATCGCACCATTTGAATTTCTGGATAAATTCGCTAATGCCACAGCATCAGTATTGTTCAGCGCGCTTTCATACACCGTCGCCATAGCCATTTTTGCAGCATAACGTCTTTGTTTCACAAATTGAATACCACAAACAACTATCATAATCGCAACAGTCGCACCAACAATATACCGCCAATATTTTTTCAGAAATTGTGTAGTTTTTTCATTATTTACATCTTCCCATACTTCGCGATACAGAGCATCTTCAGCATATTCTGCACGTGTTTTCTTAACCGGTTGCTTCAGATTTTTATTTCTTTCTAAGATACTTGTCATAATAAACTTCTCCTGTCTTGATAATTTCTATTTTATTGCTATACTATAAAAGTTATGAAAAAGCAAATCAAGACAACTTTGCCATCAAAAACATTTATGGCCCCGACAACCGTTTTAGGGACCAACGATGATGTCAGTTTGTCTAAATATATCGCAGAAATTCAAAAATTTCCTATTTTGACTGCCGAACAAGAATACGAATACGCAACCCAATGGGTTCAAAATCACGATAATATCGCTGCAGAAAAATTGGTGGCATCGCACCTGCGCTTGGTTGTGTCTGTTGCATATGATTTCAGAAATTATGGCCTGCCCGTGTCTGATTTAATAGCCAGTGGCAATATGGGGCTGATGCAGGCACTACAAAAATTCGATCCCGAACGTGGATTCAGATTTTCCACATACGCTATGTTTTGGATTAAAGCGGAAATTTATGAAACAATATTAAATAATTGGTCAATCGTGAAATTGGGAACATCCGCAAATCAAAAGCGTGTATTTTTCAACCTTTCACGTGCCAAACGCGCATTGGGCATAATGGATAACGCACTTTCGGATACCCAAACAAAACAAATCGCAGAATATCTATCTGTTCCTGAATCTGACGTAGAACACGTTGCAACCCGTATGTCTGCACGCGATGTTTCTTTGAACGCACCGCTTAACAGTACCGATTCGGATGCCAAGGATATTTTATCAAACCTGGCCGATACAAAAACAGACATAGAATCGGGCATTGAACAATTGGAATTTAAACGCCGTGGTTATGAATTATTACGTAAACATCTTGCTGCATTACCTGAACGCGACCGCGAAATATTGATTGCACGACGTTTGTCTGACCCAGTTGCAACATTGGAAACTTTATCACAAAAACACGGCATATCACGTGAACGCATCCGTCAAATAGAAGAACGTGCATACAATAAACTGCGCGATGCAGTATTAAATGATTCATCAAATACGCCTAAATTAATTGGGGACAAAAAATGAAAACAAAACACATATACACATTGTTTTTACTAACAGCAATACCAAATGCATACGCATTAGACTATTCAATTGACAACTGGCACTTTAAATTAGATGCAGATGGTATGGTCGGTTTTTTAGAACCCAAAGATGATAAAACATTATTCATAGACGATTGGGATGTCAAAGCAACAGCAACATATCATTTCAACAACACACAACGCATTGGCGCGGTATATTCCATAGACGCCGATTGCGTAGAAGACGACGAATACATACACGATGCCTTTATTTTATTCGAAGACCGCAATATCGGACGTGCAGAATTCGGACTGACCCACTCTATTGCGCGAAAAATGGGATTGGGATTGCCAGACGTTGGATATTTACGCATAAATGATAAATCGATATTTCACAAAGAATTAAAATTAAACAAAGTCCTTATCTCTGATACAGCTGCAACCACAGGCCACGAACAATTACGATTAAACCTGGCAACCACATCTACGGATTACGGACAATATGGTGTTTCAGTCTCTGGATTGGGTGATGATTATAATTATGCGGTGGATTTTGCTGTAAAACTAAAACAACCAACTGGTAAATTAAAGGCAGCTTATTCATTGGGTTTATCATATATGAACAAACCAGAAAATTATACAGAAAACACATATTCACCAATCGTAACTGCAGATTGGCGTACCCAGGTTGCATTGGGAATTAATCTGCAATACAACAGTTTTATCTGGGGAACATCTGCCCGTATGATTTACGACCATAACCCAATACATAAAACCGCAGACGGTTTCGTAGCCGGCACAGGGGTAAGTTATGATTTATTACAATCCAGTATATCTTTGAATTATCTTTTCTCTGATACAAACGTGTGGAATCATCACGATTATAACGGACAGAAAATAAACAATGGCGATTATATACATACTGTCTTGGCTTCGTTCAGATATAAATACACAGAACAAACAGGCGTGTTTATGTCATTAGGTCTAACCGATACAACACCATTTTTCGCGGTCGGATTAAAGTCAGGATTTTAAATTTATTTTTTAATTATCTCGTTTATTTTTTCATTGATGACACCATTTCCAATGGTATCTTTGATTGTACCAGTTTCAACCGCTTTTTCTCCGTTTATTAAATAATTTCCCCCAATGCCAATGACGGCACCGGCACCAGCGGCAATTCCACCACCCTTTACGCGATTCTCAGACTTTTCTTTGTCCGCGGTTATCATTGCTGAATCTGTTTCACTGCCCATCTTTGCACGATAAAGCGATGAAAAAGAGCCACCTGTTATTCCAACGTTTTCTTCATCATAAAGCCCCATATTCGCTTTGTCTAAAACAATTTCGCTTTCTATTCCGGGCTTCATACCTAAGGCTTCTTTTCTTTCTTTTAAATCGGCGGCCAAAGCAAAATATTCATTACGTAATTTCATAATTATTTCATCATTACCCCCAGGCAATTCAATTGGTTCGTCACCTGCCTTAACAGATTTTCCATCTGCATATGAACATCGCATAGTTTCTATATATGCCGTCATATCACGTTCAGCGGCGGCGTCTGCACTTTGTTCTGCCAACCCCTGTGCCAGTTCCATACCGCCAATACCCATTGCTGCGACAGTTGCCGCTGTTAACATACGATTTTCCAAAGATTGTTCACGTGCTTTGGCTTCTTCGTATTTCTTTTTTAATTCTTCCAATCGTTCAGATTTAACCTGATGTTCAACCAATTTACCCAAAAATGATAGCAACCCAGCATCTGATAAATCTGATACATTTGGAATTTGTTCTGCAACAGTGGCATTTAATTCATCAACCTCTGTTTCTAAATTTTCAACAACTTGTTCTATGGGAACAGGCGGAAATTCAGGAACCAAATCTTCATTATTCCCGGGATTTACAGGTGTCAACCCGGGATCTATGTCTACTGGCACCACAGGTGTTAAGCCTGGTGTTGCTGATGTTGCCGGGGTCAACCCAGGTTGGCTTGGTTGTTCTGGCGTGGTTTCCACCGGAACATTTTCCACAGGTTTAGGTTCTGTTGGTTTTGTTTCTTCTGGCTCTGTTGGGACAGAATTTGACTTTGCTACACATTTACCGTATTTAGCACCATCAACCCATTCCCATTGCTTACTTACATCAACACAGGTACAGATTCCTTCTTGTTCATCTCCTTTCCACGTTGTTGTATATCCTGCACGACAACACGCCAAACGTTTAACCGACGCCCCCGGGTGTCTTGTTTCACAGGTGCTTTTTGGTTTTTTTGGTGGCTCCTGCGGTTTTGTATCATCCGGTTGTGGTGTTTGTGGGTCTTGTGGTTTTTGGGGTGTCGTTGGTGCCGGAAATAATCTTTTCAAATCAGCCACAGTCCATAAAAACTGACTTGACGCAGTAATATAATCTGTGTTGGTTGCATCACTAAATTCATCGGGACCGTACGCACCATATGAACAAACACCATACACATTTTTATTATCCAAAGAAACATATCCACCACCTGAATTTCCACACCACGAATCACAAGTAGTTGCTAAAATTTTCGGATGATGCGAAGATTTCGATAAAGATGTTTGATTATTACACACAGAACTCGTTTTTGGCTCTTTATCATTTGCTAAATCCACACAATCTTCGAAAACGATTTTACACTTACTTGCTTTTAATCTATCTTGTTCGTCTCGCAATCCTTCAATCCCACTTTCTTTCATTTTTGATGACAAAATATCAAAATATTCGCGGGCACTGTTGGCATTAATTGACTTTGATAACTTTTTGATTATTTTTAAATCATTATTGGATAAAATACGAACCCAACCCCACCCTGCATTTAAAACATTTGTACTTTGTTTTGGTGTTTTAACATTAAAAAAACTATCATTATAATACTTTGGGTCTTGGACTAAAAAAATGGCCCAATCGCCTAAATCTCCTGCAATGCCAGTATATGCAGTTTTTAATAAATCTACATCTATTAATTCCCCTTTATAATTTTTTATTACATACAATGCCCCGTTTTGTGTGCAATGTCCTGCTGATAAAATTAAATTTGGTGCAATAAACTGTGAACTACAGTTTCCCAAAACATAATAATCTTGGTCGGCAAGATACAATTCGGCAAACTTTTTATATGGCTCTGTTGCCCACATTTTTTCTGTTACATAATACCTATTATCAGAATCCCCGACCCCAGCAAATGAATTTGTGCAAAAAATAAAAAATAAACAACACAATAAAAACTTAACAAAAACTCTCAACATTGTTTCCCCCATTTTTTACCGTCTATCTAACCCGTTCCCGACACAGTGGAACCGCGGCTATTTTTGCCGGACCGACAAAAACAAAACCACCAAAAACTAAGGTGGTTGGAGGTTCGAAACAATTTGACTTGAAAATTGCGTGCTTATTCCATCGAATATATCGACACTATTCACATCCCTCCAACCTATATCACAGTTGGAGTATTTTTTCCAATTCGTCATTTCAGACGAACGGCAAGTCAATTCGGGTTTCGACGCCCCCAATCGGAAAAAAACTTCCCGACACCGTATATTGTATCAAAAAATGCGTAATTAAAACAATAAAAAAACACCCATACGGGTGTCAAAAATCCAAAATCCACGAAACACTAAAAGAAACAAGTCAAAGTCGCAGGTATATTTTTAACCAAGAACCAAAGTGTTCTATAATCTGACAAATATATACCCGCCAACAATATTGCACCAACCATTAAAACAAAAATAACACTGATTTTTTTACCGTGTAAACAATACACCGCAATATTATAAAGCAAAAACAACATATACAAATCGGTCAGCATACTTATCGCCCAAATAGATTGACAATCAAACGCCAGCGCATTTAATATCAACGCCATTGGATATACGAAAAATATAGACGCAATACCCTTGACCGCTATTTCCCAATCTCTGTCGCCGGACGTGATTTCAGAAACCAACATCATCAACCCCGCACAAACAAACAACAACACTACAGCCAACACAGGATATACAATAAATGCCTTGAACAAAGAAAACACACTAAATGGATTTCCACGACATATATTCAATATCAAAACAACGATGCCACCAATCAAGCCCCACATAAATGCACGCAACATTGCGTCTTCCATTTTTCCATCAACGACAATTTTGCTGAAAAAATATTTTGGTCTGAAAAAAATATCAGTTAATTTTGCGAACCAATTTCTTTTCTTTGCTTTCATTTTGTTCCCCCATTAATTTGATTATTTATATTTTTGCTTTATAATTATAAAAAATCAATGGAAAAAGATATGAAGAACATAGTTATTGTCGGACGTCCAAATACTGGCAAATCGACACTTTTTAATGGATTAACAAATTCGCGGGACGCGCTTGTTCACGACCGTCCTGGTGTCACACGTGATACTATTTCTGGGCAAATGCCAAACCGACCATGGATGGTGTTTGATACCGCAGGTCTTGAAAATGCAAAAACCGGAATTGGCCACGATTCTACAGATATGGCAATACGCGCAATTGAAAACGCAGATGCAATTTTGTTTGTAGTAGATGGTCGCGTTGGATTAAATCCTATGGATATCGAATGGGCAAAATTGGTACATCGTAAAACCAAAGCACCCGCCCTGTTATTGATAAACAAAACAGAATCTAATAAACGCCTAGCCGACACAAACGATTTTTACAAGCTTGGCTTTGGCGAACCGGTGTTTATATCTGCAGAACACAAACGCGGATTTGATGAAATCTATGAATTTGTTGATAAATTATGCACGGTTGAATCTTGTGAAATTGAACCAGATAAAAAAATAAAAATCGCAGTTTTGGGACAACCAAATGTTGGTAAATCAACATTTGTAAATCGTGTCCTTGGTGAAAATCGCCAAATTGTAAAGGACGAACCCGGAATCACACGCGATACTGTAAAAATCTCAACACATTTCTACGGTCGTGATATAGTTATAATGGACACTGCTGGTTTGCGGCGCAAAGCGGGCGTGACGGACGATGTAGAAACATTGTCTGCATTAAAATCATTAGATGCAATTGAAAAATCTGACATAGTAATTTTAATAGTTGATGCCACCAAAAATATTGAAAACCAGGCGTTATCTATTGCAGCCCGCGTTTATGATGCCGGCAAAATATTGTGTGTCGCGTTGAATAAATGGGATTTGGTTGACCCGATTGAAAGGGATGAAAAATTATTAAAATTGAAACATCAATTTACTAATTCATTTCATCAAATTATAAAACCATTGATATTGGCTATATCGGCACAGACCGGCACAGGCGTAAATAATTTATTCAAACGCATATACGAACAATGGGATATATCCGACACAACCACTCCAACTAGTTTGATTAACCGCATAATTGAAAAATTGGTTGCAGATCGTCAACCGCCTATGTCGCGATTGAAACGCCCAATGAAATTAAAATTTGCACACCAAACGGGTCGTCATCCGATGAAAATTTCAATAAATGTTGGTGGTGCATCTGATATTCCAGAATCTTACACAAGATACCTGCGTCGTGGATTGGCAACCGCGTTGCATTGGGAACATTTACCAATCATAATAGAATACACCAAATCCGATAACCCGTTTGAACGGGAATAAAAAAAACCGCCTATACGGCGGTTTTTCTATTGTAAACACTTTTGCGCAAAATCTATTATCGACCCAAAAAGAACAGCGAAAAAGAAACACACACTGCCCCCGATAACAAATAAATGCCAAACTGCGTGCGCGAACTTCATTTTACGCCATAAATAAAATATAACCCCGAAGGAATACGACAATCCACCTGCCAAAACAAACCACATTCCACGCGCCGAGATAGTATGTATCATCGCTGGCAAAATCCAAACCAACGCCCAGCCCATAACAAGATACAACACCACCATCCATTTCGGCTGTTTGCGCGGACTAAGTATTTTCATAACTGCACCGAAAATAACAATCGCCCATAAAATACCGAACATAGTCCACCCCAGCGCACAATGTCCGCACAAATTCAAATTGACCAATAAAAACGGGGTGTATGTTCCGGCAATCAACGCATAAATCGCGATTGAATCCCAGACTTCAAAAAAACATTCAGTTTTATCGCCAATTGTCACGTGGCACATAGTAGAACCAAAATACAAAGTGAACATGGTCACACCAAATATAGAACACGCGACAACCGCCCACGGATTATGATGCACAACAGCAAACGCCACCAACAAACAAAGTGCAGCAATCGCCAACCCGATACCAATACCGTGCGTTAAAATATTCAAAACTTCTTCAGACTTTGTTGCATGACGTTCCCAACGAAATAAACCAGTGGCCTGTAATACACGCAAAAGCCCACTTGCACGCTTATCACGTTTCACTGCACGTAATTTCTGCTTTACGATTTTTTTACTTTTAACCATTTTCTCCTTCCTTTCTTATATCAATCCTATAAAATCATCCCTATTCTGTCTGCGACACGTTGTTCGCCCAACACAGACATTAATGAATATAGATCTGGTGTATTTGTTCGTCCAGTCATCGCAACACGCAAATTCATCGCAACGTCCCCCGGTTTAACACCACATTTTTCTGCCACAGCGACAATCTTGTTCCACCAAGTATCTTTGTCATCTGCCGCATCATATGTCGCCACAAATTCACGTAAAACATCTTTGTTATATTCGTATTCTTTGTTTGCTGCGAACAAGAAATCCCAGAAATACGCAACCTCGCCCAATGTTTGTCGCCACGTAATAAAATCTTTGCGAATACGTTTTGGATTATCACGTTCTATAGATAACACACGCGTTAAATAATCAACGTCCGAAACCTGTTTTTTGTGGGTTTCATCGCCATATTCATTTGCCCAATCAACAACAGATTTCACCAACACATCAACCGGCAAAGTCGCAATATATTCTTTGGCCCACCACTCTAATTTTTTCATATCAAACAACGCGCCAGACATAGGTATCTTTTTCGGTTTCATCTCATAATCCCAAAAAGATTTTACAGAACCTTTTAATTTCGCTTCTTCATAACCAGACGCTAAAATATTACCTAAATATTCAATAACAGCTTCCGTTGGCCAACCCGCCTCCATAAAAAACGCGACATTACTTTCTGGATCCTTACGTTTAGACATTTTGCGCTGTTTCCCGGTTTCTGCATCAATCTTGTCCAATGTAGATGTATGAATATAAAGTGGTGGCGTCCAACCCATTATACGAAATAATTGATAATGCAACGGCAAAGACGGCAACCACTCTTCACCACGCACAACATGCGTAGTCCGCATAAAATGGTCATCAACCAAATGCGCAAAATGATATGTCGGCAATCCATCATTAGATTTAATCAACACCAAATCTTCATTATTTTCTGGAAAAGATATGGATCCCCGCACAGCATCTTTGCAATAAATTCTTGTTTCTGGATTTCCATTTGAATACAATCGAATTGTTGGCACTTCACCATTATCAAGATGCGCAATAATTTCAGATTCAGTCAAATCTCTATCGCGCGCAAATTCGCCATAAATTCCCGTAGCAACCCCAGCAACAGTTTGTTTTTTGCGAATTTCATCCATTTCTTCAGGCTTTAAAAAACACGGATACGCCAGACCACGTTCCAACAAGTACGCAGCCACAGAACGATATATTTCTTTGCGTTGAGATTGATAATATGGGCCATATTTTTCATCATTATTATATTTAAAACCAAAATTACGCATAGCATTTTTAACAACATCTACCGCCCCAGACACCTCACGCTTTGTATCAGTATCTTCAATACGCAACATAAAAACACCACCTGACTGCGATGCCAATTTATAATCAATCAACGCACCATATAAATTTCCAATATGCATATAACCAGTCGGACTGGGCGCGAAACGGGTCACCATAGCACCATCTTGCAATTCACGTGGCGGAAACATCGCCTCTAAATCGTCCAAACTATATTTTGGCGCCGCACCCAACACACGAGAAATCAAATCTTTACTTAATCCGTCACGCATTTTTATTTCACCCTTGTTTTTATAACAAACTGATTTTATACTAAATATATGGAAAAACAAGAATTAAAACATTTTGAAAATAACGAATTGCGAACATTTGGCCGCAGACACGGTAAAAAATTATCGGCACGAAAAACGTGGCTTATGGAAAATCTTTTGCCACAAATCGCACCAAAGCCCGACGAATACAGCGCAAAACCAATAATCCTTGAAATAGGATTCGGCAACGGTGAACACCTGCGCGATTTAGCAATCAATAATCCAAATTCAATTATAATTGGTGCAGAACCCTTTGCAAACGGTGTTGCCGCCCTGCTTTCTGCAATAACAAACGAATCGGATAATGTCTTGATAGATGAATATAAAAACATACGCATTCATCCAGACGATGTGCGTTTGCTATTAAACGACACAAAATTCCAAGACATTAAATTTTCACAAATATGGGTTTTACATCCTGACCCCTGGCCAAAGGCACGGCATGAAAAGCGGCGCCTGCTTAATCATAGTTTTTTAAATTTATTATCAAAACACTTAACAACGAATGGGCAAATTATAATTGGCACAGACCATTGGGAATATTACGATTGGATTCTTGAACAATTAACACAAACAAAATTAAAGATTCAATCTACATCGCTTGATATCATAAAAACAAGATACCAGTTAAAAAACAAGGCTAACACCACAGCACCAAAATATTTGATACTATCAAATTAGTAATCCAAGAAAAATCTTATTTTATCAGACAATTCAGGACGTACAGATTCAACCAGACGAATCGCCTGGTCTATACGATCAAAATTATTTTTCAAAATAAAATGTAAATCACCATCAAAATCCCATTTTTGCAACATACCATAAATACGCCCAATAAAATCAGACCTATTTCCCATATCTTCATCCAAAGAAATTCCAAACACACTGGCCTGAACAGCGCGTAATTTTTGGAATATCAATTCCCAATTATTAATATCAATATCCTGAATATCCATCATTATACACAAATCGTGTCCAAAAAATAAATCATCTCTTATAACAGACAACATTTCTAGAAAGCGTTCAAAATCACGCATTTTTAAAAAGATTTGAACCCCGCCCGCCCCACGTTTATAAACATTAACAATATTTTCTGATAAAACAGAAACATCTTTATCCATATTCTTATTAATAGGCTCAAAATAATAACGCGTTAAAATCTTTACATTGTGTTTTTCTAAATACGTCCACAACACAGAAACAATCCCAGGCGGCGCAGAAATCAAAGAAATTTTATTTTCAATAATACTATCCGCCAAAACAGCCAAATCATTAGTATCTTCTGCTGCACCACACCAAAGGGCAACACGTACATCCGAATCGGAAAAAATCTCGTTTACTTCAATCATTTATTTCCAGTTTATCACAAAATATGATACAATGAAAACGAAATGAAAAAACAATTTGAACATTTTTTATTATCTATATTGGTCGGGATGTCAGTTTTACTGGGACTGACCTTTTGGTTAAACATAAAATTTGGTTTTAATCTACTATCCAGGGCACATTGGCACGAATTATCTGTTCTTCAGGCATCAAATGTAAATATTGATAAAAACTTCTATGTTTCAATTGGCATTGCAATTGCTATATTCATAATGGGATTATACATAATATATCACCCAAGGTTCAGGAAAATACCAATGCCAAAACCACAAAAAATTGAAAATCATCAATTACCTGCTATTATACCAGATGAAAACAACAGAAATACACAAATAGTTCCATTAGAAGACCAGAAAAAATTGAAAAACATCGAACAACAACCCGTACCAAATCCAGAACAAAAACCAAAGTTTGAACCAATAATAACCCAACAACCTTTGATGGTACAACAAACACAAAAGATTGAAAAAACTATGCCACAAGATACAAATTTATCACGACCACCAAAATTAAATTTACCAAAGAATATGGCACAAATTGTTGCCAATCAACATAACATACAAATGATAAATCAAAACAAAGAAGAAGCAACCACCAGATTCGACAGTGAATTATCAGAAATATTTTCTAATTGTGCATATCTTGTAAAAAAGAACTATACGATTGCAGGATTAAGAACAAATTTATTTGCGATCGGGAACAAAGAACTTGTATGGGTTGGCTGTGTTGATTGCGACATAAACAAGATGCAAAACCTTGTAAATAAATTAAAAGAAACATTTAAACAAACGATTCCGGACATTCCAATAACTGTATATTCGTTTATATTAGATACTAAGAAAATATATGAATCTGACCCAGAGATATTTATATTCCACGATATAGAAGCTGTCCGTAAGTTTATATTTGAAAACCAAGGCACCGATATCGCCCCAGAATTCCAGGAAGATTTTGATGCATATTCAGAATACATAGATACCGTATTGACATTATTGTCGAACCAGTAAAAATAGGACAACACTAAAAAATGCAACTAAACAAAGAATCAGCAATGGAACGTTTGGCATCTTTGGGAATGGATGATATGCCGGTCATAGAATGTACCCCCCAACGTTGCATTATTGATAATGATTGGTTTAAAAAATATTCTATGTTGCGCCGGCAATTTTTGGAATCACTTACAGATTCTTTTGAAGAAATAGCATTTATGAATTTATCGCAAAATGAATTTATGAATCTTATCACTGGAAAAGCTATGCTTGAAAACACATCTTTAAGATTCAGAATTCCATTAATCTGGGGTGGAAAATTAAGCATTGATAATATGTTTATGTGTTTAACTTTCCCGCATTCACAAAATCTTGACAGATTTATAATTGAACAAAGCGATGCCAGAACTATATTTTTACCAAATCCTGCAAAAAAAATTTACGTCACAACACATCTTGCAGGTGGTGGCACCGGCGGAAATACTGCGTCAGACAGATTAACTATGGCGGCTATAAATTTAACAAATGGGCGTGGAAACGAATAAAATGACAACAAAAGAATTTTTATCTTTAATGGAATCTCGTGGTGCAAAAATAACACCTCCTACGACATCTACATCCCAAGCTGTGAAAATGGCAAATATAAATTTACAAGAAATCCGTGCTGCAATGCTGCCATCGTTTTTAATAGATTTGTATTATTCATCTTTTGGAATAACATTGGGGTCTGCCTGTATATTCGGGCCAACAGAAATAGAACGCGGTATAAAATATCCTATACCATCAATTGTAGATATAAATAAAACCATTTCCGGCCATAAAAATTTATTTGGAAAAACAGTATTTGGACGCAATGACCTGTTTTGGTTTGCCACAGATGCATTGGGAAAATGTTTTATGCTGGATAATTTGACATTGGCAACACTTCGCACATACGACGATCCTTTTAAAGCGATGAACGATTGCTTAATAGTTGGAAAAATATAAAAATGCAAAAAATATCTATATCTTTATCTGGTCATCAAACAAGCATTTCTTTGGAACAAGAATTTTTTGATGTCTTGCAACACATAGCCACCCAACGTAATATTTCAATTGCATCAATAATAAAATCTATCGACGACAATCGAAAACCCGGTACTAATCTTTCATCTGAAACGCGGATATGGATATTGAAAGAACTATTGAAAACATCAAAATAAAGATCATCCATAAATCACGTCCGATGATTCTATACGGCGTAATATGTGCCCCCCAAACAAATCCATCTAAACTACCGCTCTGTCCTACGGGCAACATAGATTCTATATTTCCGTCAACTGCAACAAAGGCACTTATTCCTGAATAATTGGCACGAACAACTGGAACCCCGGATTCAATAGCATACCGACGTACCATATCTAAATGTTGATATACCCCCGGTGTTAATCCGAACCAAGTATCATTAGTTATGTTTATAATCGCATCTGGTGTTTGCCCACGTGGAACAAGTGAATCTGAAAAAATAATTTCATAACAAATTGCAGGCGCAACAACAAAATTACCATATTGCGTGTTTATATCTATTACTCTGGCACCTTGTCCAGGGGTTAATTGTCCAGGCGTTGGGATAATATCGCCAAACGGCCTGTATTCCCCAAACGGTACAAGATGGGATTTACTATATAAAAACTTTATTTCACCTAATTTATCAGCCACCACCATAGAATTATAATCTTTGCCATCTTTATAAGAATTAGCCCCCATAATAACATTTGTGTTTAATATTCGAGCCAAAGGAAACCTATCATCAGTGATAATATATGGATATGAAGTTTCCGGAAACACAATTAAATCAGGTTGTCCCGATTTATCTTCAGTAGCCCACACAAACAAATCACGAATTTTCTGTTGTGCTATTTTTTGTGCTTCATCCCTGGTCTTTGGCATTTTGTATACGGCGTTTTGTGCGGGCTGCACAATTCTTATTAACGGCAAATCATCTGGATTAAAAGCATCTGATACCTTCATATTATGATAACCATAACCACACCCAACAAGAAACAAAACAACATACAAACAAAAAACAAACCAACACGATTTGCATCTTTTATTGTACAAAGATTCAACAAAACTGGCAATCAATCCAATTATTACAAAAGACAAACCCAACGCCCCCCACAAAGACATAGAATTTGCAATCATAGAATAATTAATTGTTATATTAGCTATTGGATTCCAGGGAAATCCCGTAAAAATCCATTCACGCAACCACAACACAAGCGTCCAAATAGTGGCAAACAAAATCGGCCTATACGACGGTTTTCTTGACACATAACGAATAACAGCAAATGGTATAGATAATATAACACCACAAATTAAACCTATACCTATTAATGCAGGTACGGTCCAAATTGCAAATTGTTTTGCCAATTCTGGGATGACATAAATTGAATTCAAAACCCACCAAAACATAGCAATACCATAGAAAGCACCAAATGGAAAAACCGTTAACCACGATTTAAAAAATCCCAAATGTTTCTTTTGTTTCACAGTCAAATAGTATGCCCCACCAATACCAATTACTGACAATATCCATAAATAAAAAGGCGCAAAACCAAATGATGCAACAACACCACACAGTGCATATAAAACATATTGCCAAACACCATTTTCTTTGATTTTTATCGATTTTAATTTTGTTATAAATCGTCCAGGACAACAACTTTCCGAATCACAAACAAAGCCAGCATCACTATCTTCTTCATACGGATTTTTATACCCCAGTTTTTTAAGTATTTGAATTTCTTTGGATTCCATAACTTTTGCCTGTGATTCGCTGATATGATCAAAACCCAACAAATGTAAAACACCATGAACAATCATATGGGCAGTATGTTCTGGCACACTTATTTTTGCTTGAACCGCTTCGCGTTTCACTGTATCCAAAGAGATAAAAATATCACCCAACAAAATATCATCCCCCAATTCAAAAGACAATACATTTGTTGGTTTATCTATACCACGATATTGTTTATTAAGCCTGTGAATTTCTTTGTCATCGACCAAAGTAATAGAAACTTCTGAATCTTTGTATACGCCAGAAACCGCCGCATTGGCAATTTTTTCAAAATCAATTTTATATTTATTCCACTTTTTATTTTTTATATTTACGTAAACTTTCATACCGCAATCCCCCCTATAAAATCAATTTTATTTTTTACCAAATCCGGTTTTTTTTGCTATCTTTGAACGCCTGGCCGCATAAGCTTGCGCAACAAAAGGATAATCCATTGGCAACCCCCATTTTTCACGGTACTGTTCTGGACTTAAATTAAATTTCCGTTTTATATAACGTTTAAGCATTACATGCCACGTACCATCTTCAAAACACTGAATAGCATCTGCTGTAATTGAATCGGAAATTTGTTGTGGCGTTAAAGACACACCACGCAATATTTCTGTTGCCTGATTTACGGCATCCCGCATAGACAATTTTGGATTTGCATTAATTGCTGCGGCCGCCAAATTAGCCACCGCTAATGCAAATTCAGAATTTTTATTTACCAACTTGATAATCCTTGTGTTATTTAATACAATAATTATATTATAAATAAACATAAAGTAAAATAAAAGTAAAATGACACATCCACTTGCAGATTTAATGCGTCCAAAAAACATAGATGAAATTGTTGGCCAAACAGATTTGTTGGGTGAGAACGGCATAGTGCATCGTATGGTATCGGGCGGAAATTTATCAAATTTGATTTTATGGGGACCGCCGGGATGCGGCAAAACAACTATCGCACGCGCATTGGCTAATTCCGTAGATATGGACTTTGTTCCAATGTCTGCGGTATTTTCTGGAACTGCAGATATAAAAAAGACTATGGATGCAGCACGGATGAATCGTGAAATTGGGCGTAATACTTTGCTTTTCATCGATGAAATCCATCGTTTTAACAAAACACAACAGGATACATTATTACCATATCTTGAAGATGGCACAGTAGTATTCATAGGTGCAACAACTGAAAACCCCAGTTTTAATTTGAATAACGCCCTGCTTTCACGCTGTCATATTGGGGTATTAAAACCGCTCTCTACGACAGATTTATTGACATTGATGGAACGCGCAGAAAAATTTTTAGACAAAAAATTATCACTAGATAACGATGCACGAATCCACTTAGCACAAATGTCTGACGGGGATGCACGATTTTTATTAAATACTATTGAATATATTTGTGGGGCAAAATTCAAAAAAAATTTAACACCAACAGAACTAGATTCTGCAATTCAGAAACGCGCACCTATGTCAGATAAATCTGGCGATGAACATTATAATTTAATATCCGCCGTTCATAAATCACTTCGTTCATCAGATACAAATGCGGCATTATATTGGGTTGCAAGAATGATTACATCTGGACAAGACCCAAGATACGTCTTGCGCAGATTGACCCGTTTTGCGATGGAAGATGTAGGCTTGGCCGATCCAAATGCAATGCAAATTGCACTTACCGCGTGGCAGATTTACGAACGTATGGGTTCACCAGAAGGCGACATAGCTTTAACAGAACTAGTGATTTACCTGGCAACTGCCCCCAAAAGCATTTCTGCGTACAAGGCACAAACCGCTTCATACGCCGTCGCACGCGAAACGTCTAATTTGATGCCACCAAAAAATATTTTAAACGCACCAACAAAAATGATGAAAAATCTTGGATATGGCGCAAACTATGTATATGATCCAGAAACAGAAAGTGGATGCAGCGGTCAAAATTGTTTTCCTGATGAAATGCAACGCAAAAGTTTTTATAAACCAATTGAGCGTGGGTTTGAACGCGAAATAAAAAAGCGTTTTGAATATTGGAATTCGTTCAGAAAAAAATCGGATTAAACCAATTAAAACAAAATCTTCACATTCAGTCCGACCTGAATCTCGTGAGATTCAAATTCATAATCGAACCGCCCAACATACTGTGTATTACCAAATTGTTTAAGCAATTTAAGATTCAACCATTCTTGATTGGATAACAAATACGTATTTGTAGATTTTCTAAAATCAAATCCCAACCCACCGTGCCAGTCATACTTAAAACGAAAATACGCTTCGGGCATAAAATCTATATAAGATAATCCGCGTGCATCATCAAACACCCACGTAGATTTCACAGTCCCCGCCAAAGTCAATCCTGTATACTGCCGTCCAAAACGCAATCCCGCATAATAGGAAGATTCTGCGTACTCTGGCGTTCTGACGTGTGAAGACCCCCACACTTTCAATCCAAACAACGCATCAGAAATTATACGCATACCAGATGTTCCGTGATTCATACGATATGTTCCGCCAAATTCTGTTGCAGAAAATCCGTGTTGACGTTCGTGAGTAAAATCAATCTGATAATGCATATTTGCGTGAATAACAAAATTATTATTTATACCATATCCTAAATATTGTCCGATACGCAATTTATCATCTATGAATGAAAGATATGTATCAGATAAAAATTTATTGTCTGGCACTAAAAACAACGGATCGGACGTATCATTAGACAACAAATTTTTTGGTGCAGGCGCTACTTGTTCCGAAACATAATCGTTATTTGTTTGATGGGTTTCGTTTTGATATTGTGGCGCAACGAATGGTTCTTCTTCTACACCAGACACAGATGTATCAGACAACACAACCGCAGCATCTGCATTAAATGCGACACACAACCAACAAAGAAACCATACAAACTTTTTCATAATCTAAACCAACACAAATTTTTAGAAATGGAATATCAGTTGTGCACCAATCTTGTATTCATTGTAATTTTTAATTTTGTAATCACCGGTCGTATACACTAAACTAGTACCCGAAAATCCAACTGGGTTTACATCATAATTCATATATTCTTTGATTTTATTATTCGCAGAATCATACAAAACCCCACTTGCATACACATTCAAAGCAAAAGAATCAAACGGTTGAACACCAAGTGCACCCTTAACAGTTAATTCATTATGCCAATCATAGTTGCCCAAGAAAGCTTCCGCATTAACAGTGAAATATTTATTCAACACAGAAAATATACCCACCCCGCCTTCGATATAAAATACATCTTTAACATCGGTTTTATATGAAAACATTAACCAATCACCGGTATCATCTTGAATATATGCACCATAAATATCACCATTTTTCAAATGAGAGTATCCCCCACGTGCAACACCATAAAGGGTTGTTCTGTCGATTTTATATCCCAATTTGAAATCACCCAAGAATGAATCAGCAGTATCTTTCTGTGATTGATAATAACCGGCCAACATACCAATAACTTTTGATGTATCAACAAAACGCCATTGGGCACCAAAGCCAAATACATTTACTCCAGAATCAGAAAACTTGGTTTCTGGTGATCCATCAGACCAATCCTTCAAATTTACCTTGGTACTATCATATTGCGCCATCGCAATAGCCGCCAATTTATCAGTCAATCCGAAACTGAAATCTTCTTTGACTAAAAACTGTGTTGTTTCCATTTTTGCACTTTCATTGATATCGCCCGTAGCAATCACACTTCCATATGTCCCCCCAGGAACATTATTAGCCAGGTCAATATCCAACACAGATGCATTCAACATATCAAATTGAAAATAACTTTTCGCATACGCAATATCCGTCACAGAACCAAAATTACCCTTTAACGGTTGAAAGAACGGATGCGCCAAAAAATATTTACGTTCCTGTTTTACATACGATCTTGTTTCTGTTGTTTCAGTAGCAGTTTGTGTTTGTGCTTCAGAATACGCACGTTCATTTTTCGCATTTATATAATCATTATACGATGTTGCAACATAACTGTCACCATAATCACGATTTGGAACTTCATTTCCACGACTTGGCATTTCGTAATTACGCACAGAACTTTCGTATTCGCGGTTCACGGTTTCATAATCATCATTTCCATAATCACGAACAACTTGACGTCTTATAACGGTCTTACCGCCATTACTGTTGCTTGCTGAACGATATTTTTTACGATTTGATTGAGCATAATAAAAATTATTTGTCACAGGCGATTCAGAACTAGCCGACTTTTGATTTGTACTTGCACGTCTGTACACCTTGGTTGTAGTGGTCGAACGTGTACCATTATCCCCATACGCAACATACATTGGTGCAATCGCTATTAAAACCAAAGCCATCACAAACTTTTTCATAAAAAACTCCTTTCCATTTTTCAAAGATTATACCATAAAAAAGGCCTATAAAAAAGCCAAAAAATGAAAAAATTCGAAACAAAACGAAAATTATAAAATATGTCGTTTTCCACTGACATCAGGACTGCTGACAATACCATCATTTTCCATACGTTCAATCAACGTAGCAGCCTTATTATAACCAATTCCCAACCTGCGCTGCAGATACGAAATAGTCGGTTTTTTATCACGCAACACAATTTCTTTGGCCTGTTCATATAAATCGCTTGCCTTTGATTCTTTAGACTGTGGCAAACCTGGTATAGATTCACAAATATCAGCATCTTCTGATGTTATACCATCGATATAATGCGGTTCACCCTGATCACGCAAAAACTCTGCCACACGATTAACTTCGTCATTATCAATTAATGCACCGTGAATACGAACAGGGGCACGCCCAGCTTCACTAAACAACATATCTCCACAGGGCAACAATTGTTCCGCACCTTTTTCACCCAACGTTGTCATAGAATCGATATTGGAACGCGCCTGGAAAGAAATACGTGTTGGGAAATTCGCCTTGATAACCCCAGTAATAACGTCTGCACTGGGACGCTGAGTCGCCATAACCAAATGAATCCCCGCAGCACGCGCCTTTTGCGCCAATCGTTGCACACACATTTCAACATCTTTGCGTGCAATAGTCATCAAATCTGCAACCTCGTCTATAACGATGACCATATATGGCATATCAGACAAATCTATTTCTTTGGTTTCGTATTCAAATTCACCAGTTTCTTCATCGGTTCCCACAACTACTTGTTCAGTTAAAACTTCGCCACTTTCACGCAATTGGGCAACTTTGGCATTATATTCACCGATATTACGCACACCCATTTTTTTCAACTTAACATATCTATCATCCATATCACGCACAGACCATTTCAACGCATTCACAGATTCTGCCGCATCGGTCAACACAGGCGTTATTAAATGTGGTATATTCTCCCACGCTGCAAAATCAACACCCTTTGGATCAACAATCATCAATTTACATTTATCAGGTGTAAAATGATATAATATAGATGTAATAATAGATTGCACAAATACAGATTTTCCAGACCCCGTACGCCCTGCAATCATCATATGTGGCATTTTTGCCAAATCATAATAAACAGGTTCACCGCTAATATTCACACCCAATGCCAAAGGAATCGCATACTTAGAATTAACAAACACAGGATTAGATACCAAAGTTTGATACCGAACAGTTTTGCGATCTAAATTAACCATCTCTATACCAATGTATTGCGTCCCAGGAATTGGCGTAATACGTATTTTTTCTGCAGCCATAGCGCGTGTCATATCACTTGCAGTATCAGTCACCTTGGCAATACGAGTACCTGGTTCTGGTTCAAATTCATATTGCGTCACAATTGGTCCAGGTTTAATACCAACAACTTTGCCATAAATACCAAATTCTTCAAAATGATCCTGTAGTAATTGCGCAGTCTGTCTGAATTCAGGCGTAATAACATTTTTTCCAAACACAGATTTTTCCAACAATTCTGGATATGGCAATTCGTATTCATGCATATCATCTTCATCATCAGATATATTCACTTTCCGAGAAGTTTTACGACGACGTTTTGGTTTTTCAACCTCTTCTTCATCCTCGTCATCGTCTTCTGTGTCAATTTCTTCTTCAACATCCTCTTCAGTTTCTGGTTCCACGGGCGCTATGATATGAAATGCAGATAAAACAATTCTTATTAATCTATAAGTAGTCCGCACAGCACTCTCAACGTGGTGCCACTTAACGTGTAATAACATTCCCGCCATAATCAAAAACAATAAAAATAATAACAAACCTACGGGCATAGCCATAACAGACAACACAGGCCCAACATCTGCTGCAACCACAGCACCCGCCAAACCACCAAATGTCTTAGAAACACGGATTAACCCCAAACCTGCACACCCAACACAAAGTGTCACAAATCCACGTAATAAATTATATTCTGGCGCCCTTTCTTCATCCCAAGAAATAAACAAACTTACCCCAAATCGGCCAAGACAAGCCAACAAAAACAATGTTGGAATAAAACCGATAACATATCGCATAAACCCAACAATGTTCCCGATTATTCCCTGATTTCCAAAAGAACCGTGCGCCCCAACACCAGACAAATAAGGATTAGAAAAAATCAACGCCAAAATCATCCATAAAGATAAAAAACAAAGCAAAATTCCAGCCCCGCGCAAAGCTAAATTGCGCAACACCGCAGAAATACTTTCTGGCAAAAAATGTGATTTTTTTTCCATATGCCCTATTTTATCACAAAATCAACGAAAAGCAAAAATCTATTTAGAATTAATTCTTTTAAGTGCCGATTTAACAACAATTGCACAAACAATTCCAACAAAGGCACCAAACACCACATCTGACGGCCAATGTGCACCAACATAAACGCGAGAAACACCAATAACAATTGCCAACAACCACATTAACCATTTAATACGTGGATACAATAATCCAATCATAACCAACCCTGCAAAACTGGCAGCGCTATGTCCAGATGGCATAGAATTAAATATAGTATCAAAAACCCCAGGTTCAAAATATATCAACCCCAACGCATCAAACAACACTGGTCTGGATCGACCTATCAAAACCTTTAAAATACCTGTCGCCATAACAGCACAAACAACAGATGCAAACACATAAAAAACATAACTATTTTTAATTTTTACAAACGCAAATCTAAAATCATTTTCATTCGTGATAGCTTTGTAAATATAAAACAAAAACACAGCTATTGCTGTCGCAAACACCCACATTTTTACACTAAAAATCTTACCAAGAACAATTGCAAAAGAACACAAATATCCGCCACTTACCGTCCAAACATTACAATCTGGTTTATGAATCAACACGTATAACATTTTATCCAGTCCCAAAATCCCAGCAACAATAAAAAACAATGTTATCAGCGTCCCAACAATAACCCATTTCCAATTTATTAAACTATTATTCTTTTTCATAAACATATTATAAATCCATTAATTCATTATATACTGTTTTGTTTGTTAAAATTTGCGCACTAACCGCCCCAGCCATAGCATCTTCATCAACCCCAGATGAAATTCGTGGACACGCCAAACGTAAAGATTTTACATCTGCATTTTCATCTTTGTTATAATCGTGCGAATTAAATTGCCCATTAATAACATTTACAAAGAAAGTCTCTCTATCTGATGTATTTTTGATACTGGACAAACAAACCAAAGGAAACATTCCTCGTCTATCTAACACCGCCCCACGACCAGTTTTAATAGATATATCAAACAATTCCAAAACATCTCCGTTTTTCAAAGGGATTCGACTGGACTTTCTAATCTGTCCTGCAGTTGGCGTTCCAATTAAAACCCCACGTTTATTTTCATAAAAAGCACTTGCTATCGCCTCTGCCATACCACGTGTAGAATCAGAAATTAAAACCACCACAGGTGCATTGGTTATAGCATTTCCGCCTGGGACAACTTCTAAATCACCATTATCACCACCCGATATTACCATAACGTTTCTTTGTCCTAAAAATAATCCTGCCAACTTGGCCGCTGCACGCTCATCATCTCCGCCACAGGCACGCAAATCAAGAATTATTCCACCAACACCACGATATTTAGCCAACGCCTCGTTAACAATATCAACCGCAGATTCAGAAACTTCGTGAACAACAATTTCCAGAATATCTTTACCCAGTTCATTGGAGGCCCGATATATAACATCGGCATCCGCAGATACAACCGTCGCACGTCGCAAAGTAATATATCTATTCCCAGATGGTGCCAACAATTTAACCTTTACAGTCCCGGAATTATACCCCGCCAACACAGCCGCAACATCTGAATCTGTCATACTAGAAACGCGTTCACCATTTATTTCAGATATTAAATCCCCCTCTTTTATACCTGCTTTATCTGCCGGCGAATTTTTAAAAATACCAATAACACGAAAATTACCAAATTTATCGCGCCCACCTTCAAACCCAAGGCTGGTTAATATTTTCGCATCTGTATCTTGTTTTTCATCTTGGGGATGAATATAAAAACCTTTTTCACCAATACTTCCCAACAACACTTTAACAACAGTATTATATAAATCAACATCGCGCAACGAACGCAACCCCGCATCATTTTCACGCATCCGTATCATTAACGCAGTTATAATCTGTCCATACGAGTACCAATTCCCATTATCAGGACGTGGGAAATTTCCAATAACCTTGTCATCCCACACCAGAACAACACGACTGTTCGTCAAGGTTATATCGGCGTGCGGATTTAATTTTTCAAGATTTTCTATACTAAGTTGGCTATTTTTCCCACCTAAATTAGCATCGTATAATTTTTCATAAATTTCTGAAAAAACATCTGAAACCTGAAAAACATCCATACCATTTTGAATTGGTTCATCTTTTGAAAACAAATCACCAGCAACCAAACAAATGGGATTAAACACCAGACCCAAAAACAAAAATAAATTTATAATTTTCATAAACTTTCTCTCCTTTCTTGGGTCCAGGTTTACATTAATAATCAGTTTCTCTTAAATTAAAGTGATACAAAATCACATTTGAGATATAAATACTGGTCAACGTTCCCATAATAATAGAGAATGTCATAGCAATAGCAAATTCTTGCAACATCTGACCACCAAAGATATACAAACCAACCATTGCCAAAATAGTAGACACACTGGTCATCACAGTTCTGTATAACATTTCATTAACAGACAAATCGATAACATCTGCCATAGGCATTTTGTGATACTTTTTGATATTTTCATCAATTCTGTCGTAATTAACCACTTTATCATTAATAGAATATCCAACACCCATTAAAATGACAGCAATAGCAGTTTGATTGAATTCCAATCCAACAAGCGAAAAGAACCCAAACATTAAAATCAAATCCAACACCAACGACACAAATGACCCGACGGCATATCCACCACGATATCTAATCCAGACATATACAGACATCAAAACAAATGACACCAATATAGCCAAAATACCACCGCGAATTAATTCACCGCCGATTTTTGGACCAACAACTTGCACTTGTGAATATTCTACACGATTACCAAGTATGTTCTTAATCGCGCTTACCCTGGCATTTAATTGTTCATCAGTTGAACCTTTTGGCAAACCAACGCGCAATAACACAGCATCATTATCAACCGACTGTAATTCAGGTTTAAATTCTGCCAAATCTGCACGCATTTTATCGACAGTATAATCTGCCTGAACCGGGGTTATTTCCATAGAAATACCACCAGAAAAGTCGATACCATAATTAAATCCCTTTATCGCAATAGATAAAATAGACACCAAAACGCAAATCCCGGAAATCCAGTAAGACAATTTGCGATATTTCATAAAATGCAATTTCATCAATAACTCCTTTTGCACTTATTTATTTCTTATATATCCAATTTTTTTGTTTTTACCGTGCATATACCAATCGATAAAGACCCGTGTCAACATCAAACAAGTAAATAACGTAGTCATAACACCAATTGATAACGTCACAGCGAACCCACGAATTGGACCTGCACCAAATTGGAACAAAATCAACGCGCAAATTAAATTGGTCAATTCTCCGTCCAATACTGTTTTCGTAGAACGATTAAAACCATAATCTACTGCGCGCAAAGTTGGTGTCCCGGCTTTTACTTCGTCTCTAATTCTTTCGAACGGCAAAATATTCGCATCAACTGCCATCCCCAGCGTCAAAACAATACCTGCAATTCCAGGCAAAGTCAAAGTCGCCCCGAACAACGCAGACACACCCACAATCATCATCAAATTGACGATTAAAACAATATCTGCAAAAAATCCAAACACACCATAAAGCAATATCATAAATACCAATATAAACGCAACACCAACAATGGATCCGATTTTTCCAGATGCGATAGTATCAGCACCCAAACCAGCACCCACACTACGTTCTTCGATAACCTTTAACGGTGCAGGCAACGCCCCAGACCGCAATAATACGGCCAAATCTTTTGCCTGTTGCAAAGTAAATCCACCTGAAATCTGACCACGTCCACCCGGTATAGGTTCACGAATTGTCGGTGCAGACAAAACCTTGTCATCCAAAACAATTGCAAAACGTTCATTAACGTGTTCAGTTGTTAACTTAGCAAACCTACGCGCCCCAGATGCATCAAATTCAGTCGTCACCACCGGCATATTATTCTGATCAAAATCAGCCTGTGAATTCTTTAAACTATCCCCAGAAACTTCCACGTGTGAATACACAGGAATCATCTGTGCCGGATTTTCCATATATTGTAAAAACATAGTCCCAGACGGCGCACGCCCAGACGCCAATTGTTCACTTGTAATATTTTCATTAACCAGATGGAAAGACATCTTTGCAGTTTGCCCAATCAATTCTTTGATATGTTCTGGATTATCAACCCCAGGCAATTGTACCAAAATATATTTTCCACCCTGAGATTGAATAGATGGTTCCTTGGTCCCCAGCGCATCAATACGACGACGCACAATTTCAATACTGCGTGTCATAGCATCGTTTATCATCTCTTCTTTTGCACGCGCAGTATACGATATAGCCAAAGTTTTTCCGCTGGATGTAATATCAACATTATTCCCCAGAACACTTCTTAAACGACCCTTGGCCTTTGATACCATACCGTCATCACGAACAACCAAACTGACCCCGTTATCAGTATTACGTAATTCAGAAAATCTGATAACACCCTTGTCTCTGTCGATAAGTGCGCTGCGTACTTCATCATACAATTGAACATTTTTTTCTTTTAACATAACACTGGTGTCAACTTCTAACAACAGTTGCGCCCCACCCTTTAAATCCAACCCCAACGGGATAGGTCTGACCCACGACGGGAAATATCTAGCCGACGAAGGCACTAACGACGGCACCGCCAACAACACCCCACACAAAGCAATAAAAACAACAGCCAATTTTTTCCACATAACAATACCCCCGATTATTCGACATTGGCAACGGCGTTTTTGTTTACTTCGACAACAACACCTTTTGCAATTTCGACATCAATAGTTTTTTCATTTACTTTTTTAACTTTTCCATACATCCCAGCAACCAGAACGCGCGACCCCACCTTGATAGAATCTAACATCTTTTGATATTCAGCCATGCGTTTTTTATTTGGCCGCACCATCAGGAAATAAAAAATACCAATAATGAACAAGCAATAAATAATCATAGTCCACATATTTGCCTGTTGCTGAACCGCGGCGGGATTAACAGCAGCCAAATTTTGACCTGTCTGCGTAGCTATTTGAACAGATTCATTCATAAAAATTCTCCTTTTTTATGCAACAAGATTAGTAAAAAAAACCAGATATGTAAAGGAAAAAACCGCCCATTTGAATGATATTTGCGTTTAAAGGCTGGAAATAATTCGCTCGACACTCTGTGTCTGCGCGGATACCGTAACGATTTCACCACACTTTGTTTGCAAAATCTACTTGTATTCCCCTCAGGCGAAGGGGTGGCGGGGTGTGAGCAATCGCGAACACCACAACGGAGAGGGTTCAGCCAAGATTTCGAATACTCGGCTCTTAAAAAACCCGCCGGGCGGCGGGAATCGAAGAAAAAACATAAAATCTGGGAAGGGGGCAAAGGAATTTTATCGCAGGAAAATACGATACACGGGAAACGCCCCCCATAATGTTTTTGTTCCCCCAGTGTGGGGATGGATCCCCCAATGGGGGAATCCACCATGATCCACTATTGACCGAAGGTCCAACCGGTGAAGTTATGTCCACGTTTGGTCGGTGCCGTTGATGGCGCGATCAATGTTTCATCGTATGTACATGTATTTGTTTCATTTTGGTCATTATTTGCACCATATCCACCCCAGTTAATGGTAATTTCATTTGCCGAACATTGTGCAGGACCAGATTGAATCGAACCGAACACCGCAGAACGGAACGCGAGGTAAAACGCAGCAACGTCATGCAGGGAGTCCGCACAGGCGGCCGCGCAGTAGTTCGCGCAATCGATCGCGTCCTTTTGGTTGATGAAGAACACCCACGGAGCCGACAAACTCTGTGTGGCGCCATTTAAGGTATAGCTTTCTACATGGCAATAGCAATACCCCGCCCCAGTTTGACCTGTTTCATCCGTTAAGGTGGTCACTGTGCCGTCAAATTGTAATACGTATGCACTGTTCGTTCCAACCCATGGGTTGGTTGCTTGGCGTGTACTACATCTTCCGTGGCCCTTTATCATACCCTTGTTATTGCCGTAATCTACCGCAAATGCCATGGGGTCGTTTGCTATTATATCATTTGACATTCCGTTGGCAGCACCCTCGCTACCCTCATAAGCAGCACCCTCGCTACCCTCATAAGTGTTCGATGTATATCCAATTGCTGCGCCTGTGCCGATTGTTGTTGCCATTGTCGATGCATTAAAGCCAGCAACGTAATGGTATCCCGCGGCGCATTGATTCGAATCCGATGGTTCGCACATATTT
>JAZLBV010000015.1:0-7767 GCA_045613925.1 Candidatus Enterousia sp.
ACCAGTGGTGTTATGGTTTTTGCAAAATCGGATGCTGCATATCGCGGATTGGTAAAGATTTTTTCTGCCCACGATTTAACCAGAAAATATATAGCCTTTGTCTGGGGGGTTCCAACGTGGGGCGGGGCGGATATAACCGGGAATATCGCTCGGTCAAGTCGTAATCGTCAAAAAATGTCTATGGTAAAAACTGGGGGAAAACCTGCGCATACAATTGTCAATGTTTCTGATGTTTGGACACGTTCTGGGGTATCTATGTTTCGTTGTACGCTGATGACTGGACGAACACATCAAATAAGGGTTCATCTGTCATCGCACGGATTTCCGGTATTGTGCGACCCTCTTTATGGACGTGAAAAATCACATCTGGGAACAACAAAGAATCCTGAGCTTTTAGATTTTTTGAAAAATCACAATGGTCAAATGTTGCATGCCGAAATATTAGAGTTTATTCATCCGATAACTGGTGAAAAAATGCACTTTAAATCTGGGTTGCCAGATGATATGTTAGAATTGAAAGAAATTCTTGATAATGAATAAATTTTTTGCCTGATAGCATTAATTTTTCCCTTTCATTATTTTTTGAACTATGTTAAAATAAATACAAATGTAAATGGAGAAAGGGATGAAAAATACCGTAAAAACACTTGGCTTGTTAACTGCGATTTCCGCTATTTCTGTGGCATATGCTGCCTCTCCGCGGATAAGTATTATGACCAGTAAGGCACAAACTGCGACTGCATCAACACGTTTACCGTCAATTGCGGGATATATAAAAACCAATAACATCGTCACAGGCACTGCGACCACGACAACAACTGCGTCGTCTTTGTTGACGAATTCAGAATGTATTGATTCTTATACCAGTTGTTTAAAGGGCGCGGATGTTTGTGGTTCTGATTTTGAAGAATGTACAACAAATGTTTTGTTGCATGCCAAGATGCCAAATTGTTTCAGTATTTTATCCCAATGCACGTCGTCTGGTATAAATGATTTGTTTGGAACCGGCAGCACTACCGCACTTGCCAATGTTGAATCTAAAAATACTTATGGCGAAGTGACACGGTATACATACCCAACAGATGGCAGTGTTTTGGGGCAACTTGTTATTGGTGCAAAAATCTCTAATACATTTACTACTGATCAATGTGTTAAAAGATATATGAACTGTTTGCACAAAGATAACGTTTGTGGCGAAGATTTTGAATTGTGCACAACCAACACAGAATTTAAGAAACAATCAATTTATTGTGGCTCTACTTTAGCGCGTTGCCAGGGTGATGGTATAACCGAATTGTATGGTTCGACAAATACATCATCTGCACCATCTGGTACATCCAGATTGGGAATTGCTATTTCAGAGGGTGCGTCTTTGGCTGCGTTAAATGCTGTGTCAACTTGTTATAAGGTTGCAGACCAGTGTATTTTGAATGCTTGTGGTGCAAATCCGTATAAATGTATGGTGGATTCAAATAATGCATTGGTAAAAATAGCAGATGCTATTAACGAAGGAACACTTGTTTCTATTGAAGAACTGAAAAATATAAGCAGTGCTGTCACAAGTTCTGAAGTTATGAAATATTTAAGAAGCTCTTGCCACGATACAATTGGTGGAAACAAATATTGCTATGCAGTTGCGCTGGGTAATGGTTCTATGCCAAGCAGCTCCCAGTTACGCGACGAAGATAACCAAGATGAAGTATTCAGCTCTATTTATTCTGACCGTGCTAATTCTGTTATAAAACAGAAAGTTTTGAATTTGGCAAACAAATTTGATTCTAAGGCAAAAGATAGATGTGTGAACACAATTAAATCTTGCGCTATGCGTTCTTGCGGTAATGGATTGGGTTCTGTGTGTTATAGCCAGGTGTTTGGTGGAAATGGTGAAAATACTATAAATGGCAAAGCAACATATGAAACAATCAAAACAGCGTGCGAATCAATTGTTAACACTGATTCCAATTGCCAATACGCGGCTGCGGCTGTGAAAGACGATTTGTACACATATACATATACGGACAATAGCGTATTTACAACACTGTTCCCAGAATATGACGGTACAGAAAATGATCCAATAAGCGCAATTGGTACATTAAATGCATCGTTAAGTGCTTCATATAATGATGCTGCAATCGCAAAGATGAAGAAACAGTGTTCTAATACCGCGATAAGCTGTGTGAAATCTTTGTGTGGTACTGATTACATCAATTGTTATCGCAACAGAACGGATGTTTTGACAAATACATACGACACAGGTTCTGCAAAATTCGACAAAAGTATGAACAAAGTTGGCGGCGTGTTGGATTACACAGTTGTCACGGGTTTGTGCATTAATACTGTGAAAAACGCTGATGTTTGCGAAGAACACTTGAAAATAGAAGCGTTTAAATTAAAAGCAGGTGAACAATCAAGTACATGGGGCGACAGCGTTCGTGGTGATTGGCTGGATGCTGCAAAAAGTATCAAAGTGACAAACAACCCAGAAGATGTTATTGTTGGTTGTAAAAGTGTCACCCAGGGTGATAATTGCAATCCAAATACTATCGAAGCGTGTGATTACGTCGATGAAGATGGTTGCTTGTATGATCAACCTGTGACAGAAACTTGGGATGAATATTCAATATCCCAATCTGCAAATAATTTGTTCCAACAAATTTTGATGGACATTGAAAAAGAAGCCCAGGCAAAATATAACGCAAAATTGACACGTGAACAGAATATCTGCCTTAACAACAATGTTGGCGGTATTATGGGAACAAAGGATAATGGTTCAACGTTCCTTTGGGCAAAATTGAAATCCAATCGTGTTCCGAAAAACTACGCAATGAAAGGATTAGGTGTAAACCAATTTGTTGCAAGTAATGATTTGTACGGCTCTTTCTGTCGCGCAAAAATCACGGTTATGTCTGATGATAAATATATCCAAGATTATCTGGGTGGGGACGCAACTGCATATTTCGCGGTTGGCGATGCGTTCACCTGTGGTTCCTGGATAAGCCAAAAGACATTGGATAAAATCAGCAACTATGTTGCGGAAAAGGCTGCCAAAGATGCTGGCAAAGGTTCCAAGAAAGATAATTGGACACGCGTATGGTCGACATTGGGTGGAACATTGGTTGGTGGAATTGGTTCGTATGCCGCAATGGATGCAATCCAAAGAAACGGCAACACTTTGGGTGGTTTGATTAATCAGAACAAAGATGAACAAAAAGCGAAAAATACAAAAACAGCAGCTGAATCCTGTAAAAATAATGTTGATTTGGCACGCAGAGCGTATAGTCAAGCCACAACTGAAATGGACAACGATGCGTTCATAAGCTCTTATAATAATTATGTTCGTCCTGCGGCAGATCGTGCGTTAAGCAATGCAAAAACAATACGCAAAGAAACAGGTGATGAAATAACAGGTTTGACCTTGAAAAATGAAACTTTCCAGGTAGCCAACAAAAACATCACAAAAACATCTAGCGTAAGCAAAGTGAATAATATGTTATTTGCTGGTGAATTTATAGGTCCATTGACAGAAGAAGAATACTTTAAACAATTGGGTATTAAAAACAACACAGGCACTAAGAAATGTGAATGGAATAGTACAGATGTTAACAGAATTAATGCTGTAATATCCGCCATAACAACGGCAGGTGCAAATGGTGGTTGTATGTCTGGCAAAGGTGGTGTTTGTATGACAAATATTGAAAATGCTAACACGTTGTTGAAAAAAGATACGCCAGACGCAGGCGATGGTGATGTGGTTATCGGGTATGTCAAAGCGGCGCTTACAGCGTGTGATGATAATGGCGACAAAAAAGGCACCAATGGAAAAGCTATTGGTAAACCTTGTAAAGATATCACGATTCCTGCAAACTTAGCTTTGGTTGTTTGTGTTGAATCTGCACCTGTGGTTGATAATACGACATCAACTGCTGCTAATAGTGGTATCTTACAACAGGGACAGACAATCTTGACAGACAACAACGGAAACGTTATTGGAACTCAAGAATGGACATTTGATCGCGAAGGATATAAATCTGAATTTGAAACGAATATCGCGGTTATTGAAAATTACTGCATAGACCACGAAAACGTTGAAGAAAGCAACAAACATCGTCGCAATGTGAATTTGGTTGCGGGTACTGTCGGTGCAGTTGGCGGTGGTATCTTGGCTTATAATATCGCGAAGAGTGCCCAAGAAATCAAATATGAAAACGCCGAAAACGAAGCCATCAAACAATGGATGGAAGACGTCGGTTCACACATTAAATGCTATCTTGGTGGCGAAGAATTGGGTGAATATGGCGATCCAATATACTTTGAATTAGATTAAGTTTGATTTTAATCTGAAAAAACACCGCTTCGGCGGTGTTTTTTTCATTAATCACCATTATTCGATTTTAAATCGCACAACATCGCAAATTCGCCCCCATCGGGAGAGAGGGTCGGCACGGCGCGGGGGTATTCCGGTTCATTGGTATCCATTGCAAAAATGTAAAACCATAATAAACTCGAAAAATCTTTTGCGTTTTGATTGTTATGTTTCTATAATTCACACAACACAAAAGGATTTATTATGAATTTATTGCGTATGATTTTTGGTCCACGTGCATCAAAGACAACTGCGGGGGCATTAGCAAAAAAATTTGGCCTGGAATTACGTGGAAATCCAAATGAACCGGTGCGTGGTGTTGCGCCAATCGCAGAAGCACGTGCGGGTCAGTTGGCTTTTTATTCTACTGAACGTAATTCAAATGCATTTAAGATTTTGCCTATTGATGTTTTGCATAAAACCAAAGCAACTGTTATTTTATTACAACCTGAACAAATTAAAGATGCCCCAGACGGCGCAACGCTTTTGATAACAGATTCACCGCGCGGAAATATAGTGAAAATTTTGGGCGAAATTTATGCTGAAAAGCCACGGTTTGGGGTTTCTTATTTTGCAGTTATTGAACGCGGAGTGTTCTGGCGCAAACGTCGTACTAATTATGTTGGCCAATTTGCAACGGTTGAACGTGGTGCAGTTATTGAACCTGGGGTAAAGATTTACCCAGGGGCTTTTATCGGTCGCAATGTGGTTTTGGGCGCAAATACAATTGTTTATTCTGGGGCCCATATAGAAAACGCCACAATTGGGTCAGATTGCGTGATAAATGCAAACGCTGTAATCGGCAAGGATGGATTTGGATACACGCGTCAGAACGGAAAAAACGTGTTTATACCGCACGTTGGACGCGTGGTGTTGGGTAATCGTGTTTCTGTGGGTGCAAATAGCTGTATTGACCGTGGGGCGATGACTGACACTATTGTTGGGGATGGAACCAAAATCGATAATTTATGCCAAATCGCGCACGGTGTAGTAATCGGCAAAGAATGTTTTCTGGCATCTGGCGTTGGATTGGCCGGTGGTGCGGTTGTTGGCGACCGTGTATTATTGGGTGGACACGTGGGTGTCTCTAATGGTGTTCATATTGGCGATGATGCCGAAGTTGGTGCAACCAGTGGTGTTTTCCGTAATATACCTGCGGGCGAAAAATGGATGGGAACACCTGCCGGCCCAGGAATGGAATTTTTCCGTCATTATGCATGGTTAAAAAAGAACGCAAAATAGTTGGGGTATAAAAAAACCGCCAAACTGGCGGTTTTTAAATTGTTTTCTAATCCGGACAATAACTTAACAATTCCATAACGTTCTGAACGTCTTCGTTTATGGAAACTGTTACTTCACGTTGCATACCATCAAGATATGTATAAAAGAACGGTGTGTATTCAAATCCGGGCGCACGTTGATATATATCATAGAATGGTTCAATCAACGAATCAAACCATTGACGATTTTTGCAAATACATAAATTGCGCACGTCAGATACCATATCACCGCTGACGCCATAGCCATAATCATCCACAATATCGCCATCTGTCATAACCAGACAGCGCGACGTTATACCATACTGATTTGCATCGTCCTTTAAAAATTCGTATATATTTTTATCTTTTACCTTAGCACCACGCATCTTATAAAGGATTCCTTCGGTGCAGCATTGTTTAGAAGCACGCATCAACGCTTGATATCTGTTTAACAATGGTTTTGCTAATTCATCGTTTGCAGAAATGTCGCCTTGGAAAAGCAGGGTATACAATATCCCATCGATTTTTACCGGGCTTAAATGCGGTGCACGTGGTGCAACAGATGTTTTGTATGCAGGCTTTTTATTCCATATTGCACATTCGGCGGGTGTATCAAATGGACAATTATCGTCGTATTCACAAAACTCTGGTTCTGCAACCGAATCAGCTTCTATAAACTCATACTTATTTAATTCATCATCGTTTTCATCATTTGAATCGTCTGAAACAGTTTCTACCCACAGGTTTTCGCTACGTTCCACAGGTTGTAATACGTCAACCTCTTCAATAATTTCTTCTTCTAAGAAAGGATTTTCAAAATCGCACCCTTCGTCAATGCATTCAGATGCACAGGCGCAACCAGTGGTTAACACAACCGCCAGGATTGATAAAAAAGACGTATATCGTTTCATATTCCTATATTGTATCACAAAAAAGCCTTTTATTAAACAAAAATTTTATAGTGTTGCCAGTCAAAGACAAATCGTATAGTTAAAATGCGTGGTTAATGAAAGTTTTTTTATGAAAAATCTTTGTTTATCTTACGGACATAACAATAAAATTTTTTGTTCTTTCCAGTCAAAGCGATTCGGTCTTTGATTCGGATGCGTGGCCGAAACGAATCGAAGCGAATCGGTGTTTTTTTTAAAGATTGGCATTTTTATTATAAATAAATGTTTTTTGACGGCCGGATATATTTAGTAATTAAAAAAATAAAATGCCTGATTTCTGGGGTTTTTTAAAATTTTAGATTTTTTTTTAAATAATTTTGTAAAAATGCTTGACTTTTTTGAAGTTCAAACACATAATAACCGGGCTTTAAGTTGATGTTGTCAAAAGATAATATGTCAACCTCTGAAATTTGGCGATTAAATCGCAACATTGTTAATAAAAGCAGCTCATCAAAATGATTTTTGAAATTTTCGAAAATCTGTTCAAGAAGAGATATGCAGACAGTTGAATTTGGAAAAATCCAAACTTTGACTAAGTCAAATGTGCATATCCTAGACAGGTAGTAGGTTAATATAACCTCGTTAAAAACTTGTCTTGCGAATATATATAATATGTAAAGACGAACTGATTATTATGTCAGCTTTGTTTATGCACAGGACTTAAATTACAAGTTTTTTTAGAACTTGAGAGTTTGATCCTGGCTCAGAACGAACGCTGGCGGCAGGTCTTAGGCATGCAAGTCGAACGGATGATAGAGGGGCTTGCCTCTCTAAAGTCAGTGGCGCACGAGTGAGTAACGCGTGGGAAACTGCCCTTCACTGGGGAATAACGTTTGGAAACGAACGCTAATACCGCATACGCCCGCAAGGGGAAAGATTTATCGGTGATGGATGTGCCCGCGTTGGATTAGCCAGTTGGTGGGGTAATGGCCTACCAAAGCAATGATCCATAGCTGGTCTGAGAGGACGATCAGCCACGCTGGAACTGAGACACGGTCCAGACTCCTACGGGAGGCAGCAGCTAAGAATATTGGTCAATGGGGGAAACCCTGAACCAGCCATGCCGCGTGAATGAAGAAGGCCTTCGGGTTGTAAAGTTCTTTTAGTCGTGAAGATGATGACAGTAGCGACAGAAAAAGCACCGGCTAACTTCGTGCCAGCAGCCGCGGTAATACGAAGGGTGCAAGCGTTGTTC
>JAZLBV010000016.1:0-22227 GCA_045613925.1 Candidatus Enterousia sp.
GCACATTTAAAAAGCGGTGGAACTGTATCTGGTAAATATTATTCAAACGCCACAAATATGTGCGAACCATCGGATTCGAATCAATGCGCCGCGGGATACCATTACGTTGCTGGCTTTAATGCATCGACAATGGCAACAACAATCGGTACAGATGCAGCAAGTGGATATACGTCAAATGATTATACTGGTGCAGATTATGACACCGACGGGATGTCGCATGACATAATAGGAAACGACCCAAATGCATTTGCATTAGATTACGGCAATAACAAAGGTATGATAAAGGGTCACGGAAGATGTAGTAAAACTGGTGTAGCGAACATTTTTTATAACAATAATAATACTTTTGCATCGGATCACTTCGTCAATAATCTAACGGATGAAACGAATCCAAGCAATGGTGGACAATATTGCTATTGCCATATTGAAAGCTATACCTTAAATGGCGCCACACAGAGTTTGTCGGCTCCGTGGGTGTTCCACCACGACGGCGCTGTCGCGGCCAGTTGCGCGGACAGCTGCGCGGCCTCCTGTGCGGACGACCTGTGGGTCGGTGGTGCGAATGCCCTCTCGTTCCGTTCTGCGGTGTTCGGTTCGATTCAATCTGGTCCTGCACAATGTTTGGCGAATGAAATTACCATTAACTGGGGCGGATATGGTGCAAATAATGACCAAAATGAAACAAATACATGTACATACGATGAAACATTGACCGCACCATCAACGGCACCAACGAAACGTGGACACAACTTCACGGGTTGGACCTTCGGACAACAATAACAAAGTTACGTTTTTCCCCAAAAAACGAAGCATCCCCAAGAGAAATCTTGGGGTGTTTTTTATTCCCCATCCACGCTAATAAAAAAAACACCGCCGTTGGGCGGTATTTTTTCGGATGCCTTGAAAGGAAGGAAAGGAGAAAAAGAAATAGGCATCCTAAACTCTGTTTGGGCCCAAAGTCCAGAGGAGAGAGAATGTAGGAGGGAGTCTGAAAACTCTGGGCCCTGCGGATGAATTCATCCGGTCAAACGGATTTAATCCCTTTGACGAATCGAAATGTAATACACAAAATGTGATTTGTCAAGTAATTTGTCAAAAATTTTTTTTAGGCCAATTTTTTACGATTTTTATCATAGGAAAACAAACTATGTTATGACGATTGAATTTATTCGTGTGTTCAATTATAATTAGAACATTGAATTGGAAAACCAATATATTATAGGAGAAAAATACTATGACACACGAAGATGTTTGGCGCGCAATAGAAAAATTCGCAATGGAACATCATATGTCTTGCTCTGGTCTTGCGAAATGTAGCGGTTTAGATCCAACCACTTTCAACAAAAGTAAACGCTGGTCCAAAGAAGGACAACCACGGTGGCCTTCGACAAACAGTATTTCAAAAATATTAGCTTCGACTGGCGCTTCTTTGGAAGATTTTACTAAATTTATTCCGTCATCCGAACACACTATGTGATTAATGTAATAAATAGTTGCACAATATAGTTTTATAAAGTATTGTGAAACTATGCTGGGTGGCACAAAGATTTATACGTCAGACAAATATTGGAACCAGATTTTTACGGACCTGGGCGCTGTGATTGTTGATGTTCCAAATGCTGCAGATGTTGTTTTTGATGACATTAAAATAACAACACCTGTATCTGTTATGGATTTGCAAAATATTATTTGTGATTGCATTAATAACACGGATATTATCTATCGTGTGTTTGGAAAATACGTGGTTTTGCCGGCTTTGCAGCATAAAATCATAGTATTACTTAGTAAAAATCCGAATATGACGATGTCTGAATTGAAAACTGCTTTGGGTGTTTTACCAAATGTTGCATCGCACGCGGTAGAAAATGCTATATATCAATTGCGGAAAGTTTATGGCCACAACATTATACAAAACGTTAATGGAAAATATAAAATTGGCAGCATATAAATTAATATCTCTGGATAAAATACACAGCACTCAATTTTGGGCGCACGATTTGATTGCTAACAAAAAAGCAACAGATAAAACAGTTATTACTGCAACGGCGCAAACCGCAGGACACGGCAGGTATGGTCGTAATTGGGTGTCGCATAGTGGAAATTTATATGTATCTTTTATCTTTAAAATAACACAACGTAATCCCAGATTGTCGTATGCAATTGGTGTTGCTGTTGCTGAAACACTGATTCATTTTGGTATGAATCCGAAAATAAAATGGCCTAATGATGTATTAATAGACGGTAAAAAAATAAGTGGTATTCTGATTGAATATAATCAGAATTTCGTAGTAATAGGTATCGGCATAAATATAAAAACTGCACCGACTGTTCGAGAATACAAAACTGCCAAGATGAACGATTTTGTAAAAGCATCCGTGGTTGATGTATTAAATGTGTTGATAAAAAAAATAGAATTTTGGCGTAATGCAAATTTTAATGATGTACGCAAACGCTGGACAGAACTGGCTTTCGGTATAGATAAAAAAATAAAATACCACAATAAACAGCTTGATTTTATAGGGCTAAGCGACGATGGTGCTTTGATTTTACATGATGATAAAAACGATGTTTTTATTTATGGTGATGAAATCGTTTTTTGAAAATTCTTGACTTTGATGTCAATTTGTGATATACTATGTAACATCAAGAATAGAGAATCTGTCCACACTAGCTGTGGATTTTTTTATTCTTGATACAAATTCTCCGCACATTTTTTTGTGCGGTTTTTTTTATAAAAAACAAACAGGTCAAATGATGCAATTAACTTTGATACAAAATTCAGATGATGCAAAAATAATATTATATCAACTGGCGCGAATTGTTTACGCAGAAACTTTGGCAACATCTTTGCCAGCAGTTGAAGCGATGACATCTATGATTTATAACATACATATAAAACGTAATAAATCTTTTGAAGATATTTCGCACGATAAAAATCTTTTTGAATCGTTAAATGAAAATTCTGATCGACATAAATATTTACATGTTAACGCAGATGATAAAAAATTTCAGATGTGTTTGCGCACAGTTCAAACTATGATGCACGGTAATTTACGCGATTATGTTTTTGGTGCAACAAATTTTCATCACACAAATATTATGCCTGATTGGGCGCGTTCGCGTGGTTATATTGCAGAATTTGATGACTTATTATTTTATTTATGATTACAACAAGGGGTATTTTTATGAGTAAAATAATCAAAGGTGGTTATCTGAATGGCCGAAAAACATATGTTGTATCTACGGTTGGGATTGTATCTGCATTGGGTGCATATTTAATTGGTGAACAAGATATTTTTTCTGTGCTGCAAACAGTTTTTACATTAGGCGGTATTTATTTTTTAAAACAAGAATCTTCAACCAAAGGAAAAAACAATGGAACAAATTCCAGAAAAATTTCTAGACGATAATGGTGAATTAAATACATCTGCATTGGTTAAATCATATTGTGAGCTTGAAAAAAAGATGGGGTCAATGGTTTCTTTACCAACTGATGATAGTGATGATGCAACAAAACAAAAATTTAATCACGCAATTGGTGTGCCAGATACTGCAGATGAATACCCTGTAAATTCATTGTTTGATGACGAATCGGTTCGTGAAAAATTTCACGAAATAGGTTTAACTTCAAAACAAGTTGAAAAAATTTATGATATCGCAGAAGAATTTTTGCAACCAACATTAAAAAATTTATTTGAATTACAATCACAGGCAAACGCAATAAATGAATTGAAAAATTTTTTCGGTTCAACACAAAAAATGAATGATGCTTTGAAAGAAATAAATGCGTTTGGTGAAAGATTTTTACCAGCATCTGCGTTTGATGAATTATGCTCTACACCCCAGGGAATCCAAGGTATATACAAGATGATGCAATCTTTGGAGCCAGAAATTTTAACAGATAAAAACGTTGTTGAAAATTTAACTGATGATGATTTGCGTAATATGATGAAAGATCCAAAATATTGGCGCGACCAAGATGCTGAATACGTTCGAAAAATAGAAAATGGTTTTAAAAAATTGTATTCAGAAAAATAATTTTTAACTTTTATTCTGGACTATTGTGTTTGATTCATATAAAATAAGAACAAGAACAAAATAAATTTTGTTCTGTCCAAAAACTTAAAAGGAGGGAATTATGTTCTTTGGTTCTAAGAAAAAATGTGGTTGCACAAAAACAGCTGCAAAGCCAGTGGCTAAAAAACCAGCTGTTAAAAAAGTAGCTGCGAAAAAACCAGCTGCAAAACCAGCAGCAAAAAAACCAGCTGTTAAAAAAGTAGCAGTTAAAAAAACAGTTGCAAAAAAAGCACCTGCAAAGAAAGTAGTTGCTAAGAAAGCTCCTGCAAAAAAAACAGTTGCAAAAAAAGCACCTGCAAAGAAAGTAGCAGCTAAGAAACCAGTTGCAAAAAAAGCACCTGCAAAAAAACCAGCTGCAAAAAAAGTTGTAAAGAAAAAATAATATATTGATAAATATATGTTTTTGCTAACCCCAAGTTTCTTGGGGTTTTTTGATAAAATTTTCAGTCAGATTTTTATGTCTGACTGAATTTTTTATTGGATAATCCGTTTGTGGACCCTTGTTTTTATGTTTTGTTTTATGGCGCGATATTTTCGCATAACCATCAATCAAAATTTAGTTGTTCGATATTTTTTATCGAGCTTTCTTCATTTTAAACAAAAGGATTTCTTATGTCTCTTTCTGTAGATCAAGTGTTTATAAAACAATTTGAAGCAGATGTTCATTTGGCTTATCAGCAAATGGGCACAAAATTACGTTCCACAATTCGCAGTAAATCTGGTGTTGTTGGAACATCTACAACCTTTCAAAAAGTTGGTAAAGGTATTGCAAGTACTAAATCTCGTCATGGTATTGTTCCAGTGATGAATTTGAATCACACACCTGTAGAATGCACTTTGCAAGATTACTATGCAGGCGATTGGGTTGATGCATTGGATGAATTGAAAACTAATGTTGATGAACGTCGTGTTGTTGCATCCGCAGGAGCTTATGCTTTGGGACGCAAAACAGATGAATTGATTATTGCTGCGATGAACAATGCTACACAATATGTTGGTGATTATTCAACTGGTTTGACCAAAGCGTTGATTATGTCTGCTGTGGAAAAATTAAATGAAAACGATGTACCAGATGATGGTCGCAGATTTGCAGTGGTTGGCGTACACCAGTGGAACGAATTGATGTCTATGAATGAATTTGTATCTGCTGATTACGTTGGTGGTGCAACACCACTGGTTGATGGTTGTGAATCCAGAAAATGGTTAGGTATCAATTGGATTTTGTGCAATGGTTTACCGCTTGCAAATACAGATGATAGGGACTGCTTTATTTATCACGCATCTAGTATTGGACACGCCTGTGGTCAAGAAGTTAAAACAGATATTACTTGGCACGGTGAACGTGCATCGCACTTTATAAGCAACAGTATGTCGCAGGGTGCGGTGTTGATTGATGCCGAAGGTATCGTCCGTATCAAATGCGATGATGATGCAGCCTAATTATCACAACTTAACCAAAAGGAAAAACAATGGCATTTCAAAATAAAAATTTGTCTGTGATTGCTTATGCAAACGGTTTTACTTTGTGGCATTACAAAGAAAACGCGACAATCGCGACAATAACAGCATCGGGATATTTTGCCAGTGTAAAATCACTGATGAATACCGGTGATATAATTTTGATTAATGGGTCAAATGGAACAACAATAAAGGTATTAACTGTTGCGGCAGATTCGATAACGGTTGGCGCTTTGTCTTAAAATATTGTTTCATTGTGTTTATAAACAGGCCGCTTTCATGCGGCCTATTTTTATTTGAATAGGTGTAAATATGTTTACGAAAATAGATTTATGTTCAATGGCTTTGATAAAACTAGGTGAAAAACCAATACAATCTTTATGTGAAGATTCAGCTGCGGCTCAACTGGCACAAGTGTTGTATAATCCGACGATTGATACATTGTTATCAACTTTTCCTTGGCGATTTGCCACGCAATCAATTCTTTTGACAAGAAATTCAGATGGTGATTTTGTTATACCTGCAAATGTGTTGCGCATAACCAAATGTGACGGGAAAATTAGTGGAAACAAAATAGAATCTGCAGGCGACACACTTGAAATAGTGGCCATAGTTAAAACAGAACCAGAAAATTTTCCAAGCTATTTCGCAACATTGGTTGCCACAAAGTTAGCAATGGAATTTTGTATTCCTTTGATTGGTGATAAAAATGTATTTCAGATGATGACCGCTTTGTTTGAATCTGAATATCAAACTGCAAAGTTCATAGACAGCACCGCATCAAACGTTTCCAATATAGATAATTTTTCTTTGATAAATTCACGATTTTAATTCCAAGGGGGATAGTTATGGGAAACTTTCTTAAAACACAAAATTCGTTTTCTTGCGGGGCAGTGTCGCCAGAATTTTATGCTACGAATAATGTAAACGGTTTGTCAGAACTAGAAAACATAGATGTTTTAGAATCTGGCGGATTAAAGCGCAGACCCGGATTAAAAAAAATAAGTTCTGCATCTAATGGGGCAATCATAGTTCCATTTGCAATAACAGAAAACGAAAAATATTTATTGGTTATATCTAATTTAACCATAGAGATTTACAGCAACGATGTAAAAATTTCTACTATAAGCGCCCCGTGGCGTCGCGCTGATTTGCCGAAATTGCAATATGCACAAAGATTTAATAATATATTTTTGGTACATCCTGATTATCAACCACGTGTTTTGACTAAATATACAAACAGTTTTAGTCTGAATTTTTTTAGTTTCAGCGCAAATTCTCAAGCTGGTGCAAATATCCCATTTATGCGATTTGATGATATGAACGGGGTTTCGATAACTATCAGCAACAGCGACATTGACAATAATTATGCAATATTTACTACTAATGTTGATTTTTGGTCCCAGGCAGATATTGGTGAAAGATTATATGTAAATAATCAACAATGGGTGGTATCAGCTGTTCAAAATGCCAGAAACGCAACAGTTTACACAAACGGCGGATTTGTTTCCCCAGGTGTGGCACTATACGATTGGTATGAAGCGGCATTCAGCGAAAAGCGTGGTTGGCCAAATTGTGTATCTTTCCATCAAAACAGATTGGTTTTTGCAGGAACCCGTTCTGCACCAAATTCTGTGTGGATGTCCAAAGTAGGGGATTACTATAATTTTGATTCTGGCACCGGTTTGGATGATGAAGCCATTTATGTAGCTTTGTTATCTGCACAACATCATCAAATATGTACATTGGTCAGCAGTGATAAATTGCAAATATTAACGTCTGTGGGTGAATGGGCTATTTCAAATTCTCCGTTAACACCATCAAATGTAGATATAAAACAGCACACATCCATAGGCAGCCCTGCAACCAGATATTTGCCACCACAACAAATTGAATCCAGAACTGTGTTTATATCAGAATCTGGTAAAGATATCAGAGAACTAGATTTAGATGCGTTAGGTGAAAATTATAGTGCTGTGGATTTGTGTACGTTTGCAAAACATTTGATGAATAACCCAATCAGTATTGCGTATAATCAAACATCTCATCAATTATTTATAGTGATGAATGACGGCACGATGAGTGTTTTAACAAAATATAATAATCAAGATATTTCTGCGTGGGCAAAGTATAAAACAGATGGTGATTTTTTATATGTTGGCGTTCTGGATAATTCAACATATGTAATTGTAAAAAGGGGCAATACATATTCACTAGAAAAATTTGATGATACGTGTTTAAACGATGCTGGGGAATATGGGTTTTCATATAAAATATCTAGTTTCCCAATGATTATAAATAACCATTGTCCCAAAAAATTACGTGCCAGAAAAATAATGGTGCGCACTATAAATACGAAAACTTTGTATGTAAATGGTCATCGTATGGACATGCCAAATTCGGTATATGATAATGATAACCCTGGATATACCGGTGATTTAACAATAAATTTATTGGGAACGGAAAACGATACATTAAAACCGCTTTGGACGATTTCCAGCAATGAACAATTACCAGCAACAGTGCTTTCTGTTACGGTTGATGGATGGTACTTAATATAAACATAAATAACAAAAGGAGATTTATATGGGACAGCTTGTATCTGATGTAGAAAAAATTTTAGATTACAAAGAATCAAAGAAAAATGCTGAAAACGAACGGCAAAAAATATTGACACAAATGGCGCAAGATGAATCAGAAAAAATAAATTTGATAAAAAAAGTTTTATCAACACAACGTGCAAAATACGGTGCAACAGGAAATACTGGAAGTGGCTTGTCTGAAAAAGCAGTATTAAAACGTTTACGTGATGAAACATCTGAACCATATGATGTAAAACAAAAAGAATATCTGGAAAAAATCAAAAACACAAAAGCAAAGAAACCGAATCTGGTAAAAAACTGGTTGTCCAAAATAGATAAAATCGCAGGCTGATATTATATGAATAAAAATTAAGGGTTTGTCATCAAAGAGGCAAACAATGAAAACAATAACAATTGCCCAAGCAAATGATTTTTTAAATGCTTGGAATAAAATATTGGGATTTGAAACACCTAAACATCATATAAAAATAATGCAATTTTTATTAGATATATTAAATAATGAACCACATCGCGGACTTTTAAATGCTTTTCGACATTCTGGAAAATCCACGGTTGTAGGTGTTTTTGCTGCGTGCGTGCTTTATCACAACCCACAAACGCGCATATTAATTTTGTCGGCAGAATCGGGGCTTGCATCGCGGATGGTGTCGCATATAAAAAACATTTTGGAAAATCACCCTTTTTGTTCTGATATTTTACCAGACGTAAAAAAAGAGTGGGGGGCACACAAGATAACGATTAAACGACCTATTGGAATCAGAGAACCTTCTGTTATATGCCAAGGAATATCTGGCAACATTACGGGTATGCGTTCCGATTTGATAATATGCGACGATGTGGAAGTTCCAAATACCTGCAACACATCGCAAAAAAGAGCAAATCTTCGCGAAAGATTACGGGAACTGGACTTTATTTTATCTCCGCATGGTTGTATGATTTACATCGGAACTCCACACACCAAAGACACTATATATCAGATTTAATTTCGTCATTTAATTCTGTTTTATCTGGCTTTGTAGCAACAGAAGAAATAAACGTACGCAATTTCGCCAACATTTCTTCACCTGGTTCGCCAAACATAGGTAAATATGTCTCAAATTCAGGCATATCTGCCTGGATTTGTGCACGGCTGCGTTCTGTCAATGTTTCAGATGTTAACTGTTTTGCAGAATCCCACATCTGATAAGCTTTGGCAGCGCGCACAACTGCATCCCATTTTGTCTGCATTTCTTCATTTCCGGCCAAAGCAACCTTAATATCGTCAAGCCAATTATTACCGAATTTTTGAACAAACGGTAATTGTTTAATACGTTTTAATCCCTCTGGGGTGGTTTTGATGTTATTCAAAGCGGTCTTTAATTCTTCTATTTCAGATTCGCTTAATGATATTTTTACATCCTGACCTGCCAGTAAACCGCCGTATGGTAACAAATCGTCATCAATGGAATCCATAGGTGTTTTGCCATCGCGCAAGTTGTTGATATGTGTTATAAGACGTTTTCCAGTTGGTAATTTTTCCAACTCTTCAAATATTTGAGGATCATTGGCTTCTTCAATAAACACCTTATTCACAGCAGCCCAACCACCATTTATAACGTGTTCTTGGCGATATAGGTTTAACAAGCGTTGTGCAATAGTATGTGCCTGTTGTTGCATTTAATCCCTCCCTTGGTTTTTGCTAGGCCTATTTCATAACAATCATAACAACTTTATGCATTGTTTTGGCATTTATCTTTTCTTCTGGATTAGATATATGTCCATAGATTTTTCCGTGTGAATCCTGGCGAATCACAGCAATATTAGCATTTGCCACGTCATCTGAATTCATTTTTGTAAAATCAGAATCAATACACACAGCCAAATCACCAACCGCCGGGGTTGCATCTGCATCAACAAAAACATATGCAGTTTCTGGTATAAAACCGCCCAAACGCTTAGAGTTCGGGATAACAGCGTATATACCACTTATCCCTTCAAGCGCGCTGGGTGCAACAATCATTGTTTCGTCAGATTTTTTTAATTTGACTGATTTACCTTCAGGTTTACCAAATACAGGAACCAATTTTTTACGTGCATTATCGTATAATTGTGCCCCATATAAACCGCCGTGGATATCCAAACCAGACATCGGGTTGCCAGGTTCAAGTACAGATTTTACGCGTTCTTTGACCTTGTTAATCTGTTTGGTCAATTCGCCAGCATTATACAATTTGGCAATTTCACTAAATAATTGCTGAGCAGTATAGCCAAACGTTTTTGCCAAAACGTCAATTTCATTTTCGTAAACTTCACGTTGGCCGACTTCGATTTTATGATACACTGACAAAGTCATATTTGCAGCCTTGGCAGTTTCGGCGATTGTCTTTTCAGCACGTTGACGAATTTTGCGCAATCCAGAGCCAAATATTTTTAATCCGCTATCTTCGTTGTCGGTTAAACGGCGTTTAATTTCATTTTGCCACTGGTCTGCAACAGCATCTGATTCATGAATGAATATGTCAGATAATCTGCAGCCCAATATAGTACACACATTCAATAACTGTTTTTGATTAAGACGTCTGACACCTTTTTCTATTTTGGAAACAGCGGACAAAGACAGCCCAGCGCGTCGTGCCAATTCGGTCATCCGCATACCCCTGGATGCACGAATATTGCGTATGTTATTTGGAAAGATAATCTCTTCTTGCGCCATCATTGACTCCTTAAGATATTTGTTGACAAAATAATAGTAAATTTTTATTTTCTTAGCAAGAAAAATAATTAGATAATATCATCAGGAATATCATCAATGTTTGAAACAATTTGAACCCCAGAATTATCAGTGTTTGTGTACTGGGTATCAAATCCAGAATCATCTGATATCTGCTGACCACCAAATTGATTCAAATTATCAAATAAATAATATTCCCCGGTGAAGCTAAGATGCACAGTCTCTGGTTTTCCGTGGCGGTTCTTAGCGATAATAATATCTGCTTTGTTTCTGGATTGATTTAATCTGTTTTGCCAATGTTGTGTGGCATTCTCAGACGCCATACCCGATAAACGTTTTTCTGGCGAACGACCATCCAAATAATATTCTTCACGATATGTGAACATAACAATATCAGCATCTTGCTCAATAGATCCAGAATCACGCAAATCAGATAACACAGGTCTTTTATCATCACGTTGTTCAACGCTGCGTGATAATTGCGACAATGTTATCACAGGAACATCCAATTCTTTGGCCAAGATTTTTAAACCGCGGGTAATGGTGGATAATTCTTGAACACGATTATCATTTGTTTTGCCACCTGGTAATTTCATTAACTGAAGGTAATCAATAACAATTAATGCAATTCCACCATATTTACGTGCAATACGCCGTGCGCGTGTTTTTATAGTTGGTACCGACATATCTGCGGTATCATCGATAATCAAAGGCAATTTTGACAAAGCGTTTGAATATTCAGACATTTTCATAAAATCTTCATCAGACAAATTACCATCGCGCATCTTGGACGCAGGAATTTTTGACTGGGAAGATAACACACGTGCAGCCAATTGTTGATTGGACATTTCCAAACTGAAAAATACAACTGCGCCTTTGTATTGTTGATTTGCATGCCCGTTAAAAATAGCGTTAGCTGCATTAAAAGCAATATTCATAGCTAATGTGGTTTTACCCATACCTGGACGTCCAGCGATTATAATCAAATCAGAATGGTGTAATCCACTTACGGAACGGTCAATTTCATCTAAACCGGTGGTTAAACCAGATAATTTACCATCCGCTTTGTAGGCTATTTCTGCCTCTTGCAAGGCGCCTTTTAACGCATCGGCCAATGAAACTATGTTTTGTTCAGACTGTCCGGTGGATGCCAGATTAAACAATCTTTGTTCTGCAGATTCAATTTGGGAATCAACAGTCTTGTCCATATCTTCGGTATAGGCATTATCTATGATATTTTGCCCCAAACCGATTAAATCACGGCGGCGTGCATTATCAAAAACAATACGACCATAATGTTCAACATTCGCAACGGTTGCACCTGCAGACGCCAGTTTTGAAAGATAATCAATACCGCCAACAGTTTCCAAAGAACCCTGTTGTTCCAGATAATTTTTTACAGTTATTATGTCAAATGGTACACCTGTTGCAAATTGACGAAGTGCCAATCGATATATCTCTTGGTGTGCAGGATGTGAAAAATGTTCTGGTAATAAAAATTCCGATACGGATTCCAAAGCACGATTATTCATCAATGCCGCGGCCAAAACCGCCTGTTCGGCTTCTAAATTTGTAGGCAAAGTTTTCGGAGTAAAGTCCATGTCTTTTAGATTAAACGAAAATTTTAATAATTCAATACCTTTTTTAATTGGCTATAAACAATTAAAAATTCCGATTGTTGACGATGGCGGAAATCCGGCGTGGCCCCAGATGTTTCCGATTGAAAAAATTCAAGAATTGGAACGAATTGTGGGACCCAGACATTTTTCTGCCCAAATGATGTTGGAATACATAGATGAAGAAAGAATATGTTTGGATCCAGGTGCTATACATTTTTATGATTCTGATTTTGATATTCGGTCTGCACGAATTTCGCAACACGTAATAACAGGCTCTTGTTTGTATTGGGATCCTTCATCTGGACACCATAAATCAGACGGCAGTGTTTGTGCCTTGATTTATCGTGATGATAAAAACAGTACAGCTTTTGTTCACGATATCAGGTATATCAGTGTTGATGATGATGATATTCATCCACTTGCTACCCAATGCGAAACAGTTTTAAATTTTATGCAAAAACATAAAATAAATCGCATAGGCATAGAAATAAATGGTATCGGTAATGCATTGCCAGAGATAATGATTCGGGTTGCAAATTCTCGTGATTTATCAATAAACGTTATACAAATTTCTAATCATACCAAAAAAGAAACCAGAATTTTAAACGCTTTAGAACCAATGTTAAGCACTGGTCGATTGTTTATGCACACACGCATAAAACAAACGATGTTGTTATCTGAAATGCTGGCGTGGACTCCGTCAGGTTCGGTTGAACACGATGACGGTTTGGATGCTGTTGCAGGTGCATTGACTATGAAGCCAACACCAATACGACCGCAAATAAACAATCATATTTTAATCAAAGCAAATACAGAATTCAAAATATAACCAAAAGGAAAATAAATGAAACAAAATCTTATGCAATTATATAAACGTGCGCTGGATGAACGTGAAATATGGCTATCGCGTTGGAAAACGGCTATGCGTTATACTATTCCCACAGATGATTCAGATTTATCAACGTTGTTTGATGCTACTGCGTCAGATGCGGTTGATAACTTGGCTGCATCAATGTATTCATTACTGACACCCCCAGAATCTTTGTGGATAAATTTAATCAAAGAAAGTGATTTTTCACCAGATGCAGATACAGCGACAAATATGTTGCGTGCACACCTGAACGATTCAAATTTTTATACAGTTATTCATCAATGCTATACTGATTTAGTCGTCTTGGGTACAGCATGTTTATTTATGGCTGAAAATCCAATTGGTTCGGATTCCGCTTTTTCTTTTACTGCAATTCCAATGAAAGATATTGCGCTTTTGCCTGGTGCTGTGTTTCATACTACATCAATGCCAGCGTGTGATATTATGGAAAAGTATCCAAATATAACATTGCCAAAACATTTACAAGATTCTGTAAAAACAAACCCACAAACACCAATCAAATTAGTACAATCTTTAATAGGAACAGATTTTGTCGCGTGGTTGGATGTTGGTGGTGATATAGAAAACAATATTGTTGCACGTGGAACTTTTGAAACAAATCCATATATAATTTTCCGCTGGTCTGTGGTAAGTGGTGAAATATACGGACGTGGCCCAGTATTGCGTGCTTTGCCTGATATAAAGACTGCAAATAAAGTTGTTGAACTGGTTCTTAAAAATGCAACCATCGCAGTAAGTGGTATCTGGCAGGCAGATGATGACGGTGTTATAAATCTTTCCAATATAAACTTGACACCTGGGGCGATAATTCCAAAAGCAGTGGGCAGTTCAGGTTTGACCCCATTACACAGCGGGGCAGATTTTGATGTTTCTCAAATAGTTTTGCGTGATTTGCGCGACAGAATTCGTCATACTCTTTTGGCGGACAGACTGGGGCTGCTTTCAGACAAAGAAATGACAGCAACAGAAATTTTGGCGCGCAATGCAGATATGGTCCGTATTTTGGGTGCTACATATGGTCGGTTATTGCACGAATTTATAAAACCTTTGTGTGAACGCGGACTGCAAATATTATCACGTCGCGGATTGATAGAAAAAATCTCGCTGCATAGCGATGCAGAATTAAAATATTTGGCACCAATCGCCCAAATGGCACGTGAAGAATTAAATATCACAGGGGAATAAATTACTATGTCAGAAATTGAAAAACAATATGCACGCACTTTTAATAGTGTGTCTGGAAAACAAGTTATGGCGCATTTACGCGCCATAACAATTGAACGTGTTTTAGGGGCAAATGCTTCTGATGCTGAATTGCGATGGGTTGCTGCACAAAGTGCATTAATTCATCACATAGAAAATTTAATAAAACGGGGGCAATAATCCAACATAAAAATTATGGTAAATTATTGTAAAAATAATGTCTGAAGAAAAAAATTTTTTTAATATTTTGGACATATTGCGCGATAGTTGGTTTTTAATTGCATTTGCCTTTGGTGTAATTTATTGGGTTGCCCGTCAAGATTCTTCTTTGTCTGAACTGGAACGTCAAGATCAGCGTATAACCGCACTTGAAAACAGAACAACAATATTGGAATCTGGAATCGGTCAATTACAATTAAAAATAGATGGAATCAAAGAGGACGTCACATTAATAAAAAGCGCAGTTATAAAAAACTAAATCGCGTTTTTTGCCCAATATATTTTATGACAGCAAACAACAATGACATCAAAACGGGCATCGCCCATCCAATGTTTATTAACAAGAAAAGTTTCTGCAGCGCGTCGCAATCTTGCCGATTGATTTGGTGTGATTGCATCCCACGCCGCAGAAATTGTTTTGCGGGATTTTACTTCTATGAAAACAATAGTATTTTTACGTTGCGCAATTATATCTATCTCTGCCCGATTAGTATTTTTGCCAGTAATATAACGATTTTTCAATATGCGATATCCATGGAATCGCAAGAACCATCGTGCTATAAATTCAGCCCATAAACCAATTTGATAAGATGTTTTTTCAGAACGCATAAGGTTTTGCCTGGAAATTTTCACGCGCAGATTGAATGTTTTTTGCAGAATCCGTTGCGTTTAAACCATTATCAACCAACACCAATTGACCATAATACGCGCGCATCATTGGATCATAAGCGTTTTCAGATGAAATCCATTTATCTTCATCAGAATTTGGGACTCCATATTTGTCTAAAACACCCTGCCAAAATGCAAGAATTTTCTTTTCGCGTTGATTATTAAACTTTTCAGAATCCCCATCCCGTTCATTTACATCATTATTATATACAATTTTCCAAACAACATTATCTGTGGAGTTGCTGGTTAAATAAATATCAATAGTTTCACCAGTAAAAGTTCGTTCCAAATGTATCTCAGAAACATATAATAATCCACGATTTCGTGCCAAAGAATATATACATTTTTCCAACTGTTCAGGAACAAATATGTTATTTTGCCGACATTCATAATCCAAATTATATTTCCAATCATCATTTATATTATAAACAATACTGTTTTTTTTACGTGGCGCATAAAGTCCACCATCAGCAAAAAACAAATTATTTATTTCATCATAATTCATACCCAACATTATACCTGCAATATCAAAATCTTTCACCCCAGCAAACCCAGCACCAGAATTAAGATATACATTTTCCAAGTTTATATCTTGTTCTTCTTGTGTGGAAAAAGCCATATCATCAAATGTATCATCAGCGCCCAAGTCATATAAATAATCATCTTCGTATTCTTCCGCAAAAGATACCACAGTTGTAAAAACAGCTGTGCACAAAGACATCAAAAATAATATTTTTCTTATCATTGATTTAAATCATCCCCTATCTTAGTCACTTGGAACATAAATAAACCCATAGGATTCTGCCCAGATTCAAGGTGTTTTCGTACATTTATATCTTTGTCTATGCCAGGTTTAAATAATGCTTCTATATGCAAATAGCCACTTTCATAGACTGGCTCTACCGACATACGATTAGATTCTGGCCAAGTTTCGGTATAATAATGAACTTTGTAAAAAATCTCTTTGGCACGTTCGGTGCTGTAATAATCATAACCAGCCGGCATATCCATCGCTGCAATATCTGCATCAGTAATATGAACAACACGCCTGAACATTTTACCAGCAGACATTTTCGCAATATTTTTTGCTTCGCCATTTTTCCATTGTTCATATGCTGCAGAACTTGATAAATTTGCCAATAATGGTCGGTTATAAACATCTGCTTCATTTGGTATTACACGAAAATACTCTGCAACATAGGTTTTTATTAACTTATTCCTTAATTCAATCGCAGACATATCATTTATATCTTGCAATGCACCAACACGTTGTGATGCAACATTATTTATTTGGAAGATATATGACTTTACAGATGACTGTTTATTTGCACTATAAACCAAGACGCATAAAATCACCGCGATAAACATTATCGCTAAAAGAAGAAGTCCTGTGAAAAATGATTTTATCTTATTCATTGATTCACCCGATATGCGTTAAAATCTTGAACATAATATCCCAGTGTTGCAGGATGCGAATTTGGTTCGCGTGCGACCGTCACAAATGCCAACACATTAAAGACACCATTGACAGACGAATGAACAACGGCAAAAACCTGCCAAATACTGCCCTGTTCAGACGAATAATCTAACTTAATATTCTTTTTTATAACGTTCCAACGCTCTGAACGTTGTTCAACTCTGGCTTTGTATTCTGGTAAAACATTATTTGAAAATTCTTCAAATAATTTTGTGTTGCTATTACAAAACAAAGAACAACTTATATTTTCTGGATTAAACTGCATAGAATCAGAACAGTCTTCATCATCGCATCTTTGCCAGCGTAATTCATTGACATTTTTATCGCGAGATATCGTGAACCAATTAGTAATAAAATCGTCCACTAATTTTTCCTGGATAATATGAGATTGTTCAAAAGTATCTTTAAAAGTTTTTCCGGGATAGGCGACAACCGTCCATTCGTCAGTTATCGGATCAATTGAAATCAAAAATGGATAATTACTTTTCTGAGACCAAAAATATAGCAGAAAACAGCACAGACAAATAATCAATAAAAAACATCCAGAAATCCAAATAGAAAGCCGCCGGGAAAGCGCAATAACCTTGCCCGCAGGAAAGACAGGTGTATCAAAATCATTTGGATAATCCAATCAATCCCCCCAAAAATTACAAGTGTTATCTTATGCCTGGTATACCAAGATGCACGCACACGGACTTAATTTTAATTCGTTATTATCATAACCAATACTGACGGGTTCGCGGTCATAAACCTGACCACAACCGGCCAATCCAATACCAACAACCGCCAATGTGCAAATGATAAGAAACTTTTTCATACTATATTCTCCTTTCCTTCGTTGAAATTATAAGAAAAATCAATCCACCACGTCAAGGATAAAACAATCAGAATTGCGTCTCAAACGAAAGCAAGAAACGACGTTCCTGGTCATATTCATTAATTTTCATTGGCCAACCCCACGAAAAATTCATTGGTCCCATAGGTGTGTTCCAATAAATACCAAAACCAACAGATGTGCGCCAATCCTGGTCGATTATATTATCTTTTGTTTGCCCAGTATATGGGTTTGTGTATTCGTATTCGCGTTTTGGTGGACGGCCCAAAATACCATAATCAGCAAATACGAATCCTTTTACCTGGTATTCATCAGGAATAAATATAGGAAAGTTCAGTTGGGTTGAACCATTTGCCTTCCATAATCCGCCAAGCGAATAACTGCGATAAAACCAATTACGTGAGCCAACTCCGGCGACATCAAATCCACGCAACGATTCCCCACCCAGGAAATAACGATAAACTCGTGGTATATAATTATCTTCTTGTAATGATTGTAAATATCCCAAATCCCAAGATGTACGCAGTTGCCATCTATCTTCCAAGAATTTTACCATCGCAGTTATGTCTGCACTATATCGCATAAACGTATTTGTTCCACCAAATCCAGTATATGTTATACCCAAATCACCAACCACCCCAGTATGAGTGTTCTGTTGGAAATTTGTGTTCAAATTATAATACCGTAAATTTGTTCCCAAAGAATAAAGATTTGCCTTTTGCCAGCCACCTAAATTCAAATCATAATTTTGATCGAACGTTGCAGATAACCGCATTGTCTGTGTCCAGTGATCTGTTAAGCGCCACCCCAGACGTCCAGCAACTGTAAATGAATCACGATCATATCCATAACCACCCAATTGTGAATATTTGTATTCTGTATACGAAACATCAAAACCACCAGATAATTCACGATTGAATAAAAATGGTTCTGTAAAACTAAACAATGCCTGACGTTGATATTGTGCAATAGAACCTTTTATCTGAACAATCTGACCACGCCCCATAAAATTATTTTCGGTGATACCCGCATCAACCATAAAACCATTAATTGATGACCAACCAAAACCACCAGATAATTCCCCAGTCGGTTGTTCTTCAACCTTTACATCTAAATTCATCATATTCGCATCAGCAAGACGCATAGGAACCATTTGAACATCTTTGAAATAACGTGTTCTCATTAAATTCTGACGTCCAGTTTCAATGGTTTGCAAAGAAAAAGGATCGCCTTCGCGCATAGGTAAATGATGTTGGATAACATTATCAAACGTGCGAACATTGCCCAACAAATTTATACTGTTAATATAAATACGATTAGTTTTTTGTATTTTGAAATTCAAATCGACAACGCGCGTTTCTTCGTTTTTATTAGGCACCGGTTCAACATTTATAAACGCATAGCCGTGGTCTGCCACCACACCACGTAATGCATTCATAGTTGCATCAATTTCATCGATATTATAAACGTCTTTTTTTGATACCGTCAAAGCATCTTTTAATTCATTGATAGGAACATCATCAAAAGGATTATCTATGGTTATATTTCCAATTTTATATTGGTTTCCTTCGTCCACAGTAAATTTTACAGAATAATATTCACGGTTTTCGGTAAATTCACCTTTTACATCAGTAATTTTAAAATCTAAAAATCCATTTCGCATATAAAACTGGTGCAACATTTGTTGGTCATATTGAATTCTGTCTTCGTCGTAAACATCGAATTGAGTCATAAAACGCCACCAAGCGTGTTCTCGTGATAAAATTTCACTTCGCAGGACACTTGATCTGAATTTTTTATTGTTTTCAAAATCTATATCTTTGATATATGTAGGATGTCCTTCTTTGATTTCGTAAACAACATTAACACGATTATTATCTAATTCTATTTTCTTAGGATTTATTTTTGTGCCGAAAAAACCTTTGCGCTGGTAAAGTGTCAACATCCTTTGCACATCACCGCCAATAACAGAAACATCGTATGCAGCGCGCTCTTTGGTTTTTATTTCTTTTTTCAAATCATCTGTATCAATTTCATCGTTTCCTTCAACTGTCACCATATTTATTATTGGTGCTTCGGTCAGATTGATTTTAAGCGCACCACTATCAAACCGGACATCCACAGATGAAAAATAACCGCTGGCTTGTAATTTTTTTGCAATGTTATTTATCTGTTCAGAACTAACATTATCACCGACTTTTACGTTAGACAAGATACGCACAGATTCAGCGTCCATACGTTGATTGCCGCGAACATCTATGCGCGAAACCGTCGCAGCATTTGCAAAACTGCATAACCCAAAAACAAATGTAAAATATACAATTTTTTTTAACATCTTAATTCAATCCGAATACGCGCGCTATATCATTCCACATAGTGAAAGCAAAAAGTAATATGATTAAAACCCAACCACATAAAATAGTGATTTCCATTGCTTTGCCACCCAATTTGCGCCTGGTTATCGCTTCAATGATTAATATTAACAAATACCCACCATCCAGTACAGGCAATGGCAATAAATTTATCACGCCCAAATTAACAGAAATAAGTGCGATAATGGATAAAAATACGAAAAATCCAGCTTGTAATGCGTATCCAGAAACCTGAGCAATTGTAATAAATGATCCCAATTGTTTCGAAGAACGTTCACCAGTAATGATTTGTTTTAATACGATTAACAAGTTCTTAGATTGGTAATATGTTTCGCGTAATCCAGAATAAATCGCACCAAAAAATCCTTTTTTGCGAAATTCTGTTTTGCTGCCGTCGGCAACCAATCCCCATCTTTCAGCAGGTGCTAATTCCACCTGGATTATATTACCATTACGTGACAAGACAACACTAGCATTATGTTCGGATGCTAATTCTTTGGCGATAATCAATTCACCCCAATTTGTTATGGTTGCTTTGTCTATTTTTAAAATAATATCACCCGGTTTTACACCTGCATTAAAAGCGATACTATCACGGACAACCTGGCCAATTACCGGCAGTTGAACGGTTTTTGGTCGAAACATAAAATCTGCAGAATATATAATCCATGCCAGCATAAAATTCATAAATACCCCGGCACCAATAATTATAAACTGTTTCCACGCAGGTGCAGAAAGATAATGTCCAATTTTTTTCTCTTTGGGCAACCGTTTGTATTTTTTGCGATTAAACATATCTTCTTGGCCATATATGGAAACATAACCGCCCAAAGGCAGACAGCATAATTTCCACACAGTACCATATTTATCAGTCCATTTTAACAATGCTGGACCAAAACCAATCGAAAACGCATCAACACGTACCCCCGCCCAACGCGCAGCCAAAAAATGTCCTGCTTCGTGAACAAAAACGACGACGCCCAGAACTATCAATAACGCTATGACTGTCAAAATAGTATGCATATGTTCTTTTCCTTTTGTATATTTATCTTAACATTAACCAAAGCAGGGGCAACACATAAATCCACCCGTCAAACCGATCTAAAATGCCACCGTGTCCAGGCAAAATATTTCCATAATCTTTGATGCCTAAGCGACGTTTTATAAAACTTGCCGTTAAATCTCCATACTGGGACAGCAAAGAAACACTTATACCAACCCATATAGCATTAAAGACATTTGTTCCGAATAATTTACAATATATCATAGACATCAGTGTCCCACAAACTATACCGCCAATCTGTCCAGACCAGGTTTTATTTGCAGAAAGCTTTTCCCACATCTTATCACCACCAATTGTCTTTCCAACAACCCAACCGCCGACATCCGCGCCAACTATAATCATCAGCATCCACAACATAATCCACGGACGTGCGCCGACAACGTAGACTGATTTAAGCATCAATCCCAACAACCCCAAAAATAATATGAAAAATATAGCATTTTTCTGGAATTTTTCTTTCGTTGTTTGCGTAAAACATTTGATAGTTTCAAAAATCGCAGCAACAACGACACCAACACCAATCCAGCGCACAGCGTATATAGTTGGAAATTTCATTTCCAGTAAGAAAGCGACCATTAACACGCCCAACATAACTGCGGCGGTCATAAAACGCAAAGACATATCAGAACTTTTCATTTTTTATTTCCCTGAATAATTTTTCTTTTTTCCACCACCAAAGCGACGATCGCGTTTAGTGTATTCATCCAAAACATATTGCCATAATTTTTCAGATTTTACCAAATCTGGCCAATGCTGTGGCACAAACAGCAATTCTGCATACGCTAATTTCCACAACAAGAAATTAGATATACGTTGTTCATTGCTGGTCCGTACCATTAAATCGATAGGTAATAAATCACCTGTATCCAAATATGTTTCAAAAGTATCAACAGTTACATGCTGACCAGAATCAACCGCAGCATTAACCGCATTTACAATTTCGTCTTTACCACCATAATTCAGTGCAAACACAACCGTCCCAGCAGTATTTTCTGCGGATTCTTGTTCCAATTTGTCGCACATTTCCGCC
>JAZLBV010000017.1:0-1803 GCA_045613925.1 Candidatus Enterousia sp.
CATCATAACCAAGAATCTTTGTGTGATTCCAACCTGGGGCGCGGCCAGGCCAACCCCGCTTTGCGATTCCATCATTTTTACCATTTCGTACATGGTATTCAAAATTTCAGGCGTTATATCCGCCACAGGCGCACACTTTTCACGCAAACCCAAATCCCCACAAAGTTTCATTTGCAACATTTATAAAACCTTTTTATAATCATATCACGAATTGTAGCAAAGGATTTTCAAATGACAACTTATATTTTTTTGATTTTGGGTATTATTGTGGCGTTGTTGTTGATACTGATTTTCCGCAAACCCAGTTTTGATATATCGTCTTTGCGCGAAGATAATGCCAGATTGCGCGAAAGATTGGCAGAAAGACTGGGAACGCTGTCGCAAAATGCAGTTGAATTGAAAAATATAAGTGCAGATATAGCGAATTTCAAAGATATTTTAATGGGTAACAAACAGGCGCGCGGTTCGTTTGGCGAAAGACAATTAGCTGATTTAGTCGCCGACATTATGCCACCTGAAAGTTATGCTTTGCAGTGTGTGTTGTCTACTGGTGTCCGTCCAGATTGTATAATTCGCTTGCCTTATCCGCCGGGCGATATGGTAATTGATAGCAAATTTCCACTAGAAAGTTATAACCGAATTTTAGAAAACAAAAAAGACATCGGCGCCCACAAACAATTTGAAATTGACGTTCGCAGGCATATTGATGCAATTGCGGAAAAATATATAATTCCTGGTGTAACAGCGGAAAGCGCGATGATGTTCATTGCATCGGAATCTATATTTTCACAGTTGCATACTGAATTTCCAGACACTATTGAATACGCTGCACGCAAAAAGGTTTTCATAGTATCGCCTGCGACATTATGGGCAACATTGAATACAATTCGTGCGGTATTATCAGACATAAAAATCAAACGTGTCGCAACAAAAATCAAACGTGAATTGGATTTGTTGTTGACTGATTTAGGACGCCTTAATGACCGGGCGGAAAATTTGGGGCGGCATTTCACACAAACTGCAACGAACATAGAACAAATTCAAACATCCGTTTCAAAAATCACCCCACGTGCAGAAAAATTACGCGATATGGATTTCGGCGAAGATTAAAACAACCGCCCAAACGGGCGGTGTTTCGTTTATGGTTAATATTAAAACTGTACATCCCCCATATATCCACCTTCGTCTGTACTTAATCTAATATCGCATATTTTAGAGCCTTCATTGTAAATGGCACCACCTTGTGAACTCCAGCTGGCAGCAAAACCATATTCATCCAAAACATCTTTGATATGCTGACAGTTTTTGCTTGATGTGCTGCATTTACCACTCCAATCTTCCCCAACTTTTTGGCCATCAACCGCGCTACAAAGCGCTTTTGTCATTCTGGAAAAATAATGTATATCCTTATTTATCGCATGATCGTGTATATCATCAAATTCAAACACCATAACATCTGTTCCATTGCATACTACATAATCTTGTCCAATCGGTTTGGCATCTTGGTTAACAGGTTTACAGGAAAGATTGTGTGCCCTGGCATATAAATCTATAAGAATTTTATATCCAACACCTTGTGTTTCAACATTTCTAAAAACGGAACTACAATAATGACGAAATTTTTCGCTTCCACACGGATTGCGCGGTATGCAGACCTGATTGCGTTCAACCCACAATGTTTTATCACTGTTTTGACACGCTGTTCTGATTTGATTAACATCTATATCGTTCGCATTTGCACACGATATAGCGACGGCACCCGCCGCGGCACACATTAACATTTTTTTCATTTTCATTTTTTTT
>JAZLBV010000018.1:0-41537 GCA_045613925.1 Candidatus Enterousia sp.
CGACCTGTTCGTAGATGCAATCTTGTCTGGTATCGAAAAGCGTTTGGGCGGGGCTGCCGGTAAAAAAGTTGAATCTGAAAGATTGGCAGACGCAGCAGATGAACTGGAAGACGAAATCAAAGAAAAAGAAGCCAAAGTTAAATCAAAAACAACTGCTGCACGTGCAGAACGCCGCAGCAAATTGGCGGACAAAGCAGATAAATAATATCTGATTTAATATAATCGTGCAGGGGTTCGCCCCTGCACAACGAAATTCTTTTAACAAAGACGGGAGAAATTACAATGGCAGAAATTACAGCAAAATTGTTTCAAGAACTGCGCGAAAAAACATCTGCAGGTATGATGGATTGTAAAAAGGCCTTGATTGAAAATGATGGCGATATTCAGGCAGCAGCAGACTGGTTGCGCCAAAAAGGTATCGTAAAGGCTGCATCAAAGGCTGGTCGTGTTGCTGCATCTGGATTGGTAACGGTTGTCAAATGTGATGATATGGGGTGTGTCGTTGAATTGAATGCTGAAACCGATTTCGTCGCGAAAAATGATAAATTCCAAGCATTGGTTGCAAATGTGGCAAGTAAAGCTATGGAATTAGCTGGCGATTTTGATGCGACTTTGGCTGCGGTCAAAGATGATATTGCTGCGACTATTTCAACAATTGGTGAAAATATGAGCCTGCGTCGTATTGCAAAGGTTAATGGCGATCATATTTATACCTATGTTCACAATGCTTTGGTTCCAGGTATGGGACAAATTGGTGTTGTCGTTGCAATTAATGGTGATGATGCACGTATTGATGAAATTGGTAATAAAATTGCTATGCATATTGCCGCGAATAAACCTGAATTTATGACAATTGCAGATGTTGATCCAAAAGCAGTTGAACGCGAAAGAAAAGTATTCATTGAATCAGGAGCAACAGCTGGCAAACCCGAAAACATTGTCGAAAAAATGGTCGAAGGTCGTATTAAGAAATGGTATGCGGAATCTGTTTTGGAAGAACAACCATTTGTTATGGATCCTTCAAAAACAGTCAAAGATGTTATTGCAGAACACGGCGGTAAATTGGCCGGTTATGCATTCTATGTCTTGGGCGAAGGTATCCAAAAACGCGAAGATAACCTGGCCGACGAAGTTGCAAAAATGTTGGGTTAGACAAAATTTGCAATCTAGAAATAAAAACCGCGCATATTGCGCGGTTTTTTTTAAATAATTATTGAATATCTTTTTTTGTCTGATAAAATATTTGTCAAATTATAATAGGAGTATGTTTATGAAAAATTATAAAATTAAAGAAATATATGATGATCATTACAGATACTGTTTTTATATTTATCACGGCAGTGGTAAGAATTTTTCTTCGATATATTTACCAAAAAATGGTACAACTGATGAATTGGTTCCTGGTGATAAAATAACGGTTTTGCGCGATTCTTATTTTGAAATTGAAGATCTAGTATATTTATATAAAAATGGAATGTGTTTTGCACAGCCTGTGCCGTCAACTGATGAATTTACTTGTAAAACATATGTTAAAAATATTCAAGGGTTATTAAGTGATGGCAAATTGGACAGAATCGCGTTCAAAATTGCCTTGATTAAGGAATGTCGGCGTCGTGGCAAGACACCATCTTTGATTGCGTGGAGAAATTTGCAAAATCTTAGATAAAACACTTTAATAATTCATTGAAAAATTTTTTGTTTTTGTATAAATTTATATTTAGTGTAAAGAAAAGGTTTGGTTATGCAGAACGATTTATTTACTGAATTAGAACAACGTGGATTTATTAATCAGTGTTCGAATATGGATGCTGTGCGGGATTTGTTGAATAATGGCAAAATGTCGGTGTATTTAGGATCTGACCCAACCGCAGATTCTTTGCATGTGGGGCATCTTGTTCCTGTTATGATGATGCGTTGGTTGCAAAAATATGGGCATAAACCATTGATGTTGGTTGGTGGTGCAACTGGACGTATTGGCGACCCAAGTGGACGTGATACTGGTCGTCCGATGATGGATGACGAAACATTGGCACATAATGTTGCAGGTTTAAAAAAGTCATATTCTAAGTTTTTGAAGTTTGGCGATGGAGATTGTGATGCTGTAATGGTTGATAATTATGATTGGATGAAAAATTACAGCCATATGGATTTTTTGGCACAATATGGAACTGATTTTACTGTGCCGCGTATGTTGTCTATGGAAAGTGTGAAAAAACGTCTTGAAAATGGTATGACATTTCTTGAATTTAACTATATGACGTTCCAGGCAGTTGATTTCTTGACTTTGTATCGTGAACATAATTGCACTATGCAGCTTTGTGGTGCGGATCAGTGGGGTAATGCAATTATGGGTGTTGAATTAATTCGCAAAAAATGTGGAAAAGAGGTTTATGTTCTTTCTACATCTTTGATAACGGATGCCAATGGAAATAAAATCGGAAAATCTGCTGGTAATGCAATTTGGGTTAATGAAGATAAAACCAGTCCGTATGAATATTATCAATATTTCCGTAATACGCCGGATGATTTAGTTGAAAAATTCTTGAAAATCTTTACTGAAATCCCGTTAGGTGAAATCACGGAATTGTCTGCAAAGCAGGGGGCAGAATTAAATGAAGCAAAAAAACGTTTGGCATTTGCTGCAACAGAAATAGCGCACGGACGTGATGCGGCAATCGCGGCAGAATCTGCGGCGGCGGCATTGTTTGGGGGTGGGGCAAATTCTGAAAATGTACCCCAATATGAATTAAAGATGGATGCGCCAATGGGGATTCTGGATTTTCTGTGTGCGGTAAAATTGTTTGATTCTAAATCAGAGGCGCGCCGTATGGTGGAACAGGGTGGTATTCAAATTGACGGTGAAAAAATTACCGATAAAGACTATATCGTTGAACTGCGCGAATCAATAATGGTGCAACGTGGCAAGAAAGTATTTTTGAAGGTCTTTATAAAATAGGTTGATTTTTTTGCGATTTTGATATAGAATCCGCCGTATGTGCGCCCATGGCTCAATTGGATAGAGCAACAGATTTCTAATCTGTGGGTTGCAGGTTCGAGTCCTGCTGGGCGCGCCATAAAATTTAAACCGACCAAAAAAGGTCGGTTTTAATTTTAGGTGTTAAGGCCTCAGGACGAGAACCAATTGGTTGTATTTTTATAATAAAATAGTTGACAAATGAAAAATCTTGTCTATTATTATTAATAAATAAAGGAATTAATATGGAAAAAGTTCAAAAATTTAAAGCAGCAGCTGCTAATAATCGTCAGCAGGATTTTTCGCAAGAGCTTAAAGAGATGCTTTTGGTGCCTTGGCGTGCGTGCAAATTAGTTTGGAATTGGATTGTGAATATTTGGCGCAAAGTATGGGCCTGGGTAAGGAGTCTTGATATTGCTGGTATGGTAAATTTGACTTTGCTTATTATCATTGTTGTTTTATTTATTAGTTTGGTGATGAATTTGGTTCACGGACGCAGACATAAAAATGTAAAAATGGTCAATTCTGATGCCGAAGTTAGTGAAGTTTTGTCAGAAATCAATAATGATAATGGTGTGAATGTTGATAATATTGATGAAAACACTGTGGCGACTGGCAATGTTTCTGTTGTAGATGAAGATTTTGATTATGCCAGTGATAAACGGCCTGTTCATCGTGATTATGATATGGTTTTGCCTATGAAAAAAGATGAATCTACGGGTATTACCCCACAGATTCAAGTTGTAGGTGTTGAAAAACCTGTTATTATCGAAGAAACTGCAACCCCGGCAGATGAATTGCCTGAACAGAAATTGTATGGGGATGTCATTGTTGATAAATATGCGGGCGCACCCGTGTTATCTAACGGTGTTAATGTTGATGGTAATTTATTTATTCAAAATATGCGTAAATATACTTTGCCGTGTGATGCAACAATAACTGGTAATTTGTTTGTTCGTAATGTTGAAAGATTAAGATTTTGTGGCAAATTTACTGTCAAAGGTAATGTTTATGTTAATCGTCAATCTTCGTTTGGACCAATTCCGCAAGATGCCAAGGTTGGCGGCCAGGTTATTTTATAAATAAACCAATTTTGTTTCATTTTATTTTGAAAGTGTCGCGATTTTGCGACACTTTTTTGTTAAATATTTTTTTGTTTTGTGTTATAATATGTATGCCGTATTAAGAACAAGGGGGAAATAAAATGAACTTTTTTGAAAAATTAGGCAAAGTTTTGACTAAGAATATTGGCTATACAATCATTTTGGTTGTTGCGTTTATATTTTTCCTTTATTTTGCCGAAGGTGATCTTATTGCCGGTTTGTTGACAGCTTTGTCTGCATTGGTTGTTTATGTTTGTGTTGTGTTTTTGTATCAAGAATACAAAAAGCTGCCTGCGGAAAAGAAAAAATCAACTGCCAGTAAAAAGAAATAAAAAAATCCCCGTTTGGGGATTTTTTTATGAATTATCAGCTTTTTTATTCTGCAACCTTGGTCGGTTCAACAGGTGTCTGTTGTGGTTCAGTAGATGTGTCTGCTGGTTGCTCAGCGGATAATTCCTGACGAATTTCTGATTTATTGGTATTTGCAACGTTTGTTTTTGCGACAACTAACGACAGCAAGGCGCACAATATAAAAAACAATGTTGCCAACCATGCAGTTGTTTTTGTTAAAAAATTACCAGCTGCAGATCCTGTCAATACGCCACCAAACATTGACGCCGCTGCAGAACCAGACATACCTGAACCTTCTGATTTTTGTAAAAGAATAAGGCCAGTCATCAAAACAGCGACTATGATTAAAAGAACAAGCAAAATCGAAAACATATTTTTTTCCTTTGTTTATGTTGCGATTGTAGTAATCCAAACGCTAAATTGCAAGAATTTTTAACAAATTATTTGCAGCTTCTAAGCTGGCTGTTTTTTTTGATGTGCCAGTTCCTGTGGCAGATTTTCCCATTGCAGATACTGTTGCACGGAACTGTGGATTATGTGATGCACCAGTTGGGGCTGTATATTCATAAACCGGCAATGCACCAGAATCAAGTTTTTGAACAATTTCTTGAAGTTTTGTTTTTGCATCTTTGGGTGCTGTGATTTCTGCAGCTGCCAAATCTGTCCATATTTCAAGAATAACCTTTTGTGCTGTTTCAAATCCAGAATCTAATAATATCGCACCAAAAACAGCTTCCATTGTGTTTGCCAAAATATGATTTATTTTGCCACCTGTGATATGACCATGTCTTATCTGACCGCCAAGTTCAATTTTTTTTGCGACATTTGCCAATGTTTCTGTGGAAACTAACATCGCGTGGCGGCGCGCAAGTTCACCTTCGGTTTCATTTGGATACATTTTATAAAGTAATGTAGCAACAGACAACCCCAATACGCGGTCGCCTATGAATTCCAGGCGTTCATTATTGTGCTTAGAATCAACACCACTTTGTGTCAATGCCAACTGTAATAAATCATTATCTTTAAAAGTATAATTCAAATTCATTAGCGTTTTTTCCCCATTCCAAATCTGTTCCAGCGCATTTTATTACCCCAATTCCACACTGCAAACATTGGTGCGTAATAATTGTGCGAATACCATATAAACCATACGTTGCCAAGTAAATTATCGCGTGGAACATATGATACTGCCGGGGTGCGACTATCTGCGCTGTTATCACGATTGTCGCCCATAAAAAAGTAATGATTTTCAGGTACCGTAAATATTTCAGTGTTATCAAGTGGAAAATCATCCGACATTTCAATGATGCTATGTTCTATGCCGTTGGGTAAAACTTCGGTATATTCAGTAGCGTGATAGACATTGCATTCATACGGATTCATTTTGCATATGTTATCGGATTTATATTCAATTGTGTAATTAAATGGTGCAGGTTCATTATCAACCCAAATCTTGTTGCCTTTGATAGATATATTATCTTTGTAATAACCAACGCCACGCATAGATTTTGGTAAATTCGCCACGATATACGGACGCGGATTTTTGCGTTCCAACATTTTATTGTTTACGTATAAACGACCATTTTTTACCTGGACAGTATCACCAGGTTTTCCAATCAACCTTTTTACATAATCTACGGTTTCATTAGGTTTGCGAAATACCACTATGTCGCCAACTTTCGGTTCGTGTGAAACGAAAAAGCGCCCGTTCCACAAATTCCAAGAACCAAATGGAAAAGAATAACGCGAATATCCATATGCCCATTTTTGAACAAATATATGATCGCCAACCAGCAACGATGGTATCATTGACCCAGACGGTATATTGAACGGTTCCAATAATAAACTGCGAAAAATAATAGCAATTAAACCACCGTAGAATATAGTGTCAAACCATTCACGTGCAGCATTATGTTTCTTTAATGGCATTGGTAAATCCTTTTTTCTTGATTGGTATTTTATACCTTGAAAACAATCAGTGCAAGTTATAATATACCAGATATGATAAATTTAAATTCTTTGATTTTTAATGGTATGGATGCCACAAAAATAGACGTCCAGGTTCAATTGTCGGCCGGATTCGCAAGGCCTGAATTTAACATAATCGGCTTGGCGGACAGGGCGGTAAAAGAATCTGCGGAAAGAATTCGTAATGCGTTGGCGGCGTTAAATATATCGTTGCCATCAAAGAAATTGACTGTGAATTTGTCGCCTGCAGATATTGAAAAAACTGGGTCGCATTTTGATTTGCCTATATTGTGTGGAATTTTGTGCGCGATGGATGTGTTGCCTGAATCCGAATTATGTAAATATGTTATTATTGGTGAAATAGGTTTAGATGGTGCGATTGTGCGAACTGGGGGTGTGTTGCCCGCCAGTGTTTGGGCAAATAATAATGGGTTGGGTATAATTTGTCCTGGGGTTCAGGGGGCAGAGGCACGATGGGCCGGACATACAAATATTTTGGCGCCTAATCATATTTTGGATTTAATAAATCATTTTCACGGTAATCAAATTTTACCATTGCCACAGATGATGCAGTGTAATGAAGCGGAAAACAAAGTTGGTGATTTATCCGAAGTTCACGGCCAAGAATCTGCAAAACGTGCGCTGGAAATTGCGGCGGCAGGTGGACACGCTATGTTAATGGTTGGACCGCCAGGGTCTGGGAAAACTATGTTGGCGTCGCGTTTGCCGACAATTATGCCGGAAATGACTGCGGTAGAAGTTCTGGAAACGTCGATGATTTATTCGATTGCTGGAAAATTGAATAACCAAGCTTTGATTTCAAATCGCCCATTTCGCAGTGTTCACCATACGGCCAGTCCTGTTGCACTGGCAGGTGGGGGCAGTGATGCAAAGCCTGGGGAAATATCGTTGGCACATAATGGTGTTTTGTTTTTGGATGAATTGCCTGAATTTAATCGTGCAACACTAGAGATTTTACGGCAACCAATGGAATCTGGTAAAATAGTTATATCGCGCGCAAAACGTAATGCGATGTACCCAGCACATTTTCAATTAATAGCTGCGATGAATCCGTGTCCGTGTGGACATTTGGGAAATGCTGCGTTGTCGTGTTCACGTGCGCCGCGTTGTGCCGAAGCGTACCAGAATAAAATATCGGGGCCACTGTTAGACAGGATTGATTTACACGTTGATGTTGATGCTGTGAATCCGTGGGAAATGAAAGTTGGTAATGATGTTCATACGGAAACAAGTGCCGATGTTCGTAAACGTGTTGTTGCTGCGCGTGAAAAACAATTATCGCGCCAGGGTTATGTTAATGCACTTTTGGATGGGGCGGATATTGACAAATATGTTGTGTTAACTGATGAATTGACAATGTTTTTAAATACTGCCGCAGAAAAAATGAATATGTCTGCGCGCGGGTATAATCGCGTTAAAAAGATAGCGCGCACGATTGCTGATTTACGGGGTGATGATAATATGATTATGTCTGATTTAGCCGAAGCATTATCATATCGTCCAATTAATCGCGGTAAATACGGGGTTAAACATTAAAAAAATCGTCCTGTGCTGGTTGCATCCAAGACGATTTTCTAGACAAGTGAAAAAACCGTATGCCACGATTATTTCGTTTCGTATTATATCATATTTTTTAATGTATTTCTAAGGATTTCTTTCCAATACTCTTACGCTGTTTATATTGTTATAATGTTTATATATCAAAGGAGTAAAAAATGGAAATTCTTAAATTTATGTTTGCTATATTTTTGTCTTTTGTGCCTGGTTTTTTAGGTGTGATGGTTGCGCCCTTGGCCGAAGGTGATAATTTTTGGTATTCAACATTAGCGGCATCTGAATTAACGCCAGCAGCCTGGGTGTTTAGCGCTGTCTGGACAATATTATATTTCCTGATAGGTGTTGCTTTATATCTTGTTATGCGGAACCAGAATAATGTTGGTCGCAACAAGACTATAACTGCGTATATGTGGTTCGGACTTAATATTATTTTTAATGTGTTATGGTCGTATACGTTTTTCGGAATGCACGCGTTGGAATATGCTTTGTCGGTCTTGTTCGCGTTGATAATCGTTGCAATATTTATGGCACGTTCATTTATGAAAGTTAATAATACAGCTGGGTGGTTAATTGTGCCGTATATTATATGGTTGATGTTTGCTTTCTATCTTAATGCGATGATAGTTTATTTGAATTAAATTAGTTTAGTATTTTAATTCTTTGAATTTGGGGTTGCCAAGATTTAATGTCTTTAACCCCAATTCTTCTATGTAATCAGATGAAGAATTTGGATGTTGCAACAGATATATATGGTGTTGTAATTGTTTTAATTCATCCTGGGCAATTGTTAGTTCTTTTCTTTCACGATTAAGGTGCCAAGCATTTACAATAAAACTTTGTAAATTTTTTTCACCGTAAAATAAACGTATAAAGAAAAATACGGACAAAATCATTAACGCAAAGCCAATCTTTCCGCGCGGTCCGCCAACCCAGGCATCTTTCACAAATACAAAGAAATTTTTGATTTTTTCCTTCATAGCGTCTATTATATCACAAATGTTTAAAAATAATCAAATTTTTACTGCGCCACTTGCTGGGATTACTGACAAGCCTTTTCGTCAGATTATTCGTATGTTTGCGCCAGACGTTTGTATGATAACAGAAATGATATCTTGTCATTCACTGGTTGGACAACATAAAAATTGTATCCGTAATTTTGACAATTATTCTGATGAAGGCAATATTGGGGCACAAATATTTGGTTCAGACCCTGAATTAATGGCAGCGGCCGCAAAGATTTTACAAGATGCAGGTGCAAAATGGATTGATATAAATATGGGGTGCCCTGTGCCAAAGGTTGCCACGCGGGCGGGGGCTGGTGCTTTTTTGATGAAAGATCATATTTTGGCAGGTCGAATAATAGAAAGTTGTGTAAAAGCTGTAGAAATACCTGTATCAATTAAAACACGTTTGGGCTGGGATGAATCTCATAAAGATTGGATTGATTTGGTCAAAATTGCCTCTGATTGTGGGGCTAAATTTGCCACTTTGCACGGACGAACACGTGCGGCCGGCTATATTGGACCGGCGGTTTTACCAGAAATATCAAATTTACCAATCCCGATTATTGCCAATGGTGATTTGGCAAGTGTTTCTGATATAGAACGTGTTGAAAATTTGGGGTATCGTGGCGCTATGATTGGACGGGCTATGTTGGGAAAACCTTGGGTTTTTGGACAGATTTGTGGATTAGATAATGCACCAAAAAATATTGGTAATACGGTTTTAAGACATCTGGATTTGATGATTGAATATTATGGGGCAAGGGCTGCGATACCTATGTTTCGGAAACACGCGGCGTGGTATTCGGCAGGACAGGCTAATTCTGCACAATTTCGCATAAAAATTAATCAAATTACAGACGAAACAGAGATAAAGAAAATTATAAAAGAATTTTGGTCTGTGGATTGACAATTCGTATGTTCTGGCATAACATATGTTGGACAAAGGATTTTATGATGGACGAAAAACAAGAAATATTAACATCTGTTGGTGAAATGACTGCGGGGGAAATGCTGAAAAACGCACGAACAACTGGTCGCAGAAAACGTGAAATTGCAACAATTGCAAAATTGCTTTGTATTCGTGAAGAGTTTTTGACTGCGCTAGAAGAGGGCAACTATCGTTTTATTCCCGAAGATGTTTATATCTTGGGTTTTGCACGCAGTTATGCGGTGGAATTGGGTTTGAATCCTGATGAAGTTATTGATAAATTAAAACGTGAATTGGGTATTTTTTCTGAAAAACGCGAAGAAAAAAAAGAAGAACGCAAAGAAGAATCAGAAAATAAAAACGACGTTAAGTCTGAAAAAAAGAAACAGCGGATTAAATTAAATCGTGAAGCGGTGGTTAAATTGGCTAAATCGTCTGGGCAATATGTAAAAAAACATTGGATTTGGTTTGCATCAGGTTTGGCGTTTGTTATTGTTTTGATAATTGTTTCGGTTTTGATTTTTGGTAAAAAACAATCTGTGCCTGAACCTGTGGCGGCGCAAGAAACCGCGGTTGTTGCTGTTGAAGCAAAAAATGAACCAGATTTTAGATATCCTGTACGTGAAAAATTTAATGAAAAATCTAGCAAGGAATCGCGGGTTGTTTTGCAGGCTGAAAAAGAATCTTGGGTAAAGATAGAAGATGCGCGTGGGAATACTGTGTTTTCGCGTGTTTTAGTACCTGGGGATGTTTATTATATGCCTTTGAATGATAAATTAAAGGGTACGTTTGGTAATGCAGGTGGAATTGATGTCTGGGTTGATGGTCAATTGGTTAACAAAGTTGGACCTGCGAATACACGTAAAAATGGTATATCTATGTCCCCTGATGCGTTAAAGGCAGCGGGATTGGCGGAATAAAAAATTATTTCGTGTCATCATTGAATTTTTTACAGTTTTAATTACATTATAAATACTATGAGTGGATTTATAAAGGTTCGCGGTGCGCGCGAAAATAATCTTAAAAATGTTGATTTGGACCTGCCAAAAAACAAATTGATTGTTTTGACGGGGGTGTCTGGGTCTGGAAAATCGTCATTAGCTTTTAATACAATTTATGCCGAAGGTCAACGCAGATATGTTGAATCATTATCTTCTTATGCGCGTCAATTTCTTGATATGCAAAAAAAGCCGGATGTTGATTTAATAGAAGGCTTGTCTCCGGCTATTTCAATTGAACAAAAGACTACATCTAAAAATCCACGTTCTACGGTTGGAACTGTGACGGAAATATACGATTATTTGCGTTTACTTTGGGCGCGTATTGGAATTCCATATTCGCCTGTGACGGGATTGCCTATAAAATCCCAAACGATTGCAGAAATGGTCGATTGGACTTTGAAAATTCCAAAGGGGGTAAAGTTTTTCATAATGGCCCCAATGGTTCGTGATAGAAAGGGTGAATATAAGAAAGAATTGGCTTTCTTGGTAAAACAGGGTTATCAACGTGCAATCATAGATGATGTTTTATATGATTTGTCGTCTGTGCCACCATTGGATAAAAATAAAAAACATAATATTTTTGTTATTATTGACAGAGTTTCTATGCCCGATGAAGAATTAACAGGGGATGCGGCGGATGAATTTCGTTCACGTCTTTATTCATCGTTTGAAGCGTCTTTGCGGCTTGTTCCTGGGGCGGTTATTGTTCGACGTCTTGATACTAATACTGATTCGTTATATTCCCAAGAATACGCTTGTCCTGTATCGGGGTTTACGGTACCAAAAATAGAGCCGCGATTGTTTTCTTTTAATGCGCCGCTTGGTGCGTGCAGTGCCTGTGATGGCTTAGGTGTGCAATTAAACATATCTCCTGATTTGGTTATTCCTGATCCATCTAAATCTATATTAGGTGGTGCGATTGCGCCATGGTCGCGTGGTGGAATGTTAAGTCAATATGAAAACGTTATGGATGCGTTGCATAAAAAATATAAAATACCACTTTCAAAACCTTGGCATACTTTGTCTCAACGTGATAAAGACATTATTTTATATGGTACAGGCGACGAAGAAATAAAAATAAATTGGAATGGGTATGTGTATGAAAAACCCTATGAAGGTGTTATTCCGAATTTAGAGCGCAGATTACGTGAATCTGATTCTGAATCAACGCGCACAGAATTATCAAAATTTCAGACTGAAACCCCGTGTCCAGTTTGTCATGGGAAACGTTTGAATATTCAGGCACTTTGTATAAAAATTCATGATTGCGATATTATGGATGTTTGTGATATGTCTGTGGATGATTCTTTGAAATGGTTTATGGATTTACCTGAATTTTTATCAGACAAAGAAAACGAAATAGCATCCATTATTTTGCGTGAAATTACATCGCGTTTATATTTTCTGCAAAATGTAGGATTGGGATATTTAACTCTTTCGCGAATGGCTGGAACTTTGTCAGGTGGCGAAGCGCAACGAATAAGATTGGCTTCACAAATTGGCAGTGGTTTGTCTGGTGTTTTATATGTGTTGGACGAACCATCCATAGGATTACACCAAAGCGATAATGATAAATTAATAGATACATTAAAAATGTTGCGCGACAAAGATAATACAGTTATCGTTGTTGAACACGATGAAGATATGATGCGTGCTGCAGATTATCTTGTTGATATTGGACGTGGTGCGGGTATTAATGGTGGCAATGTTATTTCTTGTGGAACACCAGATGCGGTTATTAAAGATTCTGAATCTCTTACTGGACAATATTTATCAGGCAAACGCAAGATAGATGTTCCAAAAATGCGTCGTGCTGGGAATGGTAATTGCATAAGAATAGAAGGTGCACGTTCAAATAACCTTAAAAATATAACTGTTGATTTTCCATTGGGTAAATTTATTGCTTTGACTGGGGTGTCTGGGTCTGGTAAATCCACGTTGTTATTAAATACTTTGTATCCTGCGATTATGCGTGTGTTATATAATTCTAAATTAGAAACTGGGGCGCACGATGTTATTCGCGGTTTGGAAAACATAGATAAAGTTGTTGATATTGATCAATCACCAATCGGGCGCAGCCCGCGCAGTAATCCTGCGACGTATGTTGGTGTGTTTAATAATATCCGTGATTTTTATGCAAATTTGCCAGAGGCAAAAACACGTGGATATGATGCCGGGCGCTTTTCTTTCAATGTCAAAGGTGGGCGCTGTGAAGCATGTCAGGGTGATGGTCAAATTAAAATAGAAATGAATTTTTTGGCAGATATTTATGTTGAATGTGATAAATGTCACGGTCAGCGATATAATGCAGAAACGCTGGCTGTGAAATACAAAGGTAAATCAATCGCTGATGTTTTGAATATGACCGTAGAAGAAGCCTACAGATTCTTTATCAATGTTCCACAGATTGCACGTAAATTGGAATTATTGAAACGTGTTGGATTGGATTATATAAAGTTGGGACAAAGTTCGCTGGATTTATCTGGGGGTGAAGCTCAGCGTATAAAATTATCTAAAGAATTGGCAGCTCGTAGCACTGGGCAGACTATATACATATTGGATGAACCGACAACAGGATTGCATTTTGAAGATATAAAATCTTTGCTGTCTGTGTTGCACGAATTGGTAGACCAGGGTAATACGGTTATTGTTATTGAACATAATTTAGAGGTTATTAAAACTGCGGATTGGATTGTCGATTTAGGACCCAACGGCGGGGCAGGTGGTGGTAATGTTGTTGCAATTGGAACACCTGAAGAAATCGCTGATAATCCGAATTCTTTGACCGGAAAATATTTGAAAAAGTATCTGGACAAACCGAAAAAAAGCAAATAACATAGTGAAAAACATAACAAGGAGATGAAAAATGTTTGGTTTTGGCAAAAAAAAGGCAAATCAAGAAGTTGAAAAAGATGAAAATGTCGCGGAAAAAGAATCTGTGAAAATTCCGTCTGGGATGAAAGCTACCGCCGAACGTATGATGTCCGGACAATTTGATATGAACGATATGTTGGCGCAATTAAAACAGATTAAAAAGATGAGCAATTTTAGCGGTCTGCTTAAAATGGTTCCGGGGATGAAGGATGCTGTGGCGGCTATGAAGGAAAAAATTGCAGATGGCAGTGTTGATGCACAAATTAAAATATTGGAAGCAATGACTGCCGAAGAACGTGCCGAACCAGAAAAAATATTTGCCAATGCTAAGGCGCGTATTGCAGAAACTGCGGGTTGTACTGTGCGTGAAGTCGAACATATCATTAAACAATATACAAAAATGAAACAGCAGATGGCTATGATTCAACGTATGGGTGGAATGGAAGCCGTGATGCAGCGTATGCAACAGTCTGGTACCCCAGGTGGTGTTAAATAATAGGTGAAGTAAAATGATGATGAATAAAAATAATCCGTTAAAGGTGGTTGCATCAGTTCCTTTGTGGGAAAACGGTGAATATAAGAAATCACTTGGCTGGGCATTGCGTGTGGATTTTTCGGGTCTTGATGTGCCAAATTTTCGTGGTGCAGTTGTTAATGAATGTTATACCGCTGTTGCACCAGAAGAATATGCTGAGAAAAGTTCGTTTGTAACACGTGTTGAATATTTGTTCAGAAATTCCAGGTTTGTCAATAATTACAAAAGAATGTGCAAAGTTCAAAGTAAAATAAATGACCGTATCAAGGATGCCTTTGTTCAAGATATGAAATCTAAGATTATACCGGTTTCTGTACAGCATTATGGTTTTTTGACATATGGCAGTGGTTTAAAAACGTCTAGTTTTTGGAAAATGTCCGTTGCCTTTAAAGGAAACATAACAGATATATTTAAACAACAAATTGCTAAAGAGTGTGATTTGTTGCCAAAGGGTGCATATGTTTCTGAATTCAATTATAATCCGGCCAGCAATACGACAAATGTTATATATGAATTTGAAGAGAATTCTGCTGGGGATGCTGTGGAACGTGCTAATAAATTTGAAAAACAGGTAGTTGCGTTGAAATATCGGCAATTGGATGCTGCTGCTAATGCTGGCAGAAGTTTGGCTCCTGTTCATGTATCTGGTATTCCAAACTATGACGGCTATGCAAGTGTTGTATCTGTAAAATATCAAGGTAATTTTGACACTGATGCCCCGCATATAGTGAATCGTTTTAAATATCGTCCGTTGGGGGCAACAATTTCAAAATCTGTTTATAATCAAAAAGAAAATACCACAGATGTTGAATATTCGTTCAAAAATGGTATTGATAATCGCGGTGCAAAGCGTGCGTGGGGTTTTATAGACAAAATGCATACGCAACTTGTTTCTGTAAACCAAGATGAAAATATTAAATAAAAAAATTGCTGCACATAAATCGTCGGTTGCGTGGATTCAACGCCAGGCGTCCGACCCGTATGTTGTGCGTGCGCAACGGGATGGCTATCGTGCGCGCGCCGCGTATAAAATCATAGAAATAAACGATAAATTTCATTTTTTCAAAAACGGGCAGGTTGTTGTTGATTTGGGCGCTGCGCCGGGTTCTTGGTCGCAATATGTTGCGCGTGAATTTCCAAAAACTAAAATTTTCGCGATGGATTTGTTGGAAATAAAACCTATTAATGGTGTTGAATTTTATCAGGGTGATTTTACAACTGATGCTGCATTGCGCTGGTTGGAAGAAAAGTTGGGCTTGACTGATGCACAGGGTGGAACGGTTGATGTAGTGATGTCTGATATGGCGCCGAATACTGTGGGACATAAAAAGACAGATCATTTGCGTCAAATGGTTTTGTTGGAATACGCGTTTGATTTTGCGTTGCGCGCATTAAAGGTGGGTGGAACATTTGTTGCAAAATCTTTTACTGGTGGCACTACTAATGAATTATTAAAACAGATTAAAGAACATTTTGATACGGTGCATCATATAAAACCACCCGCATCACGTAAAGATAGTGTTGAAATGTTTATTGTTGCAACTGGATTTCGGGGGTAATGGTATGAGATTAGTAATGAAATTTGGTGGAACGTCTGTGGCCGATATTGAAAAAATAAAAAATGTCGCAGGTATCATTGCTAAAGAAAAAAGAAACGGGAATGATGTTGCTGTGGTTGTTTCGGCAATGGGAAAAACTACAAATGCGTTAATGGAATTAGCAAAACAAATTACAGATAAACCAAATTTGCGTGAATTGGATGCTTTGTTGTCAACTGGTGAAAATATGTCAGTTGCATTATTGGCGATGGCTTTAAATGCAATTGGTGTTCCAGCGGTTAGTTTCAACGCTTTGCAACTAGGAATTATAACAAACAATAATTTTGGTGATGCAGAAATTGTACATATAAATACCTGGTCTGTTCCATATAATGTAATTCCTGTGATTACTGGGTTTCAGGGCGTGACAGAAAAGGGTGATATAACCACGTTAGGGCGTGAAGGTTCTGATACGTCTGCTGTTGCGATTGCTGCTGCGATGTGTGCTAATTATTGTGATATTTATACTGATGTGCGTGGTGTTTATGACAAAGATCCGAATCAATTCAAAGATGCTAAGAAACTAGATTTTGTTTCATATGAAGATATGTTAAAAATGGCGCAAAATGGTGCCAAGGTTTTGCATCCGCGCAGTGTTTCAACTGCACAAAAATATAATGTACCTATTCGTGTTCGTGGAACATTTACGCCAAATGATATGGGAACATTGATTGCCAAAACTAATCAAAGATAGTTTTATTTATAACTTTTGGCGGCAGTGCGAGCCAAATCGTCAACGCGTTCGTTAAATTCTTCGCCGTTATGACCATGTACCCATACCCAATGAATTTTTATGATGGATGCCAATTCATCCAGCTTTTTCCATAATTCTTGGTTTTTTACAGGTTTTTTATCTGCAGTTTTCCAATTGTTTTTCTTCCATTTTGCAATCCAATTTTCCATGCCGTTTTTTACATATTGACTGTCCGTATGAATTTCGATTTCTTTGTGTTTGCGTGCCGCAGTAAGTGCGCGAATAACCGCAGTTAATTCCATTTTATTATTCGTAGTATTTTTTTCCCCGCCACAGCGTTCCGCAACATTTATGCCATCTGTCGCTATAAACCCCCAACCACCAGGGCCTGGGTTTCCTAAGCAACTGCCATCTGTCCAAATTTTTATCATTTTAATAACATCCTTTTTGTGATATAATATCATAAAATGAAATTTAATGCCAAACAATTACAACAGATGTCAAATGTAGCACGTGCGAACGCGCTGGGGGCGGTTTTGTCTGCACATAGTGGACACATTGGTATTATTCTGGATGCGGCAGAAATGATGACGTGTATATTTGCAAATCATTTACGCCGTGGCATAGACAGGTTTGTTTTGTCTGCCGGCCACGGCAGTGCGCTGTTGTATTCGGTATTAAAATTGTCGGGATATAAAATTGGGGATTTGCATAAATTCCGTAAATTTGGTGGTTTGCCGGGACACCTAGAATATTATATAGATGGTGTTGATGCAACAACTGGTCCGTTGGGTCAGGGTTGTGGTAATGCGGTTGGGTTGGCATTGTCGCAAAAAATACGCGGAATTCGTGCGCGGACGTATTGTATTGTTTCTGATGGTGATTTGTCAGAGGGTGTATCTTTTGAAGCGTTCGCTTTTGCAGGACGATTGAATCTGAATAATTTAATTGTTTTGTGGGATGATAATAAATTGTCTATTGATGGTGTTGCGCAAACTGACATAGATATACGCGGACGTATGCGGTCTATGGGTTGGAATGTTATGTCGATTCGCGGAAATGATTTAGACGCAATTGAACACGCATTATCCAGGGCTGAAAAATCAACTGCACCGGTGTTTATTCAATGTAAAAATGTGTTGGGACGTGGTTCATCTTTGGCAAATGATGCGCGCGCACACGGATTTGCGTTGTCTGATACAGAAATGTTGGATTTGATTTCTAAAAATGCAAATACAGATGGGGGGCGTTTGTGGTCTGTTGTTGCAGCACGTCCAGTTGGTGAACGAATAAGAACGACTTATGCTTTGCCGCACGTAAAGATTCCTGGGACACCAGAGAAAATTTCTACGCGGGAATTGTCTGGGATTTATCTGGATTTGTTAATGCGTGCTGGGGCTGATTTGATAACTGGTGCCGCAGATTTGGCAGATAATACACGTGTTAAAACATCTGTGTCTGTTGATATAACGTCTAAGAATTTTGATGGAAATTACATAGTTTATGGTGTACGTGAACACGGTATGGCAACGATAATGAACGGATTGGTTGCAGGTGGATTGCGACCTGTGGGTGCCACGTTTTTAGCGTTTAGTGATTATATGCGACCGGCGATTCGAATCGCTGCGTTGTCGCATTTGCCGGTAATATATGTGTTTTCACACGACAGCATTGGTGTCGGTGAAGATGGACCAACACATCAACCAATTGAACAGTTGCCGTCTTTGCGTTTAATTCCAAATTTGCGCGTATATAGACCGTGCAATATGACAGAGGTTGCATACACTTGGAACGCGATGATTGGTGATATAAAACATCCGTCTGCGATAATATTGTCGCGCCAAAAATTCAAACAAATTTCAACCCCGGCGGGTTCAGATTTGTCGCGTGGTGGATATGTTATTTGGCCTGCAAAATCAGGACGTGCCAAAACTACATTGATTGCCACGGGTTCTGAAATTCCGTTGGCTGTGGAAATTGCGTCGCGGTTTAAAAATGTCCAGGTTGTTTCTATGTTAAACCAGGCTATATTTATGGAACAAGATGCCGAATACAAAAACAAAATTTTATCGGGTTGTGTTATTGCTATTGAAGCAGCCGCGCCGGGCAATTGGTTTGAAATCGCCGATGCAGTTATCGGAATTGATAAATTTGGTGCATCCGGGGATGCAGATACTGTGTATCACGAATATGGATTTGATGCTGATAAAATTATTGATGAAATAAAACAATATATAAAATAAATGTCTGGTGAAAATTTCTTTGTTTTATCAAATGGGGAACAGGTTCCTGTTATCATAGAAACGCGACGTGGCGCACGCAATGTGGTGCTGCGACCAAAGACAGTGCCAAATACAGAGATTCATATTTCAAAACCGTGGTCGACATCCACCGCGTTTGTAATGAAATTTTTAGAATCTAAACGTAAATGGATTGAAAATATTTTTAATGCGGCACCCAAAAAAACACATTTGAAATCTGGCGATATAATTGAATTTCTGGGGCACACAGTTCGCATAGTTCACGATTCGAATATTCGTGGTAATAAATATATGGACGAATCAAAAACAGTTCTGATTATCGGGGGCGGTGCAGATATGTTTGAACGGCGTAGTCGTGATTTTATACGTGATGAATTTTTGGTTGCGGTCAAAGAAATAATAAAAACAACCCCGCGTGAATTTTGGCCGCGGCGAATTAGTTTGCGTGATACTACATCGCGTTGGGGGTCGTGTTCGTCAAATGGCAATATGTCTTTTTCGTGGCGATTGGCATTTGCGCCAGTGGATGTTATGCGGTACGTAGTGATGCACGAATTGGCACATACAAAACATATGAATCATTCACCGGAATTTTGGGCCACGGTTTCGCAACTTTATGGATTTGGTGTAGAAAGGGCAAAAAGATGGCTGACTAAAAACGGTGGAAGTTTGCATCGATACTTCTGAAAAAAAGTGCTTTGAATGATTGGTGGTTTATGATAAAATATAATCATAAATATTATGAAAGGAAGGGAATATGAGAAAAATCGTATTGTGTTCGTTGTTTGCTTGTTTTGTCGGCTTGGGTGCATATGCAGATAATTGTCCAGGTGGTTTTTGCTATATAAGGCCTGCTGGTGGCGGTGATGCAAGGGCAAGATGTGAAGATTTAAACGAAGGTGATGATTGTACTTATTCTCCAACGGCCTTAGCGAAATGTGTCAATATTATTCCCAGGGCGGGTGAGGATTCTGTTCTTAGTTGTGCTGCATACGAATGTAAAGATGGGTATTTGTTGTGGGTAAAGGCAAATGGTGGTTCTATGGGAATTTGTCATAAGGAATCTGATGTTATAGAGACGTGCAAGAGAAATGGTCAATGCGGTGATAATTGCGAATGTAAACCAAATTATATTCCAACCCCCAGAACACGTAAGGCTAATGGTGCGTATCAAGAATGTGTTTGTATTCCGAAAGAAGAACCTGTTCAACCTGCTACTTGTGATGGATATACACAAAGCGATGGAACAGCGTGGGAATGTTGTATGCAAAAGAAAGCAGGAAAAAACGTTGAATGGAATGCAACAACGGGCAAATGTGAATGTGTTGGCGACGATGCAGGAAAGCAATGGGATTGGACAAAGAAAGAATGTTTGGATGTTGTAAATCCAAATCCAACGGGAAAAAAGTGTCAATATCGGTTTGATGCCTATGTCAAATGTGGCAATCGTGAAATTATGATGCATAAACAATATGAAATAAGTGAAGAAGTGGCGAAACAATTGGGCGCAACTGGATGTTCTGATGTTCAAAAGATTAGTCCGCAGACATTGATGGATAAAGACAAAGCTCGTTTTGAAGAATTAAGAAGACAATGGTGTTTGGATTATAATGACAGTGAGGTGACAGATGCCAAAGAAAGATTAGATGCGTTTATGCGTTCTGCGAAAATGAACGTAAGTGTTTGGAAAAATGCTGATGGTAAATTTAACACATCGCGTTTGGCATCTGATTTAACTGCTGGTGTGGTATTAGGAACCGTCGGGGGAATTGTTTCTGCCAATGTTATCAAAAAGAAACAAGTCGAAAAAGGTTTTGATGCGCTGAATTGTTCTGTCGGTGGACAGAAAGTTGCTGATTGGGGTGATGAATTTACTGTCGGCCTGCGCAGATATTAAAATTAAAAACCCGTCAATGCGGGTTTTTTAATTGCAAACAATAAAACTGGTGTTATACTTGCCAAAGTAATGATTATTGATTTTGTATCTTTTTCACATATTTTGCATCACGCCCGTATGGGTGTGTGTTTCTAGCGTTTATATGTTTTTTATGATATAATTTGTTCGTGAAAATCGAAATCGTATTCAATTTATTAAAATATAGGAAATAAAAAAATGGATTTAAAACCAACTAAACCTTTATCTGGATTCATAGAATTGTTGCCGGCACAACAGCGCTGTTTCGATTACTGTGCAAATCGTATGTTGGGTGTATTGAGTTTGTGCGGATTTAATCAACTGGATTTGCCGGCCATAGAACGCGCCGAAGTGTTGACTGATAAAGATAACTGGGATGAAATTGAAACACAAATGTTCCTTTTTCAATATGGTGATACAAAAATGGGGTTGCGTTATGATGGAACCGTTGGATTGTCGCGCTATGTTGCAGGACACCTGAATGATTTGACTTTCCCATTTCGTGCCAGTCAATTTTCAAAACGTTATCGTGGTGAACGTCGGCAACGTGGACGTTATCGTGAATTTTACCAGATGGACATGGATATTATGGGAATTAATACTTTGTCCACTAATTATGATGCAGAAATTATCTCTGTGATTCAAAGAACATTAAATTCTGTTTCGGAATTTATTGGTGATAATTATGTTCGTATCGGCAGTCGACCTTTCTGGGATGCGTTATTTGACTATTTAGATATGAATGCAGAGCAAAAAAAGGCTGTATTTGTATTGATTGATAAACGTGATAAAATGGAACCGTCTGAATTTGTTGCTGGTATCGCTGATACATTAAATAACACTGAAAAAGAACAGGTGATAAATGCTGTTTTTGACAAAGGTTATGCTGGGTTACAAAATAAAACGGATGCTTTGGATGCGGCGATTGCAGAATTAAACGATTTTATGCAAACTTTGGATATCATGGGGGTTAAAAATGCCCAGATTGATTTATCTGTGACACGTGGTTTGGCATATTATACCGGTTTGGTATTCGAATTTGGTTTGATTAATTATCCAGAATTAGGAACCGCAGCTGGGGGCGGACGTTATGCAGATTTAGTCGGAAAATTTTCAAAAACGAAAATTATTGGGGTTGGTGCTGCAATCGGATTTTCAAGAATCTTTGTCGCATTGATGGATGAAAATAAAATCGATTTGTCGCAATTTGAATCTAATGTTGATGTTGCGGTGTTGGTGATGGGTGATGAAAATTTACCGTATTCAATGCAGGTTTTGAATACTTTACGTGGTGAAAAAATTTCATCTGTGGCGTATTTAGACACCGATAAAAAGTTTAAAAACCAAATTGAATATGCTGATAAAATTATGGCTAAATTCAGTATAATAATTGGTGAAAATGAAGTAAAAAATCAACTTGTGTCTATTAAAAATATGGAAACTGGCAATCAAGAAACTTTGTCGTTGGATGATGCTATTAAAATCATCAGGGGTTAATAAAAATGATAGTTGAACAAAAATTGCGTGATATTCAAGCGCGCGCAAAAGATATTGAAACCAAAATGAATTCGGGTGAAATATCGGGTGATGAATTAACGCGTTTATCTAAAGAATATTCACAAATCGGTGAGATTTTACCACTTATCGATAAATACTTGCAGACACAACAGGGCATCGCAGACGCAACAGAAATGTTAAACGATCCAGATTTGAAATCTGTGGCGGCTGAACAATTGGATGAATTAAATCGCGCGTTGCCTGATTTGGAACGTGATTTGCAAATCGCGCTTTTGCCACGTGATGCGGCGGACGATAACAGTGTTATTATGGAAATTCGTGCGGGTGTTGGTGGTGAAGAATCTGCGCTGTTTGCGGGCGATTTATTCAATCAATATAAATCGTATGCTTTGCGCAAGGGTTGGAATATAGAAATTATTGAAGAAAATGCGACTTCACTTCGTGGGTACAAAGAAATCATTTTCAAAATAGATGGTGTCGGTGCATATGCGCGTATGAAATTTGAATCTGGAATTCATCGTGTGCAACGCGTGCCTGAAACCGAAGCCAGCGGGCGTATTCATACATCTGCAGCATCTGTTGCCGTTATGCCAGAGGCTAAAGATATAGACGTAGTTATTGAAGACAAAGATATTCGTATTGATGTATATCGTGCATCTGGAGCAGGGGGACAGCACGTTAACAAGACTGATTCCGCAATTCGTATAACCCATTTTCCGACTGGTATAGTTGTTACGTGTCAAAACGAACGTTCACAATTACAGAACAAAGCAACCGCTATGGCTGTGTTGCGTTCACGTTTGTATGAAAAACAACGTAATGAACAAATGGATGCTTCGAATGCGTCGCGTCGCAGTATGGTTGGTTCAGGTGATAGAAGTGAAAAAATCAGAACTTATAATTTCCCGGAACAACGTGTGACCGATCATCGTATTAAATTAACCCTTTATAAACTGGATGATATTTTGGCAGGTGGCGAAGGTTTAGACGAGATGATAGATGCACTTATCTCGGCAGACCAATTGGAACGTCTGGCCGCGTTGGAATAATGTTTTTGTTTGACAAAATGTATAGTCTGTGTTATTTCTTGGTTAATATTTAACCAAGGGATGTGTTTATGATGGACGCTTCTATGTTTTGCAGGTATAGCAAACAAGAATACAAAGAATATCTTTTCCCAGACAAAAAAGAATTTTATCGTTTGCGTGATATGTTTTTTGCCTGCAAAGCGATTTCGGTTTGTCGCGATGATGAAATGGTCGGTTGGGTAAATCCAAAAACACTTGAATTTCGTGCAATATATAAAAAAGAAATTATGGATAGTATTGACGAACTCCAAAATGTGCGCGAAAAATATGGTTATTTATTGCCTATGCGCCAGATGCGTGATAATTTGGAATTTCAAAAAAAGTTTCAAGAACATACAGAATATCTGGCAAATATAATGCGCGATTGTATTGTTGAGTATAACCCTGCCGACAAAGTGTTGAACGAAGCAGAAATTTGCTTTGTGTTATGGAGTCATCCTGAATTGGTTAAGTATGTCAAGAAACAAACACGCAATATGCAAGAAATTCTTTTCAAGAAAGGTAGGGCGCGTTATGTCAAAAATCCAGATTCAACAATGGTACGCAGTGTTGGTGCAAATGTGGTGCAATCTGTGCCTTTTAATCAACGGGGTATTGATTTCGAAGTAATGGCATTGTGGGATGGTAAATTACCGGTCAGAGATATTCATTTCAAACAATTACCAGAATATCTTGTGAAAAATATTAATGTCATACCCAATTGTCGTTTTAAGGCATTGGTTAAAGGAATTGAAGAATTGGGTGTTCCAACCTTTGGGGAAAATGTTATGGAACAAATGAGATTATTGTTCATTGAACACGAAGAAGCTGTTTATAATATTCAGCGGTGCGAATGGAGTACTGAACCTGTTTTGATGTATATGAAAAATCCATCTAAGAAAGTTAAAGAAACCAGTGTCAGAAAAAATCCCTATTCAGTTGGCGTTATAAGATATCAATATGATGCGATTCAAGATCTGGCATTACGCAGATGTCAAGAACGCCACGATGCATACTTTAACACTTGGAAAAACTCTTGGCATTATAATGACAGAGAGAATCCTTGGAATTTGTTGGTTTTATGGGAATGTATGATAAAGAATCCTTCTGTAAAGATTCAAAAAATTTATAAAGAACTAACTAAGGATAAACAATATTGGTAAACAAAACGACCCATTTGGGTCGTTCTGTTTTAGAATAAATATTTTACATTTATATTCCCAATCCATCCGTCAAATCCACCGATTTGTTTATGAACTGCGCCAGTGAATACAAATTGGTTATAATCATATTCTATATCCATACCTGCATCGACATAATTATCAATTGAAACACCTGGTTGTTTTATGCCATTTACAAATATATCTTTGCCATCTCCAAATGTTGCGATGTATTTAGCCGATATAGAACCATACCAATCTCCGATTATGTTTTTAACAAATCTTGCCCCTGGGGCAACGTTGAACAATGTATAATTTTTAGATGAAATATTATCGCCATTTATGTATAAATTATCAGATGAAATCCACGCATAGCCAGCGTAAACACTTGGTTGAAAATATAATGTTTTATCAATCTGAATTTTCCAAGATGCATCTGCGGCAACGTTAAACCACGCATTGCTGAAATCGTCCAGTGGGGAATTATTGTTGATTGAACCATTGTTTATCATACCTGTTATGGCAAAATCATTATAATTATAGTGTGTAAATAATCCCAAATAATTTCCATTGGCATCATTTTCACGCATATCGCCAGTAATATAACCGATAAATCCGCCAAAATTTATATCGCCATAGGTTAAATCTATGTCCTTGGTTTCTGTGCCAATTGTGAATAAACCATATCTTGAACGTTCAGAAAAACTGGGCGCATAGTGTGCACGCGTGTTTATGTATTCTACATTTGTCCAAATGTTTTTGAACAAAGATTTATCAGATTCATCTTGTATTTGATTTAATTTCAAAGTACTGCCGTCATCACCGTATTCATCAAAGCGGGTCATAATGCCATATATTTTTTTGTTGGTGAACAATTGCGACATATTTTCCCCGTAATGGGTATAAGACATCAAATTGTGTGTTATCATATTTATATTCAACGCAGATGCACTATTATCATAAATCGATGCAGCGCTTGTATTGTCTGAAACAAAAGTGGCAATCATGACAGCCAAACCAACAGAAAATATTTTATGCATAACCTGTCTCTCCCTTTGATTTTATATGGGCATATTATACCATGTTTTTATTAAATAGTGAATTTTTTATTGTCATTATTTTCATTTTTCTATAAAATGTCGGTTATGAGAATAAAACCACATATCGAAATAAATAAGCCCATTATGATGGTGGGACTTATGGGTGCTGGAAAAACCAGTGTGGGGCGTGCTTTGGCGCGCAATCTGGGAATTCCGTTTGTTGATTCTGATAAAGAAATTGAAAAAATATCTGGGTGCAGTGTTATCGATATTTTTGCTATGTATGGTGAACAGGAATTTCGTCGTGTCGAAGAACGCGTTATTGAACGTTTACTTGATACGCCACCGTTTGTAAAGGTTATCTCTACGGGTGAGGGCGCTTTTATAACTGAAGCAGTTCGGAAAATGGCGTTGGAACGCGCATTAACAATATGGCTGCGTGCAGATTTAGAGTTGTTGGTTAAACGGACTAATTTCCGTCATACGCGACCACAGTTGTTAAATACTGATTCGCGTCAGATATTGGCTCAGTTGATTAATGAACGCTATGATACGTATGCTATGGCGGATATAACCGTTGAAACATACGATGAAAATATTCATAAAACTTTGAACAAAGTTTTATATGCAATTGAACAAAAAACAAAAGGAGCAAAAAATGAAAATAATTAAAGAATTTAAAACTTTTATCAGTCGCGGTAATGCAATTGATATGGCTGTCGGTATCATCGTTGGGTCTGTGATGACAAGTGTTGTTAATTCATTGGTCAAAGATATTATTATGCCACCTGTTGGGATGTTGGTTGGCGGTATAGATTTTTCACAGTGGTTCTTTGTTTTGGGCGGTGGTGAACCTGGTGCGCACTATGCCACAATGGAGGCTGCAACTGCCGCAGGCGCAACCACTTTGAATTTGGGAACATTTTTGAATACTGTAATCAGTTTCATTATAACTATGTTCGCTATATTTGTGTTTGTTAAGGTTGTAAATTCTGCACGTGCCAAGGCACCGGTGACAACACGTGCGTGTCCATATTGTCAACAATCAATCAGTAAACTGGCAACTAAATGCCCATATTGTTGTTCTGCTGTGAAAGCGGAAGAGGTTGAAGCTGTTGGCGAAACAGATTTACAAAAAGGTTTAAAATCATTGACTAAGCACGTTGGCAAAGTTGCCAAAGTCGCAAAGAAAGTTGCGAAGATTGATTAATTTTTTAACACAATTTAAAAAAGCGTCCGTTTTTTTGGTCGCTTTTTTTATGTTTGTGTTTTTAAAATGGGGGGTGTTTTGTTGGTTTCGGAAGATAGTTTGGGTTAATAATCAAAAGGCGTATAATGTATATTATGTATAGTTTGATTCTTGTCAGAATCCAAACGTATAACATAATATCGCCAATAATTAGTTTGATTTCTGTCAGAATCCAAACGTATAACATAATATCCGCCAATAATTAGTTTGATTTCTGTCAGAATCCAAACGTATAACATAATATCGCCAATAATTAGTTTGATTCTTGTCAGAATCCAAACGTATACATAATATATTTCCACAAAGAGTAAGTTTTTTTCTTATGGTATCGCTAAGGAATTTTTCAATACCTGGGGTTTTGGTCAATCGATTTTCAGAGCCCGAAGCATACAAATATATGTCTTAAAAAGTCCAGCTCGCTGAAAATCGATTGGTGCAAAATGTGTAAGTTTTGTATGGTTGGGCTTGTTTTGAAATGGTATTGGTTTCAATGTCAAAAAACGCTGCAAAAGCCCGTTTTTGTGCGGTCTTTGGGGCGATATGTGTAAGTGTTCTTTTTGTTGTGAAAGTGTTGTAAGTGCTGGATTTCTGCGGTGTTGCGCGTTTTTGAGTTTTTCGCGTTTAGTGTTTTTTATTTGTTTGATATATTTTTTATAATTTGCGCCCTTTTCCATATTTGTTGACAAAAATTTGTGCGTTATGGGGAATAAAATAGACGTTTTGCGTTCGGAAATCCCTTATGTTCTGTGTTAAATCTTATGTTTTGCAAATTTTTCATAAACCACCCCACTCTATCAAAAGTTGACAAAAAATATTTTTAATAACATAACTCTTGGGGAATTAAGTGCTTGATTTTTCGGGTTTGGCAATATAAAATTTTTGTTGCTTGATTAACAAAGGTTTTAAATATGGCTGACGATATCAAAAAAATCCAAGAACGTGAATCAAAATGGCAAAAACGCTGGCGAGACGAACATGCCTTTGTGCCAAAAAATGACGGTTCAAAACCACGCTTTTATAATTTGGTTGAATTTCCGTTTTTGTCGGGGGCTGGTATGCATGCCGGGCATATGTTGATTTATACTGGGATGGATGTTATGTCCCGTTTTCGTCGTCATTTGGGTTATGATGTGCTTTATCCTATGGGTTTTGATGCTATGGGGATTGCCGGGGAACATTATGCTACCAAAATTGGGAAGCATCCCGCAGATGTCGCCAAAGAATTGGTCAAAGTTTATTCTGATATGATTGATCGGGCTGGTTGGTCTGTTAGCCCTGAAACCCGTGTTGCGACGTCTGATCCAGAATATATCAGATGGACACAATGGATGTTTATTCAGTTTTTTAAGGCGGGTTTAGCATATAAATCTGCCCTGCCTATGAATTGGTGTCCGAATTGTCGAACAACATTCACAAATGAAGAACTGGAAGACGCTAAATGTCCGCGGTGCCACGGAATTATTGAAAAGAAAGAAAAATTACAATGGAATTTGGCGTTGTCAAAGTATGCTGAAAAATTGTTGGATGGATTGAAAGATTTGGATTTTGATGAACGTGTGAAAAAAGATGAAATCAACCTTATTGGGAAATCACACGGTGCAGATGTTGATTTTCGCGTGGGTGATGATGTGATGACTATTTATACTACGCGTGTCGATACTATTTTTGGTGTCACGTTCTGTGTAATTGCTCCGGAACATAAATTGTTAAGAAAATGGTTGGATTCTGGTCGAATTCAAAACAAAGATGAAGTTGAAAAATATATCAAAGAATCTGCTGCGAAAACTGAAATCGAACGTACCGATGCAACAAAAGAAAAATCTGGTGTGGAATTAAAGGGTATCAAAGCCATCAACCCTTTTAATGGTGTTGAAATTCCTGTGTTCACATCTGATTATGTATTGGTTGATTATGCGTATGGAACGATTATGGCAGTGCCTGCGCACGATGAACGCGACTGGGATTTTGCCAAGAAATTTGGTTTGGAAATTATTCCTGTGTTGGCTGGGGGCGAACCAGATAAAGTTTGGACCGGGGATGGCGAACATATCAATTCGTCATTTTTAGATGGTATGGGCAAAGATGATGCTATTGCGGCTGCTATTAAATATGGAACCGAACACGGTTTTGCACGTGGCACAACGAAATATAAATTAAAGGATTGGGGGTTTTCGCGCCAGATGTATTGGGGTGAACCTATTCCGTTGGTGTATTGTGAAAAATGTGGTTGGCAACCCGTACCGGAAGATCAGCTGCCATTGTTGCAACCATATATGACTGATTACAGACCTACCGATGAAGGTGAAAGTCCGCTTGCTCGTGCGACAGATTGGGTGAATACTACCTGCCCGTGTTGTGGTGGTGCGGCAAAACGCGAAACAGATACTATGCCTGGGTGGGCTGGGTCATCGTGGTATTTTCTGCGGTATTTGGATCCGAAAAATGATAAAGAATTTTGTTCGTGTGAACAAATGGAAAATTGGATGCCCGTGGCACATTATAACGGTGGACATGAACATAATACGCGTCATTTGATTTATTCTCGTTTTTGGCATCATGCCCTGTTCGATTTAGGATTGGTAAATACTCCGGAACCATATGCAAAGCGTACTGCACAGGGATTGGTTCTGGGTAATGATGGTTTTAAGATGTCTAAATCCCGCGGAAACGGGTTTATGGTTGCTGATTTAGTCGAATCTGTTGGTGCGGATGTTGCGCGCGTGACTGTGTTGTCGTTGGGACCGTGGAAAAATAATGTAATTTGGACCGAAGGAGCCTTGGCTGGTGTGCAAAGATTCCTTAAACGTGTTGAAGGTTTTGCTGATAATTTGACTGATGATGCGTTGACGCCTAATCAAGAAAAATTAGTCAACAAATTGATTGCTGATGTGACAGAACGTGTTTCGAATATGGGATTTAATACTTCTATTTCTGCGATGATGGAATTTATTAATGAATTTCCTGGTGGTAAAATGCCACGCGCTGCGTATGAAATATTAATTCAATTGTTGAATCCGTTTGCACCGCATTTGACCGAAGAAATGTGGGAAAAACTGGGCCACAAAGATATTTTAGTTTTTGAACCGTGGCCGAAATATGATGTGTCGAAATTGGTTGATTCTGAAATGACGATAGTTGCATCTGTAAACGGAAAGCGTATTGCTGATTTCGTGGTGCCGATTGATATTGCTGAAAGCGATTTGATTGCGGCGGCCCAGTCGGCTGCGGCGCGGGCTTTAACCAGTGCAACGATTATAAAAACTATCGTTGTTCCAAAGAAATTGGTCAATTTCGTTGTGAAGAAATAAACATGTTTGTGTTATTTTGCACCTGTTCAAACTGAACAGGTGTTTTTTTATTTAATGTAATATTGACAAATAATATTTTTATACTATATTTATGTGTGTCAAAGGAGTTTTTTATGTCAAAGAATTTTATTGTTGAAGGATCTCCAGAATGGGAAAGCATTTGTCAACAATGTGGCATTTGTTGTTTGGTGAAGTGCCCTGTTTCTAATGGCGATATGTTTTTAACCAATATCAGATGTTCTGCGTTGGACAAAAACACTCATAAATGCAAATGTTATGCTTTGGATAAACAATCGCGTGATAATGGACGTGAAGATTGTTCGGCAATTACAATACAACGTTTGAATAGCGATTATTTGATGCCATCTTTCTGTCCGTATGCTCAAAAATTTTGCAAAAGTCCAGAAATAAAAAATGCGCCCAAAACACGGCCAATCATAGACTGGGAAAATACTGTTTCTGAAGACGAAGTCAGTGTGACATCTATAATAAAACACATAATCCCAGGTTCACAAGAATATTTCAAATACAATCCGCACGTGAATAAAAAGTTGCGGGAATTAATGATGTTATTAAGATAAAAAAACCGCCGAAATGGCGGTTTTTTTATGATATTTTCTTCAATCTGCGTATGCGTTTTTCGCAATTATCAAACGGGCTTTCCAAAAATGTTTGAACGCAAAGAAACGCCATTTCGATATCTATATCGTCAGCCGCCAGAGCCAATACATTAATGTCGTCGTGAAAACGGTCGTCGCGCGCCTGGTCTGGACGTTCGCAACGCGATGCACGAAGATGTCTGTATCTGTTTGCAGCAATTTCCATACCTGCACCTGTGCCACAGATTAAAATTCCACGTGATTTTTTATCATCCAACATAGCGTTTGCCAGTTTTTCAGCAATATCTGGAAAATCCACAGGAGTTTTCAAATCATCTGTGCCTAAATTTACAACCTTATAGCCCGCGGCCATCAACATTTCATATAAATATAATTTCAATCCAACGCCACGATGATCTGCGGCGATATATACGGTAGATATGTCATCGTTTTTCATGTTTTTCATCCTTTTTCTTGGCCAATTTGCATTCCAATTCTGTATTGTTGGTGACATTTAATGTTTTATAATATAACGTGCCAACCATTTGGGCATTTGAAAACATATTTGCAACATTCACGGTTGCATCGCCCTGTAATTTTCCGTGCAAAAATAATGTTTGTGTGTGAACGTTTCCAACAACAACGCCACCACGTCCAATTACCAGTGTTTCGGCAGATACATCGCCTTTAACGGTCCCGTGGATTTGAACCATATGGTCTGTTGTTATATTTCCATCTACGTGGCAACCCGCCCCGATTATAGTTGGTGATTTTTTTTCATCTGAATTAGTAAATGCTAACATTTTTTCTCCCTATTCCTTTACAAAATTAGTTGGGTTAAATGGTGTTCCTTTGTATCTTATTTCATAATGTAAATGTGGACCAGTGGAACGTCCAGATGAACCACCTAGCCCGATAATTGTTCCTGGTCTTACCCAATCGCCACGTGAAACCATAATTTTTGATAAATGTGCATATAATGTTGTAAAACCAAGACCGTGATCAACTTCTACTGTTGTGCCATATCCAGAACGTTCGCCTGCAGAAATTACGCGTCCTGGGGCGACAACATATAATTCAGTTCCGATTTTTCCTGCAAAATCTATTCCTTTGTGTTCTTTGTTCTTTCCTGTAAAAGGATCTTTTCTTAAACCAAATGGTGATGTTATAGTTTTTTTTGCCACAGGTGACCCAAAAGGTAAGATTTTTGTTAAACGTTTCAATCCATGCCATTGTTCCAATTCTTGTGCGATTTTTCTGTATTTTGGGTTTGCATTTTTACTTATCTGTAGTGGATTATATGCCCCGCCAACAAGCTGATTTGAATATTTGTTTGCTTGATCTATCAATTTGTTTTCATTAAGTCCCAGCTTAATAATGCTTGCATTTATGCGTTTTATTTGATTGCGTAATTCTGTAATATCTTCGGATGAAATTTTTGATACGGTATCAACAATTTGTTTGTCTGCATCAGCAATTTCGCGAGATTCTTCGGCAATTTTGTTATTTTGTTCTTTTAATGTTGTATTTTCATTTTTTAATAATTCAAATTCCATAGATATTTCAGACAATTTATCAAAATCAGGTGAATAGTCTTCGTTTTCCATCATTTCTGTAATGCGAGTATGCAAAAAATCAAGTTCCCCGATGGTTTTAGATTTACTGTTTATTAAATCTTCACGTTCTTTGTCGGATAATTTATCTTTATTGGCTTGTAAAATTTTATCATCAACTATATTTAAATTACGGGCCAAATCGTTGTATTTTTTGAGATACGTTTTTAAATCTGTCATTTGACGATTATGTTGATTGTGTATCTGTTCCAATTGTTGTGTTCGTTTTTGCAAAAGTGGTCGGTGATACACATAGACGTATGTTGACCAGGTTGCCCATATGCACATTGTTACTGTAGCGCAAAATTTGGCAAAACGCCAAAAACTATTTTGATTGTAGTTGTGTACGTTCCCTGTTACAGTGTCCATAACAGTACATTCACGCGCCGGGAACAATCTTTCGATAATACGCCATATTACACGAAATGGTGCAGTTATTAATTCCCAAAACGACGAAAAATATCTTGCTATAAAATCAATCATAGTTATCACAGTGTATACAATAACTCGTTAACAGTCAAGCCAGACCGTAAAATTGCGTCATTGTTCATAGATGTTCCTTGAAATAAAGTAGAACCCGTTTTAACACCTTTTTTTGCACGAATTAATACACGTTCAGCGGTATTTTTATTGCTAAATAATGGATAGATTTGTATATCACCCATATGTTTATCACAAAGAACCGATAAAATTTTGTCCACAACCAGGGCGTCTACTATTGTACAAAAATATCCATCAGGCTTTACACGTGCAACACAGCGTTTCGTCCATTTGTATATGTCTGTGTTATGATGTGCTTGGTGTTTTTTTGTGGGGGTACCCTGAAAATATGGTGGGTTAGTTATTACCAAATCAAAATTTTCTGTGGTTGACCATTTTGTAATGTCTTCGTTTCTAAGGTCTATGGTTTTATTATTTAAATCCATATTTATTTTGCACGCATCAAGCATTTCTGTTGATATATCAATACCAACAATTTTAGCATCTGGATTATGTTGCAACAGACACAAAGATACACCGCCAGATCCAACCCCAACGTCCAGAACAGTTTTTACCGTCTGTGGGGCAAAAGCCGCCAACCACACCGCGTCAGACGTAGGATTATATGTGCTGTGTTGCATAACAATACGTCCGTCAAGCAATGTAAAATTTTCTTGTTTTTCAACCATACCTATATAATAATTCATAAAAACAAAAAGGCAAGTATATGTTTGATGATGTATTGGTTCTATCTACGGCGATAAGTTCTTTTAATAATGCGGCATTATACAATCCGTTTTTTATTGTTGTCGGATTGTTAACTTTGCCTTTGTTTTTTATGGTTTACATTTATGGTAAAGATTTTGTGTCAAAATTTGGCTGGAACGAAAACAATACTAACAGTCAGATTATGTTTTGGTCTGCTTTAAATTTGTTGGTATGGTTAATGTTGTTTGGTGGAAATTATGCGGTAATACGTGATGGTGTTTCTTTGCTTCCTGTGCTGGTTAGCTTTATTTTGTTCGGTTTAATGATAATCATAACGAACCAAGGGACAAAGTTAGGTTATCTGAAAAAATTACGAAATAAAAAGATGAAATGGTTATTGTTGTTGGTGCTTTTGTTGATGACTGTTTTTTCAAGTGTTTGGACCTGGTGGGGAATTTTATTACAAATAGTTGCTGTTTCTTGTGGTATTATTGTAGGGTTGCAAATAAAGAAAAATGTTTCCCTGGTTCCTTGGATGGTAATCTTGTTGATTTCTTTGGTCATAGCTGTTTTAATGCAACCAGAATATTTCAGATTTGGTCAATTAGGCAATTTAACAATAGTTCATATCTTAGCAATAGTTTTTGCCGGATTGTTCGGAATTACTGCTGTTGTTGCAAGATATACAAATCCACGTGGTCGAATTCATCAAAGTGCATATATTAAATTAAAATGGCTTTTCAGAATAATGTCTTTGTTGGCGTTTGTTTTATTTGTTATGACCGAATCAGTTCCTGTGTTTGTTGGATTGGTTGGTGCGTTGGGATTGTTAGAGATGTTGTCGATATATCATAGTAAAAATATATCCAAAGAAGTTTCTGTATTAGCATCGGCATTTTTAATGATGGCTGTTGGGATAATTATAATTTGTCCTGTGATAACAGCATTAGGAATTATTTATATGGTGTCAGAAACAAATGGTGTTAAATCTAAAGATTTTGCGGGTTTGTTATAATTTGTTATATTTATTGAATAACATTTTTTTCTGTTTTGATATATATTTACCCTGTAATTAACAAGAAAAGTGGAATAAAAATGGCGACTATTATTGATCCAAGTGCGGTTATTCAACCAGGTGCAACTATTGGTAAAGATTGTAAAATCGGACCTTTTTGTATTGTTGGACCTGATGTTGTGTTGGGGGATCGCGTTGAGTTAATGTCTAATGTGGTTATTGGGGGTAAAACATCAATTGGGGATGATTCTATTGTGTATCCGTTTGCGGTACTTGGTGTGATGAGCCAGGATTTAAAATGGCAGGATGAATCTGCCATGACTGGGTTGCGTATCGGGAAACGGTGCAAAATTCGTGAATATGTCACAATTCATTCTGGAACGCCTGCGTCTGATGGCACTGAAATTGGGGACGATTGTCAAATTATGGTTAATGCACATGTTGGACATGATTGCAAAATTGGAAATAGCGTTGTTATGTCTAATTTGGTTCAAGTTGCGGGCCATGTAGAGGTTGAAGATTTTGCCATATTATCTGGTGGTGTTATGGTTTTGCAGTTTGTACGTATTGGACGTAATGCCTTTGTTGCAGGGATGAGTGGTGTTGGCAATGATATTTTGCCATATGCCATTTACGAAGGCTCACGTGCGGTGTACAGAACTATAAATCGTGTTGGATTAATGCGCCATGGATTTACTAATGAAGATATGCACGCAATACATTCTGTGTATTCTGCGGTGTTTAATAGCGATGAAGGCACTGTATCTGACAGATTGGACAAAATTCGCAAAGAAGTTAAAAACAATAAATATGCGATGGATGCCATAGATTTTATTGAAAATCGTTCTAAACGTGGTATCGGGAACGCCAAGAATGAAACCCGCTAATCGTAATTTAAAGATTTTTATTATCGCTGGCGAAGTGTCAGGGGATGTTTTGGGTGCAAAAATAATGCGCGAAATGCCAGGTGTTGATTTTGTCGGTATTGGCGGTAAAAATATGGAAAGTGCAGGATTAAAATCGTTGTTTCCTATGTCGGATTTATCTGTTATGGGAATTGTCGAGGTTTTGGCACATGCAAAAACTTTGAAATCACGTATAAAACAAACAATAGATGCCATTTTGTATGAACAACCGGACATAGTTTTAACTATTGATTCACCTGGGTTTGCCAAATCTGTTGTTGGTAATGTTAAAAAGCGTGGATTATTACGTAAAACAAAATTTTATCACGTTGTTGCGCCCCAGGTTTGGGCATGGGGCGCGCGACGTGCAAAGAAATATTCAAATATTTTTGATAAATTATATTCGTTTTTTGATTTTGAAGTGCCCTATTTTACTAAATACGGATTAAAAACTGTTGCTGTTGGGCATCCAATTGCCGAAGGATTGGATAAATATATAAAACAAGATGACGGGAAAAAAATTATTACCCTGGTTCCAGGAAGTCGTATGTCAGAAGTGAAAAAATTATTACCTGTGTTTCAACAGACCGCGGATATGCTTGTGCGATGTGGGTATAAAGATTATAGTTTTGTAATACCAACGGTTGAAACCACAGATGAATATATTAAAAACAATGTGAAGAATTGGCGTGTAAAGCCAAAGATAGTATCTTCCAAGGAACGTTATGATGTTTATGCAAATACATATATTGCTATTGTGGCAAGTGGAACTGTGTCCGCAGAATTAGCAATAATGCATATTCCAACGATTGTTGTATATAAAATGAATCCGTTAACCACACTTTTAGCGCATATTTTGTTGCGTGTAAAATGGGCGTCTTTGGTAAATATTTTGATGAATAGAACTATATTCCCTGAATTATTGGGTAAAAACGCCAATCCGTGTGCTATACTTAATTGTGTGCAACAATTATCTTTGCCGTCTGTACGTGCAAAAATGATTTCTGAATTAAAGCAAGCAGACTGCATTTGGAAACATACGCAAAAAAATCCATCTGCGTTGATTGCACAAGATATTTTATCTGATTAATTTTTTTGTGTATTCTGATTATTCTGTGGTTGGTGCCTTGTGGCGTGGAACATAGCCGGATACTATTTCTATAATTTCTTCGGTTGTTGGATATGCACACTGAACAATTGAAGTGTTTTCATCTACAACAACAGACATAGATGGACATAACTGACCATAGGATGATGACACAGGCTGTTGACACCATTGATTGTTATCTGGATTATAAGATACAGTTGCAGATAATAATGTTTCGGTGCATATTGGATCTCCGGTGGCTGTGTCGCCAGTATTTGCAATTGGTATTATTGGTAAACAGGTTTCGGTTGTTCCGTTTTTGCTGCGATATCCTCCGTTTTCCCAACACGAACAAATGCCCCAAGATTTTATATCAATTTTTGCAGCATAATTCACAGGACACATATTTTCGTGATCTATGAAACGATACCAATAATCCAGAGTTCTGGTAGATGAAAAATCCGGTGTTTTGATGAACAGACTTGACGGTGAAGATGTATCTATTTGACAGAAATTGTTCATATCATAACCATACTGTTCAAGATGTTGATATTCAACCAAATAACCATTAAGTCCGGCACAATAATTCCCCAGTGTATCAAGAATTTTTGAATATACTTCTGTTGCTACGCCTTTTGAACGAATTTTTCTGTTTGGATATGTGGTATCAGGATAGGTATAAATTATTTTTCCATTTTCGTTCGTTAATTTATTAAAGCCACCAAATACCCGTTCTAATATTTCGCTGTTGCTGCAACCTTCTGTTGCATATAGTTCTTGGGCACAGGGTGATACTATGTTGTTGTTGTCATCGTAAAGCGAAAACCAATCTATAGCTGCGCCTGGGGTAAAAATTCCACTTTGCAAATAATAGAAATTTTCATAACCATTTCCACCAAATTTATCAAAACATTGTTGTGCGATTGCACGACAGGCACTATCTGAATCCGTAGAATCCTTGTTGTCCAGATACATTTTTACAACATTGCCAGCAAACATATTATTACAAGATTCTATGTAATCGGAACACATTTGCGATGTTAATTCTATGACAGCTGGTTTCAATAAAATGCTGGTATCGCCGGTCAAAATAGCCATTGCGCTGGCGATAGCTGTATTTTGATTTGTATAACACGCGGTTACTAAATCAAAACAACTTTGTTGAATTTCATCAACTTTTGATTGCTGGGCATAATATATGTCCAAAAGCGCCATATCCAGGTATTGTTTCCATACAGTTTCTGATTGTTCTGTGCATTTATCCAAAGCATCTTGGGCAAATGTCTTTGTTTTGTTTTCAAAGAATTTTACAAATTGACGGTTGTTTGATATGGACGATAATTTTTGATTGTTTAAATTTTCTGCGTTTTTAAATGTTAGCAATTCACCAAGTTTATAAAAATCTACAACGCCTGTTAATGGTGCACCAGTTGTGACATCTATGAATTGCCCATAATCCAAACATTTATGATAATCTGAACCGCAGACTTCTTCGCTTTTTACAATGGATTCAACATTTGTTATACAGGTTGCAATATCATCAGAATTGCGATTTCTACGATTTTCAACACGCGCCAAATCTAACATAGCGCTGCTTTCGTGGGTGGCGTTTTTAAGTGTTTTTTGTTGCGATTGCAATGCGGTTTCCACTGTGTTGCAATCTTGTTCTATGGCCATTAAATATGCATTTATTGCGCGTTGCAGAGATGCTTTGTTGCAATCTTGGGCAACAGCATTTTTGCATTTTGGATATACAGCTTTGTATAATTCTGCACCATTATAGGATGCAACTAATTGGCCGGCATCATCCAATCCAAAAGCATTTGATATATCTGTGCTAAGTGAAATGCTATTTAAATTTTTGTATTTGCCACCAACTGATGCATCTTTGCCACTGATTGCGTTCATGATTGCCTGGAGTAATTGTTTGGATGCAGATTTATCTTCGGTAAGAGCATCTTCGCCTTCGGATGCGGTTTTCATAGCTGTTGCTTGGGCGCGTGTCATTCCAACAACATCTAAGTTTTCTGAAAATTCTGTTAATTTTTCACCTGCAGACTGATATGTGTCGATAATATCTTGAAATCCGAATACGCGGTCATTACAGGAACAACGTCTGAAATTATCATTTTTCAATTCACAGAATTGATCCATGCACGTAAAAAACGCAGTTTTACATTGATCATATTCAGCCCCTGTTCTTGTTTCTGATGGTTGAATGTTTGAAGCGTTTGTCGCCGCACGTGCAGAAATATTTTGTTTTTTTGTGGATGTTATCGAATTCTGGGTTGCGGAACGCGAAGCAGACGTGTTTACTGGTGTTCTGGTCGCAACAGTCTGTATTGTTTTTTTTGTTGGTGCTAATATCGTTGTTTTTGTTGTTCGCGCAGATACATTTTGAATTCCAGAATTTGTTTTGTTTTGTGAACGATTTGTAGTTGCCCTGGTTGTTTTTTCATTTGTTATAATCGAATTGTTTTTTCCACGAACCAGTGCTTTTTCATCACGCACAGCAGCATCCGCACCGAACGCGCAGATTATACAAGTGAAAATAAAAGTAAAAAATTTCTTCATCTCTGGATTAATGTTAGCAAATTTATGAAAATCAGGGCAAGCAAAATCATACATTTTTATGTAATTTTTTATTTTTTCTTGTTGCAAAATTCAACAATATGGTTTATCATTTACCGTGCTTTTGGGCATATGGCGGAATTGGTAGACGCGCTAGTTTCAGGTACTAGTGGTAGCAATACCTTGGAAGTTCGAGTCTTCTTGTGCCCACCATATGAAAAAGAGTTTTGGGGTTGTAGCTCAGTTGATAGAGCGCTACGTTCGCATCGTAGAGGTCGTGGGTTTGAGTCCCATCAGCTCCACCAAGAAATTTTGTTATCGCGCGGCGCACTGCGCCGCATGATTAAAATTAAGGGTCCGGGGATATGGCGGAATGGTAGACGCTGAGGACTTAAAATCCTTTGGTCATTGCGACCGTGTGGGTTCGAGTCCCACTATCCCCACCAAAAAAAATGGCACGTTTACGGTGCCTTTGTTTTTTTATGGATGTGTAGCTCAGTTGGTTAGAGCGCTTCGTTCACATCGAAGAGGTCGTTGGTTCGAGTCCAATCACATCCACCATTGTTATGCCCTGTCCCCCCCCACAGTTTCAAATTTAATATGTTGACAAAATGCGAGTTTGTGGTACGGTTTTTGTATGGTATTGGGATTAAAAAGTTTTTTTAAGTCAAGAAATCAGAAAATCAATCAGGGTAAGGAAGAATGTCCAAGTCTGGGGGTGGTTTCTTTCAGCCAGATGATGGATATGGTGGGACAGAACAAATACATATTTCATGGTTCAAATGTTAAATTGGAACCAGGTCAGGATATGTTGCAGCCAAGTACCAAGGAGGTTCGTGGCAAGGGACTGGTGTTTGTTGGGCGGTTTAGTGAAGCGCTGCGCTTTGCAATGGTGCGTGCATGGGGGCATAATCAAGAAACTGCCATAGATTTCTTTGTCTTTGCCAGTAAAAGTTATCGGATAGTTATATCGGGCGGCGAATTTGGTGAAAAATGGCGTTGTACACAGGCGCCTGCCTATATTTATGCTGTGCCAAAAGAATACACCTCAACAGAATTTGCATCGATAAAGCCTTTGCCAATAGTGGCACGGGCATCGTTTACACCAGATGTTTTGTATGAAAATGGGTTTCAATTTGCGGTGGATACAAGTAAAGAAACTACTGCACGGTGGTGGTGGGTTCGAAATACTGATTTGGCGATTGAAGACTATGTTTTGCCAGATATGTCATTAGTGTTTGAAAGACAAAGATAGATACAATATGGATAAGAATTTGAATAATTTTTGGACCAGGATAAAGGCTCGTTTGACTATGACTATGGCACCGTTACCAGAACAGAAGTCGGTGGCAGAATCTGAACAATATGATTTAGACGGTAATTTGCCAGATGTTTTGCCTGAAATGGAATTAAAGGATATGGTAAAGTATCGATTTTCTGGGGATTATTTTTTTCATGGTTCGCCGATTAAACTGGATGCAGGCAAGGATAAACTAGAAGCCAAGGAAGATTATTTCCGTTTGCGTTTGTTTTTGGGAACTTTGCCAGTGGCGTTGCGGTTTGCACTGGTGCGAAAGTGGGGTTTAAACCAAATGGAAGCGACTGACTTTTTTGTTTTTGCAGACAGAAAGTACAAGTTGGTTATATATGATGGTTTCTCGGTTGGGCCAGATTGGTACAAAAAGCATAGCAATCATGAGTCTTATTTGTATATGGTGCGGCGCAGTGATGTGGCGAATTCGATTGCAAGTGAAAAGAATGGTGGTGTTCAGGTTACGTGTGATGCACCGATTGTGGCACGGGCCGTTGTGAACCAGCGCACATTGGCAGATGCGGGATTTATGTTTGCATCTGAAATTTTATATTCTACACGGCGTTGGTGGGGTGTTCCGAATATAGACGCGTCTATTAAAGATAAAGTATTGGCGGACTATGATTTGTGGGTTGTTGAACGCCAAAGATAAAACCGCCGATTGGCGGTTTTATTTTAACGTAATCCTTTGGCGCGGCAGCATGCAGATGCAGCAGAACGCCAATCTGAATATGATTTAGATGGATTGCGCAAATCTTTCCATGGTTGCCAACCAGCGCAGCGCTTTTCGGCATCTGTGCCAGTGCATTTTGCATAGCGACGCAAGGAGCAAGTTTGGTTAGATATGCGACCAGAATCTGTGGTGCATTTGACCACAACATTTTGATTGCGGGCATCGTTTTTACCCAATTCTTTGGAAGACATAACCTGGTATGCAGATGCAGAATCAATTGCAGTTGTTATCAGCAGTATTGCGGTTAATATTCTTTTCATGCTTTTTCCCCTGTTCCTGGATTCGTATGTATTATACGAAAATATAACATTTTTTACAATAAGAATTATGTATTATTCGCGCATCAAAGGATCGGTGGTAGGTGTGTGACATCCGTTTTCACGCATTA
>JAZLBV010000019.1:0-16593 GCA_045613925.1 Candidatus Enterousia sp.
ATTTGCACACGATATAGCGACGGCACCCGCCGCGGCACACATTAACATTTTTTTCATTTTCATTTTTTTTCTCCTTTTTTGGTTTGTTGTTATGTGTTCGAATCTTTTAGTTAACAATTGCATTCTGGTGGTGCGGCACCAGCTTCACATAGCACCGCTCAACTGTCATCGTTTTTTTCTTCTTGGGAACGGGAATCTATAACGGCCACACTTTTGGTATTACCACTGGTTGTACCTTCCCTTAATCTTTGTGCCATTTTGATGTTTCCATATACACCAAAACCCGTCGCAATTAATGTGGAAAGTCCTGCTATCTTAAATCCCTTTGTCTGTTTCTCACATTGTTTCAATTTATCGTATTTTTCATCCCGCTCTTTCGTTAATGACTCTATTTGTGAATTTATTATCTGTAATTTCATTTCATCATTTGCATCCGCAAATGTTTTAACCGGTATTATCAGTAAAAATAAAATCACTAATATCTTCATTCTGCTTCATCCCCAGATTCTGGTTTATCTTCTTTTTTCTTCTCGTTTTTCGGCATATCTTTTAATTTTGTCCCCTGGATTATTGCAGTGGTTCCTGTCGCAATAACACCCACACCACCAACAACTGTTGCGGCTATCCAGCCTTTTTTCATTCTTTCACAACGCATAAATTCAGAATCTATTTGTGCGATTTCTTTCTTTAATTCTTCGATTGTTTGATATTTGGATAATATTTCACTATGTATAGCTGTATCGTCTGCAATGGCAGTAAACTGCGCACCTAGCACGATAATAAAACACAATACGTACTTCATAAAATCCCGTATCCCCTTTATATAGGAAATTATTACACAAACCACCGTTTGTGTACCTATGGGCAAAACAGAATTTAGAAAAATACAAAAACAAAGATAATTTACTGATTATATTGAATTTTCAGCAAAATTATAAAACACTTCCAAATAATAAAAATACTGTTGATTTAAACGGTCGTTTTTTGTGCATAGGCATATAGCGTAAAGCAAACTTTCTTTTACTTTCTGCGCAATCCGGTTTTGCGGTCTATCCAGACCTGTTCTTTGGCGATGGACATTATCGGTAAATCAGATTTACTGTCTGAATATGCGCGTATAACATTTGGGATTATTTTATTTTCCGTTGCCCATTTATCAAATGCAATAACTTTGTTTGGACCCCAGCATAAAAATTTATATTCCCACGGTTTTTCTTCATCCATTTGGGATGTCAAAATTGCATCAAATTTCATATCATCAACCAAGCGCGGAATTAAAAAATTTGTTGATGCAGAAATTAAAATAACTATCGCATCATTGGCACGTTCTTTGGCTACAACTGACTTTGCCCAATTAAATCTGTATCTTTTGTGTTGTTTTATAAAGCCTGGAACTAAATCGCGAATCATTTTCGGTGTCATAAAACGTCGCATTGCTGTCCGCCACCAAACACCACCACGATTAAAAAACTTTCCAATTGTTGCAATAAATAATACCGGTACATAAATCCACGGGCGCAAACTGTGTTTCAAACAATATTTGCCAAATTCAAAATTAGAATCCAATGCAGACAAAGTCCCATCAAAATCAAAAATTACTATATCTTTTTTTTGCAACATATTTGTTTCCTTATTTTAATCTTTGCAATCTGGTACGCAATTTTTCCATTACAAAGAATAATGACGGTGTTAAAGTAAATGTCCATATCAATGATGCAACCATACCACCAATCATAACCGCGCCCATAGCGACTTTCAATCCATCGCTGGACCATAATTGCGGTATCATACCGGCGACAACTGCAATAGTTGTCATCCAAATCATACGTTTTTTATCCATTAATTCAGACCATAAAACTTTTTTTGCATCTTCGCCGTTTTGCACACGCGCAACAGTTGGTTCCAACACCAAAATATTGTTATTCACAACCAAACCAACCAACATAATGAACGCCAACATAGCACCCACGTTAAAAGATGCACCCGACAAAAACAGCATTATAAACACGCCGGCAAAACTGGTTATAATAGACGTTGCAATTGTGAACGGATGAATAAATGAATTCATTATCGCCGCCAACAACATAAACGTCAAAATAGTCGCCAGTAAAAACGCCTGGGCTATTTCAGCAGTTGATTCAGATTGAATTTCAGACATACCTGCAAAAGATGCACTGTATCCCGGTTCCCAATCTATTTTATCAATTTGTTTTTGTATTTCGTTCTGCACAGGTCCCACCGTTGATTTACCGATGTTGATATCTATTTCTGTAATACGATTTTTATCAATACGGTAAATGTTTGATGTCGCAGGCACACTTTCTATGTTCCCCAACTGCGAAAGAGCAACCATACCCTTTTGCGAATTAACATAAACGCTGTCGAACATAGATTGTTTTTTGAATTGTTTTTCAAATTCAAGTATTATCGGATATTCATCACCATCTTCTTTGTATTTATATGTATCATTACCAAACAACGCCGTACGCAAAGTTGACCCAGCAGACGCATTTTTCACACCCCAAAAATTCATTTTTTCATCGTTCGGAACAAAACGAATTTCATTGGCAGGTGTCTGTTGCGCCAAAACTGCGCTTTGCACAGCATCTATTTGATTTACTATATCCAATATTTGGTTTGCATATTCCGCACGTTTTGCATCATCTTCACCTGATATATTCAACACCATATCAGAATTAAAACCTGAACCGCTTATATTTTCCCCTGCACGAATTTGAATTTCGGCATCTGGTATATCTGATAAAGCTGGCAAGATTTTTTGTGCCAATTTTTTATCAGATATTTTGCGTTTTGCAACATCAACCAATGTAAGCTTGATATCAATATTTTGCAAACCTTTGTCGCCTATTTTAACCGTCGTAGATTCTATTTCTGGGAATTGCGTCAAACGATTTTCAATTTCTTTGGCAATAGATTCAGATTTTGCAAAAACACTTCCCATCGGCGCACGCGCAGTAATTGTTATTTCATTTGCATCTGTGGACGGTGAAAATTCATTTCCAACAAACCCCATCAATTGTGCAGACATAATCAACGCAAAAATTGCACCTAAAATAACAGTCCACGGATGACGCGATTGATATTCATACCACATATGCAGGCGCGTAGAATTATTATATTGTTTCAATTCTTTGATATCTTGTTTAGTCTGCTGCTTTTTTGGCAAACGCAATAATTTTGCAATCATCATTGGTGTCAAAGTAAATGAAAAAAGCAAAGACAGCAAAGTCAAATACACAACGGTCATCCCGAATTGCAACATAAATTGCCCCACGATTCCACCCATAAATGCCAAAGGTAAAAACACAACCACATTTGTACCAACACCCGCCAACACAGGAACCGCAACTTTGCGTGTCCCGTCTTCTGCTGCTTGTTCTGGGGTTTTGCCAGATTGTAATTCTGTTAATGCGGATTCAATCAAAATAATAGCATTCGACACCAATGTTCCCAATGCCGTTGCATATGCCAATAATGTCATAGTATTTATTGTAAATCCAGAACCGTTCATCAAAAAGAATCCAGATAATAAAGATGCAGGAATCACAACACCCGCGATAATCGTAGAACGCCAATTACGTGTAAAACCTAATAAAACAATAATTGTAAAGATAACCCCCAGGATAATTCCATTAATAGTACTGGTCGTGTCATCGGAAACGTGTGTCGATGAATCAGACACTATCTGCATAGTTGCATTTGGAAAATGTTGTTGTAAATCTTTTTCAAATTCTGGCATTTTTTTGCGCAATGCGTTTGAAATTTTTATTGCATTACCATCAGAAGCTTTTACCACAGACATTATAACAACGTCCGCACCATTATGACGTGCACCTTTTTCAATATCACGCGCAGCATCTGTAATTGTTGCAACATCTGATAATTTGAAATTGTCGCCTTCGACCGTAGTAATTTCAAGATTTGCGATTTCATCTACGTTTTTAAATTCACCAACAAATCTAACATTTTCAGAATTTATATTTGTTTCTATTTTTCCCCCAGGAACATTTAAATTACGCACTGCAATCGCAGAAACGATGTCATTTACCGTAACGCCGCGCGCAGCCATTAAATCTGGATCCATCGCAATACGAACTGCACGTTGACGTCCACCAAACGTATTCACAGATGCAACCCCGCGAACCGCGGTAATTTTATTAGATAATGTATCAGATATATATTTTTCAACGTCTCTGGCATCTGCACCCTGAATAACTATGTCCAACACAGGTGTTTGTAATGGATTTAATTTTGCAATAACTGGCTGTTTTAAATCTGTGGGGAATTCATTGGCAAGTCCGTCTATTTTTGCTTTTACTTCGTTTGCTTTGTCATCAACATTTACCCCCAAATTAAATTCAGAAATTACATACGCAGAATTTTCGTAAACTTGGGATGTGATTTTTTTAACACCCGCTACTTCGGACATAGCGTTTTCCGCCTTTTTAATAACTTGGGTTTCTATTTCTTCGCTTGATGCCCCGGGGTAAATAAACGTTACCGTCACATATGGAAAATCCACAGAAGGTGTGCGCTCTATATTCATTTTTGGAAAAGATACTATACCCAATATAACAAAAAACAAAACGAACATTATTGTTGTAACGGGTTTACGAATAAAGAATTTTAGCATTTGATTTTCCCCTATTTTTATTTTCTATTATTTTACAATTTTAATTTTTTGATTATCTTTGACATTTGATAAAATAACTATGTCGCCGTTTTGTATCCCAGATTTTACCAACACATTTTGCATATCACGATTGGCAATTTCTATTTTACGTGCACGCGTAACATCATTTTCAACAACGTAAACAGTATCACCACGAACAGCAGACACAGGGATATAAAAACCGCTTCTTTTGTTTTCTGCATATAATAAACCGTTATCGCATTTTGATGTTTTTATAACGTGCATCCCTGTATCTAAATCTATATTTTTTGATACAGAAATAATTTTGCAATTACCCAAACTTTGCCCAACACGAAACATATCAACACGCGCACCAGAAACATATGCACGATTATTTTTAACGGTCAAAGGCTCATACAAAACACCGTCTATTTGTTCCATTTTCAAAGTTTCCACAGGCGTTCCGTTTTGCAAATCATTACGAATAATATTAAAAACGTTTATATTTCGTTCTTTGGCAACCGCATAAAACCGATAACCAAATAAAAAAACACCAAAAACCACCAATATTGTGTAAATAATATTTTTTGACTTACGAGTTTTTAATTGTTTGATAATGCTTTCTATCTTTTCTAATATAGTTATACTCATCTTATTCACCTAATTTTTTTACAGATTCTTTTGACATCAAAATATTATATTTTGCATTTAATAGAGCCAAATCCATTTGATAAAGAGCCCCCGATACATCTGACAATTCAATTGCAGACGTTTGCCCTGCAGCAAAACGTTTAACAGATACATCATATGCACGCTGTGCCAAATCGTGTGCTTCGTTCAGTTTGCCCAAATTATCACATAAATGTTTATATTTATTTACCGCAGTATTGTATTCTTCTGTTTTTAACTTTTTAGATTTATCTAAATCTTGACGGGCAGCTTCTGCGTTCATTGCTTCTATGGTTGCATTTGCAGAATGAATTCCGCCGTTAAACAAAGGAACTTGTAGTGCCAACCCCCAATATGCAGATTGATCGCCTTCTTTATCAAACATATGCCCCATATCTTTACCCATAGAATAAAAAGAATACGAACCAACTGCTGCCAATGTCGGATACCCCCCGGCACGTTTTGACGATGCATTTGATTCATACATCTTTATTTGTTTTTGATAAATATCCCATTCTGGATTTGAAGTTAATTTACCAACGCTTAGCGATTCGAATTTATCCGGGAAATTATCAGTCAAAACCAAATCTTCATCCATATCTATGCCCGCCATAATTTTCAACATTTTGTACGCAGTATCACGATTAAACTCGGCATCAGACAAATTGATTTCTTTTGTTGCAATGTCGGATTCTATTTTTATCAGATTGCTTCGATTTGCACGCCCAGCCGCAGTCAATTTCTTTTTCGCAGCACGTGCATTATCAAGATTTTTCTGGCTTGCCACCACAATTTCATCTGTCATTTTTGCAGTCCAATAAAGGTTAGCTGCAGCATACTTGACTTCACGCAAAGTCAAATCTTTGGCGGATTTATACATATCTATCGCATCGTGCACCGCATCAACCGCATTACCTATTTTGCCAAACGTATAAATTGGTTGCGTTATCTTTACACCCGCAGAAAAAATGTTGTCTGGAATAGAATCTAATTGAATAACATTACCCAGTATTGCACCAATATCAGATGGTAAACTTATCCCATCAGAACTGGTTGGATCTTTGACATTTATTAAATTCATATATGATACAGTCCCGTCAATTGACATCCAACGATTTGCATTTACAGCATCTAATTGTGCCTTGGCTTTTTTTACATTAGCCTCTGCTGTTTTTAAATCATTAGATTCAGCAACTATTTTTTCAACAGCATCCGCCAAGGATAAATCCATCGCAAATGATGCAGAAAAACCCGCAAACAATACGAATAAAAATGATAACAACTTATGCATTTAATAACTCCATCTTTTTTAAAATCCCATTCATAACGCGCACTGTTTCAGCCAGTGCATCCTCGTCTTCTTCGGGTAAAACCTTGCACAAACCTTCAAGAGCAACCATAAATTTATCTATTAATTTTTCAGCCAAAACTTTACCAGCCCGGCTTACTTCATACCACGTGTCGCGATGATCATTTGCGTCAACAGAGCGCACGACCAATTTATCCTGTTCTAATTTTTTAAAAACGCTACATAAATTAGCCGTAGAAATAACTTCGCGGTTGGCAAAATCTTTTAGTTTTATCTTACCCGCCAGGTACAAACGAACCAACACAGACATTTGCTGCCTGGTGTTTTTAGAAACCTCTTCAAATACAGGGTTTAAACGACTGGAAAGCCGCCCCATAATCCGCATATTTTCAGCCATTAAATTAGTCACTTCTGTGTGTGTCATATTGACCCCTTTTTAATTATTTAAAAAATAAATCATTAAAAATATTAACGATTATAAATATCGCCTATTACAAAGTCAAGGGGTATTTGAAAAAAATATCGCAAAAAAACAAAACAACTATGAGCGTCTTGAATTTTTTTATTGAAAAAAATCAAAAGACATATATAATTGGCGTGTTATTGGAGCGTCGTCTAATGGTAGGACAAGAGATTTTGGTTCTCTTTATCATGGTTCGAATCCGTGCGCTCCAACCAATATTCAAACGCACCCTTGTGGTGCGTTTTAATATTGGCTTATGAACCGCCCGTTTGATTTGAAACATCGTCCGCCTTGGCGTGACAGGTTCGACTATGAGTAAGTGAAAACAAGCCTTGCGTAGTTTGAGCGCTAACGAATGCGGCGCAGTGTCGGCACTGCCGACCGAGCCAATCCGTGCATAATTTTTCAAGTTCGAAAGTTAATTTATGAAAAAACATGTTCTTTTCCACACTTTCGAACTACTAATAAATCGCAAAAAACTTTCGAACCAGTAAAAAGATTAGATTTACAATAACAAACCACCCCGATTGATATTATCGTTCAATGTGGTTGTGGTGTGTGGGCGAAACGAATAAAATTTATGCTTTTATAACTCGCTTTGGTATTTTTTCTGTGAAATCTATAACTAGTTTTTCTGGAATATTTTGCCAGAAATTTTTTGCGGTTTTGTAAAATTCATCTATATGATTTTGTAAAACATAGGGTGGCATAGCTATTGTAGAATCATAACTTTCACCATCTAAAATAAGCTCTTCTTTGTATTCCCCAGGTTCTACAAAAAATTCTGGATATAAATGTTGCAACTTTTTATAAGAAGGACCTATTCCATGTTTTATCGTATTTACTAAATATCCGTATTTTTCTAATACAGGAACCAATGATTGCAAGATTTTATCTTCATTAAACAAGTTTAAAATAGTTTCAGTTGGACTACTGATGAGTTTTATTTTTTTGTTATTATTAAAATCACCACCGATAGCCAAAAATTCTTGTAAATTATGTAACCATAAATGAAATATGCCAACTATTGCTGCCTGTCTCATTTCATTTAGAACCTCATTAAACAAATCTGTTCTATATTCCAAAGGAGATTTCAATATCGGCAAGCGATTTAATTCTTTCTTCAAACTTTTTAGACTGGCATTTATAGCAGTATAAAATATATTCAATTTTTCTATATGAAACCAAGATACATCTCTAGCATTATACTCCACTATATTGCCATATTCTCTATCAAAATTATACAATATATCATCCATCACGATTATAAGAATATCAAACTTATTATTTTAATTTCTTTAATAAAAATTCTTTATCGTTTTGCATTTGTTCTATAACATCATCAAGTGCTTTTCTATATGTTCTTAACAATAATTCATCCCCTGCACCCAACGAATACCCCCAATATAATGCTGCATATTCAGAATCTTCAAAACTAGCTTGGTAGCGTTTTATAAGTTTCCCTGTTTTATCTAATACACGAACATTAATTTCACTATATGGTTTAAAATGATACGCCGGCATACCAACCAAATTAAAAACACCAAGGGTTACTATAGACATCGCACCCCAAGCATCTCCAACTTTAACAGGGTCTGGACCATTTAAAAATGTATTATCGCGCAATTCTATATAACCATGCATATCACCATATGGGTCTGTCAGATTTTTTTCGATTTGTTGATAAAATAACGTTGCCCTATTAGAGCCACTTTGTACGACTTTGGCTCCAGCTTCCCAATATTGTGGTACTTTTGATGTAGCATCAATATACACAGTTTCTAATGTTGGCAATTTTTCTGTATCTGTTTCATTTACAGTCATGACTTTATTCATATCAACTGAAACACAACCAGATAAAACAAAACATAACAAAGCAAAAAATTTTTTCATATTCCATCCTTTTTATAACACTGTGATTATATTCCGCTGTATTATTTTTTGCAACTATAATTCAGCTCGCGTTTCGCCCACACACCACAACCAAAAATTCAACCGGCATTTTTGCCGGTTTAATTTTTGTTTTGTCGCACCCGTTTGATTTGAAACATCGTCCGCCTTTGGCGAGACAGGTTCGACTATGAGTAAGCGAAAACAAGCCTTGCGTAGTTTGAGCGCTAACGAATGCGGCGCAGTGTCGGCATAGTCGACCGAGCCAATCCGTGCACGTTCAAAACGCTTATGGTATGTGGGCAAGATGTAAATTTGCTATTATAAAAAATTATGATACAATACCAACAGAATAATAAAAAGGTGCAAAAGAATGGCAAAAAGTAAAGATACAATAATTATTATCGCTGGACATGGTGGAACTGCTTTTAATAAAAAAGATTTGTTGCAGGCCGTTTCTGGATATATGAAACATTATAAAGATGTCAAACTTATTGGGAATGGGGAAGATAATCTTTCTTTGGACGAAATTAAAGAATCACTAGCCGATTTGAAAAACAGCAACTTTGATGTATGCGTGTATGCTCACGGCGAACAACGACCAGGTGGTTTTAATTTTTGTCTTGGCGATAATAATTATGTTCACTGTTCAACACTTTTTAATTTAATAAGTGAAACTACATCAAAACCGGTAAATTTGCATATATTCTCTTGTCACGGTGGTGGTGCACTTGAAAAAGCTTGTACAAAACACCTGCCAGATGGTTCTGTTGCTTTTTCGTGTTGCGATTATAGCAATTCTTTACCAGGTCAAGATGTTAAAAATTTTTTTAAAAAATTAAACTCTATGAAATTAAAGGATAACAGCATAGAATCGATATTGTACTTGTATTTAGCTTCTATGCAAAACAGAAATGCGGTTATGTTAGCAAGCAAAAATACCGAACCAATCAATTTGTTAAATTGTATGTTGAACGTCCAAGGAAAACCATTATCAGAAACCCAAATAACCAAAACAAAGACAACAATGGGATCTTTGTTTTCGCCGAAAATACTAAATACTGTTATCAAAAAATTTGCAAACGATGGCGAATATAATATGTATGCAGTATAAATCGGTTGCGCAATGGCTATTACGCATCTTATTCACAAGAATAATTTATCTGAATTAAATTACGATAAATATCCTAAGCCCAAAAGTCATCAAAGTAGAATGAGTATTGAACCTATTGAAATTGGTATGTGGGAATGGAACGGCAGAATATAGAACCACCAACGCGCGTTTTGCCCGCTATGGCTAACTAAAAAATAAACCGGTGCATTGCCGGTTTAATTTTTAATACTAATTGAACATTTCATTAAATATTTTATTACATTTTATCAAACTTTCACGCCAATCATCGCCATTTCCATTATCGCTTATATACTTATAACAACTGAATTGCACATTATTTTCCGGTGCATTACAAACTTTGGCTATTGCAAAGGCTTCCATATCTACTATTTCATAATCATTGTTCCAATCAGTTACAAAACTGTCGCCGGTAAAACAAGTTTTTGATTCTGGGCCTGCATCATTATTCGTTAAAACGGTCGTACAACCACTATCTGGGAAACACCAATCTCTGTCAACCGTTGTGCCTATGTTATACACTTGACCTGCTTTAACTTTGTTTGGATTACCCCCAGCGGAACCGACATTTATAATCTTTTTTACATCAAAATTATCAATTAACCATTGCACAGACATTGCCGCATTTATTTTACCCATACCAGTATATAAAACATTATGTTTATCCGAAGAAAATTCTTCTTCTAATGCGACGACGAACCATATTGAATCATTTTTGTTTTTTACGGATACTTTCATTTTTGTTTTCTTTTGCCACGAGTATAGTAAATAATATATAAAAATAAATTTATTTTATAACTTTGAAAATCGGGATACAGCTAAATAAATACACTTTGTAATATTTATGATTTTTCTCAGAAATGCGCAACAATGGGATTCCTAAGAATCGCAATTCATAGATATCGCGAAAAGAATTTTTGACCATTTTGACATTGTGTCGCTGCATATGTGCCGAAATATAGTCTAATAAAACATCGTCATCTAAATGTGGATATAAAAAACATAATTTATGCAATTTTGATGCCGCTGTCTTTTTAACAAATGGCACACCATTAACCAATGCCGAACGCGGATCATCATATACATTATTATTTTCAGCATCTAAAACAACCTGCGCTTTGAAACCATTACGAATTATTAACCAGGACAGACCTACTTCATATTTCAAAACTAAATTCATCTTGTTTGGAATACGCGTTATTTTCTGCATAAAATTATCAAAAAATGCCTTGGTAAAAACCTTTTTATCAAAACCTACAAACCAAGATTGCACGTGCCACGGTGTTATATTATCACGGTTTGCGGTCATTCCTATTAAATCGGCATCAGACGATTCCAAATTTGTTAGTATTGGATTTAGGTTATATAATGGTCCATACACAGAATCATTTACAAAATACACCCAATCATATTTGTTTAATATTTTATTTTCTTTTGCCCATAGATAGCCACGTTTATATGAACCAAAATCGTATTCTTGGTGTCTTAAGGCGTTTGCATATAAAACATTTGGTATCTTTGATATTTTTTTCATTTCTGATTTTGGTAAATCATTATCCATCACAAAAATCACATCACCCAGTTTGGATAACACATTAACATAATAAATCACCGTATTATCAATGATATTGTCTTTGTCAAAACCTGCAAATATAAACAATCTTTTTGTTGACGATTTCATATTATCATTTCCTTATAAGAATCTATTCGTATACTAAAATAAAATATCAGAAAATTCAAGGCACCTTTGTTTATAATTTAAATCATTTTTGTAATCCGCCACAAATTCATAATACGTCAATATATTTATTGCAAAAGCGCCAAATCTTGCTATTATCCAAGATGAAAATACCAAAGGAGCAAACTAATGAACGAAAAAGATTTTCTACAAACACGATGCACAACGACACATTTAACCTATGAAGTGATTGGTGAAATATGCCCGGGCGGTATGACCCGCAAAGATTGTCCTTTGCGTCAAAAATTGTCGGAATTACAGGAAAAATACCATATTGGGTATTCTGAATTAGAAAATGGAAATTTATTGGTTCCACTTTGGGCTTTGTTAAAAAAAGATGCTGATTATGACAATACTGGCAGGGGTGAATCTTTTGATTTAAAAACAACCAAACAAGATATTTGTCTTAAATGCTATGTGGCAAACCGCGATAAAGAAAAAACAGAACCAGAACCAAAAACAGAAAAACCAAGCATTCAAACTGTTATATTCGGCTATCAATTAAGTGGAACAAATTGTCCAAAGGGTATGACCAGTGGTAAATGTCCGCTTCGCAAAGAATTGGCAGATATCGAAGAACGCTATAATATCGGTTATAAGACACTTGGCGATAAAACATTACTTGTCCCGCGCACATATTATGATGCAAGAACTAATGCGTTTTTTGATATGGCGAAACGCAGCAGGGAAATTTGTTCTAGGTGTTTTGAACAAAATCGTCAGAATGTAAAAGGGTAAGATAAATGTATAAAAAAATAGAAACATATAATTGGTGCGATATTTACAAACACATAAATGCAGGGGTTTATATTTCTGCTTTTGATGGTCAAAAAATTGCCCAGGGAAGTTATTTGAATATGAAAAAATCTATTGTCGATTTTTGGTATTCTGTGTGTTTGGGCTATAACAAATAACAAAAACCGCCGAAATGGCGGTTTTTTTATAATAATTTTTGTATTGTTATTGTGTTTTTGTTGTTTGTTTTATTTTGTTAAAAACACTTTGCATAAAAATTTGCACGGTATCATAACGTGGTTTTGGATTACAAAAATCATAAGAGTTTGCCTTTAACTCTTTAAATATCTCGTTTGATGTTTTTCCGTCTAATTTTTCACCTGTAGATTTAAACAAATCGGTTATGTCATTTATTTGATTTGACTCAAACGCATTATATAAAACAGTCCTTAATAAAAACACGATTTTTTTACCAGGTTCAGATAAATAAGATGAATTTTTCAATGGCCACAATATGTGTTCTGTATCTTTATGTGTTTTTTGTTTTATACGTTTGTGATTTTCAACCACAGATTCAGACATAATCAAATTATATTCTTTGAAAAAATGCAAAGAATCTTTAGCTTGAAAAAAGCTGGTATAATATAAACTTGTATCCGATGCAGATGTGAAATTTAACATACTGTAATTTGAATCATTAAAAATATAAACCGGAGATTGAGATATTGAAACCATTTGGCGCATTATCTGTTTTCTATCTTCATCAGAATATTTCAATTCTTGCAATTTTGTGGTCATTAATTGGATTAAACGCTTTGCAATCCAACCACCGTAACAATGCGAAACAAAAGTTATATTTCTGATATTTTGTTTTGCAGTTTGAACTGGTAATTTTTTCCCGTTTTTATCAGAGATTCTTGGTAATATGGTTTGATCAAAAATTTCATTTATATATTTATGAAGTGCAATACGATTAAGCGCCTGTATCATAAATAATATTTTACCCATCACAGTATAACCTAATTTATAACTGGTTTTAGGATTAATAATTATTTGTGTAAACCAATCCATTATTACTTTGTTCCTGGCAGGTTTATAAACCACACTAAAAACTTGCGCATCTTGACCACCACGATTAATAAAATTACTAATATTTCTTGAAAACTTTATTGCTAATTCTGAATTTATTGCTTTATAACCGCTAAAAACCAAACAACACCTACAATCGTTTGGGATTTTGTCCACATAACGATTTTCACTATGCTGAAAAATCAACTCTCGAGCCATAACATCAACATTAACACCAAATACACAATTTGTCAAGCTTAATAATATCAGCAGATTATTCCTTTATATTTTTCTTGCGAAAAAAACGCTTTATTTTTATTATTTATGAAACACATTTGAATAACAAATCAATGAACATAGACATAAAAGATATTTATGAATTTTCAGCTTTGCGCATTGCGTGCCATGTAAAATCTATGAATTATTTTGCAGGATTGTTGGGCTATCATTTTCCGGAACACGATAACGATAAAAATTGTGAACCTATGCGGACAGGCTATGCATACGTGATTTATGGTATATATCACAAAAATTTTCGACTGACCGAAGAATATGAAAAATTCTATTATGATGCACACAAAACACATCACGAACACGCAACACACCATATTCAACACTATGAAAAAGTTGCAGATATTCCAGACATTCGAATATATGAAATGGTGTCGGATTGGGCGTCTGCAAATTTTGAACAAATGAAAATTATTTGCCTTAAAGACGCAATTGGTATTTGTGATTGGTTTGAAAAAAAATGTGCTGATAACGCTTGGACACCACATCAATTGGATATTATAAAAAAATCTATTCAAATAATAAATGAGAACACAGACGAAACAGTTTTGCGAAAGATTTGGGCACCTGTGTTAGAAAAGTCTGATTTATAAAAATATTGCAATAAAAAAAATAATCTGTAAAATGTGCGATATCACAAGGTCCCATCGTCTAGCGGTCAGGACATCGGATTCTCATTCCGGTAACACGGGTTCAATTCCCGTTGGGACTGCCAAATGTTCATATTTGGTGTTTTTACGAACAAAGAAAGCGATTTTTTCAAAGAAAACCTAGCCTTTCCACCATCAACATAACAGTTCGAGATTATCAGCCGCAAAAACGAACTCCTTATGTCAATTCTCGAACTTTTGTAAGTCATGATTATTTTCTGACGGTTAATTTTAATAAATTATCGCTTAGCAGGCATTGCTTTAAAATCTATATATGTAGCACAACTTGTTAAACAAAAAGCATCACATTCTGAAATATCGGCTTTGATACGCATTTCTATTTCTTCTTGGGACATCTTTCGTTTTTCTGTGTATGTTTCATACTCTACAACATTATCACCCTGTGTTGTTGTTTTTTCTACAGTCCAATATTCTGTAAGATCATTAGACCAGGTTGGAGAATAATAAGTTCCAAAATACCATTTTGATTGTTCCGGATACGTTGTTTTACACCAGCAATAAAGACCTGTTTTTTCATTTGGTGTAAATTTCCGATTTGTGACCTGTCCAAAATCACCTTTGACATTATTACAGGTTGCAACCCCTTTGATTTTTTTTACCCCTGGATATTTACATTGGAAATTTTCGCTTTTCATCCAACTATAACCACCTTGTGCCCACTCTTCATAGTCTAAACCTCTTGAATTGCGTTCGCGGGGCCAAGAGTGACTGGGATATTTTAGTTCGAGATTCAAATCTGGTGATTTTTCATTCAAATAATTATATAATTTTACCTTCTCTGGCATTTCGTATAAAGTTTTTTGTGTTTTATATCCAAACCATGGATGTTCATCACTCTCCTCATTAAGATAGTTTCCGCCCTCAATCTCTTCGTAAACTGCTTCAGTAACCCAATCAAATTCACACGGTTTGAATTCATCGATTAACGCGTCGCCGATAACATTTTCATCATTTGTATTTGCGTTGGAACCGTTTAGTTTTACCGCGCTGAACATCGCACTACGCATTGGTTCGGTGCGTAGCGCTGATATGCATTCCACTGCACACGACCGCGCACAACCGCCGGCCATCCCGTCGCCCTTGTTATACACCCATGCGCTTTCTTCGGGTCCGGTCATTTTGCACCAACAATGTTCGCCCGTTTGTTCGTTTAATGTAAAGTTCTTTGATGTGTTTGCAACATTCTTTATCCCAGATTCATTTGTGCATGCACTGATTCCGCGAATATATTTTGTTTGTGGATATTGACGCATAAACTTTGATTCTTTCATCCAACCAAACGTCATCGCCCATTCGCCACTGTCTAATCCGGCGTTCTTGTGATATCCGTCGCTACTGCTGTACACCGCAAGTCGTATTGGTTCGGGACTTACCGTCACATAATCTGCCCAATAGAATGGCTTTATATCAGCGTTACCACTTGTATCGATTAAATCGCGAATAAAGTTTTTACATTTCGCATTATCCAATTGCCCAACACCACAAACAGTTCTTAAATCATCTATGGATACATTTCCTTTGCTGTCCATAAGTTCAACATATTTATTTGCAACATCTAATTGCAGATTTTGTGGAAAAGTATTTTTTATCACCGTAATTAAAGTATCAGAATTAAAATATAAGACCTTATCATTTGGGCCAAAAGTATCAGCATGTGCCGATGCGTATAATAACAAAACTGATAAAGATATTATCAATCGTTTCATTTCAAAACCCTTTCACAATCTTCGGCAATTTTTGCAATCTTTTTTATTGCGGAAATTTGTGTTGCATTAAATACAGTCGCAACACCTGATGCCATCGCTGTGCCACCCGCCAAAATATTTGATGCAGTATTCAGATTTTTTTCTTTCTGTTCATCACCACCACGTACGCTACCACTATTTGCAGTCACAGATGTAATAGTTCCGATTGTGCCCGTTGTCGCACCAACAATACTTGATATCATTGCGCCACGCGCGCGATTGTTTATC